>NZ_JBHSRI010000015.1:0-45634 GCF_042658845.1 Paenisporosarcina macmurdoensis
AGAGAAGTCTTTCAATTTCTTTTTTCTTAATTCGTGACACCTAAGTGTTAAACTTGATTGAAAATCTGGCTCTCCCCAAGTTGTCCCTTCTAATTCATCTAATGATTTATTTATATCAATATTCATTTTTATTTCCACCTTTTTATGGTAAATGAATGATTTTATCTTCTTGAACTAACCTACTTCGTTAGTTAAAGATGTTTTTGTATATGATCATTTTTGATTTCTCTTTATGTATTTAATTGATATCACAGTAGCAATGATTGCAACCATAACAATACTAAGTGGATACATAAGCTGTAACAGTAAATTGTGATCAGGACTCGTAATCCAACCTAAGTACTCCTCAGACAACGTATAAAAAACATAAAAGTACATTATAAACACAAAGATGTTTAAAAATTTCCCCATAAATTAAGACATCTCTCTTTCCATTTGCTAATTTATCTTGTTCAACTAACCTGCCCAGTTAGTTCAATAAGCTCACTGAACTTCAACTCAAGCACCCGTTAGTTTAATATCACTCTATTTCTCGTTCATATTTAATTCGTTCAAGTACTTCTTTTGGTTTTAAATCATAGCCTATTGCTCTTTTTCCACTCCAATTTACCCCAACACATAATCCATCTTCTTCAAGACCAGTTAACCATCTGTTAAGGAAATCATCTAATGTGATTTCATGTAGTTGAAATGTACTATATACAGGAACATTTTTTATAATTTTTTCAGCTCTTGATTGTAACGACCAGAATGGCATTGTTGTTTCACCACTTGGATTTGTTGGCGAAGGAAAACCTTGTTCATCTTTTATTGCCCATACTTTTTGATGCTCCAATATCTCTTTTATAAAAGCATGATATTGTGGTGATGCTTGGCTCATTAGAACACCTCAAATATATTATTTTTTCTATTCCATTCACTTTTCTTGTTCAACTAACCTGCCGCGTTAGTACAATAAGTTCAACAAAAAATGCGTTAATCCTTCTTAGATCAACGCACCCGTTAGTTCAATAAGGTGATGTTCCAAGTTGATTATTTTAATTATTGATTTTTATCATTTAAATTAACAATCTGTTTAGCTATCTGTAAACAATCGTCAATATCTTTAGAGAAAATGCCTTCCGGAAAGGCATTAGTGAATATTCATCAAAATTATATTTTGACATAACGGTCATACAATAAAAATACACTTAGCCCAAATTCGCATATGAATTGGTCTCAGCTTGTTTTCATAGGTAAAAAAGTATAAACACATCAATCGGGTTAAAGAAATTAATGAGTGACTATGAGGTTGCTTCTTCAGCTCAAGCACCCGTTAGTGGAACAAGGAGTGTTGTAGTTGTTACACATGCTTTCGCCGGAAAATCTTCTTACTCCAATTTACATTTTAATCAGCTAGTTTTATTCCACTTAGTATCTCTTGTAGATGCTCCAAAGGAATGGAATTCATGGTTCTGACCTCAAAAAGATTGTTCTGATATGTGAAATATCCTACATGATGGAGGCCGTTGCTGAACAAATATAGTTTTCGATCACTCATTTCAACTTCTTTTTCTAATGTATAATCTCGATTTATTTGTTGGATAATATGGGTATTTCCATTCTCACTATAGTGTTGTTCTACCATTAATTCAGAAGAATCTGTAGGAGAGGCAAAATGGTGTCGAATTGCAAAGGCTGAATCATTTTTTTGTACTGTTATTAAAGGGGTATCAATATCTTTAAGGAATTCCGAATTTTCATTAAAATCAGTTTTCAGATATACCTTTTGTTTAATATCAGATAACTCAGCATTATACATAATTACTTCTTCATATTCTTTTAATTCAATTTCCTGAACAGGTTTTTTGGTATCAATCAAACTGGCAAGCGTAAGCAGCTGCTCTTTTTCAACTCCATGTAAAATGAAGTATTTCTCTTTTGTGAAAAGATGCATCTCCTTTTGATCAACCGAATAAAAAGCATCATGACCATTTATCAATAGAGTTTCTTCGTCGGCCCATATTTTGTTCCTGGTCCTTTTATACTCATCAATATTTTTAGGAAGATCGACATTTTCAATCATGTTCACTTCAAATTTATCTCCATAGTAAGTCAATGATATTTGGTAGCCGTCACTTACCGTCCGTGCAGATATTTGAGGTTTAGATGAAATTGTAGGAATCACATTTTGTATATCAATGGGCAAGCTAAGATTTTCAAGTAAGTCATCATTGACTATTAATGGTAAGTCCTCAGATAAATCTCCATTCAAATCTAAAGGTTCAATAATAGTTGGCTCATTATTTTTGTTTTCTACAGAGGCTTGCAAGGATTCTTTTTCAAATAAACCCAATTCCTGAGTAACAAAGAAAAAACCAAATCCGACAAATCCACAAGCAACTGCTACTGTTAAGACGGTGGGAAACCAAGTAGTATTTTTTTTCTTAATACTTTTTCGAACTTTTCTTTTACTTTCTTCTGTAAACTGATGCCCCTTATAAACCCCATCTTCCAATATAGATCTTACATCGTCTAATTTATCTTTCATATGTCTCACTCCCTTCTAGTATATTTCCTAACATTTTTCTGCTTCTTTTTAACCTGCTTTTTAACGTGTTTTGATTAACCTTTAATATTTGACTTATTTCTAATATCGAAAGGTTTTCATAATAAAACAGGTGAATTGTTTCTCTATATTTGAGTGGTAAAGATAGGATACTCTCTGCTATTAAAGTTTTTTCATCATTTTTTAAAACTAGGTTTTCAGGAGAAAGCTCTGGTGATTTCTGAGAAGTAAAAAAATCTGTTCCTACAATAACTTTTTTTACAAAATGACTCCTCAAGACATCTTTGCTACGGTTAATCGTTATTTTATATATCATGGCTTTGAAGTTTTCTACTTTAGAATATTGACTGTAGTTTTTATAACATGTAATAAAGACTTCTTGAACAATTTCCTGTGAAATGCCCCAGTCTTTTATGTAACTGTAAGCTACCCTAATCATTTTATCTCCGTATTCAGTCATTATTTCTTCCAACCATATCTCTTGCGAATCTGAATAAACTTCATTTTTCATATTGGTTAACTCCATTTTCCCACCTCATTTATGTATCACTAAAACGAGTGAGATACTGATTAAGTTTCAAAATTTCAAAAAATTTAAATATATATTTAAAATTAATCTTAACCTCTAATCAAATAAAAAAGACCGTCTAAGACGATCTCCTGTTGTTCAACTAAAGCACCCGTTAGCTCAATAAGGAATATCTTACAGAAGGTTATACCCCTTTAAATATTCCAATGTCCATTCATTGTATAAACAAGTCTTTTTCCAAGTTGTATAGTTTAATATTCATTGAAATAAATTTCTTCTTTTGCCAAGGTCACTTTATTTCCTTATGTACACCGTTTTACAATAGCATTCCATTCATGGGAGTTTAAGACTAAGTTTACATGGTATGTAAAGTTGAATAATTAATGTCTATTGATTATCAATTTTCGGAAATAGGAGTTCAATTACAAATTCCTTTCCATACTTAGACTCAACTTCTATTTCAATCTGCAATTCATCACATAATTTCTTTACAAGATACAAACCTATGCCTGTAGACTGTTTTTTATTAGGATTGTCTCCTGTAAATCCTTTATCAAAAATGAAAGGGAAATCAGAATTTAGGACCCCAACACCATTATCAGATATTCTTAAATAATATCGATCCTTTACGCTGTCATAGCCAGTTTTCAACCAGATAAAACTGTCAATTTCTTCATTTGAATATTTAATTGCATTAACAAATACTTGCGTGCAAATAAACTGGAGTGCTTTTTTATCTGACACAATTGGAACATCTTCCATCTGAGAAACAACTTTAACTTCTTTTTCATCCAGCATTGCCTGAAGTTCAAATAGTGTATCTTCACAGCAGTGACTGAGCAAAATTTTCTCTAAGTGATAGTCAACATGGGATGCCTGTAATCTTGCATAGAATAGTATCTGTTCAACATCATCATTGATGTTAATTCTTGCATGCTCGATTCGTTGATACACCAGTTCCGACATTTCTTCCTTACGGTTTTCCAAGACCAAAGTTACTAAAGAAATAGGTGCCTTTATCTCATGAACCCAACTTTCGATAAATTCTTCATAATCCATTGTTTGCAGCCTGGTCTCATCTAATTGGTCATTTAATCTACGTAATTTATTAGCTAAGTAATTCACCTTTGCTTTATGCAATTCACCAATAGATTTAAGCAATTCACTCTCATGCTCTTGCGATGGTTCTCTAAAAAAATCATAGAAAGCTCTGTCATGTTTTTCATGCCTTCTCCAAACAAGAATCATACCAAGCACAATACTAGTAAAGGAAAAAGTAATCATGATACCAATTAGGAGTCTAAATGTTTCTGGATACGCTATCCATGCCAGAAAAATAAAAAAGGCATCACTTATACATAGAAGTATTATCCAATGACTTGATTCCTTTAGAATATTTAGCCAATCAGTAGGCTTCATAGGTAATCAGCTCCTATTAGCTGGTAGCCAATTCCTCTGATAGTTTTGATTCGATTAGATAATCCAACCCCATCAAGAATTTTTCGCACTCTACTCATATTCACCTGTAGGATGTTCTCATCCACATAGTAGCTACTGCCCCATAGCAGATGAAAAAGTTCTTCCTTTTTTACTACTGAGGGTGAAGCTTTTACCAAAGTCTTAATAATAATTCCTTCATTCTCCGATAATGAAATGGAATTCTTACCAACATACAATATATTTGCCAGCTCATCTATCTGAAAATCACCAGCATCTAATAGAACATGCATATTTTTATATAGGTGAAGCAACTTTTGAACCCTTGCAATCAATCGCTTAGGATGGCAGGGTTTCGTTAAATAATCATCTGCACCTAAACCTAATGCATACAACTCGTCACTAAGTTGATTACGTGAAGTCAGCACTAAAATGGGACCAATTCCCCTATTCTTTAATGCACGGCAAATATCAAATCCAGATAGATTTGGTAAATTTAGATCTAATAAAATTAACGAAGGAGAAGCTGATACAATATCTTCCACGGGGGTATTGAAAGAAGAGATACACTCTACAGAGTATCCCTTTTTCTCTAAAATATTTTGCAGCTCTTCACGTAGAAAAACATCGTCCTCAACAATGACTATCTTTTCCACGCACTCACCCCCTATCCTATCTCTTTTAATTTCTTAATTTCTTCATCACTCTTTCGCTGAATCATCCAAATATAATATAGTTCAAAAACTATAAATAAAATTAGAGAAATCACTATTGTACTAGTACCGTTATCTATGTTTATTGAATTTGGGAAAGCATCCAACATGGCCCAAATACCAAAAATAGAACTGATCAATGCTACCGAGATAACTAAACCAAAGTATAACCAGATTTGTATCCTTGCTGATGAACATAGAGATTCAACACTTGCTCCTAGCATAGCTACTGTGGAATATCTATGTTTCGTACTCTTTTGCTGCATAAGGAATTTTAATCCCAACACCGTATTTGCAATAATTAGGAACACTATACCTAGATAGAATGTAGTGTAACTTCCTGCCACTGTATAAAACAGCTGCCTCCCCATGCTTGAGAGATAACTTTCATAGTCTAAGTCAGATGTATTGAGTAATTCATCTACTTCATACATGGCTTGCATTAAACCTTTTTCCTGAACAAAATCATCATTTAGGACCATATTCCAGAGGTATGAATCCCGAGAATTTACAGTGAAGTTATCATAGATATCATCGGGTACAATTAATGCATATGAAAGAGTGATAGCCTTGTCTGCCACTATGTTGCTCGTATATAGATTTGATTTTAATTTGTATTGTTTTTCGCCCATTTTAACTATCGGATTAGACTGCAACACCCTCATTAATATATCATGAGAGTAATAAAATTCTTCATCAGAATACATTGCAACTTCATTGTTTCCTAATTTGATAGGAGATTTGTTGATTGAATTAAGCAATTTATTATAACTAGAAAGAGAAATTAAATAAGGCCCACCCTCTGCGGATAAATAACTTAATAAATTTTCTTTTTCTTGCGAATTAACTTCTCTGGAGACGGATTTTAATAAACCTGACCAAGAAAAAGTACTTAAAACTTCATTTCCAGAATTCTCTATATCGGAAGGACGAAAATGGTCCAATTTCATAGCATAATACTCTTTAACATAAGGCTCCAATTTATCCGATGTCATCATAGAAACAATTTCATTTTCCGACCCTCTAAAAGTAAAGTCTGCAGTCCTGCTGGATGTATCACTATTATTTAGAGCAGTAGATATTCCATATGTAAAACTAACCATTGCCATAAGAATTAACAGTGATGATATAGCAAGTGAACCCCATTGGTTTAAAACATTTTCTTGAAGTTGTCTTCCTGTAAATACAAATAATCCGGTAGAAGAACTACTTTTATGTTTTATCCACGCACCAATTAAACTGCCCAATCCACGAAACAGCATGAAAGTTCCAGCGATTCCTATAATAATTATTAATGCAAATATCCTATAATCAAAGCTACGTAAATATAAGATTGCCAATCCATAAGATATGGAAAGAAAAATTGTACCAAGCAGCAATACTGCTCCGGTTAGTATACTAACTATGCTCCTCACAGGTGAAAGGACCCGTTGCGTTTCTTCTTTCTTATCATTTAGCAAATCAACAGGTTCCTTCCTGCTCATTTGCAAGCTAAGAATAAACATAGCTACTAGTTGAACTATAATAAAGCCAACTACCGTTAAACCAAGGCCAACCCAAGAGATACTAAATTGATGACCGATAATACCCATTCCAATAAGTCTAGAAGTTGCCAGACTTATTAATTCAGTTAAAAATAAGGAAACTGGAATTCCAATAATCAAAGCAACTAAGCCATTCCACAATGTTTCACCCATAATCATTGCAAACAGCTTGCTTCGCTTCATACCCATCATTAAATACAATCCGAATTCATGATTACGAAGTTGTAATTGATACTTATTTGCAAAATACACTAAGAAAAATACGAAGAATAGCGAAACGGCATAGAGTATAGGAATCATTAGCAAAAGCCTAGCTACCGCATCACTTTCAACGGTCTTTAGGTACAACATAACGTCTTGTTCACCAAGTGAAAGGATGACATAAAAAGTTATAATTGAAATAATAAGTGATGCAAAATAAACTCCATTCTCTTTTCGTGTTTTTCGACTATTTCGCTTAATGAAATCAAAGAACATTGTTGCTACCTCCTCCTAACTGTGCCAAGACAGTTAAGATACGTTCATAGAAGGAATTCTGAGTTTCTCCCGGTACTTTCTTGCGAAGCTCATGGAATATCACACCATCTTGAATAAATAAGATTCTTGAGCAAAAGCTTGCTGCATTGGCATTATGAGTAACCATCAAAATGGTAGCCCCATCTGTATGATTAATCGAAGATAGTTTCTCCATCAAGATTTTTGCATTTTTCGTATCCAAAGCACCCGTTGGCTCATCTGCTAATACAATGCTTGGATTTGAAATTAATGCTCTTGCCGCTGCAACTCTCTGCTTCTGCCCTCCTGACATTTGAGATGAAAATTTATTCAACAGATCCTCAATCTCAAATTGCTTCGCTAATTTTTGAAGCTGAGCCTCTTGTTTTTTAGGATTCTCCCCATGTATAGACAAGGGCAAAATAATATTTTCTCTAGAAGTTAAGTTATCTAATAACTCGAAACCTTGAAATAGGTATCCAATTTTACTTCCTCTATATTTTGCCAGCTGGGATCCTTTAAATGAAGAAATACTCTGACCATCCAACAAAATTTGACCAGATGTTGGTTTAAGCATGGTTGCAATACAATTAAGCAATGTGGTCTTGCCTGACCCACTTGCACCCATAATACCAAGAAACTCCCCCGGAAGAACATCAAATGTAACCCCCTTTAATGCAGCGGTTTCACTTTGTCCTTTGCCATATGTCTTATGTACTTCCTGAACTTGAAGTAGTTTATCTGAAACTTTCATATTCTATTCTCCCTCCTATATTTTTCTATACTTATACCATAAAAGAAAAATATATTAATTAACACTTACAGTTGTTGTAAGGTTAGAAGTGATAGGAATCGAACCCACAATTTATTAGCGAACTCAAAAAGTACCAAGTCTTAAATAATTGACTTGGTACTCATTAATCAAAAAACCGTAATTAATTATGATACCGTTCACAGGAGTAGTTTAAGAAGAAAAAAATAAGCAAACAAATATTAACGAACTCAAATTAATGCATAATTGAAGCTTTTCTTATTCGTTTAGATTGATTTCATGCATATAATAGCAGAAATCGAGTGAAACACTGATTAAATTTTTTCTTTTAGCTTTTTTAGGTTTTGTAATTGTTTCATTTGTTAGTATGATTGTAATATTTGAAGAAAATTGATTATTTCAGAAAACGAATCTTCAACTAAACTGCTGCTTTAGTTGAACAAGAAAAAGGCTGTATCGCAGCTACCTGATCTTCAACTAAGCTCTCGTTAGTTTACCAAGGTTTAAATTATCCTTGACGTAATATCTTTTGAAACATTCTCGGTTGATGTGTTTCAAAAGCTTTTATCAATTCTTTTCCAAAAATAGTGATGGTCTTTTCCCAAGGGTGTCCTAAAAATCCCCATTCAAAATTCTTGTGAATAAAAAAGTAATAATCACCGTTAGGAAAAACAGGTACAGTCCATTCATCAAACTCACTTTTCGGAAACTCCAAACGGGGGTTTATCCAATAACCTGGATGCTGCCAATCTACCGCATACATATATTCATTCTTCTGTGTGAGTTCTTGAAAAACAAGCAATGACTTATCTTCTAGGTCATTATAAATCTCATCATAAGTACCTGAATCTCCGGACCAATTTAAATATGGGGATATATCGTATGTGATGAATGGATTTGGAACTTCAAAAGATGGGAAGTTTGATATGCTTGGTTCAAAATTAAATTCATCATATATCCTATCCCATACCTCTTTATATTCTAATTCGGATAATTCAATCCAATTTTCCATTTGAATAGCCACCTTTAAGATGCTTTTATTGGGGGTTATTATATCATTTCTTATTCAACTAACCTGCTGCGTTAGTTGAACAAGCACCCGGATTGGGAAGTAGGCACGTTCATTACTCAATAAGAAAAAGTTGCCTTGTTAAGGCAGTTGTTTGTATTTATAAGAACAGCAAATCTGATATATAAAAAAGTACTGACAAAAATAATACTTCGTAAAGTGATGTTAAAGAAAAATATTTTTCGTTTTTTTCTTTTTCAAAAAAATTCCTAATTAAAACAAAAATTATGGAAACACATAAATAACTAAGAAAATCATTCCATTCAAACCACAAAGCTTCCACCACTTTCAATTATTTTGCAGCTACTTCGTCTAACAGCTTTCATATTGATCAGTTCGGCAAACAATAAAGTGGTTGTTGAACCTGGTTATCAGTCATCCTCGTTAGTTCAATAAAACTTACTTCATTCTTTCTAAAATTAAATAGTCCTTTGTTTTAACTATTGTTATATCGTGTTTCTTTGCGAACTCAATTAAATGGTCATATGCTTTTGGTGGTTCGAGAACAGCTAATCTAACGTTAATTCCTTTATTTACGTTTATTTTGGCAGCTTTCTTAGCCCAACCGACTCGTGTGAACTTAAGTTGACTTATATCTTCAGGGGAAATCCTCTGTTTTACAATGGATTGATTGAATATTAAAATCTCATAAACCAAGTGCTCGTCGTGGATGTTAAATCTAAATCGTATAAGAGCAAATACGACGGCTACTATAAAACCTAATAGTAACAGAGATGAAGAACCGTCAAAGTAATCCAACACTACATTCATAAATAGGACAAAAATGATGGTCATAACAATTGGATATCTATGTGGTCTAATTTTGTATTCAATAACAATTCATCTCCTTTCTATGTCCTTCTTCCACTAAACTGCACCGTTAGTTAAAGATGTTTTTGTATATAATCATTTTTGATTTCTCTTTATGTATTTAATTGATATCACAGTAGCAATGATTGCAACCATAACAATACTAAGTGGATACATAAGCTGTAACAGTAAATTGTGATCAGGACTCGTAATCCAACCTAAGTACTCCTCAGACAACGTATAAAAAACATAAAAGTACATTATAAACACAAAGATGTTTAAAAATTTCCCCATAAATTAAGACATCTCTCTTTCCATTTGCTAATTTATCTTGTTCAACTAACCTGCTGCGTTAGTTCAACAAGCAAAAGACTTTACCTCTAATTGAAGTAAAGCACCGGTTAGTTAAACAACAATTTATTTTAATAATTTCTGGTTTTCTTGGGAATAAACGAAATCACTTTTTCGACACCTAACCATATTAACGAAGCACTAAAACCGTAACTAACACAACCAATAATCACAAAGGTATCTAAGACTCTCCACATATCTACACCAGATATCCATCCATAGAAAAAAGTAAAAAATAAACCACCAAAGGCTCCACTAGTAAAAAGTGAAATCATCTTAATACTTTTCTTTTTCATCAAATTTTCTATTTTATTTTTTTCAACTATCCATTTGGTCGTTTTAACGGCTATTAGTCCAAATACTAATACAAGTGGTGCCCCAGTTATTATTCCAAAAGCATACATAAATTCATTAACAGGGTTCACTAAATACATCATTAGTACCATGAAAAATGGGAAAATGAGTGCCCCAATTATTGTAATTAAGAAATTTTTCATTCCACATTAACCCATTTTATGTTAGGTAATTCATTCCTATTGTGAAAATATCTACCTAAAACTGCATACGTAATTGTAAAAGGAATGATTACAGAGAAATACAACCAACTTTCACCCCACAATGAGGTTATTCCACCAGCCCAAATTTGTCCTAATAGCATAAACAGTAATGCTGTAATGAAAGAAAGTATAATGCCGAGAATAAGACCTTTTATCCGATAAACGTTTTTCATATTCTCATCCCCTTTACTTAAAGTATTCAACAAAAAAAGGGCTAAATCCTTTAAAGAATCAAACCCCTTTGTGCATTTATGAAAAATCATTCTGCAAATTCTTCAAGTGAAATCTTTATTTCATTATATTTGTCAGTATGAGCATCTATAGTTATATCTCCTTGAGGAATTCCCGGTAATCCTTCATCGTCATATTGAATTATTCCGTCTTCATAAACAGTTATCGTATAAACATTATTGTCGAAATTTTTACCTTGACCTAAATAGATTTGATAATTACTTATATTTGCTATTGCTTCCATTCTTTCGATTTCTTCTTCAGACGAAGGATCTTTGGTTGAGAGCTTGTCTAGCCTACTTAATATACCCAAGATTTGTTCCATATCTGATGTACAACCATTTTTCGATTCAACATTTGAATCTGCAACTACTTCCCTACTACTAAAACAAAGGGTGTCAAAAACAATACCCTCTGTAAACGTTATAGTTTCCTTATCTCCGACTGACTCGTTTAAAATACTTGCCAGGCCACTATCATCCCCATATTGAAATTTACCTATCTTACCTTCTTCCTTTGTAGAGAAGAGAATAATACCATTCACTTCTGCAATTTCTTCTTTACTACCATCTTTCTGATAACCAACCTTTGCAGTAAAGTTGTAGCGATTCGGGATAGTTTCGTCTTGTTCTATAATGACATCTTTTAAGCTCAACTGATAACCGAATTCGTAAGCAAGGATTGGGTACGTAGTCCCGGATGTGTTAATGAAAACTTCAAGTCCGTCCTCAGTAAAGTAAGGCCCATACGTCTCATCTATATATTTTTCAAATTCAGGGAGTTCTTCTTTTCCATCCTTGACAATCCTATACTTAGGCTCTAAGAATTCGTTCAAATTTTTGTCTATCCCATTAAATTGCAGCTCCAGAACTTTTTGAATTACTGATTTTGGATCCGGACCAGTTATTGGATTCGCGTGATTTAGTGAATCGGAATTTGTAACGACAGACATAATAAAGACGGTAGCTACACCTATGAGAACTACAAAGAATAAACTTAATTTAAGGTTAATAGACAATTTGTCCCTATTATTCCTCTTTTTCAATGTAGACACTTCCTTCATTATTCTATTCTCTAAAGAAACGGTAAACCGTGGAGCTTCGCCAACATACTTGTCAAATCTCTTTTTAAGATTGTTCACGCAGGATCACCTCCCATTCGATTCCATCCAATTTACTCTTAAGAATAGCCTTCGCCCTTGATAATCGAGTTTTAATGGTATTCTCAGAAATGTTGAGTATGTTGCTGATTTCAAGGATAGTAAACTCCTGATAATAAAAGAGTAGGATAACCTCTCGATACTTTATAGACATATCTAAAATTTCCTGTATCAACCTATCATTCTTATCTTTGTTAATCACTAATTTCTCCGGAGAATCCTGGTTAGATAATGACTGTCTCATAAGTAAATTAGTGTAAAACGGAATCTTGTTCTTCCAATTTCGCAAATAATCATGACACTTGTTTACGGTTATCTTAGCTAAATATGTTCTAATCGAAGATCTTTTTTCGAACTGGTCCGATTTTTGATAATAAGTGACGAATACCTCTTGTACAATGTCTTCGGCAGTAGACCAGTTCTTAACATAAGAAAAAGCTAATCGAATCAAATATTCTCCATTTTCCTTCATAATTTTTTTAAATTGTATTGAATCTTTCTCAATATCCATATCAAACACCATTCCCCCTTCCATAATCAACCTATTGACGGAACTTTTTTAAAAAAGGTTTCAAAAAAGTATAAAATAAAAAATCCGTGCCGTATCCCGGATTTTTCGAAATTGATTTAGCAATCATTCTTGAACTAAACTGCCGCGTTAGTTTAACAAGCACAAGGCTTTACCCGTAATTGAAGTAAAGCACCCTTTACTGGAATAAAGGATAGTAATTTACTTTTATTTCCCCTACCTTGCATTGTTAGTTTTCTTTGGAAATATGTAAGAGACTAAAATTAAGACAATACTTATCGTATACCCTGTCCAAGTTAGAGTGTTTAGTGTGCTATAAGCAAAATTTTGAGCTATTCCTGTAATTTCTAATACTATTCTTGTAGTGGGTGTAAGTATTACTATTGCAAATGCAATCCACTGAATAATATTACGTTTGCTGTTTTCTTTGTTTTTCATAATACACAACATCCTTTCAAACCTAATTCAATTAACCTGCGTCGTTAGTTTAACAAGCAAAAGGCTTAACCTCTAATTGAATTAAAGCACCCATTAGATCAATAAGATTATACGTAGTAATAGTGTTTCAAGTGTGTTGTCTTCCACCTCTAAGCTTTTATTCCTCATTTTTAACCTCTCAATCCCTCCTTGTACAAAAGCCACCCATATCTGAACATTTATTTTCCAGTTCAAGCCACGCATCATAGGTTTTCTTATAGTCTTTTAAGCCTTGTTCAAACTCGACAATTGCGGTTTTCCTATCATCTTTTGATTTCGCATTTTGGAAATTTAAAATATTTTCCATAATCATCAATCGCTTTTTATTAAACTCAATTACTTCCGTTTCACTCATCTTTAAAGGGAAAGAAGGGCGTTCTAACACACTGTAACTAGATAAATCGAATAATTGTTTAAATGATTCTAAATCTCCATTTCCTTCTATAATTTCCTTCTCAAAAACTAAAATATTTTCCATAATTTTAATTTCTCTGGTCATATCAAAATAAAAAGTGGAATAACTCTTATCTTCCAACCCGATTAATTCTTCTTTCAAATTACTTGTATATACCGATAATACAATAAATGAAATACCCAAAATCACAGTTAAGCTCCAACCAATCACTGATTTATTCATACACTACTCCTTTTCAACCGTTGTTTTGTCTTACCTTATTTTTCTTTAATAATATTTTTTGGCAAAATTATTAATTGAATCTTGTTAAACTAACCTGCTGCGTTAGTGTGAAAAAGGGCTACCTAAGCAGCCGAATGATCTTAAGCTAAAGCACCTGTTAGTTAAACATAATCACTTACTTACGGATTCTTTCTTTTTTTCCCAATCGTCCCAAAAAATATATATAATAGCAACAAAAATCGAAAAGGTTAGAAACATAAAATAAGTGTATATATTAAAAAACTGGTTGTTCACATGAAAACTCAATCCTGAAGTAATTCTTTGAATATATTCCTCATCTGCAACACTGTATTTCTTGATTAATGCATCTTGTATAACTTGGCGATATTCATTCAATGCATTTTTCTGATAAAAAAAGGCAACAGTTAAGTGAACGAGAATACCGAAAATGCTGATGATAAAAATAGTGGTGCTAATCGAATGCACTCGAAAAATTCGAACCCATAATATTACCATAAAGATAAGTAGTGGAATTAAAATCCAAGCAATCAACAAAGCTGGATTACCGTTACCAGACGAAGTTCCTGGATTTGGAGTCATTTGGTTAACTAGTAGGAAGACTCCTAATGCTAAGATGCTAACAACGAATAGTGTTATCTTTGCAATTTTCATCTGTACACACCCCATCTTTTTTTATTTCTTTTACTTTTTAATTATATAATTTGTAACCCTTGTTCACTAAACTGCTGCGTTAGTTCAATAAGAGTTTATTTCTTTACCGTATCCACTTCTAATGAAAAAGGCATTCCTAAATATTTGTATTTTATCGTGATTACTTTCGGTTCTTCATGACCAAAAATTCGGATTCCATAAAACTTTATCGATTGTAATTCATCTTTATTAATTTTCTCAGTTCTATCTTCTGAATTTGATTGTGGTTTTATAGGGAATTCATCGATTGAATGAAATGTAATGGCTGGGTCTTCATCCAAACCACTCCCCATAATAATGTGATTAGAACGACTAACTCCAAGTTCTACTTTTCCTTTATCTCTTCCATTTACAAGAACAGCATTAAGTTCTAAATTTACAAAACCAGTGTTTTCTATTTCAATAACTCTCTTTTTTTCATCTTCTGTGTAATTAGTAATTCCAGAATATGACAACGGCGGATGCGTTTTTAGGTAGAGAAAAAGACTTCCTACTAATACAACTATGGTAAATACTGAAATAAAAAAATTCTTTTTCAAATTTGTTCCCCCAGTCTTAAAAATCCATAGAATTAAATTCTTTTTATTGAACTAACCTGCTGCGTTAGTACAATAAGTTCAACAAAAAATGCGTTAATCCTTCTTGGATCAACGCACCCGTTAGTGAAAAGTCAGGTTAAAATTTCCTTTTTAATAAATTCAATAAATTTATTAAGTAGTACATAAGTGAAATTAAAAATGATAGAAGTATAACAATTATTGTACCGAATGTATAAATCGCTGTTTCGGCATAATCACCGCCATCAAACACATTAGAAAATAGAAAAAAGAAAATTACACTAACCATTAAAGTTAAGAAAAATATACTAATATACTTTGACATATTATCCCCCTCCACAATCCAACTTTACCACAATAATCCAGACCATTATTGAACTAACCTGCCGCGTTAGTAAAATAAGTTCAACAAAAAATGCGTTAACCCTTCTAGGATCAACGCACCCTTTAGCTTAATAAGAGTTGAGTTATCTTTTTTGTCCATTCACCATTTTTATCTGCAAGTAAGTTATTCCGCCCCAACTTTCCTGCCTTTATTATAATGGGGATATGTGTAATGGTCTTACAATATATTTACCTTAAGCACAAAAAATAATGGATTTGAACTAACGTAGAACGATAGTTCAATAAAAGACAAGTTTCATCAACAATTATAATCTTTCTATTAACTTTAAATTTATTTAAATAAATCTTTTTAAATATTCGCCAAATATTTTGTTCATAACTTTGGGTGTGTTTTCTAAATAAACATTAATTTGTTCAATGTTCGATTCGAATTTATCAGAGTTTCTTTCATCTGTTGGAAAATCAGATATCCCTTTAATAATAATGCATTCAACATCATTCTTCTTACAGATATAAGCAATTGCACTCGCTTCTGTATCGGCTATTGTTATTTCGTTTTCTATAAGTTCTAAATAGTCCTTCCACATAACTACGGCTTTATCAGCGGTGCCAATTGTTCCAGTATAAAAATCATTTCCATATTTGGATAAATCAATATCTACTATGAAGGATTGTTTAATAAGAGGCTCGATTTCTTTTACTGTGCAATCATATTGAACGGCTTTATCGGGTAAAAAAATATCTAAATTACTGAACTTATCATCTATTCCTGCACAAGTTCCAGCAACGATTACTTTAGTTAAATTAAATTTAGAAATCATATACTGATTACCACCGACACCATTTACTTTTCTTACACCTGTACTATAAAAAATAAGTTCGGTATCATCAATTGTTCTTATGAAATACTCGCCATAAGGATAACCGAAACGTTCATTATCTTTTATGCCGAAATATTCCATTGACGCTTCATATTCCCACTTCGTTGCTATACTTATTCCTACCATCGATTTATCACCCTACAAATATAATTTGTCACTATTGAATGTCTATACACGGTCTGAATTTCATTTTTATCCTATCCTTCTTTACTCTGTTCATCAACAACTGGTTATTAATATGTAAGTACCTTTTTTTCTAACCTGCACCGTTAGTAAAACTTCTCATTATGTCTTTAATTCTATAAAGTTGGCAATAATTCCTTTAATCTTACTTTTTTGGGAGGTATGGAATTGTTACTGTCAAAAGCTTGGGCTTCGTTTGAAGCTGATAAACGTATAGAGGGTTTTTCACCGCAAACATTGAAGGCTTATCAGTTACAGTCTTTGCTATTAATTGGTTACTTTAAGGATGTAGAGATGGAGTTGCTGGATACAAATCAACTGAAAGAATACCTTGCAATATCGGGCAAGAATTTAAAACCAGCCAGTCTTGCACATCGTATCCGCTTTATGAAATCGTTTTTTCGTTGGTCTCATGAAGAGGGTTACCTGAATAAGAATCCAACTTCCAAAATTAAAGAGCCCAAGATAGGTAAGAGGATACCAAAGTATTTAACAGAACGAGAGATTGAACATCTGCGTGAATCCTGTCATTCCCCAATGGAAAAAGCGATTTTCGAATTCATGTTTTCTACAGGTTGTCGAATTGGAGAAATAGTTGCATTAGAAAAGAACCATATTAATTGGTCCAATCAATCCGCGATCGTAAGAGGGAAAGGTGATAAGGAAAGGGAAGTTTATTTTAATATACGATGCGAGATATGGCTTAAACGCTATATCGAAAGCCGTGATGACAATAATACTGCCATCTTTGTGACAGCAAGGCAGCCACATAAAATGAGTGTCGCCCAAATGCGATACATCATAAAGCGAATCTCAAATCGTGCTGAAATCAATAAAGAGATTCATCCACATCAACTTAGGCACAGCTATGCAACTCATTTGTTGAATAATGGAGCTCCTATTGAAGTAATACAAAGTCTGATGGGACATGAGAAAAGTGAGACCACCAGGATATACGCTCAATTAAGCGGAAGGTTAAGGAAAGAGTATTATCAGAAGTACTTTTAAACGTAGAAGGAGCAACGTCTTATAAGACGTAGCTCCATTTGACTAAAGCACCTTTTACTTTATGTGTGACATTTCACAATCTAACTTGTGGTATAAGAAAAGAAAACATTAACTTGGAGAATAGTACAAATAGATTTATTAGAAGGATTTTTACTTTTTAGGTTTAGGTAAGAAATATGAGCTACCACCCATAAAAATCCACCCAATATTGCAAGTAAAGTACCGAATGCTTTAATTTCTAAACCCTATAGCATTCTATTTTCTATATTTCACATTAAATCGATATTACTTAGGATGAAGAGGCTTGATCAGCCTTCACACAATCAATTGCGACAACGAGTGCGATTATGATGGACTCCATCTCTTCATTCAAAATTTGAACCTTGTAACTATCCCCCCAAGTGAACCACTCCTTGCTCACTTGACCGACAACTTCACCGTGCTGTAACACTTGGAAACTCATTTCCCACCAGTTTCCTTGTACATCAATACCTGCCGCATCAATCGTATAGCGTGGTTTAAGAAAGGATAACTCCTTCTTAATCGTTAACACCTCTTGACCATTCACCTCAACAAAAAACTTTGGTAAAAAACTGAACATCTTTTTGGTAATGAGCGCGACTTCTCCTCTGGCTGGATTCATAATGGAGAAAGTCTTTGGGATTTTCATGAAACTACCTTCCACATAATAAACGTCGTTCTCCTGCTCATCTTTTACCGTAAATTTGCCACTCAGACTTAACACTTTTTGCTTTATGTAAAGTTGCTTCATATTCTGCCTCCTTTATTTAGAAGATTAGATTTGACCAGTAGAATTCAAGCAAGACAAAGAATCTAATTACTTTCCTGCTCTTTTGTTGGATTGATATCTATTCATTACTTATATTCAACATATTCAATAGCAATGCCTTCTTTTTTAAAAAGTGTCGCAAAACATTGACTCAGCTCATTATCAAAACATATTTAGGTTATTTGTGATATGTTCCTCCATAAATCCTTTTTAATTGAAGTTGCCACTCGCATAGTAAGTGGTAATGTACGATGGCTCAAGAAATATCCGGGATGTCTACAAAACTATTCCGCAAAAAAAATCCTAGTCAGAGTAATGCATCTGACCAGGATTTTTCCAATTAGTTTGCTAAATCAAAACGATCGGCATTCATCACTTTGTTCCATGCTTGGATGAAATCACGAACGAATTTTTCTTTACTGTCATCTTGTGCGTAAACTTCGGCAATTGCACGAAGAATGGAATTAGAGCCGAATACTAAGTCAAAACGTGTTGCTGTAGGAACTGCTTCCCCAGTCACACGGTTTTTACCTTCGTACTTATTGAAACCTGCTGGCGTCCATTCAATGTTCATATCTAGTAAGTTGACGAAGAAATCATTTGTTAACGCGCCATCCGTAGAGATTCCTTCTTTTGCCCCTTGGTAATTTGCATCTAATGTGCGCATACCGCCAATTAATGCAGTCATTTCTGGCGCTGTTAAGCCAAGTAATTGTGCTTTATCGAGCAACATTTCTTCTGGGCTTGTTGCATATTCTTTCTTTTGATAATTTCGGAAACCGTCTGAAACTGGCTCCAATACATCAAAGCTGTCTGCATCCGTTTGTTCTTCGAGTGCATCTCCGCGACCTTGAGTGAATGGAACGGTCATATCAAAACCAGCTGCTTTTACAGCTTGTTCAAGCGCAACATTTCCTCCAAGCACAATCAAGTCGGCCATACTTACTTTATTCCCAGTAGTTGCTTTCAAGTTTTCAAAGACATTGAGCACGTTTGCTAACTCTTCTGGCTCATTTACTTCCCAGTTACGTTGAGGAGCGAATCGAATACGAGCTCCGTTTGCACCACCACGTTTGTCTGAAACTCGGTATGTGCTAGCAGAAGCCCAAGCTGTTTTCACTAACTGTTGAGAGGTTAATCCGCTTGCCAAAATTTTCGCTTTCAATTCGTTTAATTCCTCAAATGTTAACGTGTTTGTTGCTTTCGGTACTGGATCTTGCCAGATTAATACTTCTTCAGGAACTTCTGGTCCCCAGTAACGCTCTTTTGGTCCCATATCACGGTGGAGAAGTTTGAACCATGCGCGAGCAAATGCATCTGAAAATTCAGCCATATTCTCATAATATCGTCGAGAAATTTTCTCGTACGCCGGATCCATGCGAAGTGCCATGTCTGCAGTTGTCATCATGGTTTTCACTTTAATCGATGCATCTTCTGCATCAGGTGCCATATGACTGTCAGGTAAGTTTTTTGCAGTCCATTGATACGCACCAGCAGGAGACTTCGTTAATTCCCAGTCATATTCAAACAATTGTTCGTAATAGCCATTATCCCATGTTGTTGGGGTAGCAGTCCAAGCTCCTTCAATACCACTTGAAATGGTATCTCGACCTTTTCCTGAACCATACGTACTCTTCCAACCAATTCCTTGGTTTTCTATTACTGATGCTTCTGGATCATCACCTACGTTAGAAGGATCTCCAGCACCATGTGATTTACCAAAAGTATGTCCACCTGCGATCAACGCAACCGTCTCTTCATCATTCATCCCCATACGCGCAAACGTCTCGCGAATATCCACGGCACTTGCAAGAGGGTCTGGTTTACCATTTGGTCCTTCTGGATTCACATAAATCAAGCCCATCTGAACCGCAGCTAGAGGGTTTTCTAAATCGCGATCACCAGAATAACGATTATCTGCTAACCACTCTTTTTCATTCCCCCAATAAACGTCCTCTTCTGGTGCCCAAATGTCTTCACGACCTGCTCCAAATCCAAACGTTTTAAAGCCCATCGACTCAAGTGCTACATTTCCCGTTAACACCAGCAAATCGGCCCAAGAAATTTTGTTTCCATACTTTTTCTTAATTGGCCACAGCAAACGACGTGCCTTATCTAAGTTTACGTTATCTGGCCAACTGTTTAGCGGCGCAAAACGTTGATTTCCAGTAGAACCACCACCACGGCCGTCTGTATTTCGATAAGTACCTGCGGCATGCCATGACATACGGATGAAGAACGGACCATAGTGTCCATAGTCAGCTGGCCACCAGTCTTGACTATTTGTCATTAGATCGCGAAGATCTTGCTTTAATGCATCATAATCTAACTTTGCAAATTCCTTTTTGTAATCAAAATCTTCCCCTAAAGGATTCGATTTCTTATCATGTTGATGCAGAATATTTATATTCATCATATTCGGCCACCAGTCTTTATTTTGCGTACGACCCGGTTTTGTCGAAGTCGTAATCGCACTATCTTTGTGACCGCCTGTTACTGGACATTGTGCATCTCCTGCCGCTGTGTGGCGCTTTTCATCATTGTTATCATGTACATTGTTTTCCATTTCCTAAACCCTCCTAGTGATAATGAAAATAGTAATCTTCTATCTATATTATTGCCGGTGTTTCTAATGACGGATAGTCATTCTTACATTAGAATTATACTAAAGTAGAGATAGTTTGAAAAGTTTTAAGCTGTAAATGTGAGCAATGAATGAATATTATTAAGATTAAAGAAACACCTAGTTCTAGTTTAACTTCGGTACTCCAAGAAATACACCGATAAGGGTTTCATTTTGTGAATTTTCTGTAAATTAAGAACTTTTGATGTATCTGTATAATTACGACTCTCTCAGAAAGAATAAGTACTATAGCCATGAAACCAATAAGTACCTTTAAACTTTTTAAATATACATACTACGCTATTCATTAAGGTAGAACATTCTTATTCATCTCTAATTCCAACTCCCTGGCTAGTAAAATATGTGTTATGTATAAAAAAAAGCATCCAAAGCTACAGTTTAGCTTTGGATACTTCTTTATTATAACAATATTTAAGATGAAGAAAGGAACACAGTCAATTTTAGATGGAGTCAAGTTTTTGAAGGTAATGATTTGTGCTAAGGAATAACTTTTCCAATATATTTAATTGACTGCATTTTGTCTTCATACTAATTTTAGCTGTGTCCCTTAAAATCGTCCTTATAAAATGAATAGATGATGAGTTACTTATCTAGTATTTATCATTTAGATTATGAGTTTCCAAATTATACGCCTTCATAAAAAGTATTCACGGTTCTAATACGTCACTTAAGAAACCCATTAGAAAATTTGGCTTATGTTACGTTAATTTGTCTTTCTTATTCTGCCTTAACGTTGAATGTTACTTCAACATTGTTACGAATCGCATTTGAGAATGGGCAGACTTTGTGACCTTCTTCAACGATCATTTCTGCCGTTTTCTGATCTACGCCTTTAATCGTAATATTCATTTCGATTGAAATGGCATAGCCTTCTGCACCTTTATTTAAAGATACATGAGAAGTAATTTCTGATCCTGCTAATTGAATACGTTTCTGCATTGCCGCAATATTCATTGCAGAATCAAAACATGCTGCATATGCGCCTGCAAATAATTCTTCAGGTGTTGTTTTACCTGCCATATCAACGCCCGGCATTGGCATTCCAAGTTTTAATTCATACGTTCCACTTTCAGAAGCCACACTACCTTGGCGACCTCCTACAGCTGTTGCTGATGATGTAAATAATTTTTGCATAATGTTTCCTCCTTGTAATTATGTTATAATTAAGTTGTGCACAATTTAATTATAGACAATTTAAATTAAATAGCAATTCATATGCTTTTAGGAGGTACTCACGATGAATGCATTACACTTATCTAACCAGCTCTGCTTCCCGTTTTATTCGATTTCAAAAGAGATTACAAAGCGCTATCGGCTGCTTCTTGAACCGCTTCATTTAACCTATCCTCAATATTTAGTGATGCTCGTTATGTGGGAACAGGATCAAATTCCGATGAAAGCAATTGGGACACGGATAAAGTTAGATTCAGGAACGCTCACACCACTCATTAATAAACTTATTACCCTTGGCTACATTGAAAAATCTCGTAATCCGGATGATGAACGTCATCTTGTGATTCAGTTAACTGCTAAGGGACTTGCGTTAGAATTCGAAGCGCAACATATTCCTGAGAAAATAGTTGAAATTCTTGGTATTAGTGAAGAGGAATATGTTCGTTATCAGCAGATGCTAGCTGAGTTCTCTATGAAACTCGGACTAAATGAAGATTCAAGATGTTGATTTTTATATATGGAGAGGAATGAGTACAAATGTCCTTGGGATATTTCTTCTCATCTATACCTTCAACTCTCAATTACAAACAGCACCACCTAATAATCTATCAGGTGATGCTGTCTGTATGTAAATTGAATCAAATTACAACTGTTCTTTTGCAGGAAATTTTACTTTTAAAACTCCCCTGAAACCTCTTGATCCATAGCACTTCTGCTTTTTAGGTGGTTGTTTTCCCATCTCACTTACTTATGATAATGTTCCCCTTTGCAATTAATCTACAGGATCCCTATCATTGGTTTTCTTTTTCAATTTAACGTCCTGCTCTTTCTTAAAATCCGGTTCCTTGCCGAATTCTGTTCTTAAATTTGAATTGGAGACACGTGTAGGTCGGTCGGTAACCGTGTCGACCTCTTCATTTGGCTTAAATAATAGACCGAGACTTACCAGACCACCAATCCCTACAAGACCATAAACCACCCTAGACAAGAATGCATCTTGACCACCAAATAACGTTGCAACTAAATCAAACTGAAATAATCCAATCAAACCCCAGTTAATTGCACCGATAATAACTAGAGCTAGCGCGATCCGTGAGAGCACACTCATACATAAACTCCTCCTTCATTTAAATTTAGATTGAATCTGTAATTACCGTAAGCAGATTTGTACCACGACTATACATAAATCATTCCGATTGCTGAAAAGATATAGACGCAATCCCAAAAATACCGTATCGATAATTGCTTATTGATTCGTACTTATCTTTTGCTAAAACCGCTATTTAATACATATTTATGAAATAAAGACAGGTCTCAAATACATTTACAGCAACAAAAAGCGTAAAGCCCCAGTTTCCACTGGATCCTTACGCTTTTTTTGAGAACTCAAGTAAAATATTCTAACTTCGCATTCGGAAAGTACTTTTCCATATAGCCGTATAGATATGACTTTATTTCATCCTCTTCATCCTTTTGATAAATATACTTACCAATTCCATACTTGCCCCATTTGTAGCGTCTTTTTTCTTCATCTAACTCCAATTTGGTCTTCGGATAATTTTTTTCAATCACTTTTTTCGCGGGCTTTGTAAAGCGGTGTTGAATGAATTCAAATGTAATATCGTCTCTTGCATCTTCCGGCAATTCTGCGTCAAGTCGCTCAAACATGTGGTGATATCCTTCCTCCCAGCCTTCATGAAGGTATATGGGAGCAATGATAAAACCTAGTGGGTAGCCAGCTCTCGCCACTTTCCCTGCAGCCTCGATTCTTTTATTCAGAGGAGAAGTACCGGGCTCAAAATTTTTAATGACATAATCAGCGTTTATGCTGAATCTGAACCGTGTATTGCCATTATGCTTGGCGTCCAGTAAATGGTCGACAAAATGAAATTTGGTCACAAAACGTAGTCTACCTAATTCTGATTGACCCATATGTTCAATTGCTTTTTTTAATGAATGCGTCAAATGGTCAATTCCCACTATATCGGATGTACAGGCAGCTTCGAAACGCGTAATCTCAGGTGCACGTTCTTCGATGTAGCGATCAGCCGCTTCGAAAATCTCTTCCACGTTTACGTAAGTTCGAATATACGGTTTGCTGCCCATCGTCGTTTGCAAATAACAATAATGACAATGCCCCATACACCCTGTCGCAAGAGGGATTGCATATTCGGCTGAAGGCTTGGACGTATCAAATTTTAGCGTTTTTCGAATACCAACAACTAAGGTGGATTTTGCGATACGATACTTTTGAGCGTCCGTTTCACCTGGCAAATCTCGAATTTGATTATGCGATGTCGTAAAGCGCGTTTCAATCCCCATTTCCTCAAACTTTTTCTTCAGTTCTTTTCCAAGAGGGTAATCAAGTGCATGGGGCTCAAAATAGACAAGTTGTGGTGTAAAAGGTTTATTCATGATCAGAACTCCCTAATCCAAAATTAGTATCCATTTGATCACCTTTCTTTTTTTATATAGCTTGTCTTAAAACAGAGAAGTTATGAAAATGATCGTAATTCATTAAGCTTGTCTCTTTTTTAATTTCTTATTATTACTACTCCGTAAAAGTGGGACTAAAGAGAAGATTCCCTTTAGTCCCTTCAGTCTCAATGTTTAGTACACAGCTGCACATACTAGACCTAATTGGACCCCCATTATAGGATTACTTATGGTCTTCTTTAGGTTTGAACGTTTTACAGCACGTATCTGCGGAACGACTTGCTTCTTCACTAATAGTGCTGTAATCAAATTCAGAAGCAAACTCTGTATTTTTTTGTTTTGCGTGGTAATCCATATCTATTTCAATTTTTTCAGCCCCACAAACATTCCCTTTTGAATGGAAATTACAATTTGATACAGTACATTTCACTTCTACATTTGGCATAGCTGTCCTCCTCATTGAGATGTTTTGAGAAATACAGGAAATTACTTCTCATAGAGTATTTTGTCCATTTCAGCGTTTTTAATTTATATAAAAAAGATTAGCTGCAAATTTTAAAAAACCTTCAATCTATAACTAGATCAAAGGTTCTATTCTGTACTTTTTTAATATAACTATAAAAGAACTTGGGAAAAAGCTAGCAAACCAAATAGCATTGATTGGCTGGTTCATGAATCACCAAATCTTTTTCTTACTCCAACAGCTCTTCCGGAAGCAGCTTAAATCCTTCGATCATCGTGTCTTCTTCCACCTCGATCATCAGAAAGCGTTTGCCATTGTAATTGACTTCTTTGACATATCTCAAGTCTTGAGGGCTGATTGAAATATTCGCTACTTTCGTGTTGATTTTGATGGACTTGGACGCGTAACTCGGAATGATATGACTTGCTTTCATTTCATACGTTCTGTCATCAACCACCTGTTGAAAGGCACGCTCCACTTTTTCCGTACTCACATCTTTTACGCCGCTCGCCTTCAGCACACGTTCAACTTCTTTCGCATTCAGAGTAGGCATACTCTCTTCTTCGTCATCATACTCTTCATCCACCACTAACATGCTATTGATTTCATCATATACATTAGCGAGGGTTTTCGAATTTACTTCATCACCGATAACTGCTTTTACAATTTCTTCAAACACCGCTTTGTCTTCCTCGGCCGTCATGATTTCATTGCCGTTCAACACATTCTCGATAAATTGGAAATCAGGTTTATTCGCTTTGCTCGCTGCGTATAGGATGTGATGGATGTCTGCGGCGTTGTCCGTGAAGCTAGGGAACAGAAATCCACCAATTGGAGAGGCCAGTTTAATGACCGGATCTGTCACCAAGCTCGACTTAAACTCTTTCTCTACAAAATCAAACACCAGTGAACTCTTCGGCAATTCGGTTTGATTCATGCTGCAAAGAATAAAAGGCGTGGTATATACTTCATCCCGAACATCTATTTCTGTTTCATCGGGATTGCGTTTCGTCGTTTTATTATAATTTCCGCGAATGAATGTGACGACCATGTCTTTTTCATAATGTTTGTCCTGAACCATTTTCAAGGCCATCTGCTGCATATGCGCTTTCCATTCACTTATATCTTCAGTCTGAAGTCCTTCATATAATAGTCGTTGTGTATGGTCCGTTTGTTCTTCTGCCTGAGGCTGAAACTTCACCTCAAACAGCTTCACATCCAGTTTCCCACCTAAAACCTTTTTAAAATTAGCAAGAAACAGCTCTTGCTGCTCACGGTCCAACAAGGAAAATGAGCGGCTCTCCTCATGAAAGATCTCACTGCTTTCCTGCTGGATGTATACGTTGTAAATATCAGCGATTTTCAATAAATCACCATCTACCTTAAAGTGTTTGCGAATCTCTGCTATATCTTTCTTATTCATCTCTAATTTCAACTCCCTGGCTAGTAAGAACATTTTATATACAAAAAAAGTATCCAAAGCTACAGTCTAGCTTTTGACACTTCTTGATTATAACAATATTTAAGACGAAGAAAGGAACATAGTCAATTTTGGATTGAGTGCCAAACATACTTATGGCCTGAAAAGACTCGTAGATAATTAACGTGGTGGTCGCAGGCATCGACAGGAAAATGACCAATTCCATATTAAGGATTGGTCATTTTTTCTACGTCAATAATTATTTAAAAGTTTCTGCAAAAATTGGCAGAGCAGAATTTATCATTGCATAAACTCCACTCTGCCTTAAATAAACATTTGCCTTTCCTTTTCAAACAACATCTTCAAGTTATAAGTTTGTTGGATTAATATCTCACTTGTATGATTTCGTTTAAAAACTTCACTTACTTAAGATAAGGTTCTCTTCAACTAATATAGATCTGTAGTAACTTGTTAAACATTTCTATACCTAGACTACAATTGTTTTTATTTCCGCCAAAACGTTGAACAGTCTGCCTTATCCAACATATTAAAGTCGATCATTTTCTCAAGTAATGAGTAATCCACCGGACTATCCCACTTGATAAGTACCAATTGCTTGGTGTGATCATAGCCAGCCTGCACAATTTCATCGGAGAAATGAGTAATTCCTGCCAATTCAGGGGCAACAGCCAAATGATGTTTGGCTACGCTAAAGCCAATAATATATGTGCCGTGATCGGTAAACATAGGCTGATTCCACGCTATTTTCGGCATTAAATTTGGAAATCTCTTCGTTATCCAAATTAAAACTTCTTCCGTTCGGTCCCGATGTTGCGGGTTATCAATTTTCGCTAAAAATTCTGCAAAAACTTCCATGTTGTTTCCTCCCAAAATACAAGATATCTCGTTCAGCAAAATCCTGAGTGTTCATTTATCCATAATCGAATTTGCTGACTCTCCAGTAAATTACTCTTTTTATCCTGTATAGCTGACTTTTCCAGTCTCAACTAATTCCTTAAGTCCCATGAACATTAGATTCCAACCATCTTCAGATCCCTCGTGAGACTCTTTAATGGCATTTTCGATATCATCTTTTGTCCAGTTTTTTTCGTGGGGAACGACGATATGTTGTGAAAATGTCATTTCACAGGCTGCTTGACGTTCTTTTAACTCAACTGTAATCGTATCTTCTAAGTCGCTAAACTGTGGCATTTTGAAAGTAAATACTAACTTTTTTAAAGGGTCAATTTCTAGGTACTCTCCTATCGCACGATATTCTGTTCCATATCGTTGGTCAATAATTTCCCAAGCACCTCCCACATGAGGATTACTTTGTGCCACCTTATTTGTTCCTTCTAAAGTAAAGAACCACTTTCTCATCATCTCAGGGTTCAGCCAGGCATCAAAAACTCTTTCTGATGCTACATCAAAATTTCTTGTCATGGTTAAAGTGGTGGTTGAAAATTTGTTCATGTTAAGTCTCCTTTTTGGCATTTAGTTTTCGTTCCTTTTGCGTTCAATCAATAAGTTCAAAACGATTACTCCAAAATTCTCATAAATGGTAGCCATTGTGTCGTATGTGATCATGATTCTACACTTAAGGGACATCGATGAGTCCTTCCAATTATGACCTTCTCGACTCTACCAGCAAACTGACCCCTACATTTTAAGCTAAACTGATACTTTTAAATATGCCAGTTCTTTGCTAATGTTAGCAGAGATTTTAAAAAGTAAGGATGGTTTTGACTATGCAAAAAACTCAAAGTTACTCTAGTTCACGCACTAATACGTTTAATTTAATTCTAACATCGATGTTAATTGCACTCGTATTCGTTGCTACACTATTATTAAACATCAAACTGCCGATTACGGCAAATGGCGGTTTAGTTCATCTTGGAACGGCTATGCTCTTTATTGCCTCCATCTTATTTGGTCCTAAAAAAGCAGCCATCGCTGGTGCTGTTGGGATGGGGTTATTCGACTTAGTCGCTGGTTGGACATTGTGGGCACCCTTCACTATTGTAGCTCGCGGTTTACAAGGATACATAGTTGGAAAAATTGCTTGGTCCAATGGCCGGAATGGTAGCAGTATTGCTTTCAATATAATCGCTACTATCAGCTCTATTCCTGTGATGTTAGCAGTTTATTACCTTTGTGAAGGTATTCTATATAATAACTGGATTGCACCAATGGCCTCTATTCCTGGAAACATCGTTCAAAATGTTGTCGGGATCCTGGTAGCCATTCCTGTTGCTATTGCACTGAAAAAGATTTCTTATTTTAAATAGGTAGTAACGAACAACCATTTGATATAAGGAAGGAGAAAGCTTGAATTTTAAGCTTTCTCCTTTTTTTGTTTTCAATATTCGAATTTAGTTATTTTGTTCAAGGCATTGATAAACAGACATCATATCTCTTTTGTCCAACTCACGAATCCGATTGAACATCGGAATATCTACAACCATATCCGTAAGTAAGCTTTCATCAACAACATGACCTACTTTACCTGTTAACCAGGTTTGCACATCGATGCCCTCGACGATTTCTTTACGCCCTTCATCATTGATACCACTGGCATAACAACTCACACATGGCACCGATAATTTTTGTACGCCATCATGTAGACCATCTTCCGAAATAACTTTCTTCCCTTTACAGAATGGACAAGGATGACTTGCTTTCACTTTATTGATTAGGGTAACAATTTTTTTGTAACCAAATGCTTCATAAACATAAGTAAGCTTTTTGTATTTTCCATTAGTGAAATACTTTTCAATAATGGCTTCTCTCGTCTCAGTAATATTGGCAAAATCACAGATTGTGATCTGATTTTTGCTACTTATGGCTTCGATTTCTCCTTGAATATTGTCCAAGAATGGATAAACATTTTGCAACACCATTTCATAGCCTACAAAGCTTGCTTGTTGAAGTTCAAACATTTTGAGTGCTACTTGTATTTTCCTAGGAAGCAAGGAAACATCTTCTGTTAGTGCCATATCTCCGCCAACAATCGCTTTTAGTTTTTCCAGTTGTGGTAATTTCCCAACTGATTTAATGACTTGATCTATCGGTTGATGAATGATTTCGCGAATGTCTACGTTACCAAATATGAGTTTTTTACGATGATTTAGGATCGTTCCTTCGCAAACTGGACAGCTAATCATTTCTTTTGATGCTTTCATATGATCTTTAATGATTGATTTCGAAATAAACATATAACGCCCAATGATTAAATTAAAGCCTTCCCATGTTCTTCTCGCCTTACCTGCTTTATCGTAAAATGACTTGTCCCAATAGCCGTATAAGAAGGTTTGCATTTCTTCTTCTGTCATGTCGTTATAGCTTTTACTAATGTCTTGACCAAGCTCATTTTTTATCTCATCAAATAAGAATTGTAATTTTGGATATTGATAATATTTTAGTACTTCCATTACGTCTGGATGCAGGAAGCCCTCCCAGAATGGTACTGTTTTGTCTTGAATGACAACATCAAAATCAAATTTCTCTATGACACGACGTCCAGAACAACACGGACAATGGTTTTCTTGATAATAGAAATCGAAGCTTCTTGTATCTTTATTCGTCGGATGAGCAGCCACAATATGGTTGATTACCCCTCCTATTTCATAGAGAAATGTAAATTGACTATACAAGTGTCTTTCGAGATCAATGGCGATCACGGGTGCGATGGTGTCAGATTCGTATTCTCCATAAATCAAACGAGCCATTGGTGATAAACTTTTTAAAATGCCGCCCTTATAAACGTTTTCTGCCTTTTTAAAATAATTCAGATGATTTTCTTCTAAGTAGTGAACACCCTTTTGTTGTTTGAGTGTTGAAGAAATTTGCAAAGGAGCAACTTTATCTCCACTATCTTTTTGACGATAATAATCTTCATGACTGACCACTTCAAGATGTTGAACAGGTGCAAGTTGTCTTTTACCAAAATCAACGATGAAATCAGAGCTTCTCAGCATATAGTCATTATGTTCAATCATCAAGATGGAGACAGAGTCATTCTCTAGAATAACCCTCACACTATCAATAAATTGGTTTAAAATATTTTGCGATAACCCTTTTGAAGGCTCGTCAAAAATAAATAGTGTATGTGGATTTTTGGCGTTCGAAAACAACTCAGAAACTAAATGAACACATTGAAATTCACCCGTTGATAAGGTTTGGGTTTTTCTTTCTAACGTCAAATAACCAAGTCCAAGTTTAATTAATAAACTCAAGCGTTTATGAGCGATATCTTCATTTGGAAGTTCAACAATGATATCTTCAATCGAGCGTTGAAAAATATCATCGATCTCCTCACTATATTTTGTCAGTTTCTTTTTAATATCAAGAAATGTAGCAACGGTCGACCGGCTGGTAATCGAATGGTTTCGATCTTGCCCAACCATAACTAATTTATCTTTTGGATATCGTTTCAAAAAATCTTTGGTTATACACTCACTAACAAGAGTAGATTTACCACAACCAGACTCACCAGTAAAAGTGACTAGTCTATTTTTAGGAATCTTAATTTCTGCCATTTGAATATTACGACAGTAGAGTTCCTTAAATTGATAGTATTCTGTCAGTATTGCTTGATTTCGATCCCAGATAATTGGTTTTGGACGTGGTGATTCTTCCACGATCTTCCCACCATACTTACCACTTCCAGGTCCAAAGAACAATTGCTCATCAGTTGTATCGAGCACCGTATCAGAATGATCAATTAGCCAAATTTGATTCTTATATCCTAATTGTTTAATCTGTTCTAAAATTTTCAATAATGTTTCATGATCAAGACCAACGGAGATTTCATCAATAATAATAACGGTGTTTTCACTCGCAGCCATGAATTCTGCCAAGAAAAGTCGAGTTAATTCCCCACCTGACAAAGTTCCCATAATTCGATTGATCGATAAATAACCAATATTCATATTGATAATATTTTGGAGCATATGTTGCTTTTCTTCACTTATATGTAATGTTTCAGCTAATGACAAAATGGATTCGATGCTTAAGTCATTAATATCAGAAATACTATATGGTTTTTCAAATAATTCAATCGTGTATTGCTCAACCTCTTCATTAAATCGTTGACCCTTACACTTTTTACATTCCACGTTCTTTGTAGTACCCCGCCCTTTACAATCCGGACACCATCCTAATCCATTATTAAAAGAAAAAACTTCTGGAGATAGATCAAAATTTTCAGCTAGACACACACGAACCTCTTTAAAAATGCCAGTATGCGTGCCGATGGTAGACCGTGGATTAGAAGAAATCGAAGCTTTTCCTAGAAAAAGCACTAAAGGCATGTCCTCCATTTTGATCGCACTAAAATTCGTTTCCATGATATTAGAAAACAAATACTGGTATTCAGCCTTAGGCAACAAAGAAACAAGGCGCTTTTTAGACTCTTCACCAATGGTTTGAGAAAAAGTAGTTTTACCAGACCCAGATAAACCTGCAATACCTAGCGATTGATTTTCAGGTAGAACCGCATCTAATTGGTTAATATTATTGGCAATTAATCGATTTATTTTCATATGTACTCCTCTCTATTCACCTAAACTCAGTCTTTCTCGTTCGCACAGTTTATAAATATCCTACCATTTGTGGATCATTATTATTAAGTTTTCCTGTAAATATGGGAAGAAAACTTCACTTGAATTGTGCAGAAGATATGCAGAAATTAATTTTCCAGATTAATGAAATCGTTGTTCATTCAGCATGCTGACCTTACGAAGGAAGATTTAAAAACTTAGGAAAGGTACTTTCTATGGACTTTGCATCGAAAAGAGGCTATCTAATAAGTCCCTAATATAAAATAAGTGGAGAAATATGATGCTAATAGGTTCTAATTTCAAGAAGGTTAATTGGATATTTATGTTAAAATAAAAGAGAACTTATTGAACTCACATGAAAATTCAAATCCTACATACATTTTCATCAACTTCAGTGCAGTGCTGATTTTGCGATGAATGGGTGGCTAAGGAGGCAGGTTAGTGAAATATTTAAACATATTCCAGTAAATAAAAATGGAGGAGATATCTATGGATAAAAGGATTTTCTATCTCATACTTCAAATTATAAGTATTATCGGAACGTTACTATTTACCTATTATTTTGTTTGGAGTGAACAATGGGTACATTTTATGATATGGACAGTTATGGTAATATCCATAATACTTCTAGGTATTTTATTAACTAAAAAATTTAAACGAGATAATAGTATTAATAATAGATAAAGACTTTTTTCACTAACGACGCAATTTACTTCAAGAAGGAGTAAATCCTTTTCCATTGAACCAACGCAGCAGTTTAGTTGAATAAAAAAAGGGGGATTTAAATGGTTTTTGGAATATTGATGATAATTTTTGGGTTTAGCCATCTAATGAAGAGTGACTATTTCTTACCCCAAAAAACAAGAATTCTTTTAGGTGAGGAAAAGTTTCAACCTTATCAGAAAGGGTTAGTTTTTCCAAACTTATTTACAGGAACATTAATAATTTGTATGACAATAGTTGAAAAATTAGAAATTCTACAAACACCAACATTTTTCGCTTTATATATTATCTTAGCCATTATTCCTATTATATTATTTATAGCAAACAATAATATAAACACTGGTCGATATTGGTTTTGGGTAAATGACTTTAAGTAAAGTGGTAACTTAAAATACCTCTTCTTCTTCCACTAACGGGTGCTTTACTTCAACACGGAGAAAAGTCTATTTCCATCTTCAACTAAAGCAGCTGGAAAGTTGAAGATGGAATATTGGTTTTTAATGATGAAATTCTTATAATGAGATTGATAAACGATAGGAGGAATTCACTTGAAAAACAAATTAAGAAAATCATCATCCGATAAGTCTCTAGCTGGAGTTTGTGGTGGTCTTGCTGAATATTTCGGTATATCTTCTTTTGCAGTTAGATTAATATTTATTCTTTTACCTGCTAATATAATTATTTATTTAATTCTTGTTAATACGATGTCTGATAGCCCTCGGACTTTATACTAACAGCTGCTTTACTTCGATAAGGAGTTAAGCCTTTTTTCTTATTTCATTAACCCGGCAGGTTAGTGAAATTAAACATTAGAATTTTAGGGGGATTTTTATGGAATTTAATATGCTTATTGTAATATTTAGCGTAGTTTCTATTGGTGCATTATTAGCTCTTTATGGAATTATAGAAGCAGCAGTCAGAAGTGGTATTAACAGTTCAATAGTTGGGCAATTTCTTGAAAAAAAGAATGGAACTGAAGAAGATAAAAAATCTTTTCTAGATGATGATTTAGATAACAGGAATTAAAAGTGCTTTAGTTCAAGAATGCCCTATAAGTAAAAGACTTAGAGACATACGTCTCCAAGCCTTTTTTGTGTGCTAATTTACCTTCCAAAGAGCTTGTACTGTTAATTCGATGTTTATACTTCAGAAGAGAAAACCCGTTGAGAAATATGAGTATTTTTTTTGCGCCTCCGTTTGAACAACCAGTTTTAATTGTCTGTTCTGCCATGAAGAACTTATGGTTGATTGGAGTGAAGGGCGGCGACTCCAGCGGGAAAAGTGTGTCCAGGTGTGACCCCACAGAGAGCGAAAGCGAACGAGGAGGCACACGGACCACCCCGCGGAAAGCGTCCGCCCGTAACGGAAATCACAGAATCTCTGTTTTAGAATCTTCTTGTTTACATCCGGTTTTATGAGTTATGAAATTGACTCACTAAAATAAAAAGGGAACTGCCCTTAGTCATATCATGACTTTTAGGACAGCTCCGCATATCTTTTATTCAGTTTTTGTCTTGTCAATTTCATCATCTTTATTAATCTCTGTTGGAATCGGTGTAACTATGTCAGAAGAATCCATATTGATCGTTTCTTTTTCACTTAGACCAAGAATTTCATTTGATGAAGTATTAGTTTCTTGTAGAAGCTCAGGATTTTCCATAAGTGACACACCATATGAAGGAATCATTTCTTTAATTTTTGGTTCCCACTCTTCCATATGTTGAGGGAAGCATTTATTAAGAACCTCAAGCATCACGTGAACAGCAGTAGATGCACCCGGAGAAGCTCCTAGTAAGGCAGCAATCGAGCCATCTGCGGCACTAACAACTTCGGTTCCAAATTGAAGAGTTCCTTTGCCTTCAGGAGTATCTTTGATAACTTGTACACGTTGACCAGCTACTACTAAGTCCCAATCCTCGCTCTGGGCATTCGGGATAAAATCTCGTAATTCTTCCAGGCGCTGTTCTTTCGTTAACAGGACTTGTTGGATCAAATATTTTGTCAGTGACATCTCTTTTGCACCTGCCGCCAACATGGTTAAGACATTATTCGGTTTAACGGAGGTCACTAGATCGAACATTGATCCTGTTTTTAAGAACTTCGGTGAGAAACCGGCAAATGGTCCAAATAGCAACGCTCTTTTATTGTCGATATAACGAGTATCAAGATGCGGAACAGACATTGGTGGAGCACCAACTTTAGCTTTTCCGTATATTTTTGCATTATTTTGAGCAATAACAGCTGGATTATTACATACCATGAAAATCCCGCTTACTGGGAATCCACCAATTTGTTTCCCTTCAGGAATACCAGACTTTTGCAGTAAATGGACACTTCCGCCTCCGCCTCCGATAAAGACGAATTTTGCACGATGGTGTTCCACGATACCGCTATAAACATTACGCACTTTTAATGACCATGAGCTATCGCCGTTCTGGTACAGATTATCAACATTTCGGTTATAGTTGATACTGACATTCTTATTTTGTAAGTGGTCAAACAGCATGCGCGTTAAAGCACCGAAGTTGACGTCCGTTCCAGAGTCAATTTTGGTTGCCGCTATCACTTCATCCGCAGGGCGGTCTTGCATAATAAGCGGAATCCATTCCATTAGTTTTGCTGGGTCATCTGAAAATTCCATTCCTTGGAACAGAGGATTTTTTGATAGGGCTTCAAAACGTTTCTTTAAGAACTCCACATTTTGTTCCCCTTGAACCATACTCATATGAGGCAATGGCATGATAAAATCTTCAGGATTATTTATCAGCCCATTTTTTATTAGATGTGCCCAAAACTGAGTTGACAGCCGAAACTGTTCATTAATTTTTATCGCTTTGCTAATATCTATAGATCCGTCTGATTGTTCAGTTGTGTAGTTTAGCTCACACAGTGCCGCATGCCCTGTTCCGGCATTATTCCATTCGTTAGAGCTTTCTTCTCCTGCATTGTCGAGCTTCTCAAACACTTTAATGTTCCATTCCGGGTTTAATTCTTTCAGAAGTGTCCCTAAAGTCGCACTCATAATTCCGGCACCAATCAAGATGACGTCTGTATTAGTTTCTACATTACTCATTTTTACCATCCTTTTACCCTAAAATTGCAGAAAGGATCTAAGCACTCCTGCTTTGAAGTCACATACCTTTTCTGATTCAATTATATCCCTATCACAGTGTAATACAATTAATAAAGATTAAAATATAAAAGAACTTTCTGTCATGTGAAGTTGATTTTAATTCTTTCCCACCAGTGATATATGAATGGGTATATTGCCAGGTTAAACTTATTAAACATCGTGCTTACTCAAATTCAAACTTCTAATACCGCACGCTCAGCTGACCGAAGTGCTCCTTCAAGATGTCCTCCAAGTTCAGAAGAGGTTTCTGTGCCAGCAAAAAAGATTTTCTTATTCCACTCACTGGTACTTTTCGGTTGACCATAGTTTGGAAATTCCCTTAGCGGTTCGGCGTCTTCATCAACCGCAGTATCGGGATCACTAGACCAATCTTTATACAGGAGGGAAATCGGTTTTTCAGCGGAAGGCCCAAAGAGCCTAGTCAACTGATCGACGACAAGTTTTAGAACTCGTTCCTCCCCTAACTCTTGGCGCATCTTTGCAGGTATCCCAAAGAAACCAAAGAGTGCTCCTGAACCTGTATCGGGTGACGCATCATGGATTTCTTGCAAAGGACCTGCCCAACTCGTTACCTGACCGGAAAGTCCATCTTCTCGCCAAAATGGTCGATTATAAATCGCAACTACCTTAGCTTGTCCTGCCATCCAAGTGGGCTTGTCTACTAAGCTCGTCATAAGCTCAACAGGGAGCGAAGGCGAGAATGCTATGTGACGCGCAACGATGCGCGGAGGTAATGCTAAGATTACAGCTCTTGCGCCTATACTTTCCTTCTTTCCTTCAGCGAGGTCTGCATCAACAGTAATCGTTCCTTCTTCATCCATACGAATCGCCGTTACACGTGTGTCTAATTCAACTGTCCCGGGAGGAAGAGTAGCAGATACGGCATCAATGAGTGACCGAACACCTCCAATGATCCGAACTGACTTCTCAACAGTTCCTTCCGGTAGGACATGTCGTTGTATAGGCTCACTCTTAGACTGTTCAAAAAGTATTGCTCCTTCAGTGTGCTGTGCGAATGTCTGTAAACCGAGTTCGCTAACAAGACTAGAAATACTAGGCTCATGTTGTGGCCAGAACCATGTTGGTCCTAAATCAAACGTACCGAGGTCAGGCCTATCCACGACAGTCTCACTTAAAACTCTACCTCCAATTCGGCCTCGCGCTTCCAGTACCCTACACTCGATACCCTGTGAAATAAGCAAAGATGCAGCACGAAGACCGCTTAAACCGGCCCCCACAATTATAATCGGATTATTCATATTTACCTCCACCCACCGTGTTTACTCCGTCCAAAACAACTGGAAGACTTCTCAACCAACAGTATGTGGAGCTTATTTATGCTGAATTTCTTTCAAATATCGTCTTAATACGGAAGTTTATTGTTCAAAATCTAACATTTTGAAAGTTATATCAGACTGTCCCCGTCCCATCAACATCTTTTCCAAAGTTATTAAGCAATGCACGCACTTCATCTGTTGATTTCGTGTTCATCAATTGATTTCTTAATTCACCAGCTCCACGAAATCCTTTGACATAAATTTTGAAAAAGCGATGTAGCCCTGTGATTGACCGTGGCAGTGCTTCCGCATATTGATCTTGAAGATCAAGCTGCAGTCTTAAAAGATCAAGATATTCTTTACTGCTATGCTCTTTTGGCTCTTTTTCAAAAGCAAAAGGATTTTTAAAAATACCTCGCCCGATCATAACTCCATCTATACCATATTGTTCAGCAAGTTGCAGCCCAGTTTGACGGTCAGGAATGTCTCCATTGATTGTTAGTAGCGTATTTGGTGCGATACGGTCACGTAATTTTTTGATTTCTGGAATTAGCTCCCAATGCGCATCTACTTGGCTCATTTCTTTTGTTGTACGTAAATGAATAGAAAGGTTAGCAATATCCTGTTTTAAAATATGCGTTAGCCACTCCACCCACTCGTTTACATCCTTATAGCCAAGTCGTGTTTTCACGCTGACAGGCAGTCCGCCCGCTTTTGCTGCTTGAATAAGTTCTGCCGAAACGTCTGGACGCAGAATAAGTCCACTACCTTTCCCCCTTGATACCACATTCGGTACAGGGCAGCCCATATTAATATCGATGCCTTTAAATCCTAGCTCTGCCATGCCAATACTCATTTGACGGAAATGTTCGGGATTGTCCCCCCAAATATGTGCCACCATTGGCTGTTCATCTTCTGTAAAAATCAAACGGCCACGCACACTGTTCATGCCCTCAGGATGACAATAGCTATCCGAGTTTGTAAACTCTGTGAAAAACACATCCGGTCGACCCGCTTCACTTACTACATGACGAAAAACAACATCTGTCACATCCTCCATTGGTGCAAGCACAAAAAATGGTCGTGGTAAATCACGCCAAAAATTATCTGTCATTTCAAACTCAATCCTCTCACTATGGATACAACTTCAAACTCTCATCTCAAAAATATAAAGCCCAATGTTCCACTTCTTTTTCACCTATATCATGCTTACTAACTTTTTACACTCGGATATCTATTGTTACATCAAACATGTTTAGTTTAACGAAAATCCGTCCTAAATGGGAAATGTTAATTTTTTTGAGAAGTGTCTATTAAATACGGGTACTTTTGAGGCAGTATAATATAAGTCATTAACACAAAGGAAGTCCTCGAATCCATTATAGATTCTGGACTTCCTTTTCATTATTTCCTTAACTCTAACCAAGCCACTGCTTCACAATGCGTAGTTTGTGGGAACATATCAACAGGTTGAACTTCTTTCGTTTCATAGCCACCATCTTCTAATATGCGTAAATCCCTCGCAAGTGTTGCTGGGTTACATGATACATAGACAATCCGATTCGGTTTTTGTTCGAGTATCGTTTGAAGCAATGCTTCGTCGCAGCCTTTACGAGGTGGATCTACTACTAGTACATCAGCTGTTTTGCCCTCTTTGTACCATTTAGGTATGACGACTTCTGCTGGGCCCGCTTCGAAATAGGTGTTGTGTAGTCCATTGATTTCAGCGTTTCGTTTCGCGTCTTCAATCGCTTGTGGCACGATTTCTACTCCTAAGACTTGCTTCGCTTGTTTCGCTAAGAACAGAGAAATGGTTCCGATTCCACAGTAGGCATCAATGACGGTTTCTGTCCCGGTTAATTGAGCATAGTCTAGTGCTTGTTGGTATAACACTTCTGTTTGTTCTGGGTTAACTTGATAGAATGAACGAGCTGATATTTCAAATCGCACATCTCCGATTAAATCTTCAATGACATCTTTGCCCCAAAGTGTGTTGGTTTTTTCGCCAAATATCACATTTGTTTTTTCTTCGTTAACGTTTTGTACAATTGAAGTGACTTGTGGCAAGATTCGTTTGATCGCTGCTACTGCTTCAACTTCTTGTGGGAATTTCTTTTTCTTGGTGATTAGTACGACCATGACTTCGCCGGTTGCGCGTCCTTTACGGATGACCACGTGACGCAGCATACCTTGGTTCGTTTTTTCGTTATATGGAGCAATGCCCAGTCGGCCTAATTCTTTTTTCATTTCACGAAGGATTTCGTCAGCTTCTTCCGTTTGAATGATACAAACATCGGTGTCTGCAATTTCATGTGAACGGGTTTGGTAAAAGCCTGCGACTACTCGGCCATCTTGAATGCCAAATGGAATTTGAGATTTGTTACGGTAACGCCAAGGGTTGTCCATTCCTTTTACAGGATGAACGGTTACATGCGGTAACTTCGCGATACGTTCCATTGCATTTTTGACCAGTTGTTGTTTCCACATCAATTGTCCTTCATAAGATAGATGTTGGACTTGGCATCCGCCACATTCATCAAACACGTGACAAGGTGGTGCTACACGGTGTTCAGATGGTGTAATAATTTCAATTAATTTGGCAAAACCATATGATTTCAATGTTTTTAAGACATGTACTTCTGCTGTTTCACCAGGCAGTGCGCCCACAATAAATAACGGATAACCGTCTACTTTTGCGACACCTGCTCCGTCATGCGTTAGATCTTCTATAGAAACCGTGATGCGGTCGTTTTTTTGTACCGGTAAAGACATTTAACTTCCTCCATTTCAATTGCTTTAATTGTATCATGAAGGTATGAAAAAAGCAGAATGGCTTATCCCATTTTTCTATTCACCGTCAGTTATTTTTGGCGGTGACCAAATGAAGATTATTTCCTAATTAATATAGTGGTGCTTGAGTTTATTGGCAATTAGGAAATGGGTTTATATCTTGAATGGTTTGATAATCATAATGCTTGAGTGCAAACTGAGACTGGTATAAGTACTCCAAGATGTAAAGTTGACCATCATAAGCATTGCATAATATGCCCGAAGTTCCTTGACCATTCGCAAATGAAATTCCAATTGGTTGACCAATTAAGAATCTGATTTTCTTCTGCCAGGGCATAAAAATCACTCCTTTTTTGTTAACATATGAAGCTTTCCAAAACTATGTTCAAATCACTAGGTAAAGATGACATGTTCAAATGAACCGTTGAATTAATAAAGGAATTTTTTAATTGGTGTAGAACCATAATAGTACAGGTATTAAAGATGAGGAGAGATAAAAATGGAACAAACCAAACAAAAAATCCATTCCTTTTTAATGTTTGAAGGGACGGCTGAAGAAGCAATGACTACGTATACTTCACTATTTGATCAATCTGAGATTATTAGTATGATTCATTATGGACCAGATGAATCTGGTATTGAGGGTTCAGTTTTACACGCAACGTTTTCAATAAAAGGACAAGAGTTTATGGCTAGTGATAGCAATGTGAAACACGATTTTACCTTTACCCCATCTATATCTATGTTTGTTACATGTGATTCTGAAGAAGAAATTGATGTGGCTTACGCAAAATTATCTCAAGGTGGAGAAATTTTAATGCCTCTCGCTGCATATTCTTTTAGTTCAAAGTTCGGATGGATCAATGATAAGTTCGGCGTTTCTTGGCAATTAAGTCTTCCTCTTGAATTATAACTATTCGCCATTGGAGAGTTACCACCATTTCAAGAAAGTTGGGTTAGAATGGTAGTATTCCTTACAAGTATCTTCACCATTTTCATCACGATTTCCACTGTTTATTATCTGATCAAGTTGTTCACTTTAGCCTACCAAAAAAAGCAGATTACGTATTCTCGGTTACTGTTTTATGTAACGACTTCTATCGCAGTAGGTTTTATTGTGGCTTCCATTCTACCTTTGGCGATTATTACAATAGTTGAAGTACTTATTTAATCGATGAAGGAACTTAATATGGTCGTCATAACGGGGCTGTCCTAGAGTCATAAATATGACTCTAGAACAGCCCCGTTTTTCTTATTAGTAGAGGTTGATTTCCGTTCCAAACGGACGCTTTCCGCGGGGCATGTCCTCAGCCTCTTCGACGAGCAAAAAACATCTGCTCCTGCATCGCTACGCTAGCTTCGTCGCAAACAAGTTGTGCAACCACAACTTGTTGCCTGTGGGGTCTTCGGCTCATGCTATTCCCGCTGGAAAGATATTGGACGAGTAACCGCAGGAGCAGTCTTTTTTGCCGTCTTCCACTCCAATCAACCATTCATAATGTGCAGAACAGACAATTATAACTTCAAATGTAGTCGTAGAAAAAATACTTATTTGTCTACGCTTATTTTATATTAGGCACTAATTAGAAATCCTCTTTTCTTTTATGGAAAATGGAGTCCTTTTGAAAAAAATTATATTAAAGAATACTTTTGATTTGGCGAGCAAATTTACGATGAACAACATGATACTTTAACAAAGTATTATGTTGACAGATAATTGGAACTTTTTATTCATTGGCACGTATTAATATTAGATAATCTAATAGGACAAATGATTATGTATCGTAAACTATTTACAAACCATTCATCAAGTTAAAATGAATTAACTAATACGAAGGAGGAAGGGATATTATGTTTGAGATATTTGTGAAAAAAGTTAAATCTGACATCGTGATTAGATGGCTATTATCAAAGATAACAATTCCAATAACTGATATTTTAAGAGTTACCACAGATGACACTTATGGCGGTGAAGAAAAAAAGGCAATTAGAATTGGAATGCCGTATGGCACTACAGACAGAGTCGTTATCATCACAAAGGAAAACACATATATTTTATTTACAACCAACTACATATCGATACAAAAAAAATTAAACTCGTACATCAATTCATCGACCAAATAAGAAGACCCGATATTAATTAACTACTTACTACTTCGTCGGGAATTGAAAAGGGGACTTCCTAGTTGGAAGCCCCCTCTCGATTTAACTTTACTGATCTATTCCAATGCCTTCTTTACGGCTTCAAGAGCATGTATGTTGGTTGTATCAAATAAGGGAACTTCTGAATCCTGTTGTTTTACTAATAACCCAATCTCTGTACACCCTAAGATAATGCCTTCAGCCCCATCATCAACTAATCGTTTGATAATCTTTTGATAACTTTCCAGTGATGATGGCTGAATTTCTCCTAAACACAATTCTTCAAAAATCACTCGATTTATGATTTGTCTATCCTCACTATTGGGTACTAAAACCTTAATCCCATTTGATTCTATACGTGATTTGTAAAAGTCCTGCTCCATTGTATATTTAGTGCCGAGTAAGCCAATCGTGCGTACATCTGACTTTAGAATTTCATTTGCCGTGGCATCAGCAATATGTAAAATAGGGATGTTGATCTTTTCTTCAACATATTCAATTACTTTGTGCATGGTATTGGTACAAATGATAATAAAATCTGCTCCCGCTTTTTCCAAAGATAGTGCAGCATCCCCTAATAAATGTCCAGCTTTCTCCCACTCCCCCGCGGCTTGATAACGTTGAGTCTCTGCGAAATCCACGCTAAATAAAATGCACTTTGCGGAATGTAATCCACCCAATTGCTTTTTTACTTCTTGGTTGATTAGCTGGTAATACTTAGCTGAAGACTCCCAGCTCATACCGCCTATTAGACCTATCGTTTTCATATGCAACCCCCTCCATGTTTGAAAAATTACAATCTCATTGGAATCTCATAGCTTGATCAAACAAACAATATCGATGATACATACACGACAATTGTGACCGTAATACTACTTAATACGGTCGTAAACAACACGGTTTGAGCTGCTATATCTGGATACACATCATATTCTAAGGCAAGTGTTGCACTGTTTCTTAAGTTGGAAATGAACTTCCGATGAATAGTGACTGAGCGACTACCCCGTCTAGCCCCATGATGTAAATCAGCAAGAGTGCGATGCTTGGACCGATTATTAATCTGCCGATACTGCTAACGACGATCATCTTGTTAAAGAGGGTTCTAAATTGGATTTTCGCTAGTTGTGCACCCAATAAAATCAGGGCTATAGCGATGAATGCATTGGCCAGTTGGTTGATTGGAATCCAAATAAAATCTGGCATGGTGATATGATATGCATTGAAAAGCGCACCGAGAATCATTGCATGAATGATTGGCAGTAACAAGAGTGCTCTCAATATATCTAGTCCGGACTTGGTTGCAGAGATTAAGTTGTATAAACCATATGTATAGGTAAGAATATTTTGAAAGACCACCATAATAATTTGAATGGATATACCCAGTGGGTTGGCTTGAAATATTAGCTGGCTAACCGGAATTCCATAATTCCCTGAATTCATCAGCACTACACTATTATTAAATACACCCGATTCCCCTTTATCCAGTTTCAGAATTTTACTTACTACGGAACCAACAATCATTAAACAGACACTGAATATCACTAAGTATCCAATGATTTGCAGAAGAACTTGAATGTCGATATCGGTTTCATAAATATTCATAAAAACAGCTGCTGGCATAAAACAATACGTAATCAAATTGGATAGCGCCTTTAAATCAAAATTAAATTTCCGTTGCAAACTTGCACCAATGACTAAAAGAATCAGGATTGGCAAGATCACGTTTAAAAAGACAGTAGCTAAAAATGGCATGAACATTACTCCATTCGGTTGTACAACTATACTGGTGACATTCTTTTGGCAATTAGAAGACGATTGCTGCTCTCAAATTAGTTATTCCATTTTCTAAATACCCTTTTAAACAAGTCAACATATAAACCCAACCCTCTTTATTTCCTAACAAGTTACTTATTAAATCATTATCGTTTTCGTTCCAACCTTTTTCGTTGACTTCGATAATAGTCGTCGTATGATCCAATTCGTTCAACGTAATCGTAACCACATGTTCGTCCCCAGGTGCACCCCATTTGAATACGATGTTCTGATTGTCTTGGATTTCTAGTACTGTTAACTCAACTTCTGCATTGTATTCTTCATATCTCCATGTAATCGTTTTGTCTTGCTCCAGTCTTCCTGAACCCGATGAAAACCAATAATTGGCCATTTTCGTAGGATCTACAAGTGCTTCAAATACCTCGTTAACTGGCTTTGCTATTTTTAATTTCGTATTTACTTGAATTTCCATACTATTTTAATTCTCCTTTAATGACATTAGTTTTCCTCATGTACTATACATTCACCTTTAATCAGCTAACTCCTTTTTATCTAATGAAAAAAAGGACCAGCTAGTCGGTCCTAAGCCGTTCAGTATTTAATCACTTCTCCTACATAAAAACTCAATTAGTCCTATTAGCAGCACGATTAGATGACTATTTTTTATGGTTTTTTTAACTTTTAGTCTTTGAAATTATCAATGACAATGCCTACTATAAGACCCACTCCAGAACCTATCCCTATGGATAAACCAAGGTTTAAAGAAAATAACACACTGATGATTATCCCCATTCCTGCACCAAAAACCAATCCAATACCTACTGCTTGCTTTAACAAAACGACACCCCTTTCAAATATCAAACTTCAACTGAATCCATTTCCCTTAAAATTAAAGGACAAGTTTCTGGTATCCATGCGCTAAGAACAGATTGTGGTGGTCGATGAACGATGGTGCCGTAGCCGTAGCCTTCATATATACTGTTAAAAAAGTGTGTAAAGAAGGAGACCATGATATGAACATACATTTGTTGATTTTTATTACCTCAGTTCAAGAAAAAGCAGAAAATACTAGACAAGAAATGATGATGAAATCATTTGAATCCGATATTCGTCCTGTTAAAGGAGACATAATAGATGATCCAGGATTTCATTCCGGGTTTCATAATGGATATGAGATTGTAAAAGTTACGATCAGTTACGCTTCAAATGAGTGCTTTGTTTCACTAACACCACTTGTGCAAGAACTTGAGGAAATCACAGTGGATGTCTATATAGAGAAACTTGAAGCAAATGGATGGCATGTTGTTTCAAAAGAAGAATTAAACCCTATGTAAACAGGCAATACCCCATAATCATTTTATTTTTTATATCGTCATAAATTGAGTCAATTTCATAAATTAATAGTCTATCTTACAAGGCTCAGTTTTTTAACTGGGCCAAATTTAATTTGCTATTTTAATTTTCATGGGAGTTCAATAGGACTTACTGACTTAGGAACCACATTAAGCTGTATTATTGTGAAATAAATAAACTAAAATTAAATTGAATGAATATTACTATAGCGAGTAACATGAGTACCCCTTCGCTAAGAGTTAGCATGTATTGTTTGGGGTTCTTCGCATATTTCCTCTCAAAAAAAGTGGATAGGATACAATTAGTTGGACAACGAAATTAAGGGCAAGTAGAATAATACACAACCAGTGAGGAGAATCTACTATGTCCAAAAAAAGAAGAACATTTTCAACCGAGTTTAAAAAACAAGTGGT
>NZ_JBHSRI010000016.1:0-2877 GCF_042658845.1 Paenisporosarcina macmurdoensis
ATACTTAGTTTCGTATAGGTTAGTGAACTTAGATTGTTGAACGAGTTCTTGAACATGAATGAAAGTGCCAAACCTGAGAAAACACTGTAAATAGGGGGTGTACATTAACTCCTGGTTTTCTGAACAAATCGGCTGCCTTTTACATGGCAGTCTTTTTTTAATGAACCTAGTTGCCATACTTCTCTATTAAAACCCAATATATCGACATAGAAAAAATCAATTAGGTTTTAATCCCATAATTAGTATTAATAATATATTTTTATAAAATATGGAAATTATTTCTAATGGTTGTTACAATAGTATGGAGATTCAAAATAAGGGGGATGGACATGAAGAATAATTTTAGATTTTTATTAACATTAGCTATGACATTTTCAATGTTTGTAGCTACCTTGAGCCTTTCTACTCGCGTAGATGCTTCAGAACTTATGCTAGATAGCGAAGGGAATGTAATTAGTAACGCAGAAATTGAAGCAGTGGCAGCTCAACTAGAGTTCGTGCACGATGAAGCCTCAATTTATGATGACAATGGAACTTTTTTAGGTTTTGATATTGATAAAATTGAAGCAGAGTATGGTTCTGATCTAGGAGTTTCACATCTTCAAGCACCGGCACCAGGTGAATTGTACTTTTACCACATCCAACGAAACCGGGGGGTGGCTTAGTCACTACTGATCCAGTTACACCAGGAGTAATCACTGATTCTGCTGAAGTAGATCGTTGTATAAATAATAAAATTAAGGCCACCTATAAACAGGTGATTAGTTTCTCCACATATCAAACTATCGTTACTTACCTCTGGCAGCGTAATTTTACAAAAGCAGCAGGCTTACTTCTAAAAGTAGGAGTTAAAGGAAATATAGTTACTATTGGACTTACCCTTTCATACTACTTCTTCTCGTGTTTGCCATTAAGAGCTAAATAATTAAATAAAAAAGACTCAGACTCTCATTGAGAGTCTGAGTCTTTTTTATTTATAGCTTTTTTTAGCGTACTTCCCATGATAAGGATGAAAAGAACAATAAAGACACCGGACATAAGAAGGTTTTTTGTCCAGTTAAACTCACTTTGATTGTTATAATCTGTACCTACTAAAATAGCAAACAAACCTATAAACAGAGCAATATACAAATAGTTTTGGTTAAGTTTCATAGTAATACCCCTTTACAATAAAATATTAGAATTATTAATATAAACTATCTTTATAATAACTTAATTTCCAATTATTTGCTATTAATCCTTTAAAAAATAGGGAAAAATAATAATTAAGCATCATACATGAAGCAAAGTTGAGGATGGAAATATCAAGTTAAATACTTCTTGATTTGGTAGTGAAGGGTAGTAGAGTTGTATTATAGATTCATTCCTAAAGCTTCTTTCTTTGTTATAATTTTCCTATCCAGAATTGATAGGTGGTGAAGCATATGAAACAAATAGATGTACTTGAACTAGCCAAAGAAATGTTTGAATCTCATAAGGAACAAAGTGTCGATGAAATTGCAGAGCTTGTTAATAATGAATTTAATGGTAAAAAGATGACAGTCGAAACCATGCCCAGTGAAATTTTGATGATGGTATCGCAATTGATTTCAGTAGTCAGAAAACAAGAATTTGAATTTACAGTTAACCTTGTTCAGAGAGTGGTCGATGAGCTACAACAGAATCAAGATAGCTAAATGTACTGGTTGCAATTTTCTTTCCGTCTAAATGAATTTCAACGGTCGTTGTTCCAAAGGCGACCGTTCTTTATTTCCTCAACTGGATGTTGGGATACGTCATTCTCTCTTAACGTCCAAACTGCCACCACTTACGTGGCTTTGTCACCCTTTCTTCTACAATTCCTGAAGCCACTTCTTCTTTCAGTGGCTCTTCCAATCGTTTCAATGTCACCATTATGTGCGCTTGTCCCCGTCGCATTTCGTTTACTGCCTCTACTAGCGCCTCGTTCTGCTTTGTCAACGTCTCAATACGATTCGCCATTTCGACAAATAGTTCGCGATCGTTATTTGCCAATACTTCGCCAGTCTGCGTTCTTATCTCCTTATTGTTCTTTAATAGTGTAGCTGCGTTGATTGCGGCGGTATCCATCGTATTACCGCCAGTAATTAGTTTTCGTAAATGCCGGAATGCAGCAAGATCTTGTTCGGTAAATATACGCTCGCCTTTATCGTCCTTTACAAACGTAGCACCGTGCTTTTCAACAGCTGCGGCATATTTACGAATTGACGACGTGCTAACTTCTAATAGTTCTGCGATTTGACCCGTTCGGTAACTGCTTTCAAGCATGAGCTCACCCCTCGATAATTATGCGATAATGCGATTATACAAGAATGTTGCAATAACGGCGATAAATAGACGGTAATAGGGCGACTTACCGCCGCTCGTATCCGGCGCGCTTATGCCAGTAATGACGAACGAGGGCGTTCGTCATTACTTAATCACATAGTAGACCGTCAATTTGACGGTCTTTTTTGCTTTGAGGAGAAAAGAAGCACATCGATAAGTGTCCACGGTAAATGTCTGACTGGAACGCTAGTGGAAGGAATTTAAGGAGTGGACACGTGAGGTGATTCTTCACCCTGTTTTTGGTTCTCACCCCATGTGAGAACCTGCCACCCGGCGAGGGGATTTTGGGTTAGTGGGTACCCCTTTTTGAAAAGGGGGTACTTGCTCTTGATCTATGGGAAAAGAACGTCCGCAGCCGGACGCTTTTTTCTTGCACTTGAACTTGGGGGAAGGACAGCATCCGGTAGGAGGAAGTCACCCCTGCACTCACCCTCGGAGAGCACACCTTTACGCATGTAAAGTATAGTGTGTTATACTTTTCTTGGAAGTGTTGCCGGTAAATCTCGTGATCGGAGGGAATCGAATGAGCTT
>NZ_JBHSRI010000017.1:0-2872 GCF_042658845.1 Paenisporosarcina macmurdoensis
TGTTCAGAAAACCAGGAGTTAATGTACACCCCCTATTTACAGTGTTTTCTCAGGTTTGGCACTTTCATTCATGTTCAAGAACTCGTTCAACAATCTAAGTTCACTAACCTATACGAAACTAAGTATAGGGACACGATTGACTATCTTAGATTAAGGTTGACATAGAGGCAAAATGTAAAACGCAAACAAACGGACTAAGAAAAATTAGTCCGTTTGTTTAATCGTATGTAGTTATTTCTTTTCCCATTTTCGGGATTTGCTTAAAACAGTGGGTTTATCTGTTCTCTTAAAAAGTTTTAATCTTTGAGAAGCTAATTTAAAAGCGAAATCGTCACTTCGCTTCTCAATCGTCAAAACATAGACGACCTTGAGTACATCTACAGTTTCATTGGTAACCCTGTAGATTATTCTTATTCCGGCTTCTCGTAATTTTATTTCTTTACAACCAGCTAATTTCATATCTCTTTTATTACCTAGATTTTTACCAATCACATCGGCACGAACCTCTAACTCTTCAATTGATTTGTTAACGATTCCTAAAACAGGTTGCGATAATTTTCCATACTCTTTAGCAGCATCACGATCAAAACGAACTTCGAACTTGGGTTGAATGACTTGATTGTTTTCTTTTGTCGACATTGGTTAAGAACGTCTGAGGTCTTTCCATGAGATGGCTGAGTCAGGATCATTTTCTAAACGATTAATTCTTTCGGCCAAAATACGCGTTTCATCAAGTTCTTCAAGTTCTTTCAATCGAGAAAACATTTGTTCGAAATAAGCGTACCCTAATACAACAGAATCAACTTCGCCGTTATCTGTGATAAATTGCGGCGTTGTTTTAGCGTTTTTTCGAACTGCTCCAAATTTTTTAGCTGCTTTAGAGGCAGAGATTAATTGATCTGTATTGAAAACCGGTTTATCCATTGTCATTGTTTCACTCACTTTCAACACCTCTTTCTTTAGTATAGTTAAAAGTTAAATGTATTATACACCAATCGCCCGGATAATTGCACGTATTAGATTACGTAACATGTTGCGTAATCATGCTCTTCGAAAGTTGAAAGTATTCCATATACAAACCAGTTGACATAACACCCGGATGAGGAAGTACTTGACTAATCGTAAGAGAAAGTAGGGAGCCATTCTCATGGCTTCCCCCTTATCAAACCGAACGTGCCCTATTTAGACATATATGGATATAACTCAAGTGATTTGGCTTTTTAATTTAGATAATTCATTTGTTAAATGATCAATTTGTTTTTGCATATTATCTTCTATTTTTTTAAGTTGATCTGTTTGGTCTGGCATGGTTTGATTTTCTAATACTTCAAGAGCAAGCCCTACCGATATTGTCTGTAATGCATCTCCTAACGTGGCAAGCGCTGACCCAATTAATACTAGTTTAGCCGCATCAATTTCTTGCGTTCCGGTACTTTGATTATTTTTATTCATAGCCACTCATCCCTTGTCTGTATTGTGATTTCTACTTAAACTATGAAAATCAGACTTATTGTAGTTTTTTGTGTTACAAAGAAACATCGATTCAATCGCTTAACTTCCACCCACCCCTTGCAAGATCTCACTTCTCCTCTTTTCCGCCTACGTATAGGTAAAGAAAAACAGCCACATACTTCTGTAACCATGCATTATGAAAAGGTAGATTGTGTATTCGAAAAAATAGCCACTCCATACACAATAGGTTGATATATCCCCCGGAGCTTGATGTACATAATGACCCAAGATCAGGAAATAATAAAGCTCAGAGCAACCTAAAAGAAGGGATTATCAAATATGAATTTTGCAGATTATAGTTTTTGGGAAATAATTATTAGAACGACTGTTGCTTTTTCTATACTGCTTTTTTTGACGCGAATTTTAGGGAAAGAACAATTAGGTCAACTTACATTGTTTGATTACGTCACAGGAATAACGATTGGTTCAATAGCTGGAGGTATCGCTGCCTATGATGATGTACATTACTTAAATGGAATTACTTCTTTAATATGGTGGATAATTCTTGCACTGCTCGTAAGTTATATTATTTTAAAATCAAGCAAGGCAAAAGAATTACTAGACGATAAACCAGCGATTATTATCAAAAACGGGAAAATTTTAGAAAAAGAACTCAAAACAAGCCGCCTTCCTATTGCTGACTTAACTATGTTATTAAGGTTGCAGGGTATTTTCTCCGTCAATGATGTGCACTTTGCAGTGTTAGAAACAAACGGAGAACTTAGTGTTTTCAAAAAAATAGCCCAACAAACAGCAACAAAACAAGATGTGAAAGCTCAAATTGTTGTACCAAAGTTTATGCCTTGCACAATTATTACAGACGGTATAATCGTAAGGAAAAATTTATTGGGATTAAACTTAACTGAGGAATGGTTAATAAAAGAACTGAAAAAGAGTGGCGTTAATTCAGTAAATCAAGTTTTTTATGCTGAAATCGAATCAGATGGTTCGGTCTACTTAGACTTGAGAGACGACATCTTGTAGTACTTGTCTTTGATGTGTTGAAATAATGCCCGAATGAGAAAGCCTATTAACAATAGGCTTTCTCAAATTATCGACATACAAATTAGAATTAGGATAATTCATCCTGAGTAAGTGTGGAACCAAACATCCACTAACTACATATCTTATAAAGTTCATTTACTTTCAACACGTATATCTTTGTAAACCCTAATGTTGTGGCATTAGGGTTTTTTTGTTACACAGTCAAAATATCAATTCAATCGCTGAACTGGCATGCATCTCTCATACATCCTAGGTTTACATAACACCACGATTAGGAAGTACCTGCGGTCCGAAATGGAAGAGACAATGAAAAATGATGGATGAAACAGGGGAGTTCATTAAGGCAAAAAAAAAA
>NZ_JBHSRI010000018.1:0-531580 GCF_042658845.1 Paenisporosarcina macmurdoensis
ATCTTTTCTAACCAAACTTGTTCTTTTTCTTTTCTTTTCAAATAAAATCCCCCCAGAAAATCAAATCTGGGAGGAGTATCTCATGAATCTTCTTCTATTAGAATGTGTGCACTATTTGACGCTCACATTGAAACGAATAAGAGACCGTGGATTCTATACAAGAATTAGTAAAGTTTTCTCGTCTGAGCAAAGAGAATCTGATTAAGAAGTTTTTTTGATAACTAATATTTCAGTTAATTGAAACATTCGGTCGTGCATATTGGTAATATGCATTGTCATTTAAAGAAAATCCATCAGTAGTATGCGCTGATGGATTTTTTTCTTTTTAAATCGTTCTTACTCCTTTTATTCCGTGAGCTGTCATAGTTCTTAATGGAGTCGCATTCGACGGTATGATCGAGTCATAGCCTCCTTTGCGGACAGTCAGGTTATTCTCGACATATGGAACACAGCTTAGAACTCAATAAATATTGGAACTCAAAAAACCCTCCTAATCTAAATGATTAGGAGGGTTTTATTTGACGTAAAGAATTGAAGTATACGATTATATTGGCACTACTTTTTCGAAGTTCTTGGAGCTCTAGGTTCTTCACAACTTGAACATTTTTTCTGATTGCTAGCTTTAAATTTAGTTAAAGTTTTTTCGAAATTATTTCCACATGAACATTTAAACAGTAGTTTTTGTGAGAATCCTTGATACTCTGTTGAAAGTAATTTAGAATCTGAATTCTTCTTAACGTATTCACTAATATTTTCGATCGTCCATTTTTTATTCATATTAACACCTCCGATAATGATCCCGAATTTAATCCCAGAAGAAGTTTCGGATACCTTCCTTTCAATTAAGCTCAAGACGTCCTAATCTAACTGATTAGCCTATTATACCATCACTTTAGCTAGCCTGTTTTAATCTGAAAAAAGCATCATCTCTGTTGATGTGATGCTTTTTTAATATTCATTTTTTCAGAATCTCCTTCTATGATGAACTTCGAAAGCCATGGTGGTAACAAGGTAGGCGTCAGTCGAGCATTCGACTCCTTCTTTGACCGTAAAATGTTCCTTGGATCAGTACCAAACAATAGAGTCAATTATAGTATCCGAATCATATACTAACTTGAAGGACAATTTAGGGGGAAAGTGTGTAACCAACAGGGTTAGTTTATGTTTGAACTATCATTACACCTGTTAGTACTCTCTAGATGATTTTTTTAGGTTAAATACATTCTCCTAGTCCTTCAAAGAAGGGCTTTTTATTTTAAGGGGGTGTTTATCATAGAAAAAATCATTTTTGCTTTTTCAGTCTTAGGAACATGGTTCGTATTTTTAATTGGAGGATGGCAACTGTTACTAACTATTCTTGTGGTTTTTATGGTTATTGATATTGCTACTGGTATTATCAAGGCTCTTATTCAAAGAAAACTTAATTCGAAAATTGGTTATACAGGATTCTTGAAAAAAGCTGCCATCATGTTAGTTATTATTCTAGCCAATTGGTTAGATATGTTAACAATTTCAGATGTCCCTGTCTTTAAAACCATCGCCATTTATTTTTATATCGGTATGGAAGGATTATCAATCTTGGAAAACCTTAATCAAATAGGAGTTCCTATTCCAAAAGCGATCATTAAATATATTGACCAACTGGCGAAGGAAGAAAAACCAACTAAGAAAAAAGAGTGATTGCTAAGTTGTGCATAATCACTTGATGTGTTTAACATTTGCAAATGTTCATGACGGCTAAGTAGCTATTCTAAAGAACGTGAATTTGAGTATTCTGCTCAGTGAAGTTGCAGATTCAAGTTTTGGACCCGGTACAGAAAATGCTGATCGTTTTGCAAAAGGTCTGAAAAGTAAAGCGTATCCTGCAAATATAATTGAATGATGCTTATCAAGCCTCGCTTAAATTGAGTGGGGTTTTTGCATTCTAAAATAGTCATATTGATTCCAGAATTGAGTCGATTTCATAAATGCCTTTTGATAGATGATACACGAATATTTGAAGTGTGTTCCTTTAAAATTGTAAAGAATTTAGGTTATTTGATTGTAGTGGAGGTGGCGACTCCGGCGGGAATAGCATGAGCTGAAGACCCCGCAGACGAGCTTGCTCGTCGAGGAGGCTGATGCCATGCCCGCGGAAAGCGTCCACCCGTAACGGAAATCTACAGGATCTCTGTTTCTAGAATATTCGTGTTTACATCCGGTTTTATGAATTGTTAAATCGATTAGACAGCCCTTCAAATCTTGTGGAATGTGTATCTAATCGTCTTGTCACGTGACTCAATCATGAATTCACAATAATTTCAAAAGTCGCTTTACATAAAATATGACAAGAATCGACAAAAAGAAGTATAATTCAACATATTGCATGAAGCGTCGTAGGAGAGAGGGTGATATCCCGGTGTTGGAAGCATTGTTATTGAATATTTTATTTTTAATTTTTCCAGTTATTTTATTTGTTATATTTTTTGATAATCGTAGAAACTCGTATAACAACGGTTTTATCATTTTCTTCTCATCGATTTCGATGATTCTGTGTATGGTGTACCCCATTCATCTTGAAATAGGTTTTATATTTGATTTGCGATATATTCCTTTTATTATTGTGGCGTTATATGGCGGCTATAAAAACTTGCTACCGTTGTTCATCATATTAAATGTCTATCGATTTATTATTGGTGGAGATGGCGTCATACAATCCATGCTTTTTTCAACCACTATATTTTTGATACTTCCACTTCTGAATGCAAAGTTCCTTAAGTTTAATACGCAGAAACGACTTATTATTGGTGTCGCAGCTGCTATATTTACGATGGGCTTATATTTATTGACACTCAGCACGTTTTTTGATGAACTTACAAGTGAATTTTGGCAACTTGCTTTTTATTCAATTACAACTCATGTTTTTGTGATTATATTAAATATGTTAATGATCGAAAAAGTGATTGCGAATATTAAAAGCCGAGAAAGTTTTCTTCATATAGAACGAATGCATGTAATGAGTGAACTGTCTGCAAGTGTCTCTCATGAAATTAGAAATCCATTGACGGTTACGAATGGATTTTTGCAACTGTTAAAAGATTCTAAAACGATTTCTCCAGACGAGAAAATCTATATTGACTACTCATTGAAAGAACTAGAGCGTGCTGAAAAAATAGTCAGTGATTTTCTAGCGTACGGTAAACCTCAATCAGAAAATATGGTCTACTCCAACTTAAAAGAAGAGGTTGTCTATGTGAAAAACATATTGACTTCTTACGCAAAAATGAATCAAGTGGAGATAGATTGCCATTTCACCAATACGCTGAAAACTAAATATGACAAAAATCAGATGCAACAATGTTTGATTAACTTATTTAAAAATGCGATTGAAGCAATGAAAGATAGGGGCGGTACACTGTATATAGATGTCTCAGAACAAGAGGATAATATCGTTTTCTTAGTTCGAGATGAAGGCATTGGCATGACGAATGATGAAATTCTACAATTAGGAAAACCCTATTACTCCACGAAAAAAGAAGGAACCGGACTAGGTTTGCTTATGGTGTACGGAACAATAAGTAAATTAAAAGGGTCCATTGATGTAGATAGTAATAAGGGACAAGGAACGACTTTTACAATTACGATTCCTGTTTGAAAGCCTTAGAAAGGATGTGCTATCACGCGCATCCTTTTTCCATTTTGTGCTACTATATACTCAAGAGAAAGGCGGAATCCACATTGCGAAAAAAGTACGGAAAACTTCAAACTAAAGAAAACATCATTGTATTTCCGGGAATGGTGGACAGGCTGATATCTGAAGGACTTAAACATGCTGAAGATTTTCAATATGATTTAGCAGTGGATTCCATTAGACAAGCAATGACCTATAGAGAAGCTGATGAACAAACACTTGGAGTCTATGCGTATTCATTGTATGAGGTTCGTGAATTTAAAGAAGCTCGAATCATCTGTGAGGAATTGTTAAAGTTAGGTCCTACCTATTACTTCGAAACCATGGAATTGTATGTTACCATTTTGATGGAGCTGCGTCAGTTTGCTGAAGTCACAAAGATTGTTAACTCATTGCTCGAAGAGGGAAGCATTCCTCCCGAGAAAGAGGATAAGTTTCACCAATTGTTAAAATTAAACGAACGGGTCGCGAAACAAAAAGGTGAAGTGTTGGTAGAAGATGTACCGCACAATAATCAAATTGATGCTACTTTATTTCAATACGAAACGTTCTCACATTTTCCTGAAGATAAGCAGCAACAACTTTTAGTGGAATTAGAGGGCGAAGATTTAACGCTTATTGAAAACGAACTAGCTGCAATTATTGAAAACGGTTTAACTTCACCGATTACGAAATCATTTGCCTTATTATTAATGGTGCATCAAGGAATCGAACGAACTTTGACGGTAGAAAAGTTTGGCTACAAAGCTGACATTTCACCAAAAGATCTTCCTGATCCTGCAAAAACGTCAAAAGTAGAATCTGTATTAGGGTTAACTGAAGAGGAATTAATACAGAATCCGACCAAACTAGAAATGGTTCATGACTTAATCATCCGTCATTCGTTTGCGACCTATCCATTCGAATGGTTTACGTACGATGAACAAGAAGTTTCCACAACATACATAGATTATGTAGGATCAATGTTAGGGGAAGATGTCTCTTGCGAAGGGGATTTGTACAACTTAATCGTTATGATTGATAGGCAGTTCGAATTGAGAAACATGTAAATGAGTTGAAAGTATGGCTAGTTGTGCTATACTAGAATGGTTGTCAAAATCATAGATAAGAATGATTATAACAAGTGAATTTAATGATGGAGGTTGAATATATGTCAGTGAAATGGGAAAAACAAGAAGGTAACACAGGCGTTTTAACAGTGGAAGTGGAAGAAGTTAAAGTAAAAGACGGTTTAGACAAAGCTTTCAAAAAGGTTGTTAAAGAAATTAACGTACCAGGTTTCCGTAAAGGGAAAATGCCACGTAAAATGTTCGAACAACGTTTTGGTACTGAATCTTTATACCAAGATGCTTTAGACTTTATCTTACCTGATGCATACGCTGCAGCAGTTGAAGAAGCGGGAATTGATCCTGTTGATCGTCCTGAAATCGACATCGTAAAAATGGAGCAAGGTGAAAACTTGATTTTCACAGCTACAGTTACAGTTCGTCCTGAAGTAACTCTTGGAGACTACAAAGGTCTTGAAATTTCTAAACAAGATACAGACGTAACAGATGAAGAAATCGAAGCACAACTTAAAGAACAACAAACTCGTTTAGCTGAGTTAGTTGTAAAAGAAGAAGATGCAATCGTTGATGGCGACACAGCAATAATTGATTTCGAAGGATTCCTTGGAGAAGAAGCATTTGAAGGCGGAGCTGGTGAAGACCACTCACTTGAAATTGGTTCTGGTTCATTCATCCCAGGATTTGAAGAGCAATTAATCGGTTTAAAAACTGGTGAACAAAAAGACGTTACTGTAACTTTCCCTGAAGAATACCATGCAGCTGAACTTGCTGGTAAAGAAGCTACTTTCAAAGTAACTGTGAAAGAAGTAAAAGGAAAAGAACTTCCTGAATTAAATGATGAATTAGCGAAAGAAATCGATAGTGAAGTTGAAGGTATCGAAGCTCTTCGTACGAAATTAAAAGAAAAAACTGCTGAAGACAAGAAAACTGCTGCTGAAACGGCAGTTAAAGATGAGTTAGTTGAAAAAGCTGCAGACAATGCAACTATCGACATTCCTCAAGCTATGATCGATGCAGAAGTAGACCGTATGTTGAATGACTTCACTCAACGTTTGACTTCACAAGGCATGAATCTTGACCTTTACTACCAATTCTCAGGTCAAGATGAAAAAGCTCTTCGTACTCAAATGATTGAAGATGCTCAAAAGCGTGTGAAAGTTTCATTAACACTTGAAGCAATCTCTGAAGCTGAAGGCATTACTGCTACTGAAGAAGAAATCAACAGCGAAATCGAAAAAATGGCTGTTCAATTCAACATGACTGCTGAGCAAATCAGCACAGCTCTTGGTGGAACTGGCGCATTAGAGAACGATCTTCGTATGCAAAAAACAATTGATTTCTTAATCGAGAACGCTAAAATTTCAAAATAAGTTTTAGATAAGTTATACTTGGAAACAAGGCACGGACAATAAGCCCGTGTCTTGTTTTCTCTCATACATAGGTGACGATAGATGATTAATCCAAGAGGTACATAAGTGCTGAAAATGTAATTTAAGTTTTCATTAATCTTATTAGTTGATTCCACAATAAGTATCTTGTAAGATTGTGGATTGAATAGGGGTGAATATTTTGTTCAAGTTTAATGACGAAAAAGGGAATTTAAAGTGTTCCTTCTGTGGAAAATCCCAAGAGCAAGTTCGTAAACTGGTCGCAGGACCTGGTGTATATATTTGCGACGAATGTATAGAATTATGTACTGAAATCGTAGAAGAAGAACTCGGAACAGAAGAAGAAACTGAGTTTAAAGAAGTTCCAAAACCAAAAGAAATACTGTCAATCTTAGATGATTATGTAATTGGTCAAGAGCGAGCTAAAAAATCTCTTGCAGTAGCTGTTTACAATCATTACAAACGTATTAATTCAAATAGTAAAATTGATGATGTCGAATTGTCTAAGTCGAATATCGTGATTTTGGGACCAACTGGTAGTGGTAAAACATTACTTGCTCAAACACTTGCACGCATTTTGAATGTTCCATTTGCCATTGCAGATGCAACATCTCTAACAGAAGCTGGATATGTTGGGGAAGATGTAGAAAACATCCTTCTTAAATTAATCCAATCGGCTGATTATGATGTAGAAAAAGCTGAAAAAGGCATTATTTACATCGATGAAATCGATAAAGTAGCTCGTAAATCTGAGAATCCATCGATTACGCGTGATGTTTCAGGTGAAGGTGTACAACAAGCTCTTCTGAAAATTTTAGAAGGTACAGTTGCAAGCGTTCCTCCTCAAGGTGGACGTAAACATCCTCATCAAGAATTCATTCAAATCGACACAACGAACATTTTGTTCATTGTTGGTGGTGCATTTGATGGAATCGACCAAATTATTAAACGTCGTTTAGGACAAAAAGTGATTGGGTTTGGTTCAGATCCAAACAAAAAAGATTTGGAAGAATCTTCTTTATTATCACAATTGATTCCTGAAGATTTATTGAAATTCGGATTAATTCCGGAATTCATTGGCCGTTTACCAGTATTGGCAAGCTTAGAGCAGTTAAGTGAGAATGCTTTAGTTCAAATTTTAACTAAACCTAAAAATGCATTAGTGAAGCAATATCAAAAAATGATTGAATTGGATAATGTGAAATTAACATTTGAAGATGAAGCATTAGTTGAAATTGCGAAACTAGCAATTATTCGTAAAACAGGTGCACGTGGACTTCGTTCAATTATAGAATCGTTAATGTTAGAAGTCATGTATGAACTGCCTTCACGCGAAGATATTATTGAATGTGTAATTACTAAAGAAACAGTTACTGATTCTTCACATCCTAAATTAATATTAGAAGATGGTTCTGTTTTAAATCAAAACGATGAAAAAACTTCAGCATAAAAGAGTTAAGTTGGAAAAGCTGACTTCGAACGTGCGTATATATACGCGCAGCTCGGAAGTCAGCTTTTTCTTACATATGAATGATTTACAGATTAATCGGACAAAATTGGATTGAGGTGACTTTCCACATGACAAAGAAAAGTGAAGAAAAAATTGTTCCTTTATTACCTTTACGTGGTTTATTAGTATTCCCAACAATGGTTTTACATATCGATGTTGGCCGTGAACGTTCTGTTGCTGCTTTAGAGCAAGCTTTGTTATCAGATAACAGGGTCTTTTTGGCAACTCAAAAAGAAATGAATGTCGAACAACCTGAAGAAGATGATTTATATGCAGTCGGTACATTAGCTAACGTTAATCAAATGATTAAACTGCCAAATGGGACGATTCGAGTATTAGTTGAGGGCTTAGAACGTGCAACATGGTCTGGTTATACAGAAGGTGACAAGTACGCAACTGTCATTTCGACTCCTTCAAAAGACGAAGTCGAAAAAACGCCTGAACATGAAGCGCTTATGCGTTTGCTCCTTCAGTATTTTGAAAAGTACTCGAAAATCTCTAAAAAAGTAACAACAGAAACGTATGATACTGTTTCTGATATTGAAGAGCCAGGCCGCTTAGCGGATATGGTTGCTTCTTACTTACCTTTAAAGATGAGTGCTAAGCAAGAAGTGCTTGAAATTTTTGATGTGAAAACGCGCTTAGAATGGTTAATTAATCGCTTGCACAATGAACAAGAAGTGTTAGATATGGAAAAGAAAATATCTGCACGCGTAAAACAAGCGATGGAACGTACACAAAAAGAATTTTATTTGCGTGAACAAATGAAAGCTATCCAAACTGAGCTTGGCGATAGAGAAGGCAAGACGGGTGAAGTTTCTGATCTTCGCAAGAAAATTGACGAAGCAGGCATGCCAGAATCTACGTTGAAAGTTGCTTTAAAAGAGTTGGATCGTTATGAAAAATTGCCAGCTGCAGCAGCCGAAAGTGGAGTCATTCGTAACTATCTTGATTGGCTAGTTGCCCTTCCTTGGACAGATGCAACGGTAGATCGTATCGACATCAAACGTGCGGAAACGATTTTAAACCGCGATCATGATGGACTTGAATCAGTCAAAGAACGAGTACTTGAATTCTTAGCTGTGCGTCAATTGACAAACTCCCTTCGTGGACCCATTTTATGTTTAGCAGGACCTCCAGGTGTCGGTAAAACGTCACTGGCTCGTTCGATTGCAGAATCACTAGGTCGTCAATTTGTCCGTATTTCATTAGGTGGAGTTCGTGATGAATCTGAGATTCGCGGGCACCGTAGAACCTATGTCGGGGCTATGCCTGGGCGCCTTATTCAAGGTATGAAAAAAGCGGGGAAAATTAATCCTGTTATCTTACTTGATGAAATCGATAAAATGTCGAATGATTTCCGTGGAGATCCGTCTTCTGCAATGCTAGAGGTGTTGGATCCAGAACAAAACCATTCATTTAGCGATCACTACATCGAAGAAACATATAACTTATCCAATGTGCTATTTATTGCAACAGCAAATGATTTAAGCACCATTCCTGGACCACTTCGTGACCGAATGGAAATTATTTCGATTGCGGGTTATACCGAAATCGAGAAACAACTAATTGCAAAAAATCATTTATTGCCTAAGCAATTAAAAGAGCATGGTTTAACAAAATCAGTGTTGCAACTTCGTGATGATGCGATCAAAGATTTAATTCGCTATTACACGCGCGAAGCAGGCGTTCGTAGTTTGGAACGTCAAATTGCATCGATTTGTCGTAAAGTAGCAAAACAAGTTGTTTCAACTGGTAAAAAGCGCATTGTGGTAAAAGCTTCGAATTTAGAAGATCTAATTGGTAAACATAAATTCCGTTTTGGACAAGCTGAAACCGTTAATCAAATTGGGGTCTCTACAGGATTAGCTTATACTTCGGTTGGAGGAGATACACTTCAAATTGAAGTGTCCTTAACACCAGGTAAAGGGAAGTTAATTTTGACTGGTAAATTAGGCGATGTTATGAAAGAATCTGCACAAACAGCTCTTTCATTCGTTCGTTCGAAAACAGAAAGCCTAGGTCTTGATGCTAATTTCCATGAGCTCCATGATATTCATATTCACGTGCCTGAAGGCGCTGTCCCTAAAGATGGTCCTTCTGCAGGAATTGCGATTGCGACGGCTCTTGTGTCTGCTTTGTCGAAACGTCCAATTCGCCGTGAAGTAGGAATGACTGGTGAAATCACATTACGTGGTCGCGTGTTACCAATCGGCGGTCTTAAAGAGAAATCATTAGGTGCCCACCGAGCAGGATTAACAACGATTATTGTACCGAAAGACAATGAACGAGATATAGAAGATATACCCGAAAGCGTGCGTGATGACTTAACGTTTAAATTTGTCTCCCATGCGGACGAAGTGCTAGAAATAGCGCTAGAAGGAGGCAATGAGCAATGAAAGTTCATAACGTAGAATTAGTCATAAGTGCAGTACGCCAAGCGCAATATCCGGAAGATGGTTTTCCGGAGTTTGCTTTGGCTGGTCGATCTAATGTAGGAAAATCATCTTTTATTAATAAATTAATAGGCCGCAAGAGTATGGCTCGTATTTCTTCAAAGCCGGGGAAAACGCAAACACTAAACTTTTATAAAATTGAAGAAAAACTGTTTTTCGTTGACGTTCCAGGCTACGGCTATGCAAAAGTATCGAAAACTTCTCGAGAAGCGTGGAGTAAAATGATTGAAGAATACATTATGAATCGTGATTTATTGAAAGCTGTCATTCAAATCGTGGATTTAAGACACCCACCAAGTGATGACGACTGTGTGATGTACGATTTCTTAAAGTATCATCATATTCCATGTATCGTGATTGCAACCAAAGCGGACAAAATTCCAAAAGGTAAATGGGAAAAACATAAGAAAATGGTGCGTGATGAACTTGATATGGAAGCTCATGATACATTGATTCTTTTTTCTTCTGAAACCGGAATGGGCTTTGATGCTGCATGGGCAGAAATCGAACGTCGTATGACTCTTGAATAGAATGGATAAACTCTCTTAGAAGCAATTGGCTTTTTAGAGAGTTTTTTTGTGTGGATTTTTTCTCGTGAGGACGAAAATGTTTCGCGAGTGGACGGAAAGTTAGAGTGAATGGACAGAAAAGAAGAATCTGCATCTAGGATGCTTTTTCTACAATTCGACTGTCTTTCTAGAGAGGATTACTGTCTTCCTCCAGGCGAATGGACGGAAATGTTGATTGAGTGGACGGAAACTTCAAATGAATGGACGACAACGTTTCGCGAGTGGACAACAAGTCATCGTGAGTGGACGAAAAGACACTGCGAGTGGACGATGAAAAAATAGACATGCTTTTTCTACAATTCGACTGTCTTTCTAGGGAGGATTGCTGTCTTCCTCCAGGCGAATGGTCTGAAACATTATAAAGTTGGTCGGAAACCGAGATTAGTTGGTCGAAAACACACTTCAAATGGTCGGAAAACCAAAAACTATAAAAAAGCCATCATCCTCTTCATAACTATATCCCTTAGCAACAACCAAAACCCGACGTCCATCGACATAATTAACAGACAATTCTGCCTAAGTGCAAAACAATTGTGTCTAATTCAACGTTTTGGTACACTTACATTGGAATTATTATAAAGTAGCAACTTAATCAGCCTTGATTTCATAGCTTGTTCACATTTTGAACCTTGTTTTCGCAATGGTTATGCTATAATTAGAGGCATGAAATAGAACGTGAGAGGTGTCATGGAGCCATGCATACCATCGTAGTGGGTGTAAATTTTCGTACAGCGCCGGTAGAGATTCGCGAACGATTGTCTTTCGTAGAGTCTGATTTGCCGCAGGCGATGCGAGCATTGCAAGAGCAGAAAAGCATATTAGAAAATGTAATTGTCTCGACATGTAACCGGACCGAAATCTATGCGATTGTCGATCAGTTACATACTGGACGTTATTATATTAAGCAATTCCTTGCCAATTGGTTCAATTTATCAATGGAAGAGTTCTCGTCTTACTTATTCATTTATGAAAATGATGGAGCAAATGAGCATTTATTCCGTGTGACTGCAGGAATTGATTCAATGGTACTTGGAGAGACGCAAATTCTTGGACAAGTACGCAAAAGTTTCTTAGAAGGTCAAGAACGTGGAACAACTGGAACGGTGTTTAATCAATTGTTTAAACAGTCCATTACACTTGCTAAACGAGCACATTCAGAAACGGCTATCGGTGAAAACGCGGTTTCAGTTTCTTATGCAGCGGTTGAACTAGCGAAGAAAATTTTTGGTTCATTAAAGAATAAACATGTGGTCATTTTAGGTGCTGGGAAAATGGGCGAATTGGCGATAAAAAACCTTCACAGTAATGGTGCAGGCAAAATCACCGTTATCAATCGCACATTAGAAAAAGCGCAATTACTAGCAGATCAATTTAATGGTCAAGCTAAATCAATGCAAGAGCTACAATGTGCATTGCTAGAAGCTGACATTTTAATAAGTTCAACTGGTTCGACAGATTTCGTTATAGATTTCGAGTTAATGCAGTTTGTTGAGCGTATTCGTAAAGGCAAGCCATTGTTTATGGTCGACATTGCGGTTCCACGTGATTTAGATCCACGTATTGGGGACCTTCAAAGTGTATTCTTGTATGATATTGATGATTTACAAGGCATTGTTGAAGCGAATTTAGTTGAACGACAAATTGCAGCAAATGAAATCATGCTGATGATTGAGTTAGAATTGGTTCAGTTTAAAGACTGGCTTGGTACATTAGGTGTGGTGCCAGTTATTTCAGCTCTTCGTCAAAAAGCGCTGCAAATTCAAGAAGATACCATGGTTAGCATTGAAAACAAAATGCCTGAACTAACTGACCGTGAACGAAAAATATTGAATAAGCATACGAAATCCATTATTAATCAATTATTGAAGGAACCAATACTACAAGCAAAAGAACTTGCATCTTCTTCAAATTCGCAGGATCAACTGCAGTTATTCCAACAAATTTTTGGGATTGAAGAAGAAGTAAAACTAGAAAAAGAACGTCAATTGTTGGTTGTTAAACCACAAGTGGAAGTTGTCGAAGACGCACAACAAGCTGTTAATCCACGCTATTCATATTAATTCAAGTTAGGAGGCGTTTTCGTATCTGTATGGTAAACTATACATGCGAAAACGCTTTTTTTATGTCTGATGCGAAAAGGGGTAAGGTATGGCGGATTTGACCATGACAAGGCTGCACGAAGTAATGGTTATCCTCTACGGAATCAGTCTTGTATTTTACTTCATCGATTATTTAGATAAAGATTCAAAAGCTCACCGCATTGCATTTTGGCTACTCAGCACTGTGTGGCTCTTGCAGACGGTTTTTTTAGTCCTTTACATTGTCGAAACAAAGCGCTTTCCAATTTTGACGCTGTTTGAAGGCATTTATTTTTATGCGTGGCTAATGATTACATTATCCATCGTGCTTCACCTTACATATCGCGTCATGGTTCCTGTATTCTTCTTAAATGTTATAGGCTTTATATTTATTACCATTCACACATTTGCACCGGTCCAAATCGAAAGATCTCCAGTAGGGGAAACACTTCTTTCTGAGCTATTAATTATCCATATCACATTTGCCATTCTGTCATATGTGGCTTTCTCATTATCGTTTGTCTTTTCGACGCTTTATCTTATTTTGTTTCGTCTATTAAAGAAAAAGAAATGGACCAAACAGTTTGGTAAATTACCATCTCTTGATCAAACGGAAAAAGGGATGACGATTTCAATTGTCGCTGGTATTCCGTTTTTATTAGTAAGTTTGATTCTCGGGCTGCAATGGGCGTATGTATCGATTAATGAATTTTCATTGATTGATGTGAAAATTATTGGCTCATTTGTCTTATTATTTATTTATGGCTACTTATTTTATCGACGCCAAAAAGGCACACTGCAAGGAACCAGTTATGCATGGGGACATGTATATGCATTCTTGTTAGTATTAATCAATTTCTTTTTAGGCAGTCGTTTATCTGAATTTCATTTTTGGTATTAAAAATCTAACTACATCTAAAGCGGGGTATTATCTAATATGAGAAAAATTATTGTTGGATCAAGAAGAAGTAAATTAGCATTAACGCAAACGAACTGGTTTATTGATCAATTAAAACAAGCGGGAGCACCATTTGAATTTGAAGTGAAGGAAATCGTAACAAAAGGAGATCAAATCGTAGATGTTCAACTTTCAAAAGTTGGCGGTAAAGGTTTGTTCGTAAAAGAAATTGAACAAGCTTTATTCGACAAAGAAATTGACTTTGCAGTTCACAGTATGAAAGATATGCCTTCAGAGTTGCCAGAAGGCCTTGTCATTGGCTGTATTCCTCCACGTGAAGATGCACGTGACGCTTACATTTCAACGGGTCATGTGAAGTTTATGGAGCTTCCAGTAGCGGCGGTTGTTGGGACAAGTAGTTTACGACGTGCTGCTCAACTTCTTTTACTTCGTCCAGACATTGAAATTAAATGGATTCGTGGAAACGTGGATACGCGTTTAGCAAAACTTCAAACTGAAGAGTACGATGCGATTATTTTAGCTGCTGCGGGACTTAAACGTCTTGGCTGGAGTGACGAAGTGGTAACAGAATATTTGTCAGTAGAAGATTGTCTACCTGCAGTAGGTCAAGGCGCTTTAGCGATTGAATGCCGCGGAGAAGATGAAGAATTATTAGCGGAACTAGGAAAATTAACTCATTCAGACACATGGGATGCTGTTCATGCAGAGCGTGCATTTTTATATGCGATGGATGGAGGATGTCAAGTACCTATAGCTGGATTTGCTACGATTGAAAACGGACAAGTTGAGTTTACTGGACTTGTTGCTTCACCTGATGCAGAACAAGTATATAAACAATCTGCAACAAATGTAGAGCCTGAAACAGCTGGTAAAGAAGTAGCTAAGATTTTAAGCGCGCAAGGTGCTTATGATTTGATCCAACAAGTAAGAGCCGATTTAAATGTCTAAAAAGGGTGATTTGCGAGGACAAACCATTGTCTTTACAGGTCAACCGAAATCGAGCGAAGCTTTTTTAGAAGTTGAAAGACTGGGTGGGAAAGTGCAAGCTTTCCCACTCATTCGAACACAAGAACTTACCAATCAAGATGACATTTTTATAATAAAATTGCCTAGCTATGATTGGCTCATTTTTACAAGTCAAAATGCAGTGTCAGCATTTGAAGAAAAGCTGACGAGGGATCAGGTAGCTGTAGATAATCTGAAGTGTAAGATTGCTGCTGTCGGTAAAAATACAGCACGGGCTTTAGAAAAAATAGGGTTTCATGTGTCGTTTACACCAACTACGTATAGTGCAGATGAATTCGTTCAACAGTTTTCACACGTGTCAAATCAATCGGAACATTGTTTGTTTCTTAGAGGGTCACTTGCGAAAGCTACGATTAGAACTGGTCTGAGCCAACAAGTAGATGAATGGACGGTTTATGAAACACTTCCCGACGTGAAAAATGCGGTCCGCTTATCCACATATATAAAGGAACATCCAACTGTTTTCGTGGCATTTGCAAGTCCGTCTGCTGTTCATATATACGCAACTGAAATTGCACAGGAAATAGGTTGGAAGCACATTAAAATTGCAGCCATTGGTCATGTGACTGCAGCTGCATTACTAAATCATGGAGCGGCTGTTCATGTACAAGCAACTACGTATACATGGCTTGCACTCGTTCAAGAAATTGCTAATTGGAAGGATGATTTATACTCATGAAAGAACTTCAATTTAACAGACACCGTCGCTTACGAAATAGCGCAACATTGCGAGCGATGGTCCGCGAAACGAGATTACATACAGACGATTTAATTTATCCATTATTCGTTGCCGAAGGTAAAAATATTAAAAATCCTATTTCTTCAATGCCAGGAGTGTTCCAATTTTCTCTTGACCAATTAGGGGCTGAACTGGACGAAGTGGTATCACTCGGAATCCCGTCCATTATTTTATTCGGAATTCCGCTAGAAAAAGATGCTGAAGGCACACAAGCGTATCACGATCATGGCATCATTCAAGAAGCGATTCGCTTTGCGAAAGAACGTCATCCAGAATTAATCGTCATTGCAGATACATGTTTGTGTGAATACACAGACCATGGTCACTGTGGCATTATTGAAAATGGACAAGTTCTAAATGATCCAACACTTGATTTATTGGCACGCACAGCGATTGCACAAGCTAAAGCTGGCGCAGACATTATTGCCCCGTCGAATATGATGGATGGTTTTGTAGCAGCGATTCGTTACGGCTTAGATGAAGCAGGATTCTCACATTTACCCATCATGTCATATGCGGTCAAATACGCATCAGCATACTACGGTCCTTTCCGTGAAGCGGCAAACAGTGCACCTCAATTCGGCGACCGTAAAACGTACCAGATGGATTATGCCAACCGCAATGAAGCCATGCGTGAAGCAACATCAGACATCGAAGAAGGCGCTGATTTCCTAATTGTAAAACCTGCATTATCTTATTTAGATATTGTACGTGACGTGAAAAATAACTTTGATGTACCAATCGTGGCTTACAATGTAAGTGGAGAATATGCGATGGTAAAAGCGGCAGCTCAAAACGGCTGGGTAGATGAAGAAAAAATTGTACTTGAAACATTAACAAGCATGAAACGTGCAGGCGCAGATTTAATCATGACGTATCACGCGAAAGACGTGGCACGTTGGTTGGGGGCGAAATAATGGGACGTTCATATGAAAAGTCAAAACAAGCATTTAGTGAAGCAGTAAAATTAATGCCAGGTGGTGTCAATAGCCCGGTTCGTGCATTTAAATCAGTAGATATGGATCCTATTTTTATGGCAAGTGGAAAAGGCGCTACGATCACTGACGTTGATGGCAATGAATACATCGATTACGTGTTATCTTGGGGACCTTTGATTTTAGGTCACTCTCATCCAGACGTTGTAGCTGCTATTCAAAAAGTAGCAGAAACGGGTACGAGTTTTGGTGCTCCTACGCTGGTTGAAAATGACTTAGCAAAACTTGTGATGGAGCGCGTTCCTTCAATCGAAATGATCCGTATGGTTTCGTCAGGGACTGAAGCGACAATGAGTGCATTACGTGCAGCACGCGGTTTCACAGGACGAGATAAAATATTGAAATTTGAAGGTTGTTACCATGGACATGGCGATAGCTTATTAATAAAAGCGGGTTCAGGCGTCGCTACATTAGGATTACCGGATAGCCCAGGTGTTCCGGAATCGGTTGCGAAAAACACCATTACAGTAGCTTATAATGATTTAGACAGCGTTCGAGCTGCGTTTAAACAACATGGTGAAGACTTAGCTGCTGTTATCGTTGAACCAGTTGCAGGAAATATGGGCGTTGTTGGTCCTGAACCAGGTTTCTTAGAACTACTTCGTGAATTATCAACAGACAACGGAACGGTTCTGATTTTTGATGAAGTCATGACTGGTTTCCGTGTTGGCTACAATTGTGCACAAGGTCATTTTAACGTGATTCCAGATATGACGTGTCTTGGAAAAGTAATCGGCGGGGGACTTCCTGTTGGTGCCTACGGCGGGAAACTTGAAATTATGTCTCAAATCGCGCCAAGTGGTCCGATTTATCAAGCAGGCACATTGTCAGGTAATCCACTTGCCATGACTGCCGGACTTGAAACATTGTCTCGATTAACACCTGAAACATATGATCATTTCAATCGTCTTGCAGATCAATTAGAAACTGGCTTCCGTGATGCAGCATCTAAATACCATATCCCACATACAGTAAATCGTGCAGGATCAATGATTGGGTTCTTCTTTACAAATGATACGGTTACAAACTACGATATCGCGAAAACATCTGACCTAAAAATGTTCGCAAAATATTATCGTCTGATGGCAGAAGAAGGCATTTTCTTACCACCTTCACAATTTGAAGGTATGTTCTTATCTGCAGCTCATACATCTGAAGACATTGCAAAAACAGTAGCAGCATTCCACAAAGTGTTTGCTCAATTAGCTTAATTAACATGTCCTGGTACTCTCAAGAGTATCAGGGCTTTTTTGAAGAAATGACAGGCGAGCGGGGGACAAGATACATCCGTATTAGCGGGACGTTTCCCTCCCCGATTTAACACGAGTGCCTGGCACTTTTGGTGAGTGAAAGAGGTGAGTTTGAGTTGAGGAAGTCATGGATGATTGTACGGACATTTTTAATAGCTGCTACTGCGGGATTCATTTTTGATTGGATTGGTATCTTTTTGCCATGGCTACTCGGTCCAATGGTTTCATTATTACTTCTACGTCAATATACAAAAGTTGAATTTGAATGGCCAAAATTATTGCGTCAAATTGGGTTAATCTTTCTAGGTATACAAATTGGTTCATCCTTTACAAAAGCATCGATCGTACTCATGTGGAGTGATTTTCCGTTAATGGTTCTCATGACGCTATCCATTGTCGGTGTGGCATTACTTTTGAGTATGTTATTTATGAAAATGTCGGGGGAAACGATTGCTACTAGTGTATTAGGTTCACTGCCTGGGGGACTTTCTCAAATGGTGCTACTTAGCGAAGAAGTGAAGTCAGCAAATTCCACGGTCGTTACGTTAATGCAAACGTTTCGAATATTTGTCGTTGTAACGGTTGTTCCTTTTTTAACTGCGTGGATTCCTCAAGGTTCACATATAAATGATGTGTCTCTCGATGAGTTGTCTACGTTTAACTTAGTGCATTTTGTCATATTTGCAGTGTTGGGAATTGGTTTTTTTGTGGGGATGAAGAAAATCCATTTTCCGTTACCTGAACTCATGGCCCCTATTTTATCCATGGCCATCGTGCAGTTTGTTACGGATCATCCGGTTGTGGAAGTGCCTTCAATCGTATTGATTCTCTCTCAGATTTTTGTTGGTGCACATTTAGGCTTACAGCTTGAAAAAGTGCGTGATCAATTATCGATGAGACTGTTTGGTGCCATTGTGCTGACGAATTTGGCTCTCATTGCATTTTGTGCAGGATTGGCGTACATATTAACGTTCATTCATCCTATCAACACGTTTCTAGATTTCTTTATAAGTGCTGCACCTGGAGGCATAGCCGAAATGTCTATCACAGCTTTAGAAACTGGAGCGGATTTGTCGACGGTAACCAGTTTTCATCTATTCCGTATTTTCTTTATCTTGTTAATAGCGGGACCGGTGTTGACCTATGCATTGAAGAGATGGTTGAAAGCTTAGTAATTGACTTCAATAGGTTTCCAGTCCGCTTCAGGCGCTTTAACTGCTGCACCATAATCTATAGAACAAAGAGAGATGAGCTTGTGACTTCGTCACTGCGCTCACCTCTCTTTTTTTAGATCATCCTGCGACGGCTGTGCACCTTTCGCTCCCTTACAACCTGGACATACATAGTTAAAATCGTTTGGTTTACTAAAGAAGCGGTGCTCTCTTTAAATAGATGTTCGGTCGAAGATGGTATTTCGAACTCTTTCTGCTTCATTTATTTTCCGGGAAAATCCAATTCTCCAGTAATTACTTTAAAACATACTATCTATGGAATCACTCTACTTTAAACAGTAGCGTAGTGAAAACAAAACCAATCAAAAACACTTAGATAGGAGCCATTCCGCTAAAATGCTACAGGGCTCTTTTCTGTGAGCGAGGGGTTTCAATAAGACAACTAAGCAGTTAGAAGTCAAGTCCGGAAAACGAGCTGGTGCCATTTTACGCTTCGCTTAATTTCAATAGTTCACTTATAAATTCATCGCTGCCAGGCAAAAACATGAATAGTGAAACAATAATGAATAGAATCCCGAAAATAAACAGCAGAACTACTATCTTAACTGAACGAGACACGTCTTTTTTTAGTGCACCAACAATTAGAAAAAGAATGCCGATCAACAATATTAAAAAATACCAAAAACCCATCAAATCACCTCATTCTACACCACTCAAAATAATGTTCTCTAATACCTTCGTTCCGATTGCAAACTTCCATAACGTATTACAAATCTAATTACTCATCACATAATCAATTCATAGTGATTGAAACGTCTCCTATTACAGAAAGTTCCATTGAAATAGAAAGAAGAGGCTGTCTATAAAGTCCCTCTATTATAAAATAAGTGGAGAAAATGAGTCTTTTTTCTGTACCTCCATTTGAACATTCTAACAATGTATAATTGTCTGTTTTGTACATGATAAACTTAAGGTTGATTGGAATGGAAGACGGCGACTCCAGCGGGAATAGCATGAGCGGAAGACCCCGCAGACGAGCTTGCTCGTCGAGGAGGCTGATGCCATGCCCGCGGAAAGCGTCCGTTTGAAGTGGAAATCAACCTCTACTAAATATAAAAAAGGAACTGCCCTTAGTCATATTTCACGACTTTTAGGACAGCTCCTTCTCACTACTATTTATTGAAAGTCCGTGATGTGTAATTTATTTCAATAAAATATCAAATCATTATTTAGTAGCATAAAGGCTCGTTCACTCGCATAAAATCTTTCACATAGCACTGTGAAGGAGGACAAGAAGTGAATCAAGTTAATTGGCAACTTCAAGAAGTATTTTATTTTCCGGAAAGTTTTGGTGTACCAACTAGTGCGTCACGCATAGCGGTTAAACCGCAAGTCGAATTTCAACAGGTAAATGGTGTGTCTAGTTTATACGGCATTTACCATATCGCGGCGAATGTAGGATTTCAGCCAGGTGAATGTGAACATCACGGAACTTCTGAATGGATTTCAATTGAGGATTTAGACATCAACGGAGATAATGGATATTTTGAATATGCAGTTCCATTGTTTGTGGAATTGCCGCCTACGTATGTGCATGGCAATAGACAACCTGAAATTGAATTGTCAGACGTGAAGGCACATATTACAGATGAAAATGCCTTGAAAGTGGAATGGCAAGTGACGTGTTCGTATGAAAAACCACCAGAACGGGAATCCCCAACACTAGAAAGTAGTAGTTCTAGTAGTTCTTCACACGAATCGTCTAATTCAGAGGAGCGCCCAGTGTCCAAAGAAGACGCTGAATTACCATTTTTCTTACGTGGCTTAACAGATGCTTATTCTGTTTACGAAGTTAAATGATGTCTTTTTGAAACAAAACCAATATACCGATTAAAAGGCATAACAGTAAAAAATCGAATGTTGTCGGTATAAATATGCATCGGATTAATTCGAATACTGTAATCGGCAAAATGATATTCTTGCAATAAAATCGAGTTTTTCGAAGCCAAGGGGGAAGCAAGTAGGGGTTATATCCTCGTCTCATAATAAATCCTCCTTTCAAAAATACTTGACGGTAACATAAATCATTCGATACAATACTTATCAATAGTATTAAATGATAAATTAATTAAATATCGATGCATTGATTGGGAAGAGTAAAATGTTGTTGTTTTCATTAGAGAGGAAACGCTTGCTGAAAGTTTCCGTAAACACACATTTGAATGTCGCCCAGGAGCAGTTTCTGTGAAAATAGGAAGTAGCAGAAATCGGTTAAAAGCCGTTATATAAACTTGAGCGCGTGATGATTTTTTTGTCATCTGCGAATAAAGGTGGTACCGCGAACAACTCCTTCGTCCTTTTTGTGACGATAGGAGTTTTTTTGTATTCAAAAATTAGGAGGAACATATGATGACTGAACAACAAAACACACAACTGCCAACGAAATATGATCCTAAGTCCATTGAACAAGGACGCTACGAATGGTGGCTAAAAGGGAAGTTTTTCGAGGCGCAACCTGAAAGCGACAAAGAACCGTATACCATCGTTATTCCACCACCAAACGTAACTGGTAAATTGCATTTAGGGCACGCATGGGACACAACTTTGCAAGATATTTTAATTCGCATGAAACGCATGCAAGGCTATGATGCTTTGTGGTTACCAGGAATGGACCATGCAGGTATTGCCACTCAAGCTAAGGTAGAAGAGAAACTTCGCTCTGAAGGCAAAACACGTTACGATTTAGGTCGTGATGAGTTTGTTAAAGAGACGTGGAAGTGGAAAGATGAATATGCTGGTCATATTCGTACACAATGGTCAAAACTTGGTTTAGGTCTTGATTATTCACGTGAACGTTTCACACTCGATGAAGGTTTATCTAATGCCGTAAAAGAAGTGTTCGTAAAACTTTATAATAAGGGCCTCATTTATCGTGGGGAACGTATTATTAACTGGGATCCGGCAACGAAAACAGCATTATCGGATATTGAAGTTATCCATCAAGACGTACAGGGTGCTTTCTATCATATGCGTTACCCACTAACAGATGGCACTGGATTTATAGAAGTGGCGACAACGCGACCAGAAACTATGCTTGGTGATACAGCAGTAGCGGTTCATCCAGAAGACGATCGCTACAAACACTTAATCGGTAAAACGGTTACGTTACCAATTGTAGGACGTGAAATTAAAATCGTAGCAGATGATTATGTGGAAATGGATTTTGGAAGTGGTGCTGTAAAAATTACTCCAGCTCATGACCCTAATGACTTTGAAATCGGTAATCGTCATAACTTAGAACGCGTATTAGTTATGAATGAAGACGGTACGATGAATAAATTAGCAGGGAAATATGAAGGTATGGACCGTTTTGATTGCCGTAAGCAAATTGTTGCGGATCTTCAGCAAGCTGACGTTCTTTACAAAATCGAAGAGCATTCGCATTCAGTAGGTCACTCAGAACGCAGTGGAGCAGTTGTAGAACCATATCTGTCAACACAATGGTTCGTTAACATGCAGCCACTTGCTGAACAAGCGATTAAATTACAAAAGAGTGAAGATAAAGTTCAATTCGTACCAGACCGTTTTGAAAACACCTATTTACGCTGGATGGAAAACGTTCACGACTGGTGTATTTCTCGTCAGTTATGGTGGGGCCATCGAATTCCGGCTTGGTATCATATCGAAACAGGTGAAATTTATGTTGGTCATGAAGCACCTGCGGACGTTGAAAACTGGAAGCAAGATGAAGATGTATTAGATACATGGTTCTCTTCAGCACTATGGCCGTTTTCAACGATGGGTTGGCCTGACGAAGCGAATGAAGAATTCAAACGCTACTACCCGACTAATGCATTAGTAACAGGTTATGACATTATATTCTTCTGGGTTTCTCGTATGATTTTCCAAGGAATCGAATTTACTGATCAACGTCCATTTGACGATGTATTAATTCATGGATTAGTAAGAGCTGAAGACGGACGCAAAATGTCTAAGTCTTTAGGTAACGGAATTGACCCAATGGATGTTATTGACCAATACGGGGCCGATGCACTTCGTTACTTCTTATCAACTGGTTCTTCACCTGGTCAAGATTTACGTTTCTCGATTGAAAAAGTAGAGTCCGTTTGGAACTTTGCGAATAAAATTTGGAACGCTTCACGTTTTGCCATGATGAATATGGAAGGCATGAAGTTTGAAGATATTGATTTAAGCGGAGAAAAATCTGTTGCTGATGCATGGATTCTCACTCGTTTAAATGAAACCATTGATCAAGTAACGAAACAAGCGGAGAAATATGAGTTCGGCGAAGTAGGTCGCGCCCTTTATAACTTCATCTGGGATGACTTCTGTGACTGGTACATCGAAATGGCGAAACTTCCATTACACAGTGAAGACGAAGACGCGAAGAAAATGACGCGTTCTGTATTAGCGTATGTATTAGACAATACTATGCGTTTACTACATCCATTCATGCCATTCATCACTGAAGAGATTTGGCAGAACCTACCTCACGAAGGTGAATCGATTACAATAGCGGCATGGCCGACTGTAAACGAATCATTAACGGATAGCAAAAAAGCATCAAACATGAAGTTGCTGTCAGATATAATTCGCTCGGTACGAACGATTCGTGCTGAAGTACAAACACCAATGAGCAAAAAAGTACCATTATATATTTCGGCAAAAGATGCAGAAACTCTAGCAGTACTTGAAGAAAACGCGAAGTACTTAGAGAAATTCTGTAATCCAGAACCATTAGTATTAGGTCAAGGAATCGAAGCACCAGGTCAATGCATGTCAAGTGTAGTATCGGGTGCAGAACTATTCCTACCATTAGAAGGCTTAATCGACATCGCAGCTGAAACAGTGCGCTTAGAAAAAGAGCTTGAGAAATGGGCAAAAGAAGTTAAACTCGTTACAGGTAAACTGTCAAACGAACGCTTCGTTTCAAAAGCACCAGAAGCAGTAGTTGCAGAAGAGCGTGCGAAACAAGCAGATTATATCGAAAAACACGCAATCGTAGAAAAACGCTTAGCTGAATTGAAAACTTTATAATTTGATTGGAGGGTGTCCCGATATGTTGGGATACCCTTTTTTCAATAGAAGTCCCTCCCCGCAGAAAAGGCTGCGGAGCGGAGCGAGTAGCCCAATTAAAGATTTTTACTCACTGTTATAACTCCAAAATCTGATACCATTAAACTGAGCGGAGGCTCAGTCTGACTTTTTGACGTTGACGTCTGAAAAAATGGAGTCGACGTCTGAAAAAAGACGCTTCACGTCTGAAAAATCGCGGTTGACGTCTGAAAACCTAAGTTAAGGAAAAATCCGCGATATTTTCAAGCTTTAAAGAAATTGAAACCCCCACCCAAATTGTTTCAATGAGGTTTCACGTTGTAATTTAAATTTCATAGAAAATAATCCACCAAAAAAATGTGAGCATTGTTGTTTTTGAAACAATAAAATGTCATATATATTTCATATAGTAACTGAGTCAATTTCAAAAATGCCTTTTCATGAGTGATACACAATTAATTGAAAGTGTATTCCTTTGAATTGGTTAAGAATTTAGGTTATTTGATTGGAGTGGAGGGTGGTGACCCCAACGGGAATAGCATGAGCTGAAGACCCCGCAAGGCGAGCTTGCTCGTCGAGGAGACTGAGGCCATGCCCGCGGAAAGCGTCCACCCGTAACGGAAATCAATCACATCAATTTAGATCCAAACAGTTCCAAAGGTATGGTTGTTATGGTGGAAAAATATTCTTTAGTAACTAGAAATAATTTCATATCTTTTCCGCGAATGAACGTGATAGAATAAAGTGAATTCTCGGAAAATCTGGGAATATTCAGTTTGAGGAGTGACCTATGTGTTTACATCAGTCGATAAAGTAATTGAATTCATATATTCTATGGATCAGAAAACGGAACGCAATGGTCGATTAAGTCGTATCAAAGCTATCTTGGCTGTCCTAGGAAATCCGCATGAAGACTTCCGTTCTATCCATATCGCAGGGTCAAACGGCAAAGGATCTACATTGAACGCGTTAAAAGAAATTTTAATAGCGGATGGCCTCCAAGTAGGAAGTTTTATTTCACCTCACCTTGAAAAAGTAAATGAACGTATCATGATGAATGATGTAATGATAACTGATGATCAATTTATCCAATATATGAACGATATCTATCCGCTTTTGGAAGTCGGAGAAGTGGGCGAAGGGTCTAACTTTTTTGAAATATTGACCGTTATCGCCTTTATGTATTACCGCGATATGAAAGTTGACATTGCATTAATCGAAACAGGCATCGGTGGTAAATTCGATTCAACGAATGTGATCACGCCCTTGTTATCGATTTTAACTTCAATCTCACTAGACCATACGCAAATTTTGGGCGACACCATTGAACTTATTGCAATTGAAAAAGCGGGAATCATAAAACCATTGGTACCTGTTATCAGTGCGGTAAAAGCAAATGATGCGGTAGCTGTAATCGAGAATAAAGCGACATTGGAACAAGCACCTATCTATCAATTATATAAAGATTTTATTATAGAAAATGTTACCCAAGAAGAAAACCAACAACGTTTTTCTTATCGATTTACCGACGATTCTCTAGCTGATTTACACTTGAAGATGAAGGGTCATCATCAAATTGAAAATGCATCTCTGGCCATTTCAGCAGCACTGTTGTTGAACAGGTACTATGATTACACCATTACCGAAGCTAGCATACGCCAAGGATTACTGACTTCAAGTTGGGCAGCACGTTTTGAAGAAGTATTGCCAAATGTAATTATTGACGGGGCACATAACCCAGCAGGTATGGAAGTTCTTCTTCAAACCATTCATCAACGCTACGCGACCAAAAATATTCATGTCGTCTTTACGGCACTTCAAGACAAAGACATCACATCAGTTCTTCATATGCTAGATGAAATTGCAACAAGCATTACAGTGACAGAAATTCATGTGAAAAATGCAGCGGTCGCTAAAGATATATTCCAAGCAACAAACCATCCACAAAAACAATTAATCCTAAACTGGCAAGATGCACTGGAGCAAACTTTAGAGAAATTAGACGAATCAAGTATGGTTCTCGTCACGGGCTCACTGTACTTCATGTCACTCGCCCGTCCTTATTTAATAAAAAAAGCACAAGCAAAAGTACTTTAATAATTGACCCTACCTGTTGTTTAAGGTGGGGTCACTTTGTCGTTTGACGAAAGGAGATACACTAATGATTCCAAAATTTAATGAATACAAACAACGTTTTCAAATGGAAAGTAAAAATACAATCGAACCTGGCCTTGATGCAATAACTAATGCATTACAAAAAGTAGGGAACCCTCACTTGAACCTCCAAATTATTCATGTGGCCGGCACCAATGGCAAAGGATCAACCATTAGCATGATGAACGCCATGCTTCAAGAACATGGCGTCAAGACGGCATGCTTTTATTCGCCTTGTTTTATGGATGTGCATGATCAAATTCAATTAAATGGACACTATATTTCCTCGCAACAATTAGATGAAGTTTTTAAACAGGCGAAAGAAGCGGGACTAAGTGGCTTGCTCACTGATTTTGAATTGTTAACGGTCCTAGCATTTATGGCGTTTGAGCAATTCCAACCTCAAATCGTTTTGCTAGAAACCGGAATGGGGGGCAGGTTTGATAGCACGAATGTCATTACACCAATAATTTCTGTCATTCCAAGCATTGCATTAGAACATGAGCAATTTTTAGGAAACTCGATTGAAGAAGTGGCTTTTCACAAAGCAGGGATTATTAAACAAGGAATCCCTGTCATCATCGGAGTGTTAGAAGGAGATGCTGAAGAAGTCTTAGTAAAGGAAGCGCTAGAACTTCAATCACCTCTATGGAAGATTAATAAAGATTTTTCATTCATAAACGGAAACTATGATAATTATGAAGGGCAACATATTTCGAATCTTACTGTTCCACTTTTAGGTCAACACCAATTAAACAATGCTGCATTGGCAATTCGAACCGTTTTGTATGTAATGGACAAGCTTCACATTAACATTAATGAAGATTTAATTCGTAATGGATTAAGTAAAACATTTATTCCAGGTCGTTTTGAAAAGATTACAGACACATTGTATTTTGATGGAGCACATAACCCGGCAAGTGCTAGAGCGCTCGTAGATACAGTGAAGGAATTTTTCCCGAATACACCCATTCATTTTTACGTTGGAATGATAAAAGGCAAGGATGTTGAAAAGATTTTACGGATTTTTGAAGAAATTTCTTCAAATTTCACATTTGTAGATTTCGAAGATAATCGCTCCATGTCGTCTTCGGCTTTGTCGAAAATTAGTGAATCACACTTCGTTTATATGACTAAAGAACCACTAGAATCTATTGAAAAAAATCTTTCTAAAACACACACGACAATAGTAACGGGTTCCTTGTATCTCTTGTCAGAAATGCGTTTAAAAGCGCTCGAAATGTTTGGGAATCACCAGATTTAAAAGATGACAAAACTTTCTAAATTTGATACGATGTATTTTGTAATAGATACATGGAACCATATTGGAAGGGGTGCTTATGGACATTTCGAAACGTACACAAGGATTGATTTGGGTCATTTGGGCTCTATTTGTTCCAATTGGTATTTATCTTCTTTATCAGTTCTATGCACCAGATCAAGAAATTAATTGGCCGGTTTTATTGGGATATTCCGTACTCGCCATATTGACAACTTATTTCCCATTTAAAATAGCTGGTACCACCATCTTTTTAATACAGTGGATCAATTTAGCCATATTTTTGAAATATGGTGTATTTGTAGAAGTACTGGTCATGCAACTCTCAATTATTCCACTCGTGATGAAATTGAAAATCGGATTTAGTGATTTCTATCGTGCGATATTTAACTCATTTATGTTCTTTATGGTTTCTGTCATTAGTGGTGTCTTGGTCCTACTAATGGGCTATCAAGTTGGATCCATCGAATTAAAAGACATCATCTTCTTCGGATTTATCTATCAAGTCATCAATATTTTTACTAACCATGTAATCTTATATTCTTATCTTAGATTAACAAAACAAGAAAACGAAGGATTTTTCGGAAGAGATACGATTTGGGATTACGCTGGAATAATCGTGACTTTTCCTTTCGGAATAACTCTATATTTGCTCAATGAATATGTGGGAACAATCGCATTCTTTCTTTTAGGCGTTCCGTTTTTACTAGTTACATTCCTTGTTCGTTTATATAGCAATTCCGAGCGAATTAATGAAGATTTAAATCAAGCAACTGAAATTGGCCATGAACTAGCAGATCGACTCACTGGTGATGAAATTATTGAATTGTTTCTAACTAAACTAAGTAAAATGTTACCTGTCGACTATTCCTATATCGTAGATATTAAAGAAGGCGATATGGTTTTCTTAAAAGCGATGGAAAATGATGTGGATATTGAAATTGACCACTCTCATGAAGAATTATTAAAAAGTATTGCAGGCATTGTTTACAAAACAGACAAATCCATTTTGTTCAATAAACAATCTGAATGGTTGCAGTTAAGTGCTGGGTTTCTTCCAAATAATGCAGAAAGCATAATTTCCGTGCCAATCAGTCGAAATCAGAAAATGGAAGGCATATTGGTTATTGCCTCTAGAAAAAAATATGCATTTGAAACGTACCAGCTGCAAATTGTTAGTCTATTATGTTCCTACTTCGCCGTATCACTTGAAAAAGCTCGTTTTGTACAAGAAACTGTTTCAAAAAGCGAACGCTGTGCGTTAACAAAGCTTTATAATTATCGTTACTTAGAACAACAACTTGAAATCAATATGAATGATCTGCTAAATGGAGAACTTCGCCAATTATCCTTACTCATGTTGGACATAGATCATTTTAAAGCCATCAATGACACCTATGGACATCAAAGTGGAAATGACATCTTATTTAGTCTAGCTAGATTATTAGAAGTAGAACTAGAAGACTGTGGCATTCTGGCAAGATACGGAGGAGAAGAATTTGTCGTCATTCTACCAAACTACTCCAAAGAACAATCATTCAAATTAGCAGAAGAGTTACGAACGAAAATCGAATCCACATCATTTGAAATTCGCACAGAACTTGAAGACAAGCCGCAACTAATCCAAGTGAAAATCACAACCAGCATAGGCATATCAACAGCACCAGAAGACTGTGACGAAGCCATGGCCCTAATCCGAAACGCAGATCGCGCGCTTTATATAGGAGCGAAGAGAGAAGGTAGGAATCGGGTTGCGGAGTATGTGAAATAAGAAAACTGCAGAGGCAAATAGTCTCTGTATTTTTTTGCGCAAATATATCAAAAGAACGATATAATTCATTTAGAGAGAAATTATTATACATATGCAGGGGGAATTACCATCAAGAAACAAATTTCAGCTCAGGACCTTATTATATGGTTCATGATTTTATTTCCATTCATTATAGATCCATGGAATGAAGACTTTTCATTTTCATTAATTAAATCGACATTTCTAATTGCGTTCATGGGAATTATTTGGATTCTCGTATTAAGAGGAAAGTTGCTACAGCCAAAAATAGTTGATGAGAAAGTGAAGATTGAATACATACTAATTGTTTTTATCTTATTACTTACGCTTTCCACAATCTTTTCAGCTGATATTTATACTTCAGTAGTAGGTGCGTGGACAAGGCACGAAGGTTATTTAACATGGCTAGGATATTTAAGCGTGTTTTACTTCTTCTATCGTGTAATAAATTATAATGATTTTTCACTTGAAAAGTTAATGAAGAATCTCTTTGTAGTATCTGCAGTCATTTCAATTTATGGCATTCTTCAGCATTTTGATTACGATTTGATCTCATTGATTGTTCCTTGGGAAAGTCCTACTAGCAGTATTGCCTTTTTTGATAACCCGAATTTTTACGGAACATACTTAGTTTTGACAATGGGCATTGGTATGGGTCTTTACTTAATTGCAAGTGAAAAAAAACCACTGCTTTTCTATGGAATTGTACTGACATTAATGACATCTGTATTACTTTATACGAACACACGAAGTGCGTGGATTGGTTTGGCAATTGTTGCGTTATTTTACACGTTTACAATCGTAAAGCAATATAAGCTATGGAAAAACTGGATTTTCCTTCTTGTAGCGATGGGGATCATGGCAGTTGGAATTAATGCAAGTGAAGAAAATAGATATTTAGGGAAAATTTTTATCACACTAGAAGAATCAGGAGACTTACTAGATGAAGGACTAACTGGTCACGAAGGATCTTCTCGATTAATTATTTGGCAAAAAGATTTAACCATCCTTGACGATTATTTCTGGATTGGCTCAGGAGTAGACACACATTCCATTGTATTCCCAGCTACACCTGATGAGCTTGAGGAGTATTTTAACAACAGAACGATAATGGTTGATAAAGCACATAACGAATATTTACAAATAGCAGTGACGATAGGAATTCCGGCACTTTTGGTTTATTTATTGTTTTTATTCATGGTTTATCGCAGAGCAGTTCAAGCATTAAAAGTAGCAACTAAACAACAAAAATATATTCTCTTTACCTTAATGGCGGTCATTACAGGGTATCTAATTCAAGCGATCTTTAACATCAGCGTCGTTAGTGTTGCGCCTATACTGTGGATGTTCTTGGGTATAGTTTTTGGATATTCCACTCACATAAAACATCAATTCACAACAAAATAAAATAAAAATTATTGAAAGAGTCGAATTATTGGCTCTTTTTTTATTTGTATATGAGATACTTATAAAAATAGATTACATGACAAAAAAGTAAGTTCGAAGGATAATAGAATCAACTAAAGTGAAATGAGTCGATATTATGGGGAAAACTTATAAAAAAATAAATTGTGATGGTCTCACTTTGATTGAAGTTCTAGCTGCACTGGTCATTTTAGGAATTGTATTTATTGGAATTATGTCCGTTTTTCCTCAGATGTCCGTTTTTAATGGAAAGACGGGATCAAAACTAGACACAATGAATTTAGCAAGACAAGAAATGTCAGCATTTACGGAAAATAATATTCCATATGCTAATGGTTTTCCAATCGGAAATGATGGTTTAAAACTATTTATTGAGGATAAGTTAGAAATTCTTTTTCCTGCGGAGACTATATCAGAAGTTGAACCTTTAGACGATGATTTTATAGATTATAAATTAGATAAAGAAGGTACTATATATCATTATCAAATATTAAAAATTCCAGATATCGGAAGTGGTACTTTAGCAGAAATTTCTCTTTATAGGGTCATATTGAGTGTGAGGTCTGAATCTAATACGCCTGTAAGTAAAACATATGGCTATTTGGAAATCAAAAATTAGGATGATGGTTAAAATGAAATACATGAATAATCAAAAAGGCTTAAGTCTAGTTGAATTAATGGCTGCTTTAGCTTTAGTCTCTATCGTAGCTGTACTAATAATGACGACATTAACCCTTGGGATTAAAAAGTCAGTTGCGGAGAATGATAAAGTGAGGGTTCAACAGGAAGCTAATATTCTCGTTGCAAAACTACTAAATAATCACCGAGAAGGAGACTTATACTGTTTAATTATTATCGGTGAAGAATTAATTTTAGGTGGAACTAAAATGGAGGCACCTAACTCCAATAATCAGGTATGTGATTTTCCAGTGGTTAATTCAAGTTATATAAACAATCTCTATGATTCTACGATATTTAATATCACTTCTGAAATTATTGGAAACCAAGGTCCAGATTTAATAGAGGAAAGCCCGGTAGATTTAACAACGTTACCGATTAGTTTGATAAATCCAACGAGTAATCAAAAGCCTATTGATCCTGCACAACAGGATTTAGAGCTCTCAATAAAAATATCATATAAATCAGATGATAAAAAAAGTAATTATATAATAAATACTACTCTAATTAGATATAAGACAAATTGATTTTCATTCAGTGAAAAAATGGAATTGAATAAAATTTGGAGATAGGGGTGTTAGGATGACCCATATTAAAAACAATCAAGGTTATGCATTGTTACTAGTGCTTTTGATGATTGTCCTGTTTATAAGTGTTGCTGCCGTTTTTGTTAACACCTCAATTAGTCATTCGAAACAAGAGATTGTATTAGATAAAAGTAATCAATCCTTAGTACTTGCTGAAATGGGTATTCAACATTTAGAAACATTATTTAATCAGAAATACAATGTGCTAAGAAACGATATATACAAGCAAGTGCAAGATGAAATTCAACTAGTAAAACTAGAATGTCAAATAGATAGTCCTCCAGCAAAATGTTATGACCAAAATTATATTAACGAAAAAATTATAGACGCTAAAGAAAGCTCGCTAAACCTATTTAAAAGTGGATTAATACAAATCATCAACGAATTGAAGTTAGTAACTAATTCTCCGGATTTATCAAGTAGTTATAAAGTGAATGAAATAACCGTAACACCAAATATAAATACATTGGACTTTTCAACAGAATTTTTAGAAATAAAAGCCTATGTTTTCGGAGAAATTGACAACAGTAGTGGAGAAAAAGTAGAAAAACAGTTGATTACTACATTTAATGTAAAACTAGTTAGCTTTTTTGATGATAGTGATCCCATAACATTACTTTCTCGTCCGTTAACTCAGTTAGAGATTGAAACAGAGTTATTAAGCCCTCCTGTGACTAGCATTTCTTGTGATGTCATTCACGCATATAAAGATACTATGTCACCTCCATACAATTGTAATTTAGAAGAAGGATCAGACTTTAAACTTGAGTCATTAATTACTGTTTGGAAAAATGCTGGAATGGATTTGTCTGAGATAAATGTAGTGGTTGAAAACTGGGTAGAATCAATATGTACAAGCAATTGTAACTCTATTGATCTTGAAGGAGTATCCATTTTTTCAGCTGAACAAGAAATTAATCTTAGAAATAATATGAATGGTTTTGCGGATGGGGAAGTTTATTTTAATGGAGTATTTACAATCGGAAATAACTTAAACAATCTTAATAAAAATGAAGATGGTAACCTAATCATGGTGTTTAGAGGATTAAATACAGATAATAATATTCAAAATATGACCAATACAACGATGGTGATTTTAGGACAGTCACCAATTCTAGAAGAAAACTTCAAATGGGGTTCGAATTTTTCATTGGATGCAGGTTCAAAAATGTGTATTAATGCAGATATGATACATCCAAACTCACTTGCAAAAATTGTATCTAGTGTATCTTTTGGAACTGATACAGAATTCCATTATTTCACTGAAAATCAATCTTTGGTTTTAAATCCAGTAAAAAGACCGTCTAATACTGGAGACTTTGTTACTAGTCGTTCAGCAGATTTCTTGAATTTCTTAAATGAATGTGGAATAGATGTAGATGACTTACCAGAGGTATTAATTAGCTATCCAAGAGATGTGAATATTGAGCCAGAAGTGAATGTAGATGTGATTTATAATCCTTAATGGTGACTGTTTTATTAAAACGAATTATTAACGAATCTAATTAATATTGGATTCGTTTTTATTTTATTAAAAAACACAATAATGCATGACATTTTTCCTAATATATATGATAATAAAGTAATTGCAGGAATAAATAATAGATAAAATGACTTAATAAGGAGAGATAATATTTTGGAGAAATATATTAATCAACGAGGATATGCTCTTTTAATTGTCTTATTAACTATTATAATATTCTTAAGTATATCGGCTGTCTTTATAACTTCCTCATTGAATCATGTTAAGCAAGAATTAACTGTTGATCAAAAAAATCAATCTTATGTAGCTGCTGAAATGGGAGTGAAGTTAATATCTTCTGCAGTTAAAAATCAAATTGAGAATAAATTGATGGAAATTGAAAATACTGTTTTGACTGAAAAAAAGCGTTTAGAACTGTGTAATACTTTCACCACTGAGAATTCTAACTGCAAAACTCCTGCAGAAGAAAAGGCATATCTTAACAATTTAAAAATAGATCAACTGTCCATGTATAGTAATTTTATTACAAACTTATCTAATACATCCTTAACAACTTACAGTAAGGAAAATAATGACATAAAATTATCTAGTGATGTCACTTATTATTTGTCATCTATGACACTTAAAACGATTCCACAAAACAAGAAACAATTTGAAATCTTAGTTCAAGGTGTTTCCAATGATAATGAGTCTTCCATAAAAGCAACTATTGAATTTAATGAATTACTCGACATTTTTGATATAACTAATTCACAAAAATACATATATGGTTTAAGTAATTCTGTAACATTTAATGATGTATTTCCAGAAACGCCTAACATAACGTGTTCAGCTTTGTTGACTAACAACCTATCGATATTAACAAAACCCTATAATTGTAAATTAGAAACAAATCAATCTCTTTCAAACTTAAAAGATTTAATTTCCTCCCAGTACAATATAAAAGATTTCAATATATTTATTCCGGCAGGAATATCTTTCAACTGTGATAATACATGTAGAGGCAAGGATTTTATTGGACTAAATTTATTTGTAGGCAATGGAGATTTATTTTCGAAAAATTTGAATAATTTAGTGAATGCTAATTTATATGTTAATGGTAATATTGATGCTCAAGTAGCAAATAATCTTGGAAGTTCAAATGGTCGATTGGTCTTGGTTTCACAGGGATTATCAGTGAAATCATCAAATGGCGTAGCTAATACTTCCATTGTTCTTTTGGGGAAAGTAGATAAAACAGCTCAATTTAGCATAACTGGTAATAATGATAAGTTTAATCTAGAAGGCTCTTCTAAATTCTGTATTAATACTGACAATTTTAGTGCTAATTCATTGGACGAAGTAAGAAAAATTGCTGGAAATGGAAAAATAATATATTACACTTCTAATTCAGAATTTGTTTTTAGTGGATTTAATAGTAGTCTAATCATACAAAAATCAACTAATCTAAAAAAATTTTTAGATATTTGTGAAGTTGACAGTTATGCAGTTGGAAATGGAATTGATATTCCTACAATTAACCCGGATTTACCATTACCAGTAATTGCTGACGTAAAATATCAATAGAAAAGAGATGAAACATGATTAAATATCTTATACTCCTATTGCTTGCACTTATTGTGTTTCCAATAGTCATATTATTCGTAAAAAAGATAGAGTTAAAGACAAAATTGATGTTTTTAGTGGGTGGTCTTTTAATCGCTCTTTTAGGTTTACTAGTACAATCGACACTTAGTTTATACTACGCACTATTAATCATGATTGGATTAACTTTCGCAGGTGCAGTTATTTTTACAAAACAGTTCGAAACGCAAAAATTAGCTGAAGAAGAAGCACATATTTATGTCCCTAAAAATATTAAAGAGGCGGTTGAGAAACCTACTCAATCCTATGTTGAACCAAAACCAACTAGTAAAGCTCAAGTTGAACTTGAGCTTGCGCCGACAACTGTAACCGAAGTCAAAAATGATGACTGGTTAAAACCATCCAAGAAGGAGGACCAATAAATGAATAATAAATTATTTGGGACTACTTTTGCAGCCCTTCTTGGCTCTTCAGTTTTATTCTTTGGTGTTACACAAGCAGGTACATTTGTAATTGATGATGTGATTTTTGCCTCTAAAGAGTTTGGTGATCAAACCTATATAGGGCCATTTGATGTTTCGAACTTACCGGAAGAAGAAGCGGCAATTACTATTCAAACAGGGGTTAAAGGTTGGTATGATCAAGCGCAAGTGGAAATAAAATTGCAGGACGCAATTGTTCCATTTCCTCTAGAAGTGATCGAATTTAACACGGATGGTACATTAACTTCCGCACAAGACGGTGCAAAAAACGAACTCCAATTTGACGTTACGGAAGAATCAGTTGGCACGTTTTTAAATCAACAATTTGCACCATTTGTCTTTAGTGATGCGGAAATAGCAAGCGCAACTGAGGTCATTCGTATTCAGTTAGCTTCAGGAAGAAATAATCAAACAATTGATATCTCGAGTGCTTTATTTGCGAGCACGACTACTGAAGCCACGGTTACCGATGTAACCTTTGATGCCATCGAAACTTCGGTAGGTATTCAAAATCTACTTTTGGCTTTAGATGGATATGAACTAAATCCGTTGACAACATTCTCATTGTTGAAATTTATTGAAACTGCTGATGTAGGAATTGTGACTGAGCAAGATTTAACAACAGTTGCATCGATTCTTTACGCGTCTGTCCTTCAAACGAATTTTGGTGTAGATGAGCGGAGTATTGGGCCAACTGTTCCTACGTCAGTTCCACTAGGTTTCGAAGCAACAATTAATAGGGAACTTGGAGTTGATTTTGTTTTCACGAATCCAAACTCAACTACGTTCACGCTAAACCTGAGTAATGTTGGTACTAGTTTAAAAGCGTCACTAACTGGTTTGCCACTAATTTATTCTTACCAAACGACAATTACCAATAAAGAAGAATTTTTACCAAAAACAATTAAGCAGTTTAGTTCATTTGTTGAACAAAATTCGATTAACATTAAAACTCCAGGTGCGAATGGAGTACAAGTTGCCGTTATAAAAACGATTTTATCAGGTGATGATGTGTTGGAAACTATTAATATATCAAAAGATTTCTATCCACCCGTTCATAAAGTAGAAGTTCATCCTTTGACAGTTATAGCCCCTGCTGAAGGTACTGGAGATGGAACAACGACAGATGGCACAGGGACTCCAACTGACGGAACTACAGGTTCTACAGATGGAACAGGAACTTCAACAGATGGCACAACTGGAAGCACAGATGGATCTGGCACATCAACAGACGGGTCAACGGATCAACCTTCTGCAGATACCGGAAACGGGACATCAGGCAGTGGTGATGGAACTACAGGTAGTGGGACGTCAACAGGAGGTTCAGGATCAGGAACTAATTCGGGAAATGAAAATAATAACGACGATACAGAGCCGGAATACGATAAAGGTGGAAATGTAATACCACCAAGTAAGTAGGTATAGGGGGAAGCAACTTGATTCGAAAAAGACTGGGTGATTTACTAGTTGAAAGTGGGCTAATTACAGAAGATCAACTAACTACTGTGTTGCAAAAAAAATCACGAGACGAAATGCTTGGCGATGCACTTTTGCAACAAGGAATTATTACGGAACAACAGTTACTGGAAGTACTCGAAATCCAACTTGGAATCCCTCAAGTTCAATTATTTCATTATCCTTTTGACGCGAAAATTTTCAGCTTAATTCCTAAGGATTTAGCGAAACGTAGTTTAATTGTTCCTTTAAAAATTGACGGAGATAAACTATATGTTGCGATGAAAGACCCAATGGATTTCATCACGATAGATGATTTGCGTTTAATTACTGGTTTTCAAATCATTCCTGCGATTGCATCAAAAGAAGATATTTTAAAAACAATTAATAAATATTACGAAGACGAATCGTTTGATGATTTCTTAGTTGATCAAGCCGTTTCTGCTGAGAAACAAGAAGAACTATTAGATGTGGATGCTCCAGTTGTACGGATTGTTAATCAGATAATGTCTGCAGCAGTTACGCAAAAAGCTAGTGACATACATTTTGATCCTCAAGAAACACGTTTGTTGGTTCGATTTCGAATTGATGGAGTTTTACATGATGAGCGAACGCTTCCTAAGTTAATGCAAGGAATGGTCACGGCTCGTATTAAGATTTTGGCGAAGCTAGATATTACTGAACATCGGATTCCTCAAGATGGAAGAATTAAAACAAATGTTGATTTTCGACCAATCGATTTGCGTGTCTCCACACTCCCAACAGTTTATGGCGAAAAAATCGTAATGCGTATTTTGGATTTATCGAATAATTTAACAGACATTTCGAAACTTGGTTTTTCTGAAAAGAATTTTGAGCGTTTGATGAAAGAGATTGCAAAACCTAACGGAATCGTCTTGATTTCCGGTCCTACTGGGTCTGGTAAATCATCCACTTTATATGCAGCACTAAGCCATTTAAATGATGAAGAAGTGAATATTATTACGGTTGAAGATCCGGTAGAGTATCAACTTGAAGGAATAAACCAAATTCAAGTGAATTCAAATGTCGGATTAACATTTGCGGCTGGACTTCGCTCTATACTGCGTCAAGATCCGGACATTGTTATGGTCGGGGAGATTCGGGATAAAGAAACGGTTGAAATCGCGATTCGCGCTTCACTAACGGGTCACTTAGTATTAAGTACCATTCATACCAATGATTCGATTGCTTCTGTTACGCGTTTAATGGACATGGGGGTTGAACCATTTTTAGTTACAAGTTCTATTAATGCGGTTGTCGCACAACGTTTAGTTCGGAGAGTTTGTCGTGACTGCAGTGAAAAACAGGAACCAACTGTTCGTGAAATTGACATTTTCCAAAAGCGTGGAATGGATATACAAGCGATTACTAGAGGTAAAGGTTGCCCTTCTTGCGGGATGACAGGCTACAGAGGACGTATGGCAATACATGAAGTTCTTGTAATAGACGATAAAATTAAAAGTGTGATAAACCGTGGCGGAACAGCAGCTGATATAAGAGAAATTGCTCAAGCTAATGACACGATATTCTTAATAGATGACGGATTAGAGAAAGTAAGAGAAGGCAAAACGACGACAGAAGAAATTCTGCGTGTTGCCCTCCAAGATTAGGTGGAAATATGAGAGAATCAGTCGATCAATTACTAACCAATGCTTTTCACCAAAAAGCATCAGATATTCATATTACTGTCGGTGTACCTCCAATCTTTCGTGTTCAAGGTGACTTGGTAAAGATTGGTTCTACGCCTATCACGGCAGATATGTCCAGAGAAATGGCACGATCGATTACACCGGATAAACTATGGGACACATTTTTAGAATTAGGCGAGCTAGATTACTCACATGTGGTAGAAAATGTTGCCCGTTATCGTGTTAATGCTTTTCATCAAAAAGGGAAGATCTCTATCGCATTCCGTACGATCCCACAAATTATTCCAACGGTTGAGCAGTTACAAATGCCGAATACGTTGAAGAAATTAGCAGAAACAAAACAAGGATTAATTTTAGTGACAGGTCCTACCGGTTCAGGAAAATCAACTACTCTAGCAGCCATGATTAAACATATGAATACGGATTTGAATTTGCATATCATAACGCTGGAAGATCCTATTGAATATATGCATGATCATGGCACGAGTATTATCGATCAACGCGAAGTTGGCTTTGATACGAAATCCTTTACGAGTGGTCTACGTGCAGCATTAAGACAAGATCCAGATGTCATTCTCGTTGGGGAAATGCGTGACTTAGAAACTATCGGGATTGCCATAACTGCGGCAGAAACGGGTCACTTAGTATTAGGTACATTACATACTTCTAGTGCTGCTTCAACCATTGAACGTATTATTGACGTGTTTTCACCAGAACAGCAAGCACAAGTGAGAACTCAACTTGGTGGTGTATTAAAAGCTGTAATTAGTCAACGTTTGATTAAAACTGTTGATGGAAAAGGTCGTCGTGCTGCAACAGAAATATTAATTAGTAACTCAGCTATTGCGAACTTAATTCGAACAGCAAAAGTTCATCAAATTCCAAACGTCATCATGACCAATCGCGCACTAGGGATGCATATGATGGCGACGTCAGTTAAAGAATTGGTCGAGTCCGGCCAAATTTCACAAGAAATGGCTCAGCCATATCTTGAAGGAGAAGAGCATTAATGGCACGTTTCCAATATGTAGGTCGTGACCGTAAAGCCGTGCGAAAAGGAATTGTACAAGCTGCGAATCAAAGAGAAGCAGTTATGAAACTGCGTGATGATGGCATTCGCATTACTGAAATTAAGCAAATGGCCGCAACAACACTTCAAAAAGATATCGCTTTTGGTAATCCAGTAAAGCGTGAACAATTTATTATGTTTTTACGTCAATTTGCGACACTTATGCGAGCTGGCGTAACGATTGTTGATTCATGTGTAATCCTTTCCCAACAAGTTGAATCTAAAGCATTGCGTCGTGCACTTATCGAAATTTCAGATGATTTAAAAAGCGGTAATGCATTATCAGAATCTGTGAAAAAATTCCCGAGAATCTTTGAACCGCTTGTTGTGAATCTTCTGCAAGCTGGTGAATTAACAGGATCGATTGATGATTCATTAGATACATTAGCCTTACATTTTGAGAAAGCTCATGCCACAAGACAAAAAGTAGTTTCGGCCATGACTTATCCATTAATAGTCGCGATTTTAGCAGTGGGTGTTGTTATATTCTTACTGACTTCAATTGTTCCAATGTTTGTAGAGATGTTCAGTAGTTTTGGTGGCACGCTGCCGTTACTTACTAGATTCGTAATGGGTGCCAGTGATTTTGTGCAGGGATATTGGTATGTTTTAATTGCTGTTGCCGGTCTATTTGCTGGAGGCTTATGGTTACTAAGAAGAGATGCGAAGGGTAGATATTTACTTGATACTTTCCTGTTGAAAATGCCTTTGTTTGGTAATATTCTAAAAAAAGCTGCTCTTGCACGTATGACACGAACATTAAGCTCGTTATTTTCAAGTTCAGTCCCTATATTAACTGCGCTGACAATGGTTGAACGTGTGGTTGACAATGAAGTAATCGGAAAAGTAATTCTCCAATCTCGTGATGGATTAGAAAGAGGAGAATCGATGACTGGACCTATGAAAGATCATTGGGCATTTCCGCCTTTAATACCTCATATGATTGCCATTGGTGAAGAGACAGGAGCTCTAGATCATATGTTAGAGCGAGTAGCAGAGTTCTATGAAAAAGAAGTCGATGCAGAGACTGATAAACTAAAGGCGATGATAGAGCCATTAATGATTGTTTTCTTAGCAGGGCTTGTAGGAACCATTGTTATGGCGATTATGTTACCTATGTTTGGAATGTTTGAAAATATGGATAATATGTAGAGGATTTAGCACTCTATTGTGACAGATTAAGATACAGTAATTTATTATATTTTAATAATGACAACATATTATTATTAAAATACAAGTCAAATTATAATTCATAAATATATAATTATAAGAAGGACTTAATATTTATTTACTTCACTGACAAATTACCCGTAATAAACCTATTTAGTAGGCATTGAGATGTGCATAGTAGGTGAATTATACTTAAATTAAAATGAGTACAAAGTCTATTTATCTATATATTTCGACATATAAACGTGTTATTATACAGATGTACTCATTAGTACCAATTTTTAGAGAAAAAAGGGAGGCTTACAGAATGAGAAAATTCATTCAACAAAAGTTAAAAGAACAAAAAGGCTTAACATTAATCGAGCTTTTAGCTGTAATCGTAATCTTGGCGATTATTGCAGCAATTGCTATTCCAGCGATTGGGAATATTATTAATAATAGCCGAGTTGGAGCCGTAAAGTCTGATTATATTAATGCAATTGCAGCATCAGAATTATATTTGTTAGATAATCCTAATGATATTTCTGTTAGTTTAGAGAATTTGCAAGGGACCCCTGATGTATCTACAGATTCTGGTGAAGTATACTTAGATGATTCTGGTTCACTTGGTGCTTTTGCCTATAAAGTAGAAGATAAAACTGTTACTGGAAATGGAACAGTTGGGAATGTAACTATAACTACTGAAAATGCTACAAAAGAAGATATTAGTTCATTGCAAAATAGTGCTGATGCTACTTCTGCAGGTACAGTAAAATTAGCGAGATAAAATTTAATCGGAGCTGATCCTATGAAATTCACACCATCGTTCTTAAATAAACGCACACGCGTGGCGACGGTTACAATTGAAGAAGATGCGATCCGAATGGTAGAAGTGAAGTCAACGTCTCCTTTGCATGTGATTTGTGCAGAGGAGCGTTCTTTGCCTTCTGGCATTATCACGGATGGCAAAATTGTGGACGCGGATACGTTGGTGTCGATTTTAGGCGAGGTAGTGGATGAGTGGAAACTTTCCCGCAAAGCTGTTCGCTTTTTAGCACCTGACGAATATGTGATTATCCGCAAACTAACTTATCCTCCTGATGTTCGACGAGATGAGTTGAAAGGCCACTTCTTCATTGAAATTGGTTCGACACTTTATTTACCGTTCGAAGACCCCGTTTTTGATGTGGTTCCTTATACTGCATCAACAGAAACAAAAGAAGCTATATTAATCGCTTCGAAAGAAAGCATTTTGAATACATATGAAGACGTCTTTGAAGACGTGAAAATGAAACCGATTGTTGCTGATATTGGTCCACTAGCGTTGTATCGATTGGCTTTTTCGCAACATGAATTTTCAGGTGAGGAACACATTTTATTATTAGATGTCAAAAACGATAGTTATATCGTTTCAATTTTCCATCAACATTTCCCGTTATTTATGCGACCAGTGGAAGTTGCTGAGCCAGATGAATCGAATTACTTTAGTGGTTCACAAACAACTAAAATGGATTCACTTATTTCAGAAATTGAAAAACTCATTAATTTCTATCGCTACAATATGAATCAAGGAAATGAAGGCATCACTCATGTGTTATTAAATGGTGAGTTAGATGGATGGGAAGACTTATTGAAGACACTCGAATTACGTTTTGAAGTCAAAACTTCAACTGTTATTCGTGAAACAATTTATTTAGAAGATGGAAAAGCGATTCCTGTTCGTTTTAACCGAGCGCTCGGACTAGCCCTGAAAGAGGTGTGATGATGTTAGTAGATATAAATTTACTTGGCGATAAGGAACGGGACCGTCCTGCCTTTGTCGTTGCAGCCATATCACTTATTCTTTTAGGACTCGTTACGGGACTCGTTTTTTATTTCCTTGGTAATACATATAGCAACAAACAGCAAGTTCTTGCAGCACAAAGCGTAGAAGTCGTTGGACAACAAGCGGCCATACAAGAGCAAATGGTTACAACAGCAGCATTAAGTGATACACAGAAATTGCAAAAAACTGTCGAGTGGGCTGAAACTTATCAGTACGATACACTCCCTTTGATTCGTAAATTGACTGCGTTATTACCGGAACGTGGGTACTTCTTAAGCTTTTCATTTTCAACGCCAAACCAAGTAACCATCACGACCCAATTTGATACATCTCGTGATACGGCGTTTTACTTAACTCAACTTAAAGCGTCCGAAATGATCACGGATGTTGTGTTATCTTCAGTTTCTTATCAACCTTTAGCTGAGGAGGCTGTCGAAGAAACGGATGGAGTGGTTACAGAAGTTGAGCCTGTGGAAGAAATCATGCCACGATATTTAGCTTCTTACGCAGTGACGTTTTTAGATACACGTATGCCAGCAGATGGTACAGCTGTTCCAGTTGATCCAAACGTTCCACCTGTTGAAGGAGAAACGCCAACTGAAAGTGAAACACCTGCAGAGGAAACACCAGAAGAACAACCGGAAGAGCAACCAGCTGAAACACCTACTACCGAACCACAAGCTCCTGCAGACGATGCACAAGGAGATGATGCAAATGAGTAACTTAACGAGAAAGCAAAAGGAAATTGGACTTATCGTATTATCAAGTTTATTTTGTTTAATTATGATTGCCTATGCGTATTTCACATTCTATGTGCCGAAGAAAGAAAGTTTAGCAGTTGCTGAAACAACACTCACAACTGATAGACAAGTGTTGTTTGCATTAGAACAACAGCTGGCTGATCAACCAGATATTCCGGTCGTCAGTTCACTCGAGTTGCAAAAGAAAGTACCGATCGATCCATTGACGGAGTTAATCATTTTGCAAATTGAAAAAGCTGAAGTCGTGTCGAATTCTCTTGTTCAATCAATCGGATTCTCAGAAGGACCCTTTGTTATTGAAGCACCTCCAGAAGGGGTTGAAACACTACAACAGCTTCTTGTCAGTTTATCTATTGAAACATCATCGTATGCTACTTTAGAAGATTTCATTGATGAGATTGAGAAATTAGATCGCATATTAATTGTAGATAATATCTCATTCAGTTCACCAGGAGAAGTCACAACGGAGGAATTAGAACCTGCGAAGTTACAACTGTCATTGTCTTTCACAGCGTTCTATCGACCTGATTTACTCGAACTTCTTGATGAGGGACCTAAAGTAGACACTCCTGCACCCGCAGACAAGTCTAATCCACTCCCTTCAAATGAAGTCATTGATGACGGAGAAGTAGTTGCTACAGAAGCTGATGCAACAACGATTACTGAAACTATAGAAGCACAAGAGACTGATAGTGAATCAGTTGATGAAGTATCGAGCGAAGCCAATTCGGTTACACAAGCTCCTTCTTCTACAAAACCAGTGACAAAAGTAGCAACTGCACAATCCACAAAAGGTGCAGCCGAAACAAAAAATCAAACATACAAAGTTAAACTAGGAGACACTCTTTACTCGATTTCAATGAAACACTATGGAACTCGATTAGGTGAAGAGAAAATCAAAGTAGCCAATGACTTACCTTCGAATAACGTAATGGTCAATGAAACATTAATCATTCCATATTAAACACACAAAAACTGGAGAGCGCACCATTTCTCCAGTTTTTGTTTCATTACTTATTAATTGGCTATAGCTAAAGAGCTTTGAATTTATAAAACGCCGAAACCAATATAGTATAATCGAGCCTTTGCTTGTGAGAGGGAATCAACACTCTTCTCGTGGGTGAACAGGCAAGCCTCCTCAATAGTGTTTGGTTCATGATAAGTTTAAAGATGATATTGAATAACAGTCGAAACACCATCATGTCTCAAAAGCATGAAACGATATGAACTTATACATGTTCAATCAATCTAAATCTACGACTAATGTAAAATGTTCATATACATATGAGTATGTAAAATTTAATAGTTTTATCAAAATGCTGTATTAACATCTGTTGACGATTTGAATAACAGAAGGAAAAGTACATTTACACCTAGCATGCCGCAATGGCTGTCTAAAAGCCCCTAATATAAAGTAAGTGGAGTAAAAAGTCTTTTTTTCTCTACTTACATTTGAACATTTATACCACTTATAATTGTCTTATTGCACATAACGAACTTAAGGTTGATTGGAGTGGAAGACGGCGACTCCGGCGGGATTAGCGTGAGCTGAAGACCCCGCAGGCGAGCTTGCTCGTCGAGGAGGCTGAGGCCATGCCCCGTGGAAAGCGTCCGTCTGCAACGGAAATCAACCTTTGGTAACAGTGAATATACGATGAATAACAATAACCTAAAACAAAGTTTAGTTAATGAAAATATTGAAATCAGTAGAGAAAAACACAAATTGTGACATGTGTTTTTCTAAGAATGAGAGGCATTTATGGAAATCCTTTATACCATATTATTTTTTATCTACGGACTTATATTCGGTTCATTTTTTAATGTAGTAGGGTTACGCGTTCCGAAAAATGAATCAATCGTAACCCCACCATCCCATTGTACGATTTGTGATCGTCGATTGACATTTAAAGATTTGGTGCCTGTGTTTTCATTCGTATTTTTAAAAGGGAAATGCCGTGGTTGTGGCACGAAGATTAATTGGATTTATCCAGTGATGGAACTTACTACAGCTGTGTTATTCGCATTTGCTTATTGGAAAATCGGATTTTCGCTTGAACTCATCGTAGCGATATTATTTATTTCCATGCTGGTGATTATCACAGTATCTGATTTCGCATATATGTTAATCCCAGACAAAGTTTTATTATTCTTTGGTGCATTATTAATTATTGCGCGTGTCTTTTCACCACTTGATCCGTGGTGGGATAGCATTATTGGTGCTGTCGGAGGGTTCGGACTTTTGTTGTTAATTGCCATATTGTCGAAAGGTGGCATGGGCGGTGGAGACATCAAGTTGTTCGCAGTGATCGGGCTTGTGTTAGGGATTATCCCAACGCTATTAACACTGTTCTTAGCCGCGTTTATTGGTGCCATCGTAGGTGTAATTCATTTGCGTCGATCCAAGCAAGGTCGAAAAACGCCAGTGCCTTTTGGACCGTCCATCGCACTCGCTGCCATCATTGTCTATTTTTATGGAACACAAATGCTCGACTGGTATACGAATTTGTTAGTTTAACTCGAAAACTTTTTTGGACAAGCCGACACCGGTCTTGTCTTTTTTTATTGCCCAAATGTTAGCGTTAAAAGAAAAACGGGGTGATGAAATGCGTTTTACTAAATCGTTTTCAAAGTTTTCCTATACTCTAGCAATTTTACATGGCTTTTTTATTGGCGCCGTGTCGATCGGTATATTTGCGATTTTAATTCAATGGCAAGACATTTCAGCAGATAAACCAGAAACTTCAGATGCCGCTTCAAAAACACCAGAAAAAATTACAGTGGATGCCCCAGCTGATGCCGTAACACCGACACAGTTTTTTGCAAAACAACATGGGATGTTTACGACTGCAGAAGGTGCCACCGCTCTCTTGCAATCAAGTCCAGCTATGAAGTCTGCGGCAATTATTATAACGGACAGTAAGTATTATGTATGGTCAGCTGCGAGTGTCGTAGAAAGCGAAGTGAAAATTGTAGGCAGCACCGATTCCTTTTCTAAGCCGTTTCGGATTAATTCATCTGCATGCACTGAACAAGCGATGAAAAATTTGCCTGTTTATCTTGCAAATCCAGACCCCGCAAAATTTAATTTTGAGAGTACCGGAAATAAAGAAGCAATACCAAAGGATTGGACACCGAATATTGCAGCTATATCAACACTTTCAAAAGATTTTAACGTCATTCGAGTGCAACTTTTATCGCATTATTTTGCTCAAAACGACTGCCTCAAAATTGAGTTTTGACGGTAGTTTAATTGGCAAAATTAAATTATTGCCCTTTTGACACATTTTTCAACGGAGAAATAGTTCTGTATGATGTCAAAAAGGAGCTGATTTCAATGGAATTTAAAACAACTAAACCGCTAATTTTAGCATCTGCCTCACCGAGAAGAAAAGAACTACTATCATTACTAGGTGCACCATTTGAAGTGAAAACTATGGAAGTGGACGAACACTCGGTATTTGGTTCCTCGCCAGCCGAGTTAGTTTGTAATATTGCCATGGAGAAGGGTTTACATGTCGCTGAACGTAATCAGGACGCCATTGTCATTAGTGCAGATACAATGGTATTTATCGATGACGAGCCATTAGGTAAACCGGATAACGCAGAGATGGCGAAAGACCATTTACGCAGATTGTCGGGTCGGACACATACCGTTATTACGGGTGTTGCGATTTATTTCGATGATGTTTGTAGTATGTTTTTTGAGAAAACAAAAGTTACTTTTTTCGCACTGTCTGAGGAATGGATCAGTAATTATGTAGCTAGTGGAGATTGTTTTGACAAGGCAGGAGCTTATGGCATCCAAACGGTAGGTGCCTTAATGGTTGAACATGTAAATGGCGACTACAATAATGTCGTTGGCTTACCGATTGCGGGGCTTTATCGAGAACTGAAACATTTAGAACTGATTGAACACGTGACAGCTGGAACGCGCTATGATAACTGAAGTCAAACCAACACTGATGATCCGTGATGTTCCAGCCGCCGATCGCCCACGTGAAAGGTTAATGAATCAAGGTGCTACAGCTTTGTCGAATCAAGAGTTGATTGCCATTTTATTACGAACGGGTACGAAACAAGAATCTGTGCTTCATTTGGCCAATCGCGTGTTAGTTTTTTTTGAACAACTGCACGAATTGAAAAATGCGACGATTGAAGAAATCATGTCTGTTAAAGGTATTGGGGAAGCGAAGGCAGTTCAATTGCTTGCGGCAGTGGAACTCGGACGTCGTTTAGCGCAACAACAAACAGATGGGAAATTTACTGTGCGTTCCCCCAAAGATGCGGCTACATATTTAATGGCGGATATGACATCTTTAAAGCAAGAAAATTTTGTTGTGTTATTTATGAACGTGAAAAATCAAGTGTTACACAAACAAACGATCTTTATTGGTAGTTTAAATGCAAGTATTGTACACCCTCGAGAAATATTCAGAGAAGCAGTGAAACGCTCTGCTGCTTCGATAATTTGTGCGCATAACCATCCGTCCGGGAACCCGTCTCCGTCACCTGAAGACATTGAGGTAACGAAGAGAATTCAAGAAGCTGGGCAAATCATGGGCATCGAATTACTGGACCATGTGATTATCGGAGATCACCAATTTATTAGTTTGAAAGAAAAGGGTTACATGTGACACTGTGATTTTCTCTTTTTATCCGTTATAATCAAAGTTATGGTTTAAACTAAGCTAAGATTAAGTGGCTAAGGATAGAAAGGAAGAAAATAACGTGTTTGGATTCGGAGCAAAAGATGTCGGGATTGACCTTGGCACAGCAAATACTTTGGTATTTATTAAAGGAAAAGGGATCGTTTTACGCGAACCTTCAGTAGTAGCTAAAAATACAAATAATGGTGATATCGTAGCAGTAGGAAACGATGCTAGAAATATGATTGGTCGTACTCCAGGTTCAATCGTTGCCATTCGCCCAATGAAAGATGGCGTTATTGCAGATTTTGATATTACGACAGCAATGATTCAGTATTATTTAAAAGAAGCATTGAAATCGTCAGGTGGTACATGGAAAAAGCCTAACGTTATGATTTGCGTACCTTACGGAATTACGTCTGTTGAGCGTCGTGCAGTAATTGATGCAGCACGTCAAGCTGGCGCAAGAGATGCTGTAACGATTGAAGAGCCATTTGCAGCAGCAATCGGTTCGAACTTACCAGTATGGGAACCTACAGGTAGTATGGTAGTTGATATTGGTGGCGGTACAACTGAAGTTGCCGTTATCTCACTTGGCGGTATTGTCACAAGCGAATCTGTGCGTGTCGGCGGAGATGCTATGGATCTTGCGATTACTAGTTATATTCGTAAAATGTACAACTTAACGATTGGTGAACGTACAGCCGAAGCTATTAAAATAGAAATCGGTTCTGCTAAAGTCATTGAGAATATTGAGAAGATGGAAATTCGCGGTCGCGACTTAGTGACGGGTCTTCCAAAAACTCTTGAAATTTCTTCAGAAGAAATTGCAGAAGCATTGAAAGAATCTGTGTCAGCCATTATTGATGGAGTGAAGAAAACATTAGAACAAACGCCTCCTGAATTATCTGCAGATGTAATGGAACGTGGAATCGTCTTAACTGGCGGTGGCGCATTACTGAAGAACTTAGACAAAGTAATTAGTGATGAGACAAGCATGCCTGTCTTCATTGCAGAAAATCCATTAGACTGCGTTGCAATTGGTACGGGAATGGCGCTAGATCATATGAACATGATTCGCCAAAATTCTAAACACTAAGGAGGACCGTTCTAATGCCACAATTTTTTTCGAATAAGCGATTAATTTTGCTTCTTGTCGGGGTGATTTTTCTTGTGGCATTGATCAGCTTCTCTCTCAAAGATCGTGATAATGCGTCGTTACCTGAACAAATCATTAAAGATGTCGTTGGTTTTGGGCAATCTATTTTCTCGAAACCAACGCAGTACATAACAGGTGTTTTCGATAATGTTGATTCTTTGTTAAACACATATGAAGAAAACAAACGTTTAAAAGGTCGTCTAGAAGAATTTGCGAAATTGCAAGCTGACGTCAACGATTTAGCATCTGAGAACACGAGATTAAGAGAAGTCGTAGACAAGCAAGAAGATCTGCGAGAATACGAACCGATTCAGGCAACTGTAATCGCTAGGAATCCTGATCAGTGGGAAGAAAAAGTAATACTTGATAAAGGAGAAGTTCACGGGGTCGAGAAGAACATGGCGATCATGACAGCACAAGGGTTGATAGGGAAAGTTATCCTTACAACACCTTTTACTTCAACTGTAGAACTACTATCGACAAAAAATCCAAACTATCGTGTATCTGCGATGGTCACTGGTGAAAAAGAAGTATTCGGCTTAATAGAAGGATACGATGATGAGCGAAACGAACTTATTCTAAAACGAATTGATTCTAATATTGAAATCAAAAAAGGTCAGAAAATCATGTCATCTGGACTAGGTGGGATTTTCCCTAAAGGTATTTTAATCGGGGAAATTACTGAAGTTTCGACAGACGATTTCGGCTTAACTAAAATGGCTTATGTAAAACCAGCAGCTGATTTTGCCCTACTTGACCATGTAATGATTGCGAAACGCGTCTTGACAACAGTCGATGGGACAGATGGTGAGAATACTGTGTCTGATGAGGATGAATCATGAAGCGATTTATCATTCCAGCCATTGCCGTTGTATTGTTTTATCTTGAACCAGTTTTCGGCTTATTTTCTCCCCTCGACATAGGTGGGGAGTATCGGTTTTTAATCCCTCGATTTCTCATCATGTATTTGATATTCATTTCCATCTACTATAGTCGCAACCGCGCGATGGCGTATGCATTACTTTTTGGGCTCTTGTATGATGTGTTTTTCATTGATATTATTGGTTTATATTCTTTTTTATATCCATTAATATGTTTACTTGCTAGTTTCATTGTGAGATTCATTCACCAGAACTTACTTGTGACAACAATCGTGTCACTTGTACTCGTCGCTGGTCTTGAATTCGCGTTATACCAATTCTTTTCATTGATCGGCTTGACTGACATTTCGCTACAAGCTTTTGTAAGCGATCGTCTCATTCCGACGATGATTGCAAATTCAATTTTCTTAGTGGTGCTCGGCTGGGCATTTAAATATGTAATCAATGCACGATTGTTGCAACGATTAAATCAGCCAAATTGATTCTACGCGTGAGGTGACGCATTTGACGACGAAAAAGCAGCTAGTCTACATAAAAGGCACCAAAGATGGTCTAGTGCTTCGGCTTGATGATCAAAGCGCATATGCCGAACTGGTGGAAGAACTAAAGCTAAAAGTTTCGGGCGAAGGCATCGATGGACAAGCAGAGGTATTATTACAACTTGGAAATCGCTTATGTTCAGAAGAACAAATAAAAGAACTGATCGCTAGTGTACATACGTCTCCGCATTTACGTGTGTCAAAAGTGCAAAGCGATGTAATTTCTATAGAAGAAAGCAATCGCCGAATTTTAGAGCGTCAATCGGAAACATATGTCGGCATCGTACGTTCGGGACAAGTTGTCAAGGCTGAAGGCGATTTAGTGGTCGTTGGAGATGTAAACCCTAACGGTAAAATTGTCGCAGGGGGCAACATTTTTGTTCTAGGACGCTTAAAGGGTAGCGCACATGCTGGAGCGAATGGCAATAAAGAAGCGGTCATCGCCGCATCTTGGTTAGAAGCAACGCATATTAAGATTCACGAAACACTCGAAACAATGACGGATGAATTGACGATTCTTTCTGAACAACCGGAAATGGAATGTGCCTATTTGCATGCAAATGGCTTCATTGCAATCGATCGCTTACAAGAACTGCGTCTATTGAGACCGCAATTATCTACATTTAAAGGAGGAAGCTAATGTGGGAGAAGCTATCGTAATTACTTCAGGTAAGGGAGGCGTTGGCAAAACAACGACAACGGCCAACCTTGGGACTGCATTGGCACTTCAAGGCAAGAGAGTTTGTTTAATTGATACGGATATCGGCTTACGTAACTTGGACGTTGTACTTGGATTAGAAAACCGTATTATTTATGATTTGGTTGACGTAATCGAAGGGCGATGTAAAGTTCACCAAGCTTTAGTAAAAGATAAACGTTTTGACGACAAATTATATCTACTTCCAGCAGCACAAACGACAGACAAAAATGCCATTAATCCGGAACAAATGAAAGAGCTTGTAACGGAATTAAAACGCGACTATGACTATGTCGTGATCGACTGTCCTGCAGGGATTGAACAAGGCTACAAAAACGCAGTAGCAGGTGCAGACCGCGCAATCGTCGTTACCACTCCTGAAATATCAGCAGTGCGTGATGCCGATCGTATCATTGGTTTGCTTGAACAAGAAGATATCGCTCCACCAAAATTAATTATCAACCGTATTCGTCAACATTTAATGAAATCGGGCGATGCTTTAGATGTTAATGAAATTACTACACATCTTTCCATTGATTTACTTGGTATCATCATGGATGACGAAAGCGTGATTACATCTTCTAACAAAGGTGAGCCGGTTGTCATGGACCCAACAAACCGTGCAGCACAAGGCTACCGCAATATCGCACGTCGTATTTTAGGCGAATCAGTACCATTAATGTCTATGGATTTACCACGCAAAAACATATTCTCAAAAATTAGAGCCGTTTTCGCAAAATAAATTAGCTAAATCCTCCACTTATGATCGAAGTGGAGGATTTTTTTAGGAGTGAGTAGACTGAATAATTTGAAAACATTCGAGCTGCATGTGTTAAGAATGTGCGTGATGCATTCACGTGTCATGGATAAAAGAATAGTTAACGAAGATTATCGGGCGACGAAAGCAGGATTCGCTGGCGAGGATAAAGTGAATCGGTTTCTGGAAGAAGTTGTCCTGACGCCAAAGGTTGAAATTTATCGGAATATCGTTTTAGACCATGCCCAAATGGATATTATTGTGGTGACTCCGAAGTTGATCTGCATATTAGAAGTGAAAAATATGCGAGGTGAATTTTATTTTGATGCTACTTCGAAACAATTTTATCGAGTAATTGACGGGGGCAAGAAGGAAGGTATGAGGAATCCAGAACTTCAATTGCAGCGAGCGGTACGAGTTTTGCAGAGAAAACTAAATCTAAGAGGAGTAGAGATTTCTGTACAGGGCTTAATTGTATTTGCCAGTCGAGCTGGGATTGTCATGCAACCACCAACGCTTTTCCGGTCAGTTCCTATCGACGCCATGTGCGGTGCGCTCGAAGAGTTGGAAGCAAAGAGTAATGAGCTGTTAACAAACGACGATTTGAAAAAAATAAGGCATATTCTGAAACGTGGATCTTATGCGGTTCAGGACGACAGCTTAATGGTGCGCTTGGGGATTTACCGAAATGGGATCCGTCCAGGTGTAAAATGTGGGAAGTGTTTTGAAGTGGGAATGAAGAGAGTATATTCTACATGGGTGTGCGGTTATTGTGGATGTCATGACAAGGATGCACATATTGCAACATTGCAAGAATACCAACTTCTATTTGGCAGCGAAACTACAAGTCGTGATGTGAAGTGGTGGTTGGGGATTGATGATAAAGATTTAACATCAAGAATATTAAAGAGTTGCATAGAGAAATATAATGGTAATAATAAAAATAGGGTCTATACATTGAAATTTGAACCATGGCGATTGGATGCATTTTTAGCGTATGAAATGAAGAAGCGATAGCGGAAAGAGTTTTCTGCTAAAAATCACTTTCTAATAATAGTGAATATGAAAATCTTAATTTGGCAGCCTTTCGCTCATGCGAAAGGCTGCGTTTTTGTTGGGGAGAATCGAGTGGGAATTAGGAGGAAATTGGATAGTTGCGACAATAACGGAAGAAGTTGCGAGGATATGATCAAAAGTTGCGACAATAACAAGAAAAGTTGCGACGAAATCGCCAATAGTTGCGACAATCCCACCCGATTTCACCTCAAAACCCCATATCTCGAAGTAATCCAAATAACCATCACCTCAAAATCCATATATCCATAGAAATATATAAAACCACGTCTGCATATACTACCCGAAAAGGGGGGCTGCGGCATGAAATCTGCACAAAAATGGATCTTTGCATGTATATTCACCGTCGGCATCATTGCAATCATTCAAATCCAAGAGCAAAAAGGTGAAACTTCACAACTTCGCACACTATTTACCCAAGGGAAGGATATTCAAATGGTTCGCGAATTTGTACTAGCGAAATTACCAAGAGATTATCAACCTGAACTCATTCCTGTGGCAGCGACTCCCAAAGATCCTATGATACCGACGATGGCGACGTACGAGTCTATGCAGCCTTATGAGCAAGGCGTTCTCGTTTCATACAATACACCGATTCAAGTTACTGCGAGAGAAGATGGCATCATTCTGTTTACTGGACATACGCGTCATACGGGGAAAACGATGACGGTTCTTTATGATGGTGGAGATATTGTGACCTATGGATTTGTGGAAAACTTTTCTAACTTGCCTTATACAGCGGTTGCAGCCAATGACTTAATCGCGGAAGTGAAACCGGGATCAATGTTTGTGAAAATAGAACGCGGTGGTATAACTTTGGAGCCGTCTGCGGTTACAGAATGGATGACGGATGTACTTTACTAAGATTCGCATGCACCCCATTATGATCCCGATTATTATTTACTTGATTGCTACGGCGCAACTTGCGCATTACAGCATTATTATTTGTTCATTACTCATTCATGAATTTGGCCATATTGCGGCAGCTAAATGGACGGGCCATAAAATGACTAGTTGTACGATCCTTCCTTATGGTGGAGTCATTAAAATTAAAAATCTTTATCTTGCTCCGCCTCATCATCAGTGGCTCATTGCAATTGCTGGGCCACTAGCAACGGCAATCCTCTATTTAATTGCGCAATTTTTTGATTTTCCAGGACAAGCTTTTTTTAATAAAGTTCAGTTGACGATACTTGCGTTAAATTTAATTCCCATTTTGCCTTTAGATGGTGGACAAGCATTGAAGGCTATCCTTCCGAAATATCATCAAAACACCCATTTAGCACTGTCTATCTGTGTTTCAACCATGCTTATTTTAGTTACATATGATCAACTGCATCTTGCATTTATTTTTACGTTTATCGCATTCCAAAATATTCGTACGTGGCAATATCGAAAGTATGATGAAGTTTTCAATAAAATTGTGACTAAGCAGTTGACGCTACCCTAGCATTATGGTAAAGTTTTAATGTTATTGTTTGTAGCACCCGTGCTACTACAACCGCTCTGAAGAGGTTAAAGCATCTGAAAAGATCACCTCATTTAAGGCGAGTCTGAGTCTAAGAGGAGGTGCAGTAAAATGTACGCAATTATTGAAACTGGTGGTAAGCAAATCAAAGTTGAAAAAGGTCAAGAGATCTACATCGAAAAATTAGGTGTTGATGCTGAAGACGTTTTCACATTTGACAAAGTATTATTCGTAGGTGGAGACAATGTGAAAGTTGGAGTTCCTTTCGTTGAAGGAGCAACAGTTAAAGCTACAGTCGTGAAAAACGGCAAAGCAAAAAAAATCACTGTTTTCAAATATAAAGCCAAAAAGAACTATCATCGTAAATTAGGTCATCGTCAGCCTTACACGAAACTTGTTATTGATTCGATCAATTTATAAGATGGTGTAACAGATGATTAAAGTAACGATCGATAAAAATCAATCCAATGACATTCTTTCTTTTGAAATGAAAGGCCATGCAGATTTTGCTGAACATGGAAAAGATTTAGTATGCGCAGCCGCAACAGCTGTTTCTTTTGGAGCAGTTAATGCAATCGCTGAACTTACGAAGGTTATTCCAGATGTGAAGCAAGGACAAGACGGCGGATTTCTCAAAGTCTCGTTTTCGCAGGACTTAGTTCCAAAAACGAATGAACAGGTACAATTAATTGTACAAGCGATGATTGTTTCTTTACAAACGATTGAAAAAGACTATGGACAGTATATAAAAATAACCTTCAAAAAGTAGGGGGTGAAATAAATGATGTTAAGATTAGATCTTCAGTTTTTCGCTTCGAAAAAGGGAGTAGGTTCGACTCGTAACGGACGTGACTCACAATCAAAACGCCTTGGCGCTAAACGCGCTGATGGTCAACACGTATCAGGTGGTTCGATTTTATACCGTCAACGCGGTACTAAAATTTATCCAGGTGAAAACGTAGGCCGTGGTGGAGATGACACACTTTTTGCGAAAGTTGACGGAATTGTACGCTTTGAGCGTTATGGCCGCGACAAGAAAAAAGTTAGTGTATATCCTGTAGCTCAAGAAGCTTAATTCAAACAGCCAAAGGACTGCATAACTGCAGTCCTTTTTCTTTTTTCAAAAAATAATAGAAAAGCACTTGAATGACAATATTCTGTGTATAGTTCGAGTGGCGCATTGAGCTTTTCTAATTTGCAACAAAATCGCTTCATTTCTTGGTATACTTAGGAAATGAGATTAGCATAATGGAGAGTGTGACATATGGCCGACAAAGCGTTTTCAGTAAATGAGGCATTGCGATTTGCCAAACATGATTTTTTAAATCAGTTGCAGCTTATTAAAATGAATATTGATCTTGCACGACTGGATGATGCGAAAGCGGTAATTGATCACTATACCAATGAAGTTAAAGCATTATATGAATTATCGAAGCTAAGTTTACCGCTCACTTCTGAGTGGTTACAAACCGTAAATTGGCGTTTTGCCGGTTTTCAAGTGAACATATCAAGTGATATTGAGACTACCTGTAAACCACATTTAGATGAACCGATTCGTGAAGTGCTTGAACAAGCTATAAAAATATTGCACAAAGAATTAAGTCCTTTTACAGAACAACTATTGCACATTCATATTGTGTGCAACCAGTCTGATTTCAAACTAACGTTTGATGCAAAAGGTGAATGGGAACCATTAAGGCATGACATTAATTACGAACCACAAGTAACACTGACCCATGAATGCAAAACGACCAAGAATTGGCGTTTTCATATAGAAGAAAGCAAGGAGGGATAGTCTATGTTTGTAGATCACGTAAAGATATCCATTAAAGGCGGAGACGGCGGAGACGGTATGGTAGCGTTTCGTCGCGAAAAGTATGTTCCAAACGGTGGACCCGCAGGCGGAGATGGCGGCCGTGGAGGAAACGTAATTTTTGAAGTAGAAGAAGGATTACGTACACTAATGGACTTCCGTTACAAACGATTTTTTAAAGCGGACCGTGGAGATCACGGACAAAGTAAAAACATGCACGGTCGCGGTGCAGATGATTTAATCATTAAAGTTCCACCAGGTACAGTTGTTATGACTGAAGAAGACGGACCGGTATTAGCCGATTTAGTTGAACATGGTCAACAAGCGATTATTGCTAAAGGTGGTCGTGGAGGACGTGGAAACTCACGTTTTACAACGCCTCAAAATCCAGCACCTGAACTTTCTGAAAAAGGCGAACCTGGCCAAGAAATCGAAATTGTTTTAGAGTTGAAGGTATTAGCTGATGTTGGTTTAGTTGGATTCCCAAGTGTTGGGAAATCTACATTATTATCAGTTGTTTCTGCAGCAAAACCTAAAATTGCGGCATATCATTTCACTACGATTGTTCCTAACTTAGGAATGGTTGAAACGACAGATCACCGTAGCTTTGCCATGGCCGATTTGCCAGGTCTTATTGAAGGCGCAAGCCAAGGTATTGGTCTAGGTCACCAATTCTTACGTCATATCGAACGTACACGAGTAATTGTGCATGTTATTGATATGTCTGGTATTGAAGGACGCGATCCATTTGAGGATTATGTGACAATTAACGATGAACTTCGTCAATACAACTTGCGTTTAACTGAGCGTCCACAATTAGTAGTTGCCAATAAAATGGACATGCCGGATTCAGAAGAAAACTTAGCCGAATTCCGTAAGAAATTACCGGAAGATGTAAAGGTATTCCCGATTTCAGCACTTTCACGTAAAGGCTTAAACGAACTATTATTCGCTATTGCCGATCTTTTAGAAGTAACAGAAGATTTCTTACTTCACGAAATGGATGAAGAAGAATCTGATAAAACGGTTCTTTACAAGCACACATCTGAACGTGAAGGATTCGACGTTACACGTGATGATGATGGAGCATTTGTATTAACTGGATTCTCACTGGAACGCTTATTCAAAATGACCGACTTCTCTCGTGAAGATTCAATTCGTCGTTTCGCTCGTCAAATGCGTGGAATGGGTGTTGATGAAGCCCTTCGCGAAAAAGGCGCAGAAAATGGCGATATTGTAAGACTTCTTGAATTCGAATTTGAATTTATGGATTAGAAAGTGAGGATGGATAAATGAAAGACGTATCTGAACAACGATATTTTTTAGTTCGCGAAGATGTGTTGACGGAAGCAATGCAAAAAACACTTGATGCCAAGGAGTTATTGCAGAGTGGAGAAGTCGCGTCGATTTGGGACGCGGTAAAAAAAGTGGACTTATCACGTAGCGCTTTTTATAAATATCGAGATGCCGTCTTTCCATTCCATTCCATTGTTCGCGAACGTATTTTAACAGTGTTTTTGCAACTAGAAGATCGCAATGGAACTTTGGCTACGTTGCTTCATACCGTTGCAGAAACACAATGTAATGTGTTGACGATTCATCAATCCATCCCTATCCAAGGGCGCGCCAATGTGACGCTTTCTTTGGATGTAACGGCGATGAATGTACAATTGGATGATTTCCTACAACAATTGAAACGTTTAGATTTTGTGGAGTCAGCAGAAGTTATTAGTTCTGGTGCATCTTAAGGAGTGTTTAACATGGTAAAACAAACGTGGGAATCACGCGTTGCTTATTTAGGACCAGAAGCATCCTTTACACATTTAGCAGCAGGTGAAGTGTTTGCAGGGGAGTGGCTAGTGCCATATGCGACCATTCCAGAGTGTATAGAAGCAGTGGCAAACGATGAAGTAGAATTTGCCGTAGTGCCGCTTGAAAATGCTCTAGAGGGCTCTGTACCCCTAACCATTGATTATTTGTTTCATGATGTACAATTACACGTTTCAGCAGAAATTTTATCACCAATTCAGCAACATTTTATGGTTCATCCTGAGCAAGTTCCGAACTGGCAAGATATCGAATCGGTATTTTCCCACCCTCATGCACTCGCCCAGTGTCATAAATATTTGTACTATCGTTTTCGTGGGATACCTTTAGAACAGACCACATCAACTGCTGCTGCAGCTAAATTTGTGTCTGAACATCCCGAGTCAACTTTTGCTGCCATTGGTAATGAATTTGCTGCGAAGAAATATGGATTAACCATTGTGGAATCGAATATTCATGATTTTCATTTCAATCATACTCGTTTCTTTGTTCTTCAAAAAGCAAATAGGAAGCTAACTAAAACTGGTCATGACGAATCGCCTAAAACGACTCTAATGATCACTTTACCAGTAGATGACCGATCAGGTGCCCTACATCAAGTGTTATCTGTATTTGCCTGGCGTCAATTGAATTTAAGTAAAATTGAATCGCGTCCTCTAAAAACAGGGCTTGGTCATTATTTCTTTATTGTTGATGTTCTAGAAGATGAAAATGCAACGATGATGCAAGGTGCGAAAGACGAACTACGCGCTTTAGGATGCGAAGTGAAATCTCTCGGAACTTATTTTACATACAAAAAGGAATGATTGCAGACTCTGCGATCATTCCTTTTTTATATTGGATGATTTTCGTATTTCGTTGCAACTTTCTTGATATGGTTGCAACTTTTCTATTTTCGTTGCAACTTATGCTCTTTTTGTTGCAACTTTCTGGATTTCGTTGCAACTATCCAATTACCTCCTAATTCCCACTCGATTCTCCCACAGAAAAACAGCCCATCGCGTAAGCGTTGGGCTGCCAAATTAAGATTCTCCACTTGTTAATGAAGCTGAAGTTTTATTGAATAAGTGTCCATTTATAATATTTCACACTAGAATCTCGATTGTCGCAACTTTTGTGTTTATCGTCGCAACTATCTCCAAAATCGTCGCAACTTCTTCGGTTATCGTCGTAACTTTCACCGTTATTGTCGCAACTATCCAATTATCTCCTAATTCCCACTCGATTCTCCCATAGAAAAACAGCCCATCGCGAAAGCGTTGGGCTGACTAATTAAGATTCTCCACTTGTTAATGAAGCTGAAGTTTTATTGAATAAGTCCATTTTTAATATTTCACACTAGAATCTTTATTGTCGCAACTTTTGTGTTTATTGTCGCAACTATCTCCAAAATTGTCGCAACTTTTGTGTTTATTGTCGCAACTTTCACCGTTATTGTTGCAACTATCCAATTACCTCCTAATTCCCACTCGATTCTCCCACAAAAAAACAGCCCATCGCGTAAGCGGTGGGCTGACTAATTTTTCACTATTATTGTTCGCCCGCTAAAAATCCTTTTTTCTGCATACCTTCAATGGCAGCGTCTAAGAATTCACTTGAAGTGGCTGCGATTAAATGTAAATGAATACCGCCTGTCAATTCGGATAAGTAACTTGCCCCAGTTTCTTTTACGCGGTTTAAAAATAAATCTACTTCATGTCGATTGGCTACCATTATGGATGCCGTTAATTCACCGTAGACAGGGTGTTCAACTGTCACATTTTTCACGACCACACCTGCATCAACAAGGGTATACAATTCTTCTCGCGCATCTTTTGGTGTGTGTGAACACGCTATTTGACGCTCAAATTCATGGGTGGTATCTGAAGTGTTCATATATATATATCCTTGACTGGTCGCAAGGATCGGCTCATTGCGTGCTTTAAGTAAGGTCATGTCTCCAACGATGACTTGTCGGCTAACACCTGCTTTTTTGGCGAAATCGGTGCCCTTTATTGGCTCCTTCGCTTGCTTTAACAGTTCAAGTAATTTTTGTCGTCGTTCTTCACCTAATAATTTCTTCAACACAATCCCGTCCTTTTCATGCATAACTATAGCACTTGTTCTCATAGTTTATCATGTACACCAAAAAAGTGACCAAATCAAAACTTCATTCATACGATACATGGATGAGAGGGGGAAGTATTTTGCACGTACATGTTGTGCAAAAAGGAGATACACTATGGAAAATTTCGAGACAGTATGGTGTATCTTTTGATGAAGTAAAACGTTTAAACGCACATTTGGCAAATCCCGATTATATTGTTCCGGGGATGAAAATTTTTGTGCCGGAGAAATCGACAAAAGCTCACGAGATGAAAGAACATCCGTATACTAATTCTCGACCGGTTAAAAAGAGTAAGGAGGAATACACGGCTCAGCCAGCGCCTAAACCGATGCCGGTGCCGAAACCTATTCCTAAACCAAGCATGCAACCAATGCCAGCACCGATACCTCAACCTATGCCACAACCGACGATTCAGATGCCACCTCAAATGATGCCGCAACCGATTAATCAACATTTAACGATGACACAAATGATGCCTCCATATATGGGAATTCCTTATGGTTGGATGCCAGTTCCTGATATGGATGTTAATTTACACGTACAATTGCCAGCTCAAGCACATGCACCAGCGCCTCCACCAATACCAGCGCCAACACCAGTACCGAAGCCTATGCCTATGCCTATGCCAATGGCAAAACCAATGCCTAGCCCAGCGGCAAAACCAATGCCAATGCAAAAACCAATGCCTGAAACAAAACATGGGTGGGAATTAGATGATTCAAGTTCTTTATGTGATTCTTCTTCACTAGAGCTTCCGATGCTACCACCACACTTCCAACACCAACAACAACCGCCTTGCGGATGTGCTCAACAACACTTTGCACCACCACCGCCACCTTGTGGATGTGGCCATCATCACCATCATCATCCGCAACACATGTTTGCACAAAATCCGTTTCCAGCTCAAACACTTGGTGAAGCCCAAGGTCAACCGAATATGATGCCTCAACACATGATGATGCCTGAGCACATGTCGATGCCTCAGCACATGTCCCCATATATGGCATGCATGCCTTGTCACATGTGGCCCGCTCCACAAGGGCAATGGGGATACCAGAATCCCGTTCGCTACAATTAGAAAATGGAACGAGGGCATTATGTTCAATTAAAGCCAAATGTGTGGAAATGGCAAATTGGACCAAAAGCGTACTCATTAAAGAAATACGAACGTCATGATGATGCAGCAAAAATACGCTATATACATGATCAATTAGCTATCATAGGCGCTGATTTTATAGTGCCGGTAGAGCCTTACCCAGATTCACTTGTCATTCAACAACCGTGGATTGAAGGTGGTCGTAAAGTGAGATTTAGTCAGCCAGAAGACCGCATAAAATCACTTTCTTTACTACATCAACTCCACGATACAAGGAGAAAGATCGCTTGGAACAAATCAACACATTTTCATGAAATCGATTTAATTCGAAAATGGACACATCGCTTAGAGAAGTGGCAGCAACTTGAACCTTTCCTATCTAAGAAACTTGGACCATCAAAAACGAAGAAAATCACACAACTTGCGATAGATTCATTAGCGCAACTTGCACCGATTCGTCGTGAACGCTTAACACTATTGCATGGAGATGTCGTTCATCATAATTTTGTAATGGATAAGAAAGACCAACTTTACATCATAGATTTTGATTTGGCTTGCTTAGGTCCTGCTGAAATAGAACTCGTTTTATGGTCGCATCGCGTGTTGCCGCATTTTGATTATGATTTACAAGCACTTATTCAAGAGCATCCGTCTCTTCGCAAAATCGATTGGAACTATTTATTATTTCCAAACGAACTGATGCGTGAGTGGTTGTATGCTGCTACATTATCAGATCTTCAACTGCGAGGATTTTTACCGAAATTAAAGGTATTTACTGACAAAGCATTACATCACACGCCACAATTATGGGCAGATTGTGATAGATTATCGTAAAACAATCGAACAGCTACGACTTCTCTAATGAAAGCGTAAAACAAATCGTAGCGCTGAAACTGATTAGTTCGAAAAATGTATGCTAGACGCTTGACTATAAAAAATTGGACTGTCCCAAAAGTCATATAAAAATGACTTTATCGGCAGTCCTCTTTTCATATATTCTGTTGAACTCCATTGCAGCCCACTTTCATGTTTCGAAGCTAGTATAGCGGCGCACAAACAGAAACAAGCGGACGGATCGGTATTCTCCTCAGGACAATAGGGTGTTGGTCACGAAGGTGTTGCCACACGACATGACGATATGACGCCTAAGTTCTATTGATTACTGCGTTGCCTGGAAAGGTCCACGTAAAGTTCGGCACAGTGGATATTAGTAGACATCAGCCAGCTACTTTGAGGAGAAATAAATAAGAACATAAAAATAGGTGGAGAAAAGCGAGTTGCTTTTCTCCACCTGTTTTATTCTTTTGAATCTTCCTGACTTTGTTCAGTTTGTTCATTTTCTACTTGCTCATTTTCTTCGCGATTGCTATGTTCTTGATTGTATTGCAGTTTTTTTCGTTGCAATTCATTCACTTGACCTTGTTCATTTTGATTGTTGTGTTGATTGTTTTGGTGAGTAAAGGTATCATTATTTTTTCCCATACAATTCGCCTCCAATTTAGTAGTATAAGATGTTGAGAATCTTTTCCCATCATCTCTCGAGTTGAAACATTTTTAAGCTTTAAATGGAAAAATCTTTGCCAAATTTTCTAGTAGGTAGAGTCGATGATTGCTAGGTTTCTTCATGCGAACATCCGTTTTATATGCTATAATTAGTACGTTGAATGTGAGGAGAGACTTAAATGTACGATTACATAAAAGGTGTAGTTACACGTATAACGCCTGAATATATGACGGTGGAACAACAAGGTATCGGGTGGCAAATCTTTACACCAAACCCTTACGCTTTTCGTGTGTCGCCAGAACCAAAGCAAATCTTTACACTCTTAAATGTTCGTGAAGATGCACAGTTGCTTTTTGGTTTTGTTTCACTTGATCAGCGCGAACTTTTTCGCAAACTGATTCAAGTGTCTGGCATTGGCCCAAAAGGTGCTTTAGCTATTCTTGCGAGTGGACAACCTTCTCAAGTAGTGCAAGCGATTGAGCGAGAAGATGAGACGTTTTTAGTGAAATTCCCGAGTGTTGGGAAAAAAACGGCACGTCAAATGATTCTTGATTTAAAAGGAAAACTAGGCGACTTATCCATTGATTTCGACATGCCAAGCGGAGAAGATGAGCTACAATTATTCCCTGAGACGTCAGGCAAACATGAACTAGAAGAAGCGTTCTTAGCACTTGCAGCACTGGGCTATTCAGAGCGTGAACTAGTGAAAGTTCGCCCGCAATTAACCTCATTACCAGAGGCGCTGGATACAGAAGGCTACATGAAAAAAGCATTACAATTACTATTGAAACAAGGCTGATGAAGGGAGGTCACAGACATGGAAGAACGTGTCATTTCAACCGAAGTCTCGGAGTTTGATGAACGATTTGAGCAATCACTTCGCCCACAATATTTGTCTCAATACATTGGCCAAGATAAAGTCAAAAATAATTTAGACATTTTTGTGAAGGCAGCCAAAATGCGTAAGGAAAGTTTGGACCATGTTTTATTGTATGGACCTCCTGGACTTGGGAAAACTACGTTAGCGGCGGTAATTGCTAACGAGATGGAAGTAAATATTCGCATGACGAGTGGACCTGCCATTGAACGTCCTGGCGATTTAGCGGCGATTGTCAGCTCGCTTGAACCAGGTGACGTGTTATTTATTGATGAGATTCACCGGTTAAATCGCTCCATTGAAGAAGTATTATATCCAGCGATGGAAGATTTCTGTCTGGACATTGTCGTTGGAAAAGGACCCTCAGCGCGTTCAGTACGTCTTGATTTACCACCGTTTACTTTGATTGGTGCAACAACGAGAGCTGGCGCTTTATCAGCTCCACTACGTGATCGCTTCGGTGTATTACTACGACTTGATTATTACGATAATCAAGCGTTAACTGAAATTGTATCTCGAAGTGCTGCACTGTTTGATGCGGAAATTGACCATCCTTCTGCAGGTGAAATTGCCAGTCGTTCTCGGGGGACTCCTCGTATTGCCAATCGCTTATTAAAAAGGGTGCGAGATTTCGCACAAGTCAGAGGAAACGGCACGATATCAATTGATACTGCACAAGAAGCCCTCGAACTGTTGCAAGTGGATGCACTCGGTCTAGATCACATCGATCATAAATTACTGATTGGTATGATTGAACGCTTTAGAGGTGGACCTGTTGGACTGGATACAATTGCTGCAAGTATTGGGGAAGAATCGACAACGATTGAAGATGTCTATGAACCTTACTTATTGCAAATTGGCTTCTTACAACGAACGCCAAGAGGACGTGTCGTTACGAAACTCGCGTATGACCATTTTAATTACCCTTATTTCGAGGAATAAATGATAAAAAGGAAGTATAACTATGCAAGTAGAAGATTTTGATTTTCAATTACCAGAAGAATTAATAGCGCAAACACCGCTTGCCGACCGCACATCGAGCAAGCTTTTAGTATTGGATAAAGATAGTGGCGAAGTAACTCACCACACGTTTAAAGATATTCTCCATGAATTTCAAGCAGGCGATTGCTTAGTGTTAAACGATACACGCGTGCTTCCTGCGCGTCTGATGGGGATTAAAGAAGAAACAGGTGCCAACATCGAAATTCTACTGTTAAAGCAGACGGAAGAAGATGTGTGGGAAACATTAGTGAAACCAGCGAAACGAGTCAAAATCGGTACAGTTGTATCATTCGGGGAAGGTTTACTGCGTGCGCAATGCGTTGGTGAAGCAAATCACGGAGGACGTCTGTTCAAATTTACGTACGACGGTATTTTTTATGAAATTTTGGATCAACTAGGTGATATGCCTTTGCCACCATACATTCGTGAGAAATTAGATGATAAAGATCGCTATCAAACTGTCTTCGCCAAAGAACGAGGTTCAGCAGCAGCTCCTACAGCAGGTCTTCATTTTACTGAAGAGTTGCTAGAAGAAATTAGAGCAATGGGTGTGGAAGTTGTATTTATTACGCTTCACGTTGGGTTAGGTACGTTTAGACCTGTAAGCGTCGAATCGATTGATGACCATGAAATGCATTCGGAATTTTATCGCCTATCTCAAGACACGGCAGATACCATTAACCGAGTAAAAGCAGCAGGTGGTCGTATTATTTCTGTTGGTACGACTTCTACACGAACGCTTGAATCCGTTGCCAACAAATTTAATGGTCAATTACAGGAAGATAGCGACTGGACATCGATTTTCATTTTCCCAGGCTATGAATTTAAGTGTATTGACGGCTTAATTACGAATTTCCATTTACCAAAGTCTACGCTTGTGATGTTAGTGAGTGCGTTAACTTCAAGAGACAAAATATTGCATGCTTATGAACAAGCTATTGCTCACAATTATCGATTTTTCAGTTTTGGAGACGCGATGTTTATTCGCCCATCCGCTAATCAGAAAGGAGTTCGTGCATGACAGCCATTCGATACGAACTAATTAAAACATGTAAACAAACAGGTGCCCGTTTAGGCATTGTGCATACGCCACACGGTTCATTTGAAACGCCAACATTTATGCCAGTAGGCACACAAGCAACAGTAAAAACGATGTCTCCAGAAGAATTAAAGGCCATGGACGCTGGAATCATTTTAAGTAACACTTACCATTTATGGTTGCGCCCTGGCCACGATATTATTAAAGAAGCGGGCGGCTTGCATAAATTCATGAACTGGGACCGTGCTATTTTAACGGATTCTGGTGGTTTCCAAGTCTTCAGTTTAAGCGAATTCCGTAAAATTGAAGAAGAAGGCGTTCATTTCCGTAACCATATGAATGGGGACAAAATGTTCTTAAGCCCAGAAAAAGCGATGGAAATTCAAAATGATTTAGGTTCAGACATTATGATGGCGTTTGATGAATGTCCTCCATTCCCAGCTACTCGTGAATATATGCAATCCAGTGTAGACCGTACATCACGATGGGCAGAACGTTGTCTACAAGCACATGCTCGTCCAAACGATCAAGGATTATTTGGAATCATTCAAGGTGGAGAATTTGAAGATCTTCGCCGTCAAAGTGCAGCAGATATAACATCACTCGATTTTCCAGGTTACGCAATTGGTGGACTTTCAGTAGGGGAACCAAAAGACGTCATGAATCGTGTGTTGGAATTTACTACTCCATTTATGCCATCAGATAAGCCTCGTTACTTAATGGGTGTAGGATCACCAGACTCACTGATTGATGGAGCGATTCGTGGTGTAGATATGTTTGACTGTGTTTTACCGACACGTATTGCGCGTAACGGTACTCTTATGACAAGTAACGGTCGTTTAGTGATTAAAGGTGCTTCAAATGCCCGCGATTTCGGTCCTATTGATGAAAACTGTGATTGTTATGCGTGTAAGAACTATTCACGTGCGTACATTCGTCACTTAATTAAAGCAGAAGAGACTTTCGGTCTTCGATTAACTTCAACTCATAACTTGCATTTCTTAATGAATTTGATGAAGCAAGTTCGTCAAGCAATTCGCGAAGATCGTCTTGGAGATTTCCGTGCAGAGTTCTTTGAACAATATGGATATAACAAACCTAATGCAAAAAATTTCTGATTCTTGTATACTTACTGAAGATGATGTTCAAAAGTCTGCTAAAAATAGCTGAGGCCTGCAACGCGCAGGTCATGCAGCCTGAGCCACGGAGAGTGGCGAATTAAGGTTTAATACCTATATCGTTGGCTTGCTTCGCCGCCTCAGGGCATCAGACGTTGGTCACTCAGGTGTTGCCACATACTGTGGTGTTCTTAACCTGAGTTCCAAAAACGGCTCTTTTTATGTTCCTTTTGAACACGTGTTTTATAGAGAGAGAGGGGGAATATATAGAATGGAAACATTAATAGGTTTATCACCAATTATTTTGATGTTCGTAGTGATGTGGTTTTTCATTATCCGACCAGCACAAAAACGTCAAAAAACAACAGCTTCTATGCAAACGAGCTTAAAACGTGGGGATCGTATCGTAACAGTAGGTGGCCTTCACGCACTTGTTGATGCAGTAGATGATGCAACTGTTTTCGTAACAATTGCTGATGGTACTCGCCTTCAATTTGAACGTGCAGCTATCGCTCGTACGATCGATTCATCACCAGTACTATAAATGAACAGTCAAAAACCTGTTTTTCCTTTTATGGAGAAACAGGTTTTTTTGTATAGTGCAGTCCTTTTTCTCTCATACTACATAGAAAAAGGGGGATGCAGATGGAAGAACTTGAACTCCTATTTGTTGTAGCGTGGCGAACCATTTTTCTCTACCTTTTAATTTTATTTATTTTTCGAATAATGGGAAAACGTGAAGTGGGCGAGCTAAGCCTTATGGACTTAGTTATTTTCGTCATGATTGCTGAAGTTGCTTCATTTGCCATTGATAATCCCAAACGCAAACTATTTGAATCGATTTTACCAATGATTCTTTTGTTACTCATACAATTAGGCACTTCTTATTGGTCATTAAAAAGCAAAAAGGTACGAGATTTAATAGATGGAGATCCTTCCGTTATTATACGGAGCGGTGAAATAATCGAATCTGAAATGCGTAAACAACGATACAATTTGGACGACTTATTTCAACAACTGAGAGAACAGCAAATTGGCTCAATACAAGATGTTGCATATGCTTTTTTGGAGCCGTCAGGAAATTTATCCGTATTTAAAATAGGTGAAGATCACCCCGTTTTGCCTCTTATTGTAGATGGAGATGTACAAGAATCTCATTTAGATTTAATTCAACAAGATAAAGAATGGTTACTCGATGAATTAAAGAAACTTGACATTGATGATCCACGAACTGTATTTTATTGTAGCTATGAAAAAGAAAAGTTATATGTTCAATTGAGAGAGCGGTTTAAGTCTTCTTGATCAGTTTTCGAAGGAGACGAATATCTGATACATGAATTTGCCCAAAAACTACTAAGCCTGCTAAAACTAATAAACCTGTAATAAAGCTGTCAGCCACCCAAGGCATTTCCCCTAATGGCCAAATGACAGGACGAAGAATCGTGACGATGATAAACAATAAATATGGAATGGCAAAAAATGTGAAGCCAATACCGGCTTCTTTTTTTTGCCGCAGTGTGGCCATATGTAAAAATGACGTTAAACAAACACCGAAACCGATAGCTAAAATTGCACCTTTTTCTTCTATTCCAGGTTGAGAAGCTAACACAAACATAACAAATAGTTTTCCAAGCCCACCATAAATCGAATTCATCATGGCAGCTTTTGCTTCATGCATAGCTTGCAAGATCGCATGAAGTGGGCTTTGTATGTAATAGAAAAAAAACACTGGAGCTAGGAGGGCCATATACCCTTTGCCTTCCGTTACATGAAATAACACGCGCACAATATGTTCACCATGCAAATAAAAAACGGTCGCTGCAAAACATCCAGTCATGGCAGACACGCGCATCGCTAGAGAAACACGTTCTTGCAACATGACGCGGTTTGAGCGAGCTCGAGCATCACTAACAGCTGGTACCAAAACGATGGATAATGCGTACGGAATAAAGGCAGGGAACAGCAGTAAAGGAATATACACAGCTGAGATCACACCGTATAAATTCGTCGCTGCTACTGCACTCACACCGGCTACAGCTAATGCTTTAATAAAAACAATAGGTTCTAAAAACCATGTAAATGAACCGAATAGCCGACTGCCTGCTGAAGGCAATGCGACTTCTAAAATAGGGGAAGATGGATAATTAATAACTTTACCAGTTGGTTGTTTAACGCGTTTGTACTTATACCATAAATATAAGAAGGATCCGAGTTCAGCTAATAACGCCATCGTCATAGCTGCTGCAGCCGTGGCGGCAGGACTCGATTGAACAACTACGTATGGCAGCAACAAAGTGATTAAAGCAATACGGAAAAATTGTTCAATTAATTGTGACCACGCTGTTTCTTCTACTTTTGCTAGACCTTGGAAATAGCCTTTTAGAATTCCACCTAAAGCGGCAATGGGAATCGTAAGTAAGCCGATATAAAGTGTATTGCTGATGGCTGCATTTTCTAGCAAATTGCTCGCAACAAATGGAATCGTAAGAAATAAAAGTGGACCGAAAATAATAATAGAAATCCAGTTTATTTTCCAAACTTTTCGCATGAATGCTTGAATTTCAAGATGTTTTTTCCCTGCATACAATTCAGCGGTAATTTTAGCAACAGCGATTGGTAACCCTAATTGTATTAACGATAAAAAGAAAATGAATGCGGGATAAGCGGCTGAGTAAATACCCACAGCTTCTTCTCCTGCAATTCGCACAAATTGAATGCGAAAAACAAAACCAAACAGTTTAGATAAAAAAACAGCCCCCATTAATACCAATGTCCCACGTAAAAATGTCGACAATTCTGCCACTTCCTTCTCAATTCACGCAAATTCGTATACAATATTCTTATGCGAAAATAACGATGTTTAATACCATAGAAAAGGGAAGTGTTTACATGAGTGTTAAATATGAAGATTTATTTCAACTGGTTGGTCCTGCGTTAGAAAGTAAAATTCACGAGTTTCGTTTGTATAACTACAATTCTGTTAAAGAAAAAGACATTTGGCATTATTGTATAAATAAAAAGTGGCGAAAGCGTGACATTTTGGAAATGCGTGTATCTGAAATGGTCAATGATATTTTAGGCGTTTCGCCCGCACAGTTTATGACACACACTCAAATCGAAGATTATAAAGCGTCGAACTGGTTCTCAGAACTCAATGAGGGAAGCCTTCAAGAACTTTTGAACCCAACAGTAAAGTCAATTAAACCCGTACGTGTAATTACTGAGTCGTCTGAATCTTAAGTCCATTTGACACTTGGCGTCACGTGTTTCATAATAATCTTGTTGTGCTTTTTGAGAATGGTAGTGTTTCACTATCATTTGACAATTTGAGGAGGAAATTTACATATGAAAACAAGAGGCCGAATTATCGCATTTTTATTACTTATCGTAGTATTTGCGGCTTCCATTAGTACAACCGCGCAATCGGTTGTCAACGATATTAAATTGGGATTGGATTTACAAGGTGGATTCGAAGTACTATATCAAGTCGAACCGCTTAAAAAGGATGGTCCGAAAGTTTCAGAGGAAATGGTAACGGACACTACTACGGCGTTACTCAACCGAATTAACGTTCTCGGTGTAAGTGAACCGAACATTCAAATTGAAGGCGATAATCGTATTCGCGTTCAGTTGGCTGGCGTAGAAGATCAAGAATCCGCACGAGAATTATTATCTACTCAAGCGAACTTATCCTTCCGTGATGTTGAAGATAATTTAATGTTAGACGGTTCAGATTTAAAAGAAGGCGGAGCTAAAGCGACTTTTGATGAACAAGGTCGTCCTATGGTTACACTTGAATTAAAAGATCCGGCTAAATTTGCAGAAGTGACTCAACAAATTAGTCAAAAACCAGTTGGGACAAACTTATTAGTTATTTGGTTAGACTTTGAAGAAGGCGTCGATTCATTTGCTGCTGAAGCTAGCAAAGAAAAACCGAAATTCGTTTCAAGTCCTACTGTGGATGAGCGCATTAATTCAAACAGCGTTCAAATTTCAGGTGCTTTTTCAGTAGAAGAAACGAAAGATTTATCTGGCGTATTAAATGCAGGAGCTTTGCCAGTTAAGTTAACAGAAATTTACTCTACATCTGTTGGTGCACAGTTTGGTGAACAAGCACTTAAAACAACTGTATTCGCTGCTCTAATAGGGATTGCACTTGTTGCACTATTCATGTTCTTGTATTACCGTCTACCTGGAGTAGTCGCTATGATTACATTAACTGTTTACGTGTTTTTGATTCTCCTAGTATTCGAATTAATTAATGGTGTATTAACATTGCCTGGTATTGCTGCCATTGTGTTAGGTGTCGGTATGGCGGTCGATGCAAACATTATTACGTACGAGCGCATTAAAGAAGAATTAAGAGTTGGAGATTCAGTGAAATCCGCGTTTAAAAAGGGTGCAAGTTCTTCATTCTCTGCCATTTTTGATGCGAATATTACATCACTAATTGCTGCAGCTGTATTATTTTACTTTGGTACAAGCTCAGTAAAAGGTTTTGCTTTAATGTTAATCATCAGTATCCTGTCAAGCTTTATCACAGCGGTTTGGGGATCTCGTGTACTTTTAGGTCTTCTCGTGAATAGTGGCATGTTTGATGGCAAACCATGGTTATTTGGTGTTAAACAATCAACCATTCATTCAGCAGAAGAAAAGTTTGATACATTAGACTTACCAACGAAATTCGATCGCTTTGATTTTGTATCCTCTCGTAAGAAGTTCTTTACAGCTTCGATCACCTTTATTGTGATTGGTGTAATTATTCTTGGGATTTTCCGCTTAAATCTTGGAATCGATTTCTCGAGCGGAACGCGAGTAGAAATTCTTTCAGAAGATTCTTTAACAAAAGAAGAATTAACTACTTATTTAGAGTCAATTGATCAACCTTCAGAAGATATCGTGCTGTCGGGTGACAACCAAGAAATAGGTGTTGTTCGTTATAAAGAAGAATTCTCTCAACAAGAAATTAATACGTTGAAATCGACAATTAAAGAAGATTATGGTGCTGATCCAAACATTAGCACAGTCTCTTCTACAGTCGGAAAAGAATTAGCGAAAAATGCATTGTTCGCATTACTATTTGCATCGATTGGTATCATCCTCTACACGGCATTCCGTTTTGAATGGCGGATGGGTGTGGCAGCGATTGTGTCCCTTCTCCATGATGCATTCTTTATGATTGCGATATTTAGTATCTTGCGTTTAGAAGTCGATATTACGTTCATTGCGGCCATCCTAACGATTGTCGGTTACTCCATTAACGATACGATTGTTACATTTGACCGTATTCGAGAAAACATGAGACGATCGAAGAGAATTGAAACAGAAGAAGACCTTGCCATTATTGTGAACAAATCACTTCGTCAAACATTAGGACGCTCGGTAAACACCGTGTTAACTGTTGTGTTTGTAGTAGCAGCATTGTTAATCTTTGGTTCAGATTCAATTCGAAACTTCTCAATCGCATTACTTATCGGTTTAATTTCCGGTACGTATTCTTCCATCTTTATTGCTGCTCAACTTTGGTTCGTATTGAAAAAACGCGAACTTAAGAAACGTGGAGCAATCGATGTTGAAGAAGATGAAAGTAAAAGAAAATGGGGCACAGATGAGCCTGTCGTATAAAAGTTTTGAAATAGAGGGAACAGGGTATAGAAAATTATACTTTGTTCCCTTTTTTTACGTATACTGTAACAAACGTAGTATTTAGAAATAGGAGGAATTCCGATGAAATTTCAATGGTCTTTATTACTCGCACTTATTTTCGCTGTTATCGTTGCCATTTTTGCGGTTGTCAATGTAGAAGATGTACCCGTAAACTATGTCTTTGGCACTGCTCAATGGCCTCTGATCTTAGTTATTTTAGTATCAGCTTTACTTGGAGCACTCGTAAGTGGTTCCGTTGCTATCTTCCGATCATTTGTATTGCAACGTCGTGTTAAGCACCTTGAAAAAGACAACACGGCAAAAGAATCACTAATTGCCACGCAACAAAATGAAATAGCCGCTTTGCACAAAAATGAACCAGTGCGATATCAAGATGCACATCTTAAAGATGATGCCATTCCTGAAGATACAGCAGCTGATGTTCGCTCAACTATTTAATGTAATGAAAAAACATCCATCCCGGGTGTTTTTTTTTGCGTTATTTTCGATTTAGTTGCAACTTTCATGATTTCGTTGCAACTAATTTAGTTTCGTTGCAACTTTTCCGATTTGGTTGCAACTTTCGCTATTTCGTTGCAACTATCCAAATACCTCCTAATTCTCATCGCGAACAGGAACGCTAACAATTACAGAGGGGGGTCTGATAAGGTATAATGGAAATCATGAGGAAGTGGTATAAAGATGATTGAATCTAAAAAAAGATGGCGTATGGAAAAACCAGACGACCAAATCGTTCAACATTTACAAAAAGAATTAAACCTATCTGCTGTATCTGCTAAACTACTCGCCTCTCGAGGCTTTTTTGATGTCGATAAGACAAAAGCGTTTTTACATATGGATGAATCATCGATGCATGATCCGTTTTTACTGCATGATATGGATAAAGCGGTAGCTCGTATAAAACAGGCTATTGCTAATGAAGAAATGATATTAGTATACGGAGACTACGATGCAGATGGCGTAACGAGTACATCAGTTATGATGAGTGCACTTCAACAATTGGATGCCAATGTTACATTTGCCATCCCTAATCGTTTTATAGATGGCTATGGACCGAGTGAACGATTATTTAAAGCAGCATTTGAAGATGGTGTGAACTTAATCATTACAGTTGATAATGGAATTTCAGGAGTTAACGAAATTCAAATGGCAAAAGATCTTGGCATGGACGTTATCGTTACTGATCATCATGAAGCTGGAGAAATTCTTCCGCCTGCTGATGCTATTATTCACCCGAGGCATCCGCGTGGCAGTTATCCATTTGGAGAATTAGCTGGAGTTGGCGTAGCCTTTAAAGTAGCTCATGCCTTACTTGGCGAAATTCCAAAACAGTTATTAGAACTTGTTGCCATTGGAACCGTAGCAGATTTAGTGTCCTTACACGATGAAAATCGCTACTTTGTACAAGAAGGAATTAAACAACTTCGCAAATCAAATCGACCTGCCATTCAAGCACTATGTCAAATAGCAGGAACTGAACAAAATCAAATTGATGAAGAAACAATTGGCTTTTTGTTTGGACCACGAATTAATGCACTTGGACGATTGTCAGACGCTGGACCTGGTGTCGACTTGTTCTTATCGACTGATTCAGTGGAAGCTATGACTCTTGCTAAAGTTCTAGATTCTCATAATAAAGAACGTCAAGGGATCGTCAGTCAAATGACGGAAGAAGCTATTGCGATGGTTGAATCCGGAGAAATTGGCCAAGATCCGCACGTCATTATTGTGGCAAAAGAAGGTTGGAATCCTGGCGTAGTGGGGATTGTTGCATCTAGACTTGTTGAAAAATACTATCGTCCATCGATCGTTCTTGGGCTTGATTCTGAAAAAGGCATAGCTAAAGGGTCGGCACGAAGTATTGAAGGTTTCCACTTGTATAACGAACTTGCCAAAAATCGAGATATCTTGCCGCATTTCGGTGGACATCCAATGGCTGCCGGTATAACTTTGGCGATTGAAGATGTAGCTGATTTACGAAATCGTATGCAGGAGCAAGCGGAAGCGGAATTGACTGAGGAAGATTTACAACCGATTCAACAAATAGATATTTCGATTAGTTTAGAAGAAATCGATTTAGCATCTATCGAGTCATTAAAAAAACTCGGACCTTTTGGAATGGATTTCCCTAAACCGATGTACTGTATTGAACGCGTAAACATTGCATCTATGAGGAAAATTGGAGCAAATCAGAACCATGTGAAAATGGAACTGTCCGATGGTCCACAAACTTTAGATGCAGTCGGATTTAGCCAAGGCCATTTAGCGGATGAATTAACTCCAGGCGTGGCAGTTTCCTTTATAGGAGATCTGCAAGTCAATGAATGGAATGGTCGAAAGAAACCTCAATTTATGATTACCGATGCTAAAACAGACGATTGGCAGTTATATGACATACGAGGAATTCGTCAAGTGAACAGATGGAATCAATTGATTAAAGTAGATCAAACGCTTTATCTTGCTTTTGATCAAAAAACGGTCATTCACTTCGAGACCTTATTAAACGTGGACATCGTACTGATTTCTAAAAATCAAGCATTCCCAACACCAAAGCCTTATATCGTTCTACTCGATATTCCGCAAGATGAACAAATGCTTGAAGCCGTATTAACTCATATACAACCGAAACGAATATATGCACATTTCTTTGCATCTGAACCGACCTATTTTGAAGGCATGCCTAGTCGTGATCAATTCAAATGGTATTATGGGTTTTTAACAAAACGACCTTCATTTGATCTGCAAACGAATGTAAACGAGCTCGCTAAACATAAAGGATGGAGTTCGAGTACATTATTTTTCATGACAGAGGTGTTTTTTGACCTTGGGTTTGTTAAAATAAACAATGGACGAATTGACATGCAAGAAGATGCTGTAAAAAGAGATCTTGCCGAGTCAACTGTCTATCAATCCCGCGAACAGCAAATGCAGCTAGAACAAAAGCTGTTATATGCGCCATATATGGAATTAAGACAATGGTTTGACACACGCTTAGTCGAGCAGACCGTTCCTGAGGAGGAGCAACAATGGATTTAAAGAAATACGTAACAATTGTTGAAGATTGGCCGAAACCTGGTATTCGCTTCAAAGATATTTCAACCATTATGGATAATGGTGAAGCATATAAATACGCTACGGATGAAATTGTAAAATATGCCGTACAAAAGAATGTAGATATGATTGTTGGACCTGAAGCACGTGGGTTTATCATAGGCTGTCCTGTGGCTTATGCAATGGCTAAAGGGTTTGCACCTGTTCGTAAAGAAGGGAAATTACCTCGTGAAGTCATTCGCGCTGAATATGACCTTGAGTACGGTACAAACGTTTTAACTATGCACAAAGACGCAATCAAACCAGGACAACGTGTCTTGGTTGTAGATGATTTATTAGCAACAGGCGGAACAGTTGAAGCGACGATTAAACTTGTTGAGCAAATGGGTGGAGTAGTTGCAGGCTGTGCGTTCTTAATCGAGTTAACGTATCTTGATGGTCGTGAAAAATTAAAAGGGTACGACATCTGTACTTTAATGCAATATTAAATAGGAAAAGGATGAACTTTTAAAGTTCATCCTTTTTTTAATGCAAAATTTCATATTGCTTGTTTCATAACTAGTTAGCTTGGTCAATGAGACGTGTTTTTAGTGGAAAACTCGATCGTGAAATATTTATCACTCATTTTGAGGGGTTTATCGCTCAATCTGTAGATTTATCGCTCATTTCAAGAATTTATCGCTCAATCTGTTGATTTATCGCTCAAACACGTCTCACTAACTAGTACACTTATTGAAACAAAAACATTTAAGCACGCAATGATATATCAGTTAATGGAAACAACCTCGGTCTGTCGAATCGTCAGAAAGCCTACAATACGAAGTAGATAACACAATCTTATTGGGAAATAATGATAATCATTCAAAAATGTTTTAAGAAAACTCATCATCTTTCATCATTTGGGGTGCAAGAAGTGTATATCTGCTATACAATAGACAATACATATATTTATCGAAATTGAATGGAGTCTGGTGATTCGACATGGCGAAAGACCAAGTATTTACAGCTGAAGAAGTATTCGCAATTGTCGCGACTTATATGAATGACAAGAACGTTGATTTTGTCAAAAAGTCGTATGAAACGGCAGAGTACGCTCACCGAGAACAATTTAGAAAATCGGGAGAGCCTTATATCATTCACCCGATTCAAGTAGCGGGGATTTTAGCACAACTACAAATGGATCCTGCAACAGTAGCTGCAGGGTTTTTACATGATGTCGTAGAAGATACTGACATCCATAGAGAAGATATCGTTCGTGAATTTAGCGAAGAAGTGGCCATGCTAGTAGAAGGTGTCACTAAGTTAAGTAAAATTAAATTCATGTCCAAAGAAGAACAACAAGCGGAAAATCACCGTAAAATGTTTGTTGCTATGGCACAAGATATTCGCGTAATTTTAATTAAATTAGCTGACCGTCTGCACAATATGCGCACGTTGAAATTCCAACCGGTTGAAAAACAACGTCTTAAAGCAAGTGAAACACTTGAAATTTTTGCTCCACTTGCGCATCGTCTCGGAATTTCCACCATTAAGTGGGAGCTCGAGGACATTTCTCTGCGTTACTTAAATCCACAACAATATTACCGTATTGTGAATTTAATGAAGCGAAAGCGAAATGAACGAGAAGATTACTTAAACAACGTAATGGCCAATATAAAACTCGAGCTAGATGAAGTTGAACTTAAAGCGGATTTATTTGGCCGACCTAAACATATATATAGCATTTACAAGAAAATGAATGTGCAAGAAAAACAATTTAACGAAATTTATGATTTATTAGCAGTCCGCATAACGGTTGAAAGTATCAAAGATTGTTACGCAGTACTTGGAATTATCCATACACTTTGGAAACCTATGCCTGGTCGTTTCAAAGATTATATTGCGATGCCAAAACAAAACTTATATCAAGCTCTTCATACGACCGTGATCGGTCCACAAGGCGATCCTTTAGAAGTGCAAATTCGTACGGAAGAAATGCATAGAATTGCAGAGTTCGGCGTAGCTGCACACTGGGCTTATAAAGAAGGCAAAACCGTTGAGTCTTCCAATAAATCGGTTGATTCAAAGCTCACTTGGTTCAGAGAAATATTGGAGTATCAAAATGAATCTTCCAATGCAGAAGAGTTTATGGAGTCTTTAAAATTCGATTTATTCTCTGATATGGTTTATGTTTTTTCACCAAAAGGAGATGTCATGGAACTTCCAGCAGGATCAGTTCCTATCGATTATGCCTATCGAGTTCACTCTGAAATTGGTAATAAAACCATTGGCTCAAAAGTAAACGGCAAAATGGTACCTCTAGATACTAAATTGAAGACAGGCGATATTGTTGAAATCTTAACTTCTAAACAATCGTTTGGTCCAAGTCGAGATTGGTTGAAAATCGCCCAGTCGTCGCAAGCGAAAAATAAAATTAAGCAATTCTTTAAAAAGCAACTTCGTGAAGACAACGTCCATAAAGGTCGTGAAATGATCGAAAAAGAAATTAAATCTCAAGAGTTTGATGTAAAAGAAGTGTTACTTAATGAAAACATCAAACGAGTGTGTGAGAAATTCAACTTTACAAGCGAAGAAGATATGTATGCGGCTGTTGGATTTAGTGGCATTACTGCCCAACAAGTCGTCAACCGATTAGCAGAAAAAATGCGTAAAATTCGTGATCATGAAGAAGCGTTAGAAAAAATCACTAAAGAAATGAATACACCGAAAAAGGCGACAGAGTCAGGTGTAATCGTTAAAGGCATCGATAACTTACTTATTCGTTTATCGAGATGTTGTAGTCCAGTACCTGGTGATGAGATCGTTGGATTTATTACAAAAGGTCGCGGTGTTTCCGTTCACAGAGAAGATTGTCCAAATGTTCAAGACTCAGACGTCAATGAACGCATTATCGACGTTGAGTGGGGGAGCCATCTCACTCCGAATCGTAAAGAGTATCAAGTTGATATTGAAATTCAAGCATTTGATCGTTCTGGATTGCTTAATGAAGTGATGCATGTAGTGAGTGAAACCAAAACGAATATTTCTGCAGTTAGTGGGAAAGCCGATCGAGATAAAATTGCAACGATCCATATGACCGTTATGATTACAAACATTGCCCATTTGCATAAAGTGGTAGAACGTATTAAACAAATTCCAGAAATTTATTCTGTCCAACGAATGACGAATTGAGGTTTCAGTTGTGAGAGTGGTATTACAAAGAAGCTTGTGTGCAAACGTAAAAGTCGATGGGAAAGTAACGGGTCAAATTGACAAAGGGTACGTTTTACTTGTCGGATTAACACACGAAGATACTGAAGAAGATGTTCGTTACGTAGCCGAAAAAGTCGCAAACTTACGATTATTTGAAGACGAAGAAGGTAAAATGAATCGCTCGATTTTTGAAGAAGGTGGCTCGATTTTATCGATTTCACAATTCACTCTTTACGGTGATACACGAAAAGGGAGACGACCAAGTTTTAGTGAAGCAGCTAAACCGGACGTTGCCAAGCCTCTTTGGGATTTATTTAACGAAGAACTGCGCAAGTTGAATCTTCAAGTTGAAACTGGTGTTTTTGGAGCAATGATGGATGTGTCATTAACTAATGATGGTCCAGTAACTTTAATTGTAGAGTCTAAATAACCGTAAAAATCAAACAAAACATCCATCACTTACTAGTAGTTTTCACTACGAAGTAATTGATGGATGTTTTTTTAAAAAGATAAGAAATTATATAATTTTAGTTCCATAAACCCAGTATTTCAGGTGCTTTGGACAAAAGATGATTCATTAATATTGTTGATTTCCGTTTCAGGCGGACGCTTTCCGCGGGGCGGGCGGTGAGTCTCCTCGGTCGCTTCGGGATCAGCGGGGTCTCACCTGTCCCGCTGATCCCGCTGGAAAGATATTGGACGAACTGTAATTCGTCCAATATCTTTGCGACGAGTAACCGCAGGAGCAGATGTTTTCAACGCCGCCTTCCACTTCAATCGATCAAGTGTGTAGTAACCTACAAGAAAATCTATCAATTACTTATTGCTAAGACACGAATAATTGATTCTAAATTAAACTAGAGATAGAACCAACAAGCGTCCACCATAGCGGAAATCAACAGGCTACTATGGTTACTCTTCTTAAAAGGATCTGGCATCACTTTGCGAAGTTTTTCTTATTGAGTCAGACTCCGCGGTTTCTCAGTCTGACTTTTTGGGGTTGACGTCTGAAAAAAAGAAGATGACGTCTGAAAAAACAGGCTTGACGTCTGAAAAATCGCCATTGACGTCTGAAAACGTCATTTCTTCCATCCAAAGTGTTACCTCACAACCATAGAAAAGGCTGTGGAGCAAAGCGAGCAGCTCCATTTGGTATTTATTTTTACATATAATTGCTGAGCGATGGCTCAGTTGTAAATATCGAGGTTCACGTAGGGAAAAAGTGTGATGACTTAGGAAAAAACGTCCGTCACGTAGAAAAAATCGCCATCGACGTAGGAATCCCTCCATATTTGTGCGGGTTGATGAGGTCCACAATTTGAGGGGCAATTGTGTCTACGTCTCCCACCGTTTATTATTTCTTTTATAGTGAGTGTCACTGCTGACTTTAAAGAATGGTCTGAAATAAAGTAAGAAGAAGGAGACCGAAATATCATCTTCGGTCGAATATCTACTTATAGATAATATCTATTCTCTAATAAACCAGACGATCTTAACTGTGAGCATCCAGGTTTTCAGGGAGAAAAGGACGAATCCTCTCCGCAGAATGATCGGAAAAAATAGAGTGGGGCGAGTGACGAAGTCACAAGCCCCACTCTTTGTTCCCTAGATTATAGTGCAGCAAAGAATGCGTCCGAAGCGCACTGAAAACCTCTTTGCGTCAACAGGAATTCTTCCATTAGATTTCTTTACCGAGCTGGGGTTTTCTTAAGTAATCACCTATTTTGAATCAACCACAGTTCCTAATTGATAGGCTAAGATTTGAAACTCTAAAGGTTTAAGGTGGACTAATGTTGTATCTTCATTCGAATCAAATTCCTCATGAGTCCAAAGATTTTTAATGACGTTTCCTTTCAATACATGAGGAATTCTGAACGTTTGCTCAACATTAGTCGGGTTGATGATCACTAATACATTTTGGTCATGATGATATTTACGATAAGCGACAATCTCGCTTTGTTCTTGATTCAAAAACTGGAAATGGCCTTCATTCGCAAGCAATTTTTCGGATTGACGTAAAGACATTAACTTTTTAACATGGTCAAGTAAGTCGGAGTCTTGTCTCTCTGGATTCCATTCCATGCATTTACGACAACCTGGATCTTTTCCACCAGTCATGCCAATCTCATCTCCATAGTACATGCATGGGGATCCCATAAATGTGTATAGCAATGTATAGATGAGTTTCACACGACTTACATCTTCCTGACATTCGGTCAGAATTCTTGGGGTATCATGGCTCCCTACTAGATTAAAAGTGACGTCCATCACATTTTTAGGATAGCTTTGGATAACTGTTGTCATATCATTCATAAATTCTTTCGCTGTTATGGTTTGACTCGCTAATAAATGTAAGACGTTCGTTGTAAATGGATAGTTCATAACTGCGTCGAATTGATCTCCTAATAGCCAAGGCATGGAATCATGCCAAACTTCACCCAAAATATAGATATCTGGTTTCTGTTCTCTTACAACTGTGCGGAATTCTCTCCAGAACTGATGGTCCACTTCATTTGCAACATCAAGACGCCAGCCATCGATATCAAATTCATTAATCCAATAGGCAGAAACATCTAGTAAATACTTTTTAACTTGCGGATTTTGCGTATTCAACTTAGGCATAGAAGCGACAAATGCAAAGGTTTCATAATTTGGTTGTTCTCCTCCATGAAGAGGGAAGCTATGTGGATAGAACCAATTTGCGTACTCAGAATCTTGCCCTTTTTCTAGAACGTCTTGGAAAGGTGCAAAATAATAACCACTATGATTGAAAACAGCATCAAGCATTATTTTAATACCACGATCATGACATTCTTTTACCAGTCTTTTTAAATCTTCTTTCGTGCCAAATTGCGGGTCGATTTCAAAATAATCGATCGTGTCATATTTATGATTGGATGGAGACTTAAAGATAGGTGTGAAATAAATACCGTTGATGCCAAGGTCCACTAAATAATCAAGATGTTCTATGACGCCTTCAAAATCGCCACCGAAGAAATTGTTTTGTGCGGGTTCTGCTGCTCCCCAAGGTATTGTGTTGTTGGGATTAATGGATGAATTCGCGTTAGCAAAGCGCTCAGGGAAGATTTGATACCATCGAGTATCTTTCACCCAGTCAGGAGCATTGAAAAGTTCAGATGCATGCAGGTAGGGAAAACAAAAATAGTATTGGCAATCATACAAGACTTCTTCATAAAAGCCTTTTTCGGTATAGAGCAATGTTTCACCTTTTGCATGTAATTCAAAGCCGTAACGAATTCTTCGATGTGGTGGGGTAATAGTAGTTTCCCAGTAATCAAATAAAGCATCGGTCGCATTCAGTGTCATGTCAATCTTCTCGAAAACCCATTTGTCATCCTTCCAAATATAAGGATCACCATGAATTAGCTCAATTCTTTCTACATCATCTTTTTTTGTTCTAATTCTAATACCCAGAGTGGACTCATCTAGAATAAAAGAATAATTTTGGTCTGGCCTATGAAAAACTGCTGATCGTTCCAAAATAATCACTCCTCTATAGTCTGTCTGCAAACGTTTGCGCAACTTACCAAAAAATATATATCTCTAATTCAGAATAACAAAAGGATTCAGTGTATTCAATACGGTGGTGTAACTATTACAACAAATATAGTATTCTTTCGTCAGGAAAATATAATTTTTGAAGTTATAATCAGTGATATAAAGCGTATTTTTCAGACAAAAGAGTAGTAAAGTAATTTAATGTAAAAATAGTTGTTGTAAAATTTAATTTAATCATTATAATTAAAATTATATTTGTGCAACCGCTTTCACAACCAAGATGTGGGTTTTGTGCAACCGTTTGTATAGATTAATAAATATAAAAAGATTATAGGAGGGTCATGATGAAAAAGAATCTATTATTAATGATGCTTATTCTTTTACTAGGTATGCTTGCAGCATGTGCACCAGACCGAGAAGAAGTAACTGAACCTGCTGATGGTGAAAAACCTGAAGCGTCTGAAGAACCAAAACCTGAGAAATTGGTTATTTGGGAAGATTTAGAGAAAAGTAAAGATTGGTTACCAGCTGCACTTGCTTCATTTGAAGAAGAGCATGGTATCAAAGTTGAATTCAAAGAATTAAACATGGCGGACAAAATCCGTGACCAATTACGTCTTGATGGTCCATCTGGAAATGCTCCAGACGTAGTAACACTTCCACATGACCAAATTGGCCAAGTAGTAACTGAAGGTCTTATTCAAGAAATTACTGTAGATGATACAGTCCTTAAAACATATAGTGAGTCTTCAATAACTGCTCAAATGTATGATGGAAAACTTTTCGGTCTTCCAAAGGCAACTGAAACTCCAGTTTTGATTTATAACAAAGCATTAATGCCTGAAGCTCCAAAAACGATGGATGAACTATATACATTCTCTAAAGATTTCACTAAAGGCGAAAACTATGGTTTCCTAGCACTTTGGGATAACTTCTACTTCGCACATGGTGCGATCGCTGGTATGGGTGGATATGTTTTCAACGAAACAGCTGACGGTCTTGACCGTGAAGATATTGGTTTAAACAACGAAGGCGCTGTTGAAGGCGCTGAATATATTCAGAAATGGTATGCAGAAGGCCTATTCCCTAAAGGAATCATTGGGGAAACTGGTGGAGCTGCAATGGATGGATTATTCAACGAAGGTAAAGTAGCAGCAGTAATGAATGGTCCTTGGGCGTTCCAAGGCATGAAAGATGCTGGAATTGACATTGGTATTGCACCAATGCCAACACTTCCTAACGGAGAACCAGTTAAAACATTCATGGGTGTTAAAGGATGGCACGTAACAGAATTCACAGAAAATCCTTACTGGGCTACAAAATTAATTGAGCATTTATCAAATGATGAAAACTCTAAAGCTCGTTTCACAGCAGTATCTGAGATTCCAGCTAACGTTGCATTAGTTGATGATCCAATTATTTCTGACAACGAAGGTGCTAAAGCTGTAGCAGTTCAATCTCAATCCGCTGTACCAATGCCAAACATTCCTGAAATGGGAGAAGTATGGGGCCCAATGGCTTCTGCACTTCAAACATTGGCAACTGGAAAAGCTGAAGCACAAGATGCTTTAGATGAAGCTGTGAAATCTATTCAAACAAATATCGAAACGAACCATCCTGCGAAATAATAGTTTGCAGAATAATAAGTAGTAAAAAGCAAAGGGCGATATCTTCCTTCTTGGAGGGTATTGCCCATCCTTTTATTCCTACGAAGAGATAATGAAAGATGTACTATGCTAGCCATTACCAAGTCGAAAAACGAACCAAACGTTGTAACTGATGTCCTTAGAAATTTAGCATTACATAGGTAGCGAAAAGAAAAGGTTAATAGTTTGATAACAATCAAATACTTTCTCCTATTCTGAAAGAGGAGGCTTAGCAATTATGGAAGAATTAAAAACGACTACTCATCATGGAAGAAACGCTGTTTTGCTTTCCATTATTCCTGGATTCGGACAGTTTTATAATAAGCAATTTTTAAAAGGCTTCATCTTTTTAATATTAGGGCTATCTTTTGGTATCGTATTTAAAGATATTTTACCTGTAGGATTTTGGGGTCTTTTCACATTAGGTGAAATTCCAAAGTTGGATCATTCCGTGTTCCTATTAATCGATGGAATCATCGCACTAATTATTACCATCATGGGCTTGGGAGTGTATGCACTAAATTTAAATGATGCTTATCGCAATGGTCAAAAACGCGATAGGGGATTCAAGTTAAATTCTGTGCGCCAACAATATCATAATTTAATAGACAATGGATTCCCTTACTTAATGATTACACCTGGATTCTTCTTGTTAATTTTTGTTGTCATATTCCCAATTTTATTTGTGGCTCTATTGGCATTTACCAACTACGATTTATATCATTCGCCTCCTGCAAAATTAGTAGAGTGGGTTGGTTTCCAAAACTTTGTCGACATTTTCCAATTGGATATATGGAGAACAACATTCTTTGCTGTTTTGGCTTGGACGATCATTTGGACATTCGGAGCTACAACTCTACAAGTTGGTTTAGGTATTTTTCTTGCAATTCTTGTTAATCAAAAGGATTTAAAAGGAAAAGCGATTATCCGTACCATTATGATTTTACCGTGGGCAGTTCCATCTTTTATAACCATCTTAATTTTCTCTGGAATGTTTAATGAGACTTTTGGAGTTATAAATAAAGACATTCTTCCTTACTTCGGTATTGAAGCTATATCATGGATGACAAATGAAACGTGGACACGATTAGCCTTAATCATGATTCAAACATGGTTAGGATTCCCATTCATTTTTGCCATGACGACTGGTGTACTACAATCAATCCCTGATGAACTGTATGAAGCGGCAACGGTGGATGGAGCTTCTATTTTCCAAAAGTTCTTTTCTATTACGTTACCACTCGTTTTATTTGCAACCGCACCCATCATTATCACGCAATATACGTTTAACTTTAATAACTTTAACGTCATTTTCCTTTTCAACGGAGGCGGACCGGCACTGCCTAGTCAGAATGCAGGTGGTACAGATATCCTTATTTCCTGGATTTATCGCTTAACCATGACAAGTGCACAATATGGTAAAGCTGCAGCGGTTACAATGATTCTTTCACTTATTGTTATCTCAGTTGCACTATGGCAGTTCAAGAGAACAAAATCTTTCCAAGAGGAGGATATGATGTAGCATGAATAATAAAAAAAGCAAAATCATCAGACTCACCATATCGTATATCTTAATTTTATTAATGATTTTTATTGTTATATATCCATTACTTTGGGTAATTGGTTCTTCATTCAATCCAGGGCAAAGTTTATCTGGATCGAAAATGTTCCCAGAAAACCCCACGTTGAAACACTATCAATTCTTGTTCGATTTGGATAAATCAAATTACATGTTATGGTATTGGAATTCAATGAAAATTAGTATTATCACGATGATCTTGTCGGTTATTTCAGTAGCATTTACTGCTTATTCATTCTCGCGTTATCGTTTTGTTGGGCGTAAAAATGGTTTATTAACATTTTTAATTCTGCAAATGATTCCAAACTTTGCAGCACTGATTGCTATCTTTGTTTTAGCAAACCGTACGGGATTAATCGATACTCATTTAGGGTTAATTCTTGTTTATGTAGGTGGTCAAATTCCAATGAACACTTGGTTGATGAAAGGTTATTTAGATACGATACCTAAAGAACTTGATGAATCAGCAAAAATGGATGGTGCAGGTCATTTTCGTATCTTCTTCCAAATTGTTATGCCTTTAGCAAAACCGATCATAGCAGTTGTCGCTTTGTTCTCATTCATTGCTCCACTAGGAGATTTTATCTTAGCGAGAATTTTGCTTCGTGATGAAGCGAAATTAACTTTAGCTGTCGGATTATATGAATTAGTTGCAAAACAATTTGGTAATGAGTTCACGAAATTCGCAGCAGGAGCAGTTTTAGTTGCCATTCCCATTGCCATCCTGTTCTTAATGTTCCAGAAGTATTTTGTATCTGGTTTAACTGCAGGCGGCACAAAAGGTTAAGTCCAAGAGCTATATTAATAGGAGAGGAGGAGCGGACAATGAGGAAAACCCAAGTATTGCTCATTTTAATTCCGTTTCTTCTTTTTTATGCATTTTCAGTAAGTGCTGATGCAAAAGAAGAGCGCAAGTGGCAGGATGAATCCATTTATTTCATCATGGTGGATCGTTTTAACAACGGAGATAAAACCAATGATTTTAAAGTGAATACCGAAGATTTAAAAGAATATAACGGTGGAGACTTTAAAGGAATCACGGACAAGCTTGATTATTTGAAGGAAATGGGTTTTACCGCTATTTGGTTAACACCGGTTTTTGACAATGAAGACAAGGGATACCATGGTTATTGGATTAGTGACTTCTATAATACGGAAGAACATTTCGGAACAATGGAAGAATTCAAGACACTCGTTGAAGAAGCGCATAAGCGTGATATGAAAGTAATTCTAGATTTTGTTGTTAACCATGTTGGTCCGAACCATCCATGGGCCAATGATGTAGAGAAAAAGGATTGGTTTCATGAAAAACAACCGATTGTAAATTGGGCTAATCAAGAAGAAGTAGAAAATAATTGGCTGTATGATTTGCCAGACTTCGATCAAGAAAACCCTGAAACTCGTAAATATTTGTTGGACGCTGCTAAATGGTGGATTGAAGAGACCGATGTAGATGGCTATCGATTGGATACTGTCAAACATGTTCCAAAAGATTTCTGGACTGAGTTTGCCAAAGAAGTAAAATCCGTAAAAGACGATTTTTATTTATTAGGGGAAGTATGGCATGATGACCTTCGAGTTGTTGCTTCATATGAGAAAACAGGAATAGATGGTTTTGTCGATTTTCCACAAAATCAACATCTTCGAACAACATTTGCTAAGCCAAACCAAAGCCTTGGTTGGTTATTCACTTCATGGGAACGCAATAAGGCATTTTACAGTCGACCTGAACTTTTAGGTAACTTCATGGATAATCATGATATGAACCGTTTCACAAGAGACATCCTAATTAATAAGCAAGATCCAATAAGCCGATGGAAATTGGCCCTTACTTATCTGTACACAGCACCAGGTATTCCAATTATTTATTACGGTTCTGAAATTGCTCTCGATGGGGCAGAAGATCCAGGTAATAGAAGATTAATGGAGTTTGATGGAGATAAGGAATTAATCAATCATATTTCTAAACTTGGAGCGCTTCGTCAAAAGTATCCTTCCTTATCTAGAGGAGACTTAGAAGTGTTGCATGAAGAAAGTGGTATGGCAGTTTATAAGCGAAGTTATAAAGGTGAGACATTAGTCGTTGCCATAAATAATACAACGAAAGCACAAACAGTCAGTTTGGATAAAAATGATTTACCACTTAATATGGAATTAACTAGTTTATTGACTGAAGAACGAGTGAAAGAAAGCAATGGCAAGTATTCGTTATCCATTGATTCCGAACAGGTAGAAATATTTAATGTTTCTGAGAAAACGGGATGGACTCTGCCGATAAGCGTGACGATTGCATTAATTGTCAGTATTTTGTTAGGAATAATCATTTTGATTCTGAGAAGGATAAAAAAAGGAACTAAGACGTTTTAAAGAGGTACATATTGGATTTGGAGGTTTTATAAATGAAAAAATATTGGTGGAAAGAAGCTGTTTGTTATCAAATCTATCCACGGAGCTTCATGGATAGCAATGGAGATGGCATTGGAGATATTCAAGGTATTATTTCTAAACTAGATTACTTGCAAGAATTCGGCATCGATGTGCTGTGGATTTGTCCATTTTTCAAATCACCGAATGCAGACAATGGGTATGATATAAGCGACTATCAAGATATCATGGAAGAGTTTGGAACGATGGAAGATTTCGAGCTATTACTAAAAGAGTCTCATAAACGTGGCATGAAAGTTATCCTTGATTTAGTCATAAACCACTCAAGTGATGAACATCCATGGTTCGTGGAATCTCGTTCTTCTAAGGATAATCCAAAGAGAGATTGGTATATTTGGAAAGACGGAGTAGATGGCAAGGAACCGAATAACTGGGAAAGTATTTTCTCGGGTAGCGCGTGGAACTTTGATGAGAAAACGGGGCAATATTACTTGCATTTATTCCATCATAAACAGCCTGATTTAAACTGGGAGAATAAAGAAGTTCGCCATGCTCTTTATGACATGGTTAATTGGTGGTTAGATAAAGGGATAGATGGATTCCGTGTAGACGCGATTTCACATATCAAGAAATATCCTGGTATGCCTAATTTACCGAATCCAAAAAACCTCGATTTTGTATCTTCTTTTGATATGCATATGAACCAAGAAGGCATTCATGAATTTTTAAAAGAATTAAAAGAAGAAACGTTTGATAAGTACGACATTATGACTGTCGGGGAAGCAAACGGGGTAAAAATTCACCAGGCAGATAAATGGGTTGGTGAACAAAATGGCAAGTTTGATATGGTATTCCAATTTGAACATCTTGGATTATGGCAAAAGGGAGCCGATGATTCGGTAGACGTATTGGGTTTGAAACAAACATTATCTAAATGGCAAACTGAATTACACGGTAATGGTTGGAATGCGCTATTTTTTGAAAATCATGATCAACCTCGTAGTGTATCCACTTGGGGTAATGATGAAGAATATTGGCTGGAAAGCGCGAAAATGTTAGGAGCTTGCTATTTCCTGATGCAGGGAACACCTTTCATTTATCAAGGTCAAGAAATTGGGATGACAAATGTCCAATTTGACTCCATAGATGATTATGACGATTTGGGAATGAAAAATTATTACCGAATCGAAACGTCAAAAGGTCGACCACATCAAGAGATGATGGAGATTATTTGGAAAAGTGGACGTGACAATTCCCGTACACCAATGCAATGGAATAATCAACTAAACGCAGGCTTTACAGAAGGCAATCCATGGATGAAACTCAATACGAATTATCACAATATAAACGTAGAGACTCAAATGAAAGACTCTCAATCTATCTATTCATTTTATAAAGACATGATTTCCTTACGGAAGCACCATGAAGTCTTCGTTTATGGAAAATACACATTACTTCTAGAAAATCATGCTTCTGTATTTGCCTATAAACGTACATTCGAAGGTTCTTCTGCTATCGTGATTTGTAACTTTGGCAACCAGTCACAAAGCATTACGTTAGAGGACTTACCTTCAACAGAAGGTAAGCTCAAGTTAAGTAACTATGAGTCTGCAGATCACCTACTTGATGGTCCAGTCTCGCTTAAACCATACGAAACTAGAGTATACTTATTCTAAAAGTAAAGAGTGCAAATTGAGTATTTGCACTCTTATCCATGTCAAAAGAGATGGATTTTTTATATACTGAATAGGTTGCTTATTTAATAAGTTATGTTAAACGTTTCTATTGATATTCCGCAAAACAATCACGCTTTCATAGGGCGAGCACCAAGACTCCTCAGGTCAACATGATGTTGGTCTATTGGTCGCCAAGGCGTTATCACAAGAGGTGGTGTTCTTAGCTTCGTTCTTTGCAAGCTATGTTGTGTTTATGTGATTGTAGTGAAAGGCGGCGACTCCAGCGGGACAAGTATGTCCAGGTGAGACCCCACAGTGAGCGTAGCGAGCGAGGAGGCTCACGGACTGCCCGCGGAAAGCGTCCGCCTGTAACGGAAATTAACACTATAGTTTAACAGATCAATTTAATAAAAGAATTCCACAAGTTTTACATTAAGCGTATGTCGTGATTAATAAGAGGAGGATAGCTTTGGCCATTACAATTAAAGACGTTGCAAAACTGTCAAACGTCGCTCCATCTACCGTTTCAAGAGTCATAGCGAATAGCCCTCGAATTAGTGAGAAAACAAAGATTAAAGTGCGAGCTGCGATGGATGAACTCGGTTATCATCCCAATTTCATTGCAAGAAGTTTGGCTAATCAATCAACCCGAGTCATCGGTTTGGTGCTCCCAAACTCAACAGATGTGTTCTTTCAAAACCCATTTTTCCCAACCGTTTTAAGAGGGCTGAGTGACGGGGCAAATGAGCGCCAATATGCCCTTCAAATCAGCACAGGTAAAACGGATGAAGAAATTTATGAAGGCGTTATCCAAATGGTTCAAGGTGGCCGGGTAGATGGTGTTATTCTGCTTTATTCTCGCATTGAAGACAAAGTGTTAAATTATTTGAGAGATAGAAAATTTCCTTTTGTCGTGATTGGTAAACCGTTTAAAGACGTAGAACTCATTACATATGTGGATAATGACAATTATTTAGCCTCGAAGGAAGCAACGAACTACTTGCTAAGTCTAGGACATAAACAAATTGGCTTTATTGGCGGTGATTTAAATTTTGTAGTGACCATCGAGCGGATACTCGGATTTGAAAAAGCTTTACGTGAAGCGGGTATCCAAAGTGAAGACGATTATATCATTCATAGTGAATTCCTGCGTGAAGGTGGTCAAGAAGCAATTGGGAAGTTAATCAACTTGAAAAACCCACCAACAGCATTGGTCGTAGCTGATGACTTGATGGCACTGGGTGTGTTGAATACCTTATTAGAAATGAATATTTCTGTACCAGAGGATATCTCAATACTGAGTTTCAACAATGTGTTATTTTCAGAACTATCCCAACCGCCATTAACCTCGGTCGATATCAATATCTTTGAGCTTGGCTATCAAGCTTCAAAAAAATTGATTCAACTTTTGGAAAATCCCAATGAACCAGTAAAACGGATCATCGTGCCTCATCAATTAGTTAAGCGCTTCTCTTGTTCGGAAACAAAATAGCATTTTCGAATGACTTGAAAATCATCCGCAAGCCGCTGAAAAACGTGTATAAAGAAATTTCGAGATTAGTTCAGTTTGATAAAAGGCAAAATTTCGTTCGATTTTGAACGAAATTTTGCCTTTTACTTATATATTCTTTACTTTGTTTCCTACATAATTCGTTTGAGATTCACTTCAAATATGGCCATGGATCCTTGGTTTTTGGATATTACGTGCTCTTATATGTGTTGCGTCCACGATAATGGACTTCCGTTGATGAGTTCTTTTTCTAGTGCAACATCAACCGTCTTTTGAATGAGCATATCTATTAAGTTCACATCTTTAATATGAAGCTTGCGGTACTTCTTTATTTAATGAACTCTGGTCAATCACCAAAGCTTCTCTAGCACTGCAATGAGACCGTTATCGAGACCATATTTAGTTTTCAAGTCTTCTAACACAAAAGAAAAGTCGACAAGTTCATGGATTTGACGAAGCATATCTTCTGGCACAACTATATCGTAAATCAACATAAATAGACCAAGGTTTATAGAATCTTGATTGGAAAAGATAGAGACACTACCTAATTTAAGTATTTTAATTATAAAGCTAATACCTGAAAATTAATTATTATATATTTTAGTAGGTGATTGAAGTGAAAGACGGCGACTCCAGCGGGAATAGCATGAGCTGAAGACCCACAGACGAGCTTGCTCGTCGAGGAGGCTGAGGCCATGCCCGCGGAAAGCGTCCGCCTGAAACGGAAATCACTAAATCTTATTAACATGGCAATTAAAAAGAATAGCCACCCAATCTCGATTTATATAGATTGGCGATTTTTAATAAACTAAATGTACTTTTTCAGTGGCACTAATTTAGGATGGGTTTTTGAGTCTATTCCACTCTAATCAAGCACAAAAAAAGCTCGTCCATATGAAACTTGGACGAGCTTTTGCTAGTTTGCTTGATTATCAAAGAAGTTGACGACACCGTTATAAATACCCAAAGTCGCTTGCTCTCTAAATTGTGCAGTTGTTAACGTTCGTTCCTCAGATGGGTTACTAAGGAAACCAAGTTCGATCAAAATCGCTTGCTGACGATTTTCACGAAGCACTAGGTAATTACCAGGTTGCGCTCCACGGTCACGCAAATTAATTTTTTCGCCCAGAGATTTGTGAACACTTTTCGCAAGTTCCTTTTGATAGCCGTGCATGTAATAAGTAGTGAAACCATTAATTGAACTACTATCTGTTGCATCATAATGCACACTTATAAACGCATCGGCTGCTAACTGATGGCCGATTGATACGCGTTTACGCAAATCAACATACACATCAGAATCTCGTGTCAATACGACATTGGCACCTGCAGAACGAAGTTTACTAGCTAATAATTCAGAAGTTCGAAGTGTGATGCCTTTTTCATTTGTTCCTCGTGCTCCAGTTGTGCCGCTGTCGTTACCACCATGTCCAGGATCAATTACAATAGTTAATCCGTTAAGTGTGCCTTGTTTTCTTTCTACTTTTGATTGTTGTTGTTCAAGTTCCTTTTTAGATGCATTTGTAGAAACAACCCAGTTTGCTACAAATCCTGTTGAACCTGTTGGCGTTTTAACTTCAAACCAATCACCACTTTGTCCAATTGTTTCAAACGTTTCTCCTGCATTCGCACGATATACTACCTCACTAGAAGTAGAAGGTGAAGAACGTAGGTTAGTGCCATTGTAGACAATAGAGACTTTTTTCGATGATGTTGTTTTACTTTGTTGTTCTTTCTTTGATTTTACGGGAGAACTAGCAGCTGATGCAGTTAAAGTTCCGTAAAAGGAATAGACCCAACCGCTTTTATTAGATGGAAGCTCTATTTTCACCCAATTATGTTGCTTTTCAATGATTTTGAAACGTTCACCTTTGTTAGCAATAACGACTTTCTTAGAAGTCAAGTCAGGTTTTGAACGGACATTCAAACTATTTACAGAGACTTCAAAGTAATTGCCATTGTTCACTTTTTTTGTTGTGGTCTGTGAATTTTTTGTTTGGATGGTTATGTATTCTTTCGCTACATATCCTGTTACTTGATTAATCGAAATTTCGACCCACTGCCCATAATCCGCGATAAGTTTCGCTTGGTCACCAGCTGATAATTGTGTCAGTACCGCTGCACCAACCGAGGCTTGTGAACGAACATTTAAGCGGTCCACTTTGGAGATGATAAGCTGATCTGATTGTTTTTTCTTCTTTTCACCAAGTTGTTTCGTATACCATGAAGCTACCCAACCTTCAGCACTCCCACGACGCACTTTAATCCAATCGCCTTGTTCTTCAAGTACTAGCATTTGATCACCCATTTTCATAGAAGAGATAATCGGATAAGCAAGACTAGGGCCAGATCTCATATGAAGGTTCGATACCGTCGATTGTACATTTTTTCCATTTGCATGTGTATTTGAAGGAAGAATAAGAGATAATACTAGAATAAGTCCTAAAAAGATTTGTGCATTTTGTCGATGTTTAAATTTTCGCATAAAATACCTCCTTTTGTTCATTGTAAAGACTGTTCATCAAAAAGACTATAACTTTCTGAGAAAAGGTTGACAACTGTTTGTTCAGTCATTAAGATAAGGTATAATCTGAATCAAACAAAGTGCCAATGACCAAGAAAGTAACTGTTTAATACGCTGTAAAGAGAGGGAAAGACGTGGCTGTAATCTTTCCTACAGAAGCACTCAGTGAACAACACTTGATAGGCTTTTCGTCGAAATACTCCTTGAAGTAGGGTAGGCGAAAACGGAACCGGCCGTTATCCGGATTTGAGAGGACACGAATTTTGTGTCAACTAGGGTGGAACCGCGGAAGCTTACAATAGCTCTCGTCCCTTGCGTATTTGCGCAAGGGGCGGGAGCTTTTTTATTTGGTTAAAGAAAGGAGCCATTAACATGTCGATTAATGTGCCTAGAGGAACGAAAGATTTATTACCAGGTGAAACTGAAAAGTGGCAAGCGGTCGAAGAACTTATTCGTGATACTTGTCGATTGTTTCAATACAAAGAAATTCGAACGCCGATTTTTGAACATACTGAGCTCTTCACACGAAGTGTTGGTGATACAACCGATATCGTTCAAAAAGAAATGTATACATTTACCGATAGAGGTGATCGCTCATTAACTTTACGTCCTGAAGGAACTGCTCCTGTTGTTCGTTCTTTTGTCGAAAATAAATTATTTGGTTTAGCAAATCAACCCGTAAAACTGTATTATACAGGTCCTATGTTCCGCTATGAACGTCAACAAGCAGGTCGCTATCGTCAATTCGTTCAATTTGGAGTTGAAGCAATTGGTAGTAAAGATCCAAGCATCGACGCAGAAGTTATGGCTCTTGCTATGACTGTGTATCAAAAAGCAGGAATAAAAAAGATTAAATTGGTGATCAATTCACTAGGGGACACTGATAGTCGACAAGCTCACCGAGTTGCACTGAGTGCACACTTCTCACCACATATCCAAGAGTTTTGTTCGGATTGTCAAAATAGATTAGAAAAAAACCCATTACGTATTCTCGACTGTAAGGTTGACCGAGAGAATCCATTAATGGCAACAGCCCCAAAACTACCAGATTATTTGAATGAAGAATCTGCTGCTTATTTTGGGAAAGTTAAACATTACTTAGATATTTTAAACATTAAATATGAAGTAGACCCGAATTTAGTACGCGGTCTTGATTACTATAACCATACTGCATTTGAAATAATGAGTGAAGGCGAAGGATTCGGTGCTATTACGACACTTGCTGGCGGTGGCCGCTACAACGGTTTAGTTGAAGATTTAGGTGGACCTGAGTCACCTGGTATTGGTTTTGGTATGAGTATTGAAAGATTGTTATTGGCATTAGAAGCTGAAGGTCAATCTTTTGAAAACCTTCCGACACTGGATGTCTATGTAGTGGCAATGGGGGAGGCGGCGAAGGATAAAGCAGTATCTTTTGTCTCACAGCTTCGTCAAAATAATGTTTCAGCTGAAATGGATTATTTAGATCGAAAAGTAAAAGCCCAAATGAAATCAGCCGATCGATTAAATGCCAAGTTTTCTGTTGTGATCGGGGATAATGAACTTGAAAGTGGCATAATTTCATTGAAATACTTAGCGAATGGAAATCAACAACAACTGACATTTGAAGAAATAGTAGCAAACTTTACTGAAATCGCATCTAAAGCAACGGAGGAATCAGCATGACAAAACGTACACATCCATGTGGAGAAGTAGCAGAACAAGCAATTGGACAACAAGTCGTATTAAAAGGGTGGGTTCAAAAAAGACGTGACCTTGGTGGACTTATTTTTGTGGATCTTCGTGACCGCACAGGAATCGTTCAAATCGTTTTTAATCCAGCCATTTCAGCAGAAGCATTAGCAGTTGCTGATAGCTTACGTAATGAGTATGTCGTTGAAATTACTGGTGAAGTGGTTGCTCGTCAAGAATCTCAAGTGAATCCACTCATGAAAACTGGACGAATTGAAGTGCAAGCTACACAAGTATTGATTATCAATGAAGCGAAAAATCCACCGTTTGCGATAGAGAACCAAACTGAAGTAAGTGAAGATCTACGCTTAAAGTACCGTTATTTAGATCTTCGTCGACCAGTTATGTATGACATCTTAAAAATGCGTTCTGAAGTGACAAAATCGATTCGTCGATTTTTAGATGAAGAAACATTTATCGAAGTTGAAACGCCAATATTGACAAAATCAACACCAGAAGGAGCACGTGACTATTTAGTTCCAAGTCGTGTGCATAATGGAGAATTTTACGCATTGCCACAATCACCTCAATTATTTAAACAAATGTTGATGGTGTCTGGCTTTGAAAAGTATTACCAAATTGCTCGTTGTTTCCGCGATGAAGATTTACGTGCAGACCGTCAACCTGAATTCACGCAAATTGATATGGAAATGAGTTTCATGTCAATGGAAGAAATTTTAGAAATGAACGAACGTATGATGAAAAAACTTTTAAAAGATGTTAAAGGAATAGACATCGAAACACCTTTCCAACGTATGAAATACACGGAAGCGATGGACCGTTTTGGTTCTGATAAACCGGATGTACGATTTGGTTTAGAGCTACAAGACGTTTCTTCACTTGTTGAACAGTCATCATTCAAAGTATTTGCTGGAGCAGTTGAAAATGGCGGACAAGTAAAAGCAATCAACGTTAAAGGCAAAGCTGACAATTATTCACGTAAAGACATCGATGCTTTAGGCGAGTTTGCAGGAAGACATGGTGCCAAAGGTCTTGCTTGGCTAAAAGTAGATGCTGACGGATTAAAAGGTCCTATCGCGAAATTCTTTGATGGTGAAGCAGGCGAGAAATTAGCTCAAACACTTCAAGCAGAACCAGGTGACTTATTATTATTTGTTGCCGACAAAAAATCAGTTGTAGCAGATTCACTAGGTGCACTTCGTATGAAGTTAGCAAAAGAACTGCAATTAATTGATGAAAGTAAACATGCATTCCTTTGGGTTATTGACTGGCCGTTATTTGAGTATGACGAACAAGATGGTCGTTACTATGCAGCGCATCATCCTTTCACAATGCCATTTGTTGAAGACATTGCATTAATGGATACTAATCCTGCTGAAGTTCGCGCTCAAGCATATGACATGGTGTTAAATGGCTATGAACTTGGTGGTGGATCACTGCGTATTTATTCACGCGATATCCAAGAAAAAATGTTTAGCATTCTTGGATTCTCTAAAGAAGAAGCGACTGCTCAATTTGGATTCTTGCTTGAGGCTTTTGAATATGGAACGCCTCCTCATGGCGGTATTGCATTAGGTCTTGACCGTTTAGTGATGTTATTAGCTGGTCGTACCAACTTACGCGACACGATTGCATTCCCTAAAACGGCAAGTGCAAGTGACATTTTGACAAAGGCACCAAGTGCTGTTTCTGAAGAACAATTGAAAGATTTATCATTAGCGATAAGTCTTCAGAAAAGTCAAAAATCTTTAGACTAAGTGGTTGTATTTCAAAAACGGATATGATAATATACAGGTAACACGAATCCTGATGTGTTCGTTAATTGCCACATCGATTTTGACCTAACTATTATATCGTCGGGAATCTTCCTTTTGTAATGGCAAACATGCCCCCAGGGGACCTTTAAAGTTATAAAGTGGATACCCACCTGCTGTGTGCGGGCTCAAAACGATAAGCTTCATAATGACGGCACGATTGGGATTCGTCCTACATTATGTATAATCCCTCTAGCTTTTTACAAGCTAGGGGGTTTTTATTGAGTATAATCCCTACTAAAACGATATAGATTGTGAGGACAACAAATGTTACATCAATTTTCTCGAAATGAATTAGCAATAGGATCAGAAGGTGTTGACCTTTTAAAAAATACAACGGTGGCCATTTTAGGAATAGGTGGCGTTGGCTCATTTGCAGCTGAAGCATGTGCAAGAAGTGGCATCGGAAAAATCATTCTTGTGGATAAAGACAATGTCGATATAACCAATATTAATCGACAACTTGTTGCGTATACCTCAACCGTAGGGCGCTCGAAATCAGAAGTCATGAAAGAACGAATTCTAGATATAAACCCTGAGTGTGAAGTACACGATTTACATATGTTCTACACAGAAGAAACATTTGAAGATTTCTTCAGTCATAATGTGGATTATGTAATTGATGCCTCAGATACGATCATTTACAAAATACATTTAATGAAAGAATGTTTAACGCGTGGAGTGAAAATTATTTCATGTATGGGTGCAGCAAACAAAACGGATCCTACTCGTTTTAAAATAGAGGATATTTCAAAAACACATACAGATCCATTAGCAAAAGTCATTCGCAAAAAATTACGTAAAGAAGGTATTTCTAAAGGTATTCCTGTGGTCTTTTCAGACGAGAGTCCAATAATCGTCAGAGCAGATGTAGTTGAGACGGTTGGGAAACCCGATGCCAAATTCCGTAAAGCGCAAATGCCCCCATCATCAAATGCTTTTGTCCCGTCAGTAGCAGGATTAGTAGCAGCGAGTTGGGTAATTAATGATATTACGAGAGAAATTCCAGTACAACGAGTGCGTATGAACTAGAAGTAATGGAGGGCGACCAGAAATGGTCGTCTTTTTCTTTGATTTCATGTGAAATGTCTTATGAAAAGGAGCATGTTCAAATAGTTAGGACTATTTTGTGTTTGGGTTGCAACTTTCTTCATTTCGTTGCAACTTTCACGATTTGGTTGCAACTTTTACGATTTCGTTGCAACTATCCAAATATCTCCTAATTTCTACTCGATTCTCCCGCAAAAAAGCAGGCCATCGCGTAAGCGTTGGGCTGACAAATTAGATTCTCCAATTGTTAATGAAGCTGATGTTTAAATCAATATGTCCATTTTTAAGATGTTGTTCTAAATTCTCGATTGTCGCAACTTTTGTGGATAATGTCGCAACTTTCGTGATTTTTATCGTAACTTTTAAGGTTATTGTCGCAACTTTCACCAATATTGTCGCAACTATCCAATTTCCGCCTAATTCCATGACGCGTTCCATCAAACAAAAAAGAAGTGAATCGCTATGACCAGCGACTCACTTCTTCTGTTTAAAGGTCTCTAATTTCTGGTAAATACCAGCGAGTTTCTTCTCTTCGCCAGCAAGGACTGGATCATAAAATTGCGTTCCAACCAAGTTATCAGGTAGATACGTTTGATTGACCCAACCACCGAATGAGCCGATCGGGGTATTGTGTGGATACTTATACCCTACGTGACCAAGTGCAGCAGCCCCAGCATAATGAGTATCTTTTAAATGACTTGGAATATCGCCAACTTTTCCCGCATGAATGGATGCAATAGCCGCGTCTATTGCTTTATAAGCAGAGTTTGATTTCTCAGATAAACACATCTCGACAACGGCATTTGCTAGAGGGATGCGAGCTTCAGGTAATCCTAATCGCTCGGCAGCTTGAATACTTGCGAGAACATGTGGCCCAACAGAAGGATTCGCTACTCCAATGTCTTCGTATGCCATCACTAGAAGGCGTCTGGAAACAGCAACTAAATCACCATTTTCAAGTAAATGAGCTAAATAATACATAGCAGCATTAACGTCACTACCACGTACTGACTTTTGTAAGGCAGACAATAAATTATAGAAATGAGAGCCTTTTTTGTCACCAAATACGCCAATACGATCGACCAAATTTTGAAGTAATGCATCGTCAATGATGGTTACACCATCTTCTTCGTCTGACGCTGAAACGACTGATTCAAGTATGGTTAAAGCCTTTCTAGCATCGCCATTTGCGGCTTCGGCAATTTTTAGTTGTTGCTGTGGTGAGATTTTAATTGTTTGACGACCAAGTCCTCGTTTATCGTCACTAAGTGCTCGTTGTATAAGTGTCAATAAATCATCAGCGGTTAAACGTTTCAGTTGCTTAATTTCTCCGCAACGAGAACGAATGGCTGGATTAACATCATGGAAAGGATTTTCCGTAGTCGCTCCAATTAAAACAATCGAGCCATTTTCAACGTGTGGAAGTAAGGTGTCTTGTTGTAACTTATTGAATCGATGGATCTCGTCCAAAAACAATAAGACTTTTCCTGTGACTCGCGATTCATTGACAACGTCTTCGATATCTTTTTTCCCTGAGCGAGTTGCATTGAGGGCAATGAATGGTAGATTACTAGTCCCAGCGATTGCATATGCTAGTGACGTCTTGCCAATTCCTGGTTCCCCGTATAACAACATGGATGGAACATGTCCATTTAAGATCATTCTATATAAGGGTGTGTCTTTGCCAATAATGTCCTGTTGACCAGCGATTTCATCTAATTTATGTGGTCTCATTCGATAAGCAAGTGGTTCGTTTTGCAATCGATGCACCTCCTATTTTCGTACATTTGTTCTCCATTATACGTGGTCAATTGTGAAAAGTCATTTCAAAGGCGATTGGTCGGAAATGTGCTATACTATGTAAATGAATTTAGAGGATTTATAGAGGTGAATAACGTGAGAATTTCGACAAAAGGTCGTTATGGTTTAACAATTATGATAGAATTGGCCAAGCATTTTGGAGAGGGTCCTGTACCACTTCGTAAAATAGCGTCAGAAAATGATTTATCAGAGGCGTATTTAGAACAATTAGTCTCTCCACTACGTAATTCTGGACTTGTTAAAAGTGTCAGAGGCGCACACGGTGGATATAAGCTTTCAAAACCTCCACATTTAATTTCTGCGGGGGATGTTATTCGTGTCTTAGAAGGTCCAATTCAACCAGTTGAAGGAATAGAAAATGAAGCACCTCCTCAACGAGAATTGTGGTCTCGCATTCGCGATGCAGTGAAAACTGTATTAGATACGACAACAATTGAAGATCTAGCCAAATACAGTGATGCGTCTTCAGATGACGGTTATATGTATTATATTTAAATATCTGTTCAAAACAGAGTATTAACAGAGCGAAAAACGGAACGCTGTTAATGATAATAACATGCAGCTGAGGGACACTAACATCCTATTTCTACGGTAACATTTCGCAAAATTAATGGTTGCTGGACTTTTGAACTATCTTTATAAAGGGGTACGACATGAATAGAATCTATTTAGACCACGCAGCCACTTCACCCGTACATCCACAAGTCATTAACAAATTGATCGAAACGATGGAGCACACGTATGGCAATCCATCAAGCATTCATGCGACTGGACGTGAAGCGCGAAAACAGTTAGATGTGGCGCGTGAACGTTTAGCTAAAAGCATTGGTGCTAAAGATCAAGATATTATTGTGACAAGTGGCGGGACGGAAGCAGATAACTTAGCAATTTTTGGTACAGCGTTTGCTAGAAAAAAAGAAGGCTCCCATATTATCACTTCTCAAATCGAGCATCATGCAGTTCTTACAGCATGTGAAAAGCTTGAGAAAGATGGCTATGAAGTTACGTATTTACCTGTTAACGAGCAGGGAAGAGTATCTGTCGAAGCTGTTAAACAGGCACTCCGCGACGATACGATTTTAGTGACAATTATGCTAGGAAATAACGAAGTGGGAACAATTCAACCGATTCAAGAAATTGGTGAATTATTAAAAGAGCACAAGGCAACTTTCCATACAGATGCTGTTCAAGCATACGGATTATTGCAAATATCAGTCGACGAATTACAAGTCGATCTTTTATCCGTTTCTTCGCATAAAATCAACGGACCTAAAGGGATTGGCTACTTATACCAACGCAAAGGCACGAAATTGTCACCGCAATTTTGGGGTGGTCAGCAAGAGCGAAAACGTCGTGCTGGAACTGAAAATGTTCCGGGTATTTTGGCATTCGCTGAAGCTGTTTCTATCGCACAACAAACGATAGAAGAAAAACGCGATTTGTATAGTCAATTTAAAAAAGAGATGGTTTCAATTTGGGAACAATTTGAAATTGATTTCAAAATAAATGGTGAAATACAGTTTACACTTCCGCATATCGTGAATGTGAGCTTTGCAGGGACCGACGTTGAATCGCTACTCGTTAATTTAGATATGGCGGGAATTAGTGTTTCAAGTGGTTCAGCATGTACAGCAGGCTCAATCAATCCGTCTCACGTATTAGTTGCCATGTATGGTGAAAACGCAAGTGAACTTCGCAATTCAATTCGCTTTAGCTTCGGTTATGGAGTAACGGTTGAAGAAGTAAAAGAAGCAGCGACTTTAACAGCTAATGTAGTTAAACGACTTGTAAAATAGTAATGAACGTTCAAAAGTCCGCTTAAAATTGTAAGTCGAATGTCTTCGTTGGCTTGCTTCTCTGTTCCTTACGATAAAGTACGAGAGGAACTCCTGCAAAAAACGCTGACTTCCAATAAGCAATGTCTTCTATGACGAGTAACCGCAGGAGCTCATGCTGAAGTCAGCACAACCTGTGCAAGCAAAGTACTCGGAGGCATCGGCCACTAGACCTTTTTATGCTCCTTTTGAACAAACAATTAAAATAGAAAAGGTGAGAATCATGGAACAATTAAAAGATCCTGCAAATACACGTGTCGTAGTTGGCATGTCAGGTGGCGTTGATTCGTCCGTTGCAGCTTATTTATTAAAACAACAGGGCTATGATGTAATCGGAATCTTTATGAAAAACTGGGATGACACTGATGAAAACGGTGTGTGTACAGCTACCGAAGATTATGACGATGTCATTAAAGTATGTAACCAAATAGGTATACCCTATTACTCAGTAAACTTCGAAAAACAATACTGGGATAAAGTATTCTCTTACTTCTTAGAAGAGTATAAAGCCGGTAGAACACCAAATCCTGATGTGATGTGTAATAAAGAAATTAAGTTTAAAGCTTTCTTAGAGCACGCGGTGAGTTTAGGTGCTGATTATTTAGCAACTGGTCATTACGCACAAGTAAAAGAAGTAGATGGGGAAACTCGACTTCTTCGTGGACTTGATAACAACAAAGATCAAACGTACTTTTTAAATCAATTATCCCAAGATCAATTATCAAAAGTCATGTTCCCAATTGGTCATATGGAAAAGAAACTTGTACGTGAAATTGCAGCAGAAGCAGGACTTGCGACGGCGACTAAAAAAGATTCTACGGGTATCTGCTTTATCGGCGAACGCAATTTCAAAGAGTTCTTAAGCCAATATTTGCCAGCTCAACCTGGTGAAATGGTGACGATGGATGGTGTGAATATGGGCCGTCATGACGGATTAATGTATTACACTATCGGTCAACGTCAAGGTTTAGGCATTGGTGGAGCAGGAGATCCTTGGTTTGTTCTTGGTAAGAACCTTGCAAAAAACGAATTGCTTGTTGGACAAAACATACACCATGAAGCATTATTTTCTGATCAATTAACGGCAGTAAATATGAGTTTTACAACAACTGAACCTAAAAATAATACATTCTCTTGTACAGCTAAATTTAGATACCGTCAAGAAGACGTTAAAGTAGAAGTTGAGTTAACACCTGATAACGGAGCCATTATTACATTTGCTGAACCAGTACGAGCTATTACACCTGGTCAAGCCGTTGTATTATATGATGGGGATGTTTGTTTAGGTGGCGGTACAATCGATGAAGTAATGAAACACGGGAAAAAATTAACTTATGTTGGTTAATTAACAAGGAGTGAGACGATGAATGAACTAGAACTTGGCATTGCGGCCATTCAAAATAAGGATTATGAACAAGCAGTCGTACATTTTAATAATTCCATTGAAGAAGAGCCTAATAATCCTTTAGGCTATATTAACTTTGGTAATTTATTAGCTCGAATGAATGAAACAGAACGTGCAGAGCGCTTTTTCCAAAAAGCGATTACACTTGACCCTACTGCAGCTACAGCGTTTTATGGACTTGCCAATTTGTATTATGAACAAGAACGATACGAAGAGGCAGCAAAGCTTTATGAAAAAGCGATTAAATTTGGCATCCAAGGTGCAGATGCCTACTTTATGTTAGGGAAATGTTTTGAACGGTTAGAGAGTCCGAAACTTGCACTGCCATATTTACAGCGTGCAGCTGAACTGGATCCAAGTGATGTTCAAATTCGCTTATCTTATGGAATTGGACTAGCGGCTTTAGAAATGTTCAAAGAAGCAGAACCTGAATTTATGTATGTGATTCTTGAAGACTTAAACAATGCAGATGCACATTATAATTTAGGTGTGTTGTATGCGGTGTCTACAGATCGCACAGATGATGCGTTGTATCATTTGAAACAAGCGTACACATTGCAACCAAAATTCGATCAGGCCAGATATGTGCACGATATGATTGCATTACGAAAATAACTATTCTAGGAGGCGACAGATTTGCCAAATCAAATCGATTTATTTCAAAAAGAAGCATTGTTTATTAAAGGCAAACCTGTCGTCACTATTTTTCACAACTCCACTAACTTATTCTCCATTGTCAAACTTAAAATTGACGAAACAAATTCAACCTATGAAGACAAAGAAATAATTGTATCAGGTTATTTCCCCCAATTAATGAACGAAGAGGCCTATCGTTTTACCGGACAAATAAAGCAACATCCTAAATATGGAACACAGTTTCAAGTTGAAACGTTTGCAAAAGATGTTCCTGAAACAGAACAAGGGATTATCCATTATTTATCGAGTGATTTATTCCATGGAATTGGTCGTAAAACGGCTGAAACTATTGTGAAAAAGCTAGGTAAAGATGCGATTCGACTTATTTTAGATGACCCTGAAGCACTTGATGCAGTACCTCGGCTGGCAAAAGAAAAAAAAGAGACGATCCGCTATACACTTGAACAGAATCTTGGCTTAGAGCGTGTCATGATTCAATTGAATGGATGGGGTTTCGGACCTCAGCTTGCTATGCGTATATACCAAACCTACCGAGAAGAAACGATAGATGTGTTAATGAAAAACCCATTCCGTCTAATTGAAGACGTCGAAGGCATTGGATTTCATCGTGCCGACGAACTAGGCTCTAAATTAGGACTAACGGGAAAACATCCTGATCGAATAAAAGCTGCTGTTTTCCATTTGTTAAATGCAGCTTCTCTTAGTGACGGGCATGTCTATTTACATGCAGAACATATTTTGCCGAACGTCAAACAATTGCTTGAGTCTAGTCAATTTGAAGAAGTCCCTTTTGAAGCGATTTCAAACGCGTGTATGGAATTAGTCGAAGAAGGTAAATTGGCGGGTGAAATGTCTCGTTTCTACTTGCCATCTTTGTATTATTCGGAAGTAGGGATTGCGTCAAAACTTGAAACTTTGCTATCCGAACAACAAGAAAGAACGGGTTTTCCAACGTCTGAAATAAGAAAAGCGTTGGGTGATGCAGAAGAACGTCTTGGGGTTACCTATGCAGAAACGCAAATAGCTGCTATTGAACTTGGGATGAATGCATCTGTCATGTTATTAACAGGTGGACCAGGTACAGGGAAAACGACGGTTGTTCGTGGACTTGTCGAAGTTTATGCGGAATTGCACGGCTTAACGCTTGATCCAAAAGACTATGCAAAAAAACAAGAACCTTTCCCAATTATATTAGCAGCACCAACGGGTCGTGCCGCCAAACGGTTAAATGAATCGACAGGTCTTCCATCCATGACGATCCACCGTTTACTAGGCTTTACTGGGCATGAAAAGGAAGAAGAAACTGAACGCGATATTAAAGGCAAACTGATTATCATTGATGAAATGTCAATGGTCGATACTTGGCTAGCACATCAACTTCTAAAAGCGATTCCTGAAGGTGCTCAAGTTATTTTTGTTGGAGACCAAGATCAATTACCACCGGTTGGGCCAGGTCAAGTTTTAAAGGATTTACTCGCTTCAAAACGCATTCCGACAGTAGAACTGACGGATATTTACCGACAATCTGCAGGCTCGTCAATTATTGAACTAGCTCATCAAATGAAAAAAGGTCAGTTGCCACCTAATATTACAGCTAAAACGGCTGATCGATCTTTTATTCAAGCAGGACCGGAGCAAATTTCGAAAGTCGTTGAACAAGTCATTAAAAGTGCTTTAGCCAAAGGTCACACCATTAAAGAATTGCAAGTACTGGCACCGATGTATAAAGGTCCGGCTGGTATTGATGCGTTAAATAAAATGATTCAACAAATGGTCAATCCAAATGATACAAAGAAACGCAAAGAATTAGTGTTTGGGGAAACTATTTATCGTATTGGGGATAAAGTATTACAGCTTGTAAATCAACCGGAGAGCCAAGTGTATAACGGCGATATGGGTGAAGTAATCAGCATTTCCAAAGCGACTGAAAATATTGAAAAACAAGACATGATGATTGTTTCCTTCGAAGGTATCGAAGTGACCTATCAGCGAAATGATCTTGGGCAATTAACTCTTGCCTATTGTTGCTCGATTCATAAATCTCAGGGAAGTGAGTTCCCTATAGTGATCATGCCAGTCGTGCGAAGTTATATGAAAATGCTTCGCCGTAATTTGTTGTACACAGGGATTACCCGTGCGAAGAATTTCTTGATTCTGTGCGGAGACGCAGATGTGTTTAAATTTGGTATCGAACGCACTGATGATTTAGCTCGATTAACCTCACTAAAAGAACGATTAAGTGAAGAAATCGTGCCTGTCACAGAACCGATTATCGAAGATGAAGATTCGAATGAAACAGAAGGACCAGTGTCATTGACTGCAACTAATCATTTGAAGATTCACCCCTTGGTCGGCATGAATGGAACAACGCCATATGATTTTTTAGAAGCAAAGGCTGAATGACGATAACAAGAACGAAAACATTTATAGTTGCAAGGAATCAGCGACACTCCCGCGGAAAATCGGGCTAGAAAGTCCTCGCAGAGAGGAGACTTTCCGGTCCATAAGCTGCACTGGAGTTGATTTCTTGTAAATTATTATTTTTCCAAGTACTCAACTTTCGCAAATCGAAAATATACTTTTCCTACGTAAAATTGAATTAGAGAATTGACGAAAGAAGAAATGTTTTTATCGTTCATCTACATAGAATCACAAAGATAAAGAGATTCTGTTTGCTTTGGGCTTTAGTCCAATGCACCATTGGACTAAAAAAGGGAAAGACCCTGTTTAATTACTATTTACTTATTGTGTAGATATGTAGTAAAACAGCTTAGTCTCCAGCGGAAAGCGTAGCAGTAAACTGCACAACCATAGACCCAATACCGATAAAAAAGAGCGAAGAGAGAGTCGCATTTTCTAGTAGTCAAATGGGATATTAGTTTATGGATCAGCCGATAGTTCTCAAAGGTTGGAGAGTGTTTTTTTCTATGCAAAAATTGATAAACTATACTTTCAAAAGAGGTGCAGCATGATAAAAGCAGTTATTTTCGATTTTGATGGACTGATTATTGATACAGAAACAGTGTGGTATGAAGCTTATAAGGATGCATTATTACAACATGAAATGAACTTGACGATTGAACAATTTGCATTAGTCATTGGCACGGATGATACAGTATTAGATACATATATTTTGTCCAATATAAAAGAATCTTCAACGATTTCTGAAATCAAAAAGTTGGCAACAAAACTATTCCACGAAAAGATTGGGCAGCCTATTTTAAGAGATGGTGTGAAAGATTATTTGCTTGCAGCTAAAGAAGCGGGGCTAAAAATAGGATTGGCTTCCAGTTCAAAAAGGAATTGGGTAGAAAAGTTTTTGACGCAACTTCACATAATCCACTATTTTGAAGTAATCAAAACAAGCGATGATGTAACATCTGTAAAGCCAAACCCCGAACTGTATATACAAGCCATAAAAGCATTAGGTGTGAGACCAGATGAAGCGGTTGCTTTTGAAGACTCATTGAACGGTTTAAAAGCAGCACGAGCAGCAGGCTTGAAATGTGTGATCTTTCCTAACCCGGTAACCACTAATTTAGCTTTTGAAGATCACAGTCTGAGGTTGTCTTCTATGGCAGAAAGACCATTGGAATTTATCCTAAAAGAGTTAAGTGGAACATAGGACATAAGTTTTGGTGGATTAACGAAGGAAAATGGAGTATTTTCAAAAGAGAATTGACACACAGGCAATTATTTTTTATACTTCTAAACAAATGAATGAAAACGTTGATGGAGAAAGTACATTTTTGAAGCTTGCACAAGAAAAAGGTTCCTTGGCTGAAAGAACCTTCAAGTTTATGGATGGAAAGCTACTCCTGAGTGCAGCTAATCACTGTCGTAAGCCGCGTTAAGGCATAATCGAGAGACAGCAGAGAACTTTCTGCTGTAACTAGGGTGGTACCGCGAATTGAAGCCTTCGTCCCTTTTTTAGGGATTGAGGGCTTTTTCTATGCGCTTTACGCTTTTCTAACTTAAGGAGGAATATTGATGAAAACTGCAGCACAAATTCGACGAATGTATTTAGATTTCTTTATTGAAAAAGGACATGCACTAGAACCGAGTGCGCCACTAGTACCAATTAACGATAATTCACTACTGTGGATTAATAGTGGTGTCGCAACCTTAAAAAAATATTTTGATGGTCGTGTGATTCCTGAGAACCCACGCATAACGAATGCTCAAAAATCTATTCGTACAAACGACATTGAAAATGTAGGGAAAACTGCTCGTCACCATACTTTCTTTGAGATGTTAGGAAACTTTTCGATTGGCGAATACTTCAAAAAAGAAGCCATTCACTGGGCGTGGGAATTTTTAACCGACAAAAAATGGATGGGCTTTGACCCAGAACTTTTATCAATTACCATCCATCCAGAAGATGAAGAAGCGTATGCAATTTGGCGTGATGAAATAGGGATTCCTGAAGAACGCATTATTCGTTTAGAAGGAAATTTCTGGGACATCGGTGAAGGTCCAAGTGGTCCAAACTCGGAAATATTTTATGACCGAGGCGAGAGTTATGGCAATGACATAACGGATCCTGAAATGTATGCAGGTGGAGAAAATGATCGCTATTTAGAAATTTGGAACTTAGTTTTCTCGGAATTCAACCACAATCCTGATCACACATATACGCCACTTCCTAAGCAAAATATTGATACGGGAATGGGTCTTGAACGTATGGCATGTGTCGTACAAAATGTACCTACTAACTTTGATACGGATTTATTTATGCCGATTATCAACAAAACACAAGAAGTCGCAGGTAAAGAATACGGTAACGGTGGTGAGGATGATCTCGCGTTTAAAATTATTGCAGATCACACACGTACAGTTGCTTTTGCTATAGGAGACGGTGCACTCCCTTCTAATGAAGGACGGGGCTATGTGTTGCGTAGATTATTACGTCGTGCTGTCCGTTTTGGTAAAAACTTAGGTATTGACCGTCCATTTATGTACATGTTAGTGCCAATTATTGGAGAAATAATGAATGACTTTTATCCGGAAGTCTCTGCTAAAAAAGATTTCATTATGCGTGTTATTAAAAATGAAGAAGAGCGTTTCCATGAAACCTTACAAGATGGACTTGGTATTTTATCGAACGTCATTTCTACGCAACAAGCTGCAGGCTTAACTGTTATTCCAGGTAGTGACGCGTTCCGTTTATACGATACGTATGGTTTCCCTGTTGAGTTAACTGAAGAATATGCTGAAGAAGTGGGCATGACAGTTGACCATGAAGGATTTAAAGCTTCTCTTGAAGCTCAACGTACCCGTGCTAGATCTGCACGTAAAGATGTAGATTCCATGCAAGTACAATCTGAAGTATTAGGTAATATTAAAGAAACAAGTACATTTATTGGCTACGATACTGTCGTTGCAACTGCTAAAATTTTAGTTATCGTAAAAGACGGAGAACTTGTTGAACAAGCTCAAGAAGGCGATGAAGTTAAAGTTGTACTAGATCACACACCTTTCTATGCTGAAAGTGGTGGTCAAATTGCCGATCACGGTCGCATTGAAAATGATTTGTTCAAAGGCTTTGTCAAAGATGTTCAAAAAGCGCCAAATGGTCAAAATCTTCATACCATGATAATTGACTCTGGCGAATTGACGACAGGTGCTGAAGTTACGGCAAATGTGGATCAAACATTACGCAAGTCAACGGTTAAAAATCATACAGCTACACATTTATTGCATCAAGCATTAAAAGATGTGTTAGGAACTCACGTAAACCAAGCGGGTTCATATGTTGGTCCAGATCGCTTGCGTTTTGACTTCTCTCATTTTGGGCAAGTGACGAAAGAAGAGCTTGTGACAATTGAGAGACAAGTAAATGAGAAGATATGGGAAGATATTCAAGTAGTTACTGGCTTCCACGGGATTGATGAAGCAAAACAAATGGGCGCGATGGCACTATTTGGTGAAAAGTATGGAAAAATTGTTCGTGTGGTTTCTATCAATCAATATTCACTTGAATTATGTGGAGGATGTCACGTGACGAACACTTCACAAATTGGTTTCTTTAAACTTGTAAGTGAAAGTGGGATTGGCGCTGGTACTCGTCGAATTGAAGCTGTAACTGGTAAAGCAGCATATCAACTCGTAAAAGAGGAAGAGAGTGTCTTAGAAGAGGCTTCAGCTACTTTAAAAGCTAATCCAAAAGAATTAGTTTCTCGCGTTCAAGGATTGCAACAAGAACTTCGTCAAGTCCAACGTGAAAATGAATCATTATCAGCTAAAATTGCCAATAGCCAAGCGTCTTCAATTTTAGAGCAAGCACAACAAATAGATGGTGTTACTGTTTTATCAGCACGCGTTCAAGTGAAAGATAATAATCAACTTCGTCAAATGATGGATGATTTAAAATCTAAGATGAGCGAAGCTGTTATCGTTTTAGGTGCATCTGAAGGTGAAAAAGTCATGTTAATTGCTGGCGTTACAAATGATTTAACTGGCGGGAAATATCATGCAGGAAATATTGTGAAGCATGTAGCAGAACAGTGTGATGGCAAAGGTGGAGGACGTCCAGATATGGCGATGGCTGGAGCGAAAGATTCGTCGAAACTTGAACCTGCACTACAATCTGTGTATGATTATGTCAAATCCGTTTAATAAATAGTTGAAATCGGTTATACTTAACGAGTATTAGAAATATGCTTGTACAAGACAATTAGATTTAACTCCGAAAGCGAGGTGCTGATCATGAATTCATTTGATAAAACGATGAAGTTTAATTTTCCGGAAGAGTCTATGGAGCAAGAAGTGAAGCAAGTCATGCTTACTGTCCATTCGGCGCTTGAAGAGAAAGGGTACAACCCAATCAATCAAATAGTCGGTTACTTACTCTCGGGTGATCCGGCATATATTCCTCGCCATCAGGATGCACGTAATTTAATTCGTAAGTTAGAGCGTGATGAAATCCTAGAAGAACTTGTTAAGTTTTACATTAAGAAGAATAACGAGGCATAAGCTATGAGAGTAATGGGATTAGATGTTGGCAGCAAAACAGTTGGCGTCGCGATTAGTGATGCTTTCGGTTGGACAGCCCAAGGGATTGAAACGATCAAAATTGATGAAGCAAACGAAATATTTGGCATCGAAAGAATTGCTGAATTAATGAAATTGCATGAAGTATCATCATTTGTGGTTGGATATCCAAAGAATATGAACAACTCGATTGGGCCACGTGCTGAAGCATCAGAACGCTTTGCAGAATTATTACGTCAAACATTTGAAAAACCTGTATTTTTATGGGACGAACGTTTAACTACATCTGCTGCAGAAAAAATGCTTATTAGTGCGGACGTCAGTCGAAAAAAACGCAAACAAGTCATCGATAAGATGGCGGCAATGATGATTTTACAAGGCTATTTAGATAGTCAATCTATTAAGAGGTGATTGAACATGGACCACGGACAACAAAACATTACAGTAGTAGACGATAACGGTACAGAACAACTTTGCGAGATCCTATTTACATTTGAATCAGAAGAATTCAGCAAATCTTATGTACTTTATTATCCAATAGGTGCTGAAGAAGATGAAAACGAAGAAATTGAAATTCATGCTTCTGCATTTACACCATCTGAAGACGGTAAAGACGGCGAACTTATGCCAATCGAAAATGATGATGAGTGGGCAATGATCGAAGAAATGTTAAACACTTTCTTAGAAGAAGAAGATGAAGAAGGCGAAGAAGAAGAAGAAGTAGAAGAAGAAGAAGAAGAAAAATAATCTTCACTTTAAATAAGGCGGAATGATGACAAATCATTCCGCCTTTTTCTTTTGAGTAAAAATCTTGTATAATAAATGTCAGATAGAGGGGGGTAACCCGTGGAAAAAGAATCAAAAAAAGACATTATGTTTAATCGTATGAAAGAAAAGAAAAAAGAGGTAAAAATTGTAAGGCGTATCGTTCTCGCAATTGTACTAATTGTATTAATCGGTGGAGGCATTGCCGGATACAGTGGATACAAATATGTAACTAGCGCTTTGCAACCACTCGACAAAAATTCGGAAGAGACTATTCCTGTAAATGTCGAAATTGGTTCGAATCTCGATTCGATTGCAGCGTTACTCGAAAAAAATAAGATCATTAAAGATGCTCGCGTCTTCAAGTATTATGCGAAGTTTAATAATGAATCTGATTTCCAAGCGGGAGAATACGCCTTATCTAAATCTATGACACTTGATGAGTTAATTAAGAGTTTGAAAACCGGTAAAGTCTACCGAGAACCAGTGTTTAGCATGACCATTCCTGAGGGGAGAACTCTTGAAGAAATAGCTGTGCGAGTGGAAGAGAAAACATCGTATAGTGCTAAAGAGTTCATGGATCTAGTGTCAAATCCGGAATTTATAGATCAAATGATTGCAAAATATCCAACTCTTTTAACTGAAGAGATTAAAGGAGAAAACTTGCGTCATGACTTAGAAGGATACCTATTCCCAGCAACATATGCCTATTATGAAGAGAAACCTTCATTGGAATCTATTGTCGATGAAATGTTGAAAGCAACTTCTAAAGCGATTACACCTTACACAGAAGTGCTTGCAGAGAAAGAAAAATCAGTCCATTGGCTATTAACCTTCGCTTCATTACTGGAAGAAGAAGCGACTGCCAATACTGATCGAGAAACCATAGCAAGTGTCTTTAATAATCGAATGAAAACGGACATGCCTTTGCAAACAGATCCGACTGTACTTTATGCACTGGGTGAACATAAGGATCGCGTATTGTATGATGACTTAGAAATTGATCATCCATACAATACCTACAAAATCCAAGGGCTGCCACCAGGTCCTATTTCGAATCCAGGTACTGTATCAATCGAAGCGGTGTTAAATCCTTCAGAGACTAATTACTTTTACTTCTTAGCGGACAAAGAGAAGAAAAACCATTTTTCTAAAACGTATGATGAACATTTAGCGAAAATTGAAGAGTATTTACGATAATCTTGACAAGGTTGTCACAACCAGAAGGAAAGCCTATCGCTTTCCTTCTTTTTTTATGCTAAGATGGGGTGTAATTTTTGTGCGTTAAAGGAGTAAAAATGGACATGACAACTTCACATTCCTACATCACTTCATATATCAAAAAAAGATCGGATTTTCTATCTACTATGGAACAATTTGCGAAAGAGCAACATATTCCCATAATGGAACTGGTTGCGATTGAATCGCTTTTGCAATTTTTACGTATGCAACAACCGAAATCGATTTTAGAAGTTGGTTCTGCTATAGGTTATTCAGCCATTAGAATGGCGTTGACATTACCTGAAGCTGTTCTAACTACCATCGAAAAAGATGAAAGTCGCTGTCAATTAGCTGCGGGCTATTTAGAACAAGCCGAATTGACGAGCAGAATTCAACTTTTGCATGGTGATGCACTTGAAATCGATATCGATAGCTTTTCACAAACTACCTATGATGCTTTATTTATAGATGCTGCAAAAGGACAATATCAACGTTTTTTTGACAAGTACTCACCACTCGTTCCAAGCGGTGGTGTTATTTATTGTGATAATATGCTCATGCATGGATTTACAGAAATAGATATTCAAGAGGTACCAAGAAGAAAACGAACAATGGTCCGTAATTTGCAACAGTTTACAAAGTGGCTAATGAATCATGAACAATATGAAACCACATTCCTACCAATTGGCGATGGTATTACGATTAGTATAAAGAGGTGACAAGCATGAAAAAACCAGAATTACTTGTAACGCCACAATCTGTGGCCCATATAGAACAATTAATTGAGGCTGGTGCAGACGCTTTTTTAGTGGGTGAGCAACAATTTGGATTGCGATTAGCAGGTGAATTTACACTTGAGGAAATTGAAAAATCAGTCGAACTTGCACACGCTTCCAACAAGAAAGTATATGTGGCTATGAACGCCCTCTATCATAATGATCGTGTAGATTTATTACGCCCCTACATGGAAAAACTAGCGGCTATTCGAGTGGATGGCATTACTTTTGGAGACCCTGCTGTGGTGATGGTCAAACGAGAAGCTAATCTAGATATTTCACTACATTGGAATACTGAGATGACAGCAACCAATTGGTTCACTGCTAATTATTGGGGTAAGCGCGGTTCAAATCGTGCCGTGCTGGCTCGAGAATTAAGCATGGATGAAATAATAGAAATTAAAGAAAACGCTGAAGTTGCTATTGAAGTACAAATACATGGAATGACATGCATGTTTCAATCTAAACGTTCATTACTAGGTAATTACTTTTTGTACCAGGATAAAGCGATGGAAATTGACAACCGTAGTGGTCAGAAAAACATGTTTTTACACGACAAAGAGCGACACAATAAATATCCGATTTATGAGGATGCAAATGGCACACATATTTTCAGTCCAAACGACATGTGTTTGATTGAAGAGTTAGGAGAACTAATGGATGCTGGCATTGACTCATTTAAAATCGATGGTGTCTTGCAAGAAGCTACATATGTGACGAAAGTGACGAATCTTTATAGACAAGCAATTGATGCATACTCGGAATCATCTGCAGCTTATGACGAATTAAAAAGTGACTTATTAGCGGAAATTGAAGAAATGCAACCGGAACTTCGCCCACTTGATACCGGATTTTTCTTCAAAGAGACCGTGTACTAAGGAAAGGGAGAATTCAGATGGCAATGCTTCAACATGACCGAATTAGTGAAATTATTAATGGCAAACGCGTCATTGTTAAAAAGCCAGAACTTCTCGCTCCAGCGGGAGATTTAGAGAAACTTAAAATTGCCGTTCAATATGGTGCAGACGCTGTCTTTATTGGAGGACGCGAATTTGGACTACGTTCTAATGCAGGGAACTTCTCGATTGATGAAATGCGTGAAGCTGTTGAATTTGCAAACACCTACAAGGCTAAAATTTATGTAACCACAAATATTTTTGCTCACAATGAAAACATGGACGGTTTAGCAGAGTATTTGAAGGATATTGAATCGGCAGGAGTCACTGGTATTATCGTGGCTGATCCATTAATTATCGAAACTTGTCGCAATAACGCGCCTAAACTTGAAATTCATTTAAGTACACAACAATCGCTGTCGAACTGGAAAGCAGTGCAATACTGGAAAGATGAAGGATTGCATCGTGTTGTACTTGCTCGTGAAACGAGTGGAGACGAAATTCAGGAGATGAAAGAAAAAGTTGATATTGAAATTGAAGCTTTCATTCATGGAGGTATGTGTATCGCCTATAGTGGTCGTTGCACGTTGTCGAATCATATGACTGCTCGTGACTCCAATCGAGGTGGCTGTTGCCAATCTTGTCGTTGGGATTACGATTTATATGAAGCGAATGACGGACAACAAAATGCGCTTTTTGTGGATGGGGACGCTCCATTTGCTATGAGTCCGAAAGATTTGAAATTAGTTGAATCGATTCCTCGCATGATTGAGCTCGGGATTGACTCGTTGAAAATTGAAGGGCGAATGAAATCGATTCATTACGTAGCTACTGTAGTAAGCGTATATCGAAAAGTAATTGACGCTTATTGTGAGGATCCAGAAAACTTCCTAATCAAACGTGAATGGTTAGAAGAACTTGAAAAATGTGCCAACAGAGGTGCGGCGACTGCTTTTTTCGAAGGAGACCCTTCGTATGAAGAACAAATGTATGGTGTCCATGGCAGAAAAACAACGACAGATTTTATTGGTTTGGTGATCGATTATGATAATGAAACCAAAATGGTCACACTGCAACAGAGAAATTACTTTACAAAAGGTCAGGAAGTAGAATTTTTCGGACCTGGTATTGAAAATTTCCGCATGACGATTACCGATTTATGGGACGACAAAGGAAACGATTTGGATGTCGCACGTCATCCATTGCAAGTTGTACGTTTTAAATCCGAAATTCCAGTTAGACCAAATAACATGATGAGAAAGGAGCTTGTACGATGACATTTAAGCGCCCTATTGTTATTGGTATCGCTGGTGGCTCTGGTTCAGGGAAAACGAGTGTTACTAAGGCAATCTATGACGTATATAAAGAAAAATCAGTTGTAGTGATCGAGCAAGATTACTATTATAAAGATCAAAGTCATTTACAATTTGAGGAACGCCTAGCAACAAATTATGACCATCCTCATGCATTTGATAATGACTTACTTATTGAACATATTAATCAACTTTTGACCCGACATTCAATTGAAAAACCAGTTTATAATTATGAGATTCATACCCGCTCGCCCGAAAAAATTGTAATTGAACCACAAGATGTTATTATATTAGAAGGTATTTTGGTTTTAGAAGATGAACGTTTGCGTGAATTAATGGACATCAAATTATTTGTTGATACGGATTCTGATTTACGTATCATTCGACGGATCATGAGAGATATCAATGAACGTGGACGTTCAATTGAATCTGTAGTCGAACAATACTTATCAGTAGTCCGACCAATGCATAATCAATTTATCGAACCAACAAAACGATACGCGGACATCATCATACCTGAAGGTGGACAAAACCAAGTTGCAATTGATTTGATGGTTACAAAAATTAAAACAATTCTTGAATCTGATATCATTGTGTAATATGATGGTTGCAGACTGACAATATTATCTAAATATTATGCCGCATATTCAGACTCGACAAGGCATACTATTTTTATGAGCTAGTAAGTAGTTGAAGGAGTGAAAGTAATTGGCAACTGAAAAACAATACCCAATGACGATTGCTGGAAAGCAAAAGTTAGCGGACGAATTAGATTTTCTGAAAACTGTAAAACGTAAAGAAGTTGTGGAACGTATTAAAGTTGCACGAAGCTTCGGAGACTTATCTGAGAACTCAGAGTACGATTCTGCTAAAGAAGACCAAGCATTCGTTGAAGGTCGTATTGTAACTTTAGAATCTATGATTCGCAATGCGGTAATTATTGAAGGAAACGAGAAAGACAATGATATCGTATCCCTTGGGAAAACGGTTTCCTTTATTGAAGTTCCAGATGGTGAAGAAGAAACTTATAAAATCGTGGGATCAGCGGAAGCAGACCCAATTGAAGGCTTAATTTCAAACGATTCACCAATCGCTAAAAGCTTAATCGGCCGTTCAGTCGGAGATCAAGTAAAAGTGCTAACACCAGGCGGCGAAATGGACGTAAAAATTACATCAATAAATTAATGTGAATACTTAATCCACTCCCTTCGAACCGGGAGTGGGTTTTTTCAATACGCTGCAGTTATCTTGTTTAGGCTAAGGGAGATATTTATGACAGTTGAAAAAAAACAATCAATCACACAATTTGGTCTGACAAACTTACAAGAAGAGTTGGATTATTTGATATCCATAAAACGTAAGGAAGTAATAGCACGGATTAAATCATCTCGTTGTTTCGGATTAATCGAAAATACTGATTATGAAACCGCACGTGAAGACCAAGCATTCGTAGAAAGTCGCATCTCTGCAATTGAAGCAATTATTCGCAATGCAGTAATTATTGAACCACCTAAACTGGACTCGCAGATTGTCCAAATAGGGAGTACAGTAACCATTCAAGAAATCCCGGATGGGGAACTTGAGACTTACACTATTGTTGGCTCAGCAGAAGCGGACCCACTGGAAGGCCGCATCTCAAATGATTCACCCATCGCTCAACAAGTTTTGGGGAAACAAGTTGGGAAACAAGTGATTGTGAAAATACCGAACGGGAAAATCACTTTTCAAATCATGTCAATCTCTTAATAGTTAGGAGGTAATTGGATCGTTGCAACGAAATCGGCAAAGTTGCAACGTAATTCCTTTTTCCCAAAACACCACGAGGGAGTATTTGGATGAAATCCCAATCTCAAGAAAAGTTAGCTTATTTCACTCAAACTTTCACGAAAATGAAACATTTCTTTAACCTGTTCGTCTAATTTGTCATGACCATTTATGGTATCATGCTGTATATAAGGGGGAGTACGCAGATGGCAAACACACAGCGTCGATATACCTCAAGAAGTAATCGACCACATAAACCAAATCGCACGAACAAAATATTGAATGCACTTATAGGTGTTGTTATCGTTTTGATTGTCATTACTGGCGGATTTATTTTCCTTAGTAAGGATGATTCAGAGCAGGCTAAGTCGAATTCGAAAGAGTCTCAATCAGACGTGAGCAACTCGCAGGATGAGTCTGAACCAGGGACAACAGGCGTTCCAGAGGCGGATGAATCATCAGAAGAAGTGAGTTCAAAAGAAATTGAAACTGATGAAGATGCCGAGGCAGCTAAAGAAGCAGCAGCTAAAGAGGAAGCAGAAGCTAAAAAGAAAGAAGAAGCTAAAAAGGATGAAGTAGCTAAAGAAGAAGCAGAAAAGGAATCAACTGAAGAGGAAGCAGCTACAGAAGATTCAACTACTGGCGGAACCGTTACTTCTACACCTTCAAATGACCCATTAGTTTCTGAAAGAGTAGTAAATACTGCATGGAAGCCAGTCGGTACATCACAATCTGGTCAACATACATCTATCTATAGTGAAGGTCACGTGGATTGGACAGAAAAACTAAACGCGATAGCCTATACAACTGGTTTATCAGCGGATAACATGATTGTATGGCGTATACAAAATGGTGGAGATCCTCAAAAATCCATCGGTGTTGTCTCATCAAACAATAAAGAAGAAAAATATCGTGTGTATTTACAATGGGTGGACGGCGAAGGCTGGAAACCTGAAAAAATGGAAACTTTAAAAACATTAGACGGCGCCTATTGACTTTCGGCGCCGCTTTTATTATTTTTAGGGAAGTGTTTTTGAACGCTAAAAGATAAAGTTTTATCAGCCATTTGTTTTACTAAAATATAAGCTAGCACTTTTGAGTGTGTAATCGGTGTTCTACTAACCAGAAAAGAGGCGGACATAAATGAAAATTGCAGTGATCGGCGCGATGGAACAAGAAGTTGAAGCGTTACGTTTAGCCATTGAAAATCCACAAACTACAGTCATCGCTAATAGTGAATATACAGAAGGTACATATGCAGGTCACGATGTCGTATTACTGAAAAGTGGCATTGGGAAAGTAAATGCAGCGATGTCAACATCCATTTTACTTCATCATTTCAAACCAGATGCAGTAATTAATACAGGTTCAGCAGGTGGATTTGATTCGTTATTAGAAGTAGGAGCAATCGTAATTTCTGATGAGGTTCGTCATCACGATGTGGATGTTACTGCATTCGGGTATGAAATGGGACAAGTTCCTCAGCTTCCAGCAGCATTCATTTCAGATGCTAAACTTCGTAAACTCGCAGAAGAGGCAGTAGAAGAATTAGGACAACATCAATTCGCTTCAGGTCTAATTGCGACAGGAGATTCGTTTATGAGCGACCCAGCACGTGTTGAGAGCGTTCGAACTCATTTCCCTCACATGAAGGCAGTTGAGATGGAAGCAGCTGCTGTGGCGCAAGTGTGCCATCAATTTGACGTGCCATTTGTTGTGATCCGTGCATTGTCGGACATTGCAGGAAAAGAGTCTTCGATAAGTTTTGAAGAATTCTTACCAACTGCAGCTGAACATTCAACACAAATCGTTTTACACGTTATCAGCAAATTATAAAACGTCCATTAAAATTTAGGTTTTTTAGACTGTTGATTGGCGGCTCTTTCGATATCCAGTGAATCGAGAGAGTTTTTTTCATGTTTAAACAATTGATAGAGCTTTACTAATGCTCGTTTTTCAATTCTAGAGACGTAGCTCCTAGAGATGTTTAATTGCTTAGCAATTTGCTTTTGCGTCATGGGTTCGAAATGATGTAAGCCATAACGCCGTTCAATAATTTCGATTTCACGCTTTTCGAGCCGATCCAAATGTCGATATAGCCTTGCCATTTGTTCTTTTTGTTCAAGTGTTTGTTGAGCAGTATCTTCGTCGGTTTGTAGGAGATCTGTAATTTGGAGTGAGTGACCGTCTTTATCGGTCCCGATGGGTTCGTAGAGTGAGACATCTTTTTGTACTTTTTTCTGTGAACGTAAATGCATGAGGATTTCGTTTTCAATACAGCGTGCTGCATAAGTAGCGAGGCGTGTTTTTTTATCAGGGGTGTAACTAGCTACGGCTTTCATTAATCCGATGGTGCCAATTGAAATGTAATCATCAAGTTGCTCGTGTTTTGGATGGAATTTTTTGACGATGTGTGCGACAAGTCGCATATTCCGTTCAATTAATTCATGTTTCGCTTCTTCTTCACCAGCTAAACAACGTTCTACATATATCGCTTCTTCTTCAAGTGAGAGGGGCTTTCTAAACGCCTGACCTTTCAAATACCCAAGAAAAGCAGGGATTTCAATCCATAGTTGCAGGACAGCAGACAGTAAACTACTCATGATGACGTGCACCTCCATGTCGTCTTTTGTCACTATATGATTGAGCTTCTAATTGCATGAAAAAAACGACCGCAATTTGCGGTCGTTAAACTTTTTTCAAAGTGAATGTACTAATCATTAAAATGGCTAAGATCAGCATGAAGAACATATAAAAAACTGGAGAGAATAGGGACAATCCAAAATAAGAAAGCGTAAGTAACGTTCCTGCAGCGGTAATCGGTAGTCCGGTAAAGTAGCCATCAGAATCCATAATGTTAAAGCGCGCTAAGCGAAAAGCTCCACTTGCTATATAAATAATGGTAATGGCCATTCCAGCTGTTCCAAATTCAAATAAATCAACCATATAAATAAGAATCGCTGGCGCAACGCCGAATGAGATAATATCACTCATAGAGTCGAGTTGCTTACCAAGCTCAGATTCTTGACCATATTTACGAGCAACCATACCGTCGAAACGATCGAGTAGAGCTGCAATAAATATAAACAGAACACTATAACTATAAGATTCGTTTAATGTGGTCATGATGGAGGCACCACCAAAAGATAAATTCCCAATGGTGATCATATTTGCTGCATTTGCTTTCATTTTTTTGATTGTGTGATCCAGTCGTTGAAATAGAAACAATGGACGACACTCCTTCGTGTGTACAGTATTAGTTTATTATACTTCTTTCAACTAAAAAAAGGTAGAACATATTTATTTAGAACAGGAGGGATTCCGTGAAACAGAAAGTGTATCAATCGCTTATTGAATTGACGAATGGCAAATGGTCATCCCAAGCGATACAACGATTTGCTAAATCACCAGTGAGTCGAAAAATAATTCCATCGTATATCCGTACATACAAAATACAAATGACAGAGGTTTCACAATCTATTGAAACGTTTCCAACATTACATGATTTTTTCATTCGGAAAATCGATTCTCAACATCGTCCAATCGTCCAGGGTGAGCTGTTTGCAAGTAGCCCTGTAGATGCAAAAGTAGAATCCGTTGGGTCAATTACATCAAACGGGACATTTTTAGTGAAAGAAAAATCATATACTTTGACCGATCTTCTCGGTAATGTTGAACAAGCTTCCAAATATATAGACGGCACATACATGGTGTTTTATTTAAGTCCTGCCGATTATCATCGGATTCATAGTCCGGTTGACGGCCATGTAAAACAACAAGTAACGCTTGGAGAAAAATCGTACCCTGTGAATCAAGCGGGATTAACCTATGGAAAAACACCGATTAGTGGTAATTATCGTCAAGTTACACATTTAGTATGCCCAAATTCCAAAACTTGCGCGGTAGTCAGTGTTGGCGCTATGTTTGTTAATTCAATTCAGATGACTAACTTATCTCGAGACTGGAAAAAAGGTGAAGAAATTGGCTTTTTCACTTTTGGTTCGACAGTTGTGCTACTATTCGAAAAAAATGCTTTTCAATTAGATTCATCTATTATTGCAGGAAGTCGTGTGCGAGTGGGTCAGAAAATCGGTAGTATGTTATAATCATTACAGAAAAAAGGTTGAACGGAGTGTGTCACGGTGTACAAAAAATTTTTACCAAGCGAATTTGTGAAAAGTGTATTCGACATTTCACCAGAACGATTGCTTGAAAAAGGAATTCGTGGAATCATAACAGATTTAGACAATACACTAGTCGAATGGGACAGACCAGAGGCAACGCCAAAACTTGTCAACTGGCTCAAGAGTATGAAGGACGCAGGGATTCAAGTAACAATTGTATCCAACAACAATGAACTTCGAGTTAAATCTTTTGCAGACCCACTCGGAATTCCATTCATATATAAAGCGCGCAAACCAATGGGTAAAGCATTCGTTAAAGCACTTCACACCATGGATGTAAAACGTGAAGAAGTAGTCGTCATTGGTGATCAACTGTTGACGGATGTTGTTGGTGGTAATCGCATAAAACTGCATACAATTTTAGTTTTACCTGTCGCAAAATCAGACGGTTTCTTCACACGATTCAATCGATTGGTCGAACGACGAATTTTTAAAGCATTAAAAAGAAGAGGTTTCGTAACTTGGGAGGAAGAAGTTTGACAACTACACCATCATGTATCGGATGCGGTACTAAAATACAAACAATTGATCCAAAAACACCTGGCTATGCACCACCATCTTCATTAGAAAAAGAAGTGGTGATTTGTCAACGCTGTTTTAAATTGAAAAATTATAATGAATTACAACCAGTGTCGTTAACAGACGATGATTTCTTACGTATTTTAAATAGCCTTGGTAATGAACAAGGACTAATTGTTAAAATCGTAGATATTTTCGATTTCAATGGTAGCTGGTTACCTGGTTTACATCGTTTCGTTGGGAACAATCCAATATTGCTTATAGCTAATAAAGTGGATTTACTGCCTAAATCAGTTAAAAAACATCGCGTCATTAAATGGTTACAACAAGAAGCTAAAAAACTAGGATTGAAACCAGTTGAAGTCATGTTAGTTAGCGCTCATAAAGGCACTGGTATGGTTGAAGCGATGGAAGCAATTGATCGTCTGCGCGAAGGCAAGAATGCCTATGTAGTAGGTTGTACAAACGTTGGTAAATCAACATTCATCAACCGTATTATCAAACAAGTAACAGGTGAAAAAGAAGTAATAACCACTTCTCACTTCCCAGGAACTACTCTTGATTTAATTGAAATACCTTTAGATGATAACCAATCATTATATGATACACCGGGGATCATTAATCACCATCAAATGGCACATTTCTTAGATCCATCTGAACTTAAATGGATTACACCTAAGAGTGAAATTAAACCGAAAATATTCCAATTAAATGCTGGACAAACATTGTTTTTAGGCGGTTTAGCTCGATTTGATTTCATGCAAGGTGAGCGATCGTCATTTACAGTTCATATTTCAAATGATCTAAATATCCATCGTACAAAACTCGACAATGCGGATAATTTATATGCAGAACATTTAGGTGGCATGCTTGCACCTCCATCTGCACAATTTAAAGACCAATTGCCGCCATTAGTTCGTCATGAGTTTTCAATTAAAGCTGGGAAGACGGACATTGTGTTTTCAGGCTTAGGTTGGATTACTGTCAATCAACCAAATGTGGTTATAGCAGCCTATGCGCCTAAAGGTGTGGAAATTCAAATCCGTCCATCACTTATCTAGGAGGCATCTGATTTTGAAAAAATGGTACGCTGTAATCGGTGATCCCATCTCTCATTCGATGTCACCAAGTATGCATAGTCAGTGGTTTTCCGATTTAACAATCGATGCCACTTACATTCCTGTACATGTCAAAAAAGAAAATTTGGCTGAAGCTGTTGAATCATTGAAATCATTAGGGGCAAGTGGTTGGAATGTAACGATTCCACATAAAGAAGCCATTTTGCCGTTATTAGATAAAATCGATTCATCGGCGGAACAAATGGGCGCTGTGAATACAGTCGTTGTTGAAGCGAATGGAACATTAACTGGGTACAATACGGATGGAATTGGCTTCGTTAATTCTTTAGAAGAAGCAATGGGGACAAACCTTAAAGAATTGTCTATTTTAATCATTGGTGCTGGTGGTGCTGCCAGAGGAATTGCTTTTGCATTAAAAGAGCAAGGCTATGTAAATTTAGTTTGTGCAAACCGCAGCTTTTCAAATGCACAACGTTTAATCACTGATTTGAAAAGTGGTCGTGCCTTAACACTTGATCAAGCAGAAGCCCAACTTGCAGACTTTCAAGTCATCATACAAACAACGCCAGCGGGCATGATAACATCAAATGTCGATATGCCGTTGTCACTAAAAAATGTAACATCTTCAGCAATTGTTGCAGATATTGTGTATAATCCATTATTGACGCCATTTTTGGCTGAAGCAAAAGATCGAGGAGCACGTTGTTTAAATGGAGTCGGCATGTTCGTGCACCAAGGTGCATTGTCGTTTCAAAAGTGGACAAATCGCAAACCAGATACGAAGCAAACTATAGAGCAAGTCGAACAACTACTAGGAGGTCCACATGTTAACAGGTAAACAAAAACGTTTTTTACGAAGCGAAGCTCATCATTTGTCAGCTATTTTCCAAGTTGGAAAAGGCGGAGTAAATGAACATTTGATTAAACATATTGAAGAGGCTATCGAAACTCGTGAATTAATCAAAATTAGCATTTTGCAAAATTGTGAAGACGATAAACAAGAAGTAGCTGAACAATTAGCAAAAGGTACAAAATCACAACTAGTTCAAGTGATTGGTTTAACGGTTGTATTGTATAAGCAATCAAAAAATAATAAAAAAATCGTCTTGCCAACTAGAGGCTGACGATGAAAAAAGTGTGCATTTTTGGTGGAACCTTTAATCCTCCACATATTGGACATTTAATTATGGCAAATGAAGTGTATCATGCACTTGATTTTGATGAAATTCGATTTATGCCGAATGCAAAACCGCCGCATAAAGAAGCGACTCAGTTAGCTACGGGTGAACAACGACTTCATATGTTGGAGCTTGCTGTTGAACCATTCTCGTATTTTACTGTAGAATCGCTTGAGATCGTGCGTGGTGGGTTGTCTTATTCGTTCGATACGATGATGGAATTGCAAAAGCAAGAACCACAAACGCAATTCAGTTTTTTGATTGGTGCGGATATGATTGCCTATTTAGATCAGTGGTACAAGATTGATGAGCTTGTGAAACATATTCAATTGATTGGTGTTCGTCGTCCAGGATACGATGATAAGTCAGCATATCCTGTTACTATAATCGATGCACCTTTAATTGACTTGTCATCAACGATGTTACGTAATCGTTTACAACAAGGAAAAGATGTCTCCTTGCTTATTCCTGAAAGTGTACAATCTTATATTCGTCAGGAGAAGTTGTATGAATAAAGATGATTTGTTAAATGCCATACGTACAAGAATGCCTGAAAAACGTTTTGTCCATACTATAGGTGTCATGGAAACAGCTATTCAATTAGCAAAAGTGTATGAAGTAGATGAAAAAGAAGCAGAACTTGCTGCTATTTTACATGATGTCGTGAAATTTGCAGATCGAGACTGGATGAAACAGACCATAATCGAACAACAAATGGAGCCAACACTTTTAACATTTCACCATGAATTGTGGCATGCTCCTGTGGGGGCATTCGTAGCTCAGCAGGAATTTGGGGTAACCAATCAAGATGTCTTAAATGCAATTTGCTATCATACCACTGGTCGTAAATTTATGTCCAAACTGGAGAAAATCATTTATTGTGCTGATATGATTGAACCGAATCGAAAATTTTCAGGTGTCGATGAATTAAGACAGCAAGCTGAACAAGGACTCGAATTATTAATGAAGGCTTGTGTAAAACATTCCATTCAATTTTTAATAAAAAAAAATCAACCGGTATATCCGGATTCCATTCATTGTTACAATGATTTGGTTACACGAAAGGAAAATGACTGAATGACAGAACCAACTTTATTAGAAATCGCTTATAAAGCAGCAGATGACAAACGCGCAGAAGACATTATCGTATTAAATATGCAAGGTGTATCTTTGATTGCCGATTATTTTGTTATTTGTCACGCAAATTCTGATCGCCAAGTACAATCTATCGCACGAGAAATGGCAGATCAAGCAGGACAAGCAGGCTACGATGTAAAACGTTTAGAAGGATTTGACGCAGCACGTTGGGTATTGGTAGATATGGGTGACGTTGTTGCACATGTATTCCATAAAGACGAACGTCAATTTTATAACTTAGAACGTTTATGGGGAGACGCACCAATAATCGAAGTAGATTTAGAAGCGTAATGTCTAGCTATAAAGAGTTTGCTTACATTTATGATGCGTTAATGACGGACATACCTTATGACAACTACGTTCATAAGGTTGTTTCTTATGTTGAAAATGTTAAAGGTAAATCTTTATTAGATATTGGCTGTGGAACCGGAGTCCTGTCTGCAAAATTTGCAGAGCAGGGTTTTGTTGTTCAAGCTGTCGATTTGTCTGAAGAAATGCTAGCGATGGCATCTGATCGTTTTCAAAAAGAGGGGTATCATATCCCGTTATTTCATTTATCAATGACAGAATTAGAAGGCTTCCATGATATGGATGTGGCTATTCTTGCTATTGATTCATTGAATTATCTTGAAGATGAAAAGCAAGTTCTCCAAACATTACAAGGCATCTATCAGTCATTAACACCAGGCGGTCAGTTATTCTTTGATGTTCATTCAATTTATAAAATGGATGAATTGTTTTTAGATGGACCTTTTACATATGAAGATGAACAAGTTGCCTACATTTGGCATACGGAACAAGGAGAGCATCCTCATTCTGTTTATCATGATTTAACTTTTTTCATGAAAAATAAAACGGGTTCTTATGACCGCTTTGAAGAAAGTCATTTTCAACGTTCTTTTGAGATCGATAGCTATCTTGCTTGCTTACATCAAGTCGGTTTTTCGCAAGTTAAAGTAACTGCAGACTGGACGAATGAATCACCCAAGAACAATAGCGAACGTATTTTTTTCCATGCAACGAAGTAACTGTTGCATGGGATTTTTTTAGTTAAATGGCTCTGATCTTCCGTTAAAGCGGAAGATGATTTAGTTGTAAATTTAGCGAGTTTAGTTGTAAAAATGGGATATTTAGTTGTGATTTTTGCCGATTTAGTTGTAAAAGTCACGAGTTTAGTTGTAATAGTAAAATAATAGAATAATAAAGAATGGTGTCACCAATAGAAAAGGCTTTTGGCGGAGATAGTAGGCATCTACTGCTTCTTTATATCGGGGTGATACATCTGTAAATGAAGATGTACATGCAAGTGTCGAAGCCATACGTTGAATCCCTCGTCATGATGATTAGGAAACGGGATGTTATACAGTTTCCGTTCACCATGAAGTGTGCAGAGGATATATAGGATTGGCGCATTTTCTGTAATTTTAGTTGCTGTATTTTGTACGATGGTTTCTCTGATAATATAGTAGGAAGCAATGACAGATGATATGGACTGAAACGGAATTTATCGCTCGGATCCATTCTATTGATTTCTTTTTACAGCGCATTATCATGTTTACAAGCGACGAGGAAACTTGGCGCACGTCATGGGAAAGTGTAGCAGTTTAGAGGATTATCAAGAAACAATTCTTAAGATAATAGAAGAAAAACTTTCCAAATATTCGCAATTCGTTTATAGTATGGGTAGCTCTATAAGAACTGCTCCCTGTAGGAAAGGATGACCCAATCTGAATCCTGCATGGTTAAAAAAACATTCAACTAAACTCGTGCTGATAAGTGCTGTAGTGATTTTGTATGTTGCATTATTTAAACCGTTTTCCCACAATCCGGCACCCCCAATTGCCGGTACGCTTGAAACCATCCAAAACCCAATCGCAAGTCCAATCCCAACAGAAGAACAAGTTGAAACAAATCCAACCGAGACAGAAATAAATGAATCCGTTGTCGTCGATGTAAAGGGACAAGTCCATACACCAGGCGTTTATACATTACCTGCTGGCAGTCGAGTGTTAGATGCACTTCAACTCGCAGGAGGGATACTCCCAACTGCAGAAGAAAAAGCATTGAATTTTGCTGCGAAGTTAGTCGATGAAATGGTCATTTATGTTCCTTTAATTGGTGAAACTGAAGTACCACTACCTATTGCAACGAGTCCAAGTACTTCTGAATCTCAATCTGCACTCGTCAATATTAATACGGCTGATGAAACGACTTTAATGAGCCTCTCGGGTATTGGTCCCTCTAAGGCTAAAGCCATTATCACGTATCGCCAAGAAAAGGGGCTTTTTACATCTATTGAGGATATTAAAGACGTAACAGGTATTGGTGATTCTACATTTGAAAACTTGAAAGAATTTATTTCGGTCAATTAACACCACAATCAATTGACGTAAGAAACGTGTACCTACTAAACTAAAGAAGAGTTTACAATCAGGGGGCGTTTTTATGGAGCGAATAACATGGGATCAATTCTTTATGGCACAAAGCCATTTACTAGCACTGCGAAGCACATGTACAAGGTTAGCTGTAGGTGCGACAATCGTTCGTGATAAACGAATAATGGCAGGGGGTTATAATGGTTCCATTTCTGGTGGAGATCATTGTATTGACCAAGGATGTTACGTTGTAGATCATCATTGTGTCCGTACGATTCATGCGGAAATGAATGCCTTACTTCAATGTTCGAAATATGGTATTTCAACGAATGAAGCTGACCTTTATGTGACTCATTTTCCTTGTTTGCCTTGCACGAAATCAATTATTCAATCAGGCATTCGACGTTTATATTATGCGAAAAATTATAAAAACAGTGAATATGCGATTCAATTATTGGCGCAAGCAAATGTAGAAGTCGTCCATGTTCCTTTTGATGAACGAAAAATCGATTTCTTAAGCGATAAAAAAATCACTTTGTATTTAGAAATGCTTCAAAAATTAAGAGAGAATGGAGTTTCTGCTGAAGAATTGGCTTCATACGAAGCGCAGGTGAATGATCTATTTGGCAAAACTATTGGAATCAACGTGTAATCTATTTAGCAATTGCAGCCATCGTATCGACTAGCTCGATCATTGGGTCAATGCTTATGCTATTTGTGCATGTTTTTATTATGATGTTATTTATTTGGAAACGGTGGCCGGTCGTATTTATTTTGAGTTATGTACTGACGGCTATTTTTTTCTTCTTTTATTCAGAAGAAAAATTGTCATCTGTTCATCGTGAAGTTGTCCAAGACAGCTTGTTTAAATGGACTTCCACTTATTCTATTAATGGTTCAAAATTACGGGGTTTTGCATTATCTGACGAAAAGGACAAGTGGTATATTACATACACGTTTGCGTCAGAAGAAGAGAAGTTGATGTTTCAACAACAATCCTTAACAGGTGCGACATTTAAATGGGCTGGACAAGCGGCAGAAGTGCCTCTGCGAGCTCATGATTATGCGTTTAGTATGTCAACGTGTTTAACTAGCCACGGGGCTGTGGGGATGTTGTCAGCTGCCTCCTTAATAAAAGTGTCAGAACCAAGTGGCGTTCTAGGTTGGATAGCCAGTAGACGCTTTCAAATGGAAAAACAAATTGAAAGCTATTTTCCACTTTCCCTTCAACCAGAAGCAAAATCCTTATTACTTGGCTTGCGTGATGACGTGGATCCACAACAGACACGCGCCTATCAAATACTTGGAATTACTCATTTATTTGCTATTTCGGGATTACATGTGGCGTTTTTAACATTCATTTTTTACCAATCCTTGTTAAGACTTATGATTAGGAAGGAACGAGCGATTTGGTGTTTGTTAATTTGTTTACCGATTTATGCATGTTTAGTAGGTGGTGCACCATCAGTATGGCGGGCGGTAGGAGTAGTTGAAATTCTGCTTCTGTCTAAGCAATTGAATAAACGACTATCAATTGAAGACGCATTTGGGCTTAGTTTATTGATATTTATTACTATACAACCAGGCGTAATTTTGCAAATTGGTTTCCAACTATCTTACGTTGCCGCAGCCGCTTTGCTTTTTTCTTCGCCTTTCTTAAAAACTCAAACGACTGTTCTTAAACAATCTTTTTGGATTACCTTTCTTTGTCAGATTGGGGTATTCCCGATACTCCTCTTTCACTTTTACGAAATTTCACTATCCTCTTTTGTCGTCAATTTAGTTTTTGTTCCACTCTTTTCAGTTATTATTTTACCCATCAACTTATTTTTGTTTCTTCTTTCATTTGTCATGCCTTTCTTTTTAGATTATCTGTTTATGATGTATGAACCTTTACGCTTGGGTTTAACAACTGTCATCTTAAAAATCGCATCGATTCCATATCAACTATGGAATCCTGGAAAACTATCCAACTGGCAGCTTATTGTGGCCTTTTTAGGCGTTGTCAGTTCGTTCTTAGTACTAGAACTACAACATCCCATGCGAAAACTGTTTGTAACGCTTGGCTTACCTATTGTTATTATTCAAGCAACGCCATATCTTGATCCATCCATTGAAGTGTCATTTTTAAACGTTGGCCAAGGTGATGCGACAGTTATTGAACTTCCACATCAGCAAGGCGTCATCCTGATTGACGCAGGTGGGTTACTACGTTTCGACCAAGCTTTTTGGAAACAATCAGATACGGCTTTTGAAATTGGGCGAGAAGTAATTGTGCCATTTCTAAAAGGTCGTGGCATTAACCGTATTGATACTTTTATTTGGACACATGCAGATAGTGATCATATTGAAGGGGCAGAAGAAATTTTAGAAGAAATAAAAGTGGAAGAAATCCATGTGACTCCTGGTGCAATTTATGAATCCACTTTACAAGAAGCCTTTCAAACAGCAATCAACCAGAACATTGTAATAAAAGAACAAATGGCAGATACTAATTGGCAAGTTGGACATACACAATTTATGTATGTTTCCCCTCAAGATACCAAGTATGAGGGAAATGATGATTCACTCGTTTTGTATATGAAGCATGGTTTATTTACAGCTTTGTTCACAGGTGATTTAGAAAAAGATGGGGAAGAGGACATGCTAAGAAAGTATGAAGGGATGCAAAATGTAACTATCTTAAAAGCTGGGCATCACGGCAGTAAAACGTCAAGCTCAATCGAATTGATTAACCAATTAAACCCTGAACTCACCATTTTTTCTGCTGGGAAAAACAATCGCTATGGCCATCCTAGTCAAGAAATTGTTGATAGGTTTAAGGAAAAGAACATCCCAACACTGACAACGGCAGATGTTGGTTCTGTGCATATTCGGTATGATAAAGAAGAAATGACGACACGAACCACTTTAGAAAAAGGCATGAAAAAAAGAGACTTATCGCAATGACGAGTCTCTTAGATAATAAAATTAAGCAGTAAAAGAAAGACATCAGCTTGCGCCAATAAGGATGCAAGCTGTGTGTTTTTCTAAATACTTATGTTGTAATGAAGTCAATTACAGTCGCAATGGTGAAAATCGCTGCAAAGAAGACGAAAGATACAACGAAACCAATACCTGAGTCAACTACATCGTTACGTCTAGATTGGACATTTTTTTCAAATTCGTTCATTGCTACCCCTCCTATATTCAAATTAATTATAAGTGATTACTTAAAAAAAATCCATAAACAACGAGTTTTTTTCCGCAATTTCAATTGGAAGACACATTTTGTTCAAACCCCAGCGTAATAAGATTTAAGGTATACTAGTAAAGCATGTGTTATTAGGAGGTTTATTATGTTTTCAAAAGTATGGAAAAAGATTCAACAAGGTGATTTCAGTCCTATTTATCTACTTGTCGGCACAGAGCATTACTTTTTCGACGAAACGGTTCGTCGTATAAAAGAATCGCTCAATAAAGATGGAGAAACGGATATCCTATATTTTGATTTAGACGAAGTCCCAGTTCAACATGTCATAGAAGAAGCAGATACCGTTCCTTTTTTTACGGACCGAAAATTAATTATCGCTAAAAATGCCTCATTTTTAAAAGCAACGGAAAAAGGGAAAGAAAAAATAGATCATGATTTAAAAGCTTTCGAAAGTTGGGTGCAACATCCTTCAGAAACAGCGATTACTATTTTTATTGCACCTTATGAAAAACTCGACGAACGAAAAAAAGTAACGAAACTCATGAAAGACAAAGCTTTATTACTTGAAGCAAAACCGCTCGATGGTAATGATTTAGTGGTGTGGGTTAAATCTACAGTTGCGAATGAACAAAAAGTGATGACAGACGAAGCGGTTGGACGATTAATTGATACCGTTGGCCAAGATCTTGTTCAATTGCAGTCGGAAATACATAAAATGGCTACCTATGTGGGAGAGCAACAAGAAATCACCAAAAGTGATGTTGAATTATTGATGACACGTACATTGGAGCAAGATGCATTTCAGTTATTGAATGCTTACTTACGTGGGGATACGACAACTGCATTAACGGTTTACCATGATTTATTGCGACAAAAAGAAGAACCAATTATGCTAACAGCATTACTTGCTTCTCAAATTCGTTTAATGTCGAATGTGCGCTATTTACAGAAAAAAGGATATCACGCTCAAGCTATTGCAAAACAATTAAAGGTAAATCCATATCGAGTGAAATTAATTGTGGAGAGTAGACAAAAGGTCGGAGAAGACCGTTTACTCGATGTTTTACACAGACTTGCTAGCGCGGATTATCAATTAAAAACAAGTAGCGGCAAACGAGAACGAATATTAGAATTGTTTTTAATGAATAGACTATAACGAAAAAGGATTTGAATCGCTATATTGGCGAATCAGGTCTTTTTTTATTTTGAGTGGGTAGGAATTAGGAGGAAATTGGATAGTTGCGACAATAATGATGAAAGTTGCGACAATATCGGAAGAAGTTGCGATGATAACGAGGATAGTTGCGACGATATCCAAGAAAGTTGCGACGATATCGAAAAAACCTTCCGATTAGTACATATAAAAAAGACTGGATTCGAATTTCGAATCCAGTCTTTCATATATTTAAGCTTTTTTCATTAACTGTGACTTTTTACGAGCCGCAGTGTTTTTATGCATTAATCCTTTAGAAGCTGCTTTATCTACTTGCTTGATAGCAGTAAGGATAAGGTCTTTTGCGTTTTCTTCATTGTTAAGAGAAGCAGATTCAGCTTTCTTAACTGCTGTACGCATTGCAGATTTTGTGTGAGAGTTTTGTGCGTGAGCAGAAGCATTCGTTTTTACACGTTTGATTGCAGATTTGATGTTTGGCATGTTCTTCACCTCCTAAAAAAGGTCCGAGATACGTAGATTCTCGAGTTGAAACTTTGCGCAATTAATTAGCGCTGTTTGCTATAAGTATTAGATAATATTCTCAATACAACAAGCATTATAATATCAAATCAAAAGTTAAATTGCAATAGATTAACGCAAAGAATATTTACTTGACACCTTGGGCAAACTTTTTTTGAGGTGATATGGATGGATAAATTAAATTTAATGCGTACAGATTTAATAGATGAAGCAACCGAAGTGGTTCAACATCGAACAGAAAAAGAGAAAGATACTTTATATGAATCACCAGGAATTCAAATGAATGAAGAGCGTAAAGGGAGAGTGATTATAACGCATATCGAAACAGATGCCAGTGGTGCTGAAACAATCGGCAAAAAGGAAGGAACGTATATAACGTTATCTGTGCCCACGTTGACAGCAGAAGACGCCGATGGATTTGAGCAACTTGAACAACAATTTATTTTATCATTGCACGATATTCATCATCAGTTACATTTAACTCCACAGTCAAAAGTTCTAATTATTGGTTTGGGAAATCGTACTATTACGCCGGATGCAATCGGCCCGCTTGCTATTGATCGTTTCCATGAAGAGATGTTTTCATTACCATTTGAACATGGTCAAGTTGTTTTTTATGCACCTGGTGTTACTGGTCAGACCGGTTTAGAAACGGGTGAATTTGTAAAAGCGATTGCCGATAAAGTAAAACCCGATTTAATACTGGTCATTGATGCGTTAGCTGCACGGAATCAAGATCGTTTATGTAAAACCATTCAACTCACAAATACAGGGATACACCCAGGTTCAGGCGTAGGAAATGCCCGTAATGAGATATCATTCGAATCTCTAGGTGTTCCAGTAACAGCAATTGGAGTGCCGATGGTTGTCGATGCTCCAGTACTTGTGGTAGATGCAATCGAAACTGTGTTTAAAGTTATTTCTAGCCAAATTGGGGAAGCGACTAAACCATCATCCGCTTTATCAGTGGGATCTTGGTTAAGAAGTACAGAGGCGCCGATTAATGTAGAGGCGATTAAGCCGATTTTTGGTGAATGGTCAGGGTGGTCATCTGAAGAAATACGTGCTTTATTACAAGAGGTATTACCGCCTCATCATCAACAATTATTTGTAACGCCAAAAGAAACAGATACTTGGGTGACTAGACATGCTGACATGATTCAGTCGGGTGTTACGAAATGGTTGCAAGACGATGTTTTTAGTTCTATCTCTCCTTAATCCTACGTACGTTGTAGGAGGAGGGGTGAAGAATGCGCAAAACAATGCAGAAGGTCATGAGTTTCTATCTTTTTTTATTTTTACTACCTATATTGCTAATTAAACTCCCTATGCTCGCGTTTGGAGTAGATGCACCGAAACAAGTTGAAACACAACCAGTAGCATACGCTGCAAATGTGACCAAAGAAATAACCAAAGAAATACCTGTCGTGGAAGAAACGTCGCCGTTAAACGTTTTATTATTATTCACGCATTCTCATGAAGCTTATCATCCCATTGTTAAAGGGGTAATTGGAGTAAATACCAATTATGACCCGTCAACGAATGTTACAGACATAAGTGATTTGGTTACTCATCACTTACAGTTAAATAATGCACAAGTTGACGTTCTGCCATACGATAATATGAAAGAAATGAAAGTGACAAATCGACCCTTTTATCAAGCGTATGCAGCGATACGCCCAATCTTACAACAACAAATAAATGCTAAATCATATGATCTAGTTCTAGATATCCATCGAGATTCTGCCAACCATAAAGTAACATCACTTAAGTCGAATAATGAGTCTTTCGCGCGAATTGCATTAGTAGTTGGTACTGAACATGCAAACTATAAGTTAAATGAGGCGTATGCAAAAGCACTATCGGTAGAAGTGAATCGACTAGTACCGAATATGTCTCGTGGTGTCATGAAAAAGACCAAGGATGATGGCAATGGCATCTATAATCAAGACTTGTCACCAAAGTCAATTTTAATTGAATTAGGTGGAATTGAAAATACAGAAGAAGAAATCAATCGGACCCTTGCGGTAATCGCAAAAGCGATTTCAATCGTATTTGAAAATAACACTGCAACCTAACATTGAAGTAAAGCGTGTTCACTGCTATAATTTTAAGTAGTTTAATTAGGAGTGGACATACGCATGAATCGAGAAGAACGCAATAAACGCCAACAAAATATTAGAAACTTTTCAATTATCGCCCATATCGATCACGGTAAATCAACATTAGCCGATCGAATTTTAGAACAAACGAAAGCATTGACTTCAAGAGAAATGAAAGCACAACTTCTCGATTCAATGGATTTAGAACGTGAACGTGGAATTACGATTAAATTAAATGCTGTACAATTGAACTATCGAGCGAAAGATGGCGAAGATTATACCTTACATTTAATTGATACACCTGGACATGTCGATTTCACATATGAAGTATCTAGAAGTTTGGCCGCTTGTGAAGGCGCTATTCTGGTAGTTGACGCTGCACAAGGTATCGAAGCACAAACACTAGCTAACGTTTATTTAGCTTTAGATAATGAGCTAGAAATCCTGCCTGTCATTAATAAAATTGATTTACCTGCTGCTGATCCAGAACGTGTACGCGCTGAAATTGAAGAAGTGATTGGTCTTGATGCTTCTGAAGCAGTACTTGCATCTGCAAAATCTGGTATCGGTATTGAAGAAATATTAGAGCAAATCGTAGCTAAAGTACCTGCACCTACTGGGGATCCTGAAGCACCATTAAAAGCACTTATTTTCGATTCGCTTTATGATCCTTACCGTGGTGTAGTCGCATATATCCGTGTAATGGAAGGAACAGTTCGTCCAGGAGATAAAGTTCTGATGATGGCAACTGGAAAAGAATTTGAAGTAGTTGAAGCGGGTGTGTTTACACCTAAAGCCACTCTTCGTGACGAATTAACAGTAGGTGACGTAGGGTTTTTAACTGCGGCAATTAAAACTGTTGGTGATACGCGAGTTGGGGATACCATTACTGGTGCTGCAAATCCTGCAACAGAATCTTTACCAGGTTATCGACGATTGAACCCGATGGTCTATTGTGGACTTTATCCAATTGATAATACGAAATACAATGATTTACGTGATGCACTTGAGAAACTTGAATTAAATGATGCTGCGCTTCAATTTGAGCCAGAATCTTCTCAAGCACTTGGCTTTGGTTACCGATGTGGTTTCTTAGGATTACTTCATATGGAAATTATCCAAGAACGTCTTGAACGTGAATTTAACATTGACTTAATTACCACTGCACCAAGTGTTATTTACGATGTTCATATGACCGACGGCACTGTTAAAAAAGTGGACAACCCTTCTATGATGCCGGATCCACAAAAAATCGATCGAATTGAAGAACCTTATGTTAAAGCAACAGTTATGGTACCTAATGACTTCGTAGGTGTTGTAATGGAACTTTGTCAAAAGAAACGTGGGAACTTCATGAACATGGATTATTTGGACAAAACACGTGTTAGCATCATTTATGAAATTCCGCTTTCTGAAGTAGTCTATGATTTCTTTGATCAATTGAAGTCAGGTACCAAAGGGTATGCTTCATTTGACTATGAGTTAATTGGTTATAAACCGTCTAAACTAGTGAAGATGGATATATTATTGAATGCAGAGCAAGTCGATGCATTAAGCTTTATCGTGCATAATGAATTTGCGTATGAGCGTGGAAAAATTATTGTTGAGAAATTAAAGAAATTAATTCCAAGACAACAGTTTGAAGTGCCAATCCAAGCAGCGATTGGGCAAAAAATTGTCGCACGTTCTACAATTAGTGCCATTCGTAAAAACGTACTTGCTAAATGTTACGGAGGAGATATTTCACGTAAACGTAAACTTCTTGATAAGCAAAAAGAAGGTAAGAAACGTATGAAACAAGTAGGCTCAGTCGAAGTTCCTCAAGAAGCATTTATGGCTGTTTTGAAAATGGACGAAGATTGATCATATATTTGAAGTAAAGGGGGCTGCTAGTTGGCCCCTTTTTTCTATAAGGAAGAAGGAATGAAACCTATGATTAAAGGAGCTTATATTCACATTCCTTTTTGTCATCAAATTTGTCATTACTGCGATTTCAATAAAGTGTTCTTTAAAAATCAACCAGTGGACGAGTATATTGAAACGCTAGGAATAGAAATGGAAATGTTTGTAGAAAAGTATCGTGATCAATTACATATTGAAACTATTTTTTTAGGTGGAGGTACACCTACTGCACTAAGTGCTCCACAATTGCAGCGTTTATTTGAACTTATTAAGCAACATCTTCCTCAAACTCACCTTCAAGAATTCACGAGCGAAGCAAATCCTGACGAGTTAACCTATGACAAATTAGTGGTGATGAAAAATAATGGAATCAATCGCTTAAGTTTAGGTGTTCAAAGTTTTGACGAGGATATTTTAAAGCGTTTAGGACGTACTCATTCAAATGAACATGTTTACCACACCATTCAAATGGCAAAAGATATAGGCTTTACGAATATTAGCATCGATTTAATGTATGGATTGCCAGGTCAAACGATGGAACAGTGGAAACATACATTAGAAAAAGCCCTTGAACTAAATTTGCCACATTACTCCGCCTATTCATTAATTGTCGAGCCGAAAACGGTTTTTTATAATTTAATGACGAAGGGTAAATTGATTTTGCCTGGAGAAGATTTAGAAGCCGATATGTATGAAGTATTAATGACGGCAATGGAATCTAAAGGGATTCATCAATACGAAATCAGTAATTTTGCACAGCCAGGATTGCATTCAATGCACAATAACTTGTATTGGGATAATGTTTCATATGCAGGATTTGGTGCCGGTGCTCACGGCTACGCGAAAGGCAATCGTTATGCAAATATTGGACCAATCAAAAAATATATGGATGCAGTCACAGCTGGCGAATTCCCAATCAATTCAAGTCATGAAGTTACAGCAACGGAAAGCATGGAAGAAGAAATGTTCTTAGGCTTGCGTAAAGTAGCTGGAGTGAATAAGAAACAGTTTGCAGAAAAATTTGGTGTATCTCTAGAAGATGTCTATGGACAAGTACTTTCAAAGTATATGGAAACCGGTTCAATTCACAGTAACGAAGATGCAGTCGCCTTAACAAAAAGAGGTAGATTTATTGGCAATGAAATTTTTCAATCTTTTTTAATTGATTAGCCAATCGTATTCGTTGACTTTTGCCCATGGATTTGATAATTTATGTATAGTATTAGCACTCGCAAGTGATGAGTGCTAACAGAGGTGATAAACTTGTTAACGAATCGACAATTGCTTATTCTACAAGTAACAGTAGATGATTTTATTCAAACTGCTCAGCCTGTGGGGTCACGACAACTTTCTAAAAAAGTGGAAGTTCCATTTAGTCCCGCTACTATTCGTAATGAAATGGCTGATTTAGAAGAAATGGGTTATTTGGAAAAAACGCATACGTCGTCAGGTCGAATTCCGTCTGAAAAAGGATATCGATTTTATGTTGATCATTTATTAACGCCTCAACTTGCATCATCCGATGACATGCTACAAATTCAATCTGTATTCCAAGAACGCATTACAGAGACCGAACAAGTAATTCAAAAAACGGCCATGATTTTGTCCGATTTAACGAGTTATACGTCGATTTTGCTTGGACCAGATGTTCGTAAGCATCGAGTCAAACGATTTTCGATTGTTCCATTGTCGAATGATTCGGCAGTAGCCATCATTATTACTGATTCTGGACATGTTGAAAATCGATTGTTTGAATTACCACAAGGATTAACAGCATCAGATATTGAAAAAATGGTTAATATTTTAAATGAACAGCTGACCGGTGTTCACTTGCATGAACTTCAACGTGCTCTTGAAAAAGAAACGGCCGCTTTACTAAAGCAGCATATTGGTCGTTACGGCGAACTCATGTCTTCATTTGGGGCAGCAATCTCAAGTCCTCAAGAAGAAAAAGTATTCTATGGCGGCAAATCCAAATTACTTCATCATCCGGAGTTTAAAGACTTGCAAAAAGCACGTAGTTTAATCACGATGATGGATCAAGCAAACCAAATATCAACGTTGTTTTCACCGAACCAAGCGGGTATTCATATTCGCATAGGTTCTGAAAATACCTTATTGGCAATGGAAGACTGTAGTGTTATAACAGCATCCTATACCATAGGGGAAGAACAAATGGGTTCAATTGCAATTATTGGACCTACAAGAATGGATTATCGACGAGTAGTCACTTTATTAGATTTAATGAGTGGCGATTTGTCTCGTGAGTTAACACGGATTCTGCGTGGTTCACGATCATAAGGAGGAATTAAATTTGTCACAATCTGAAGAAAAAGAAACAGTTTTAAACACTGAGAATCAGCAAACTGCAACACTTACTGAGGAACAAGATAGCTCTTCTATTGAAGAAATTAGTCAAGAAGCAGGCACAGAAGAACCTAATGAGCTTGAATTACTTCAACAACAATTAGATGAAGAAACAAACCGTCATTTACGCTTACGTGCTGACTATGAGAACTTTAAACGTAGAGTGCACTTAGATCGTGAAGCGGCTGATAAATATAAAGCACAAAATTTGCTTTCAAATTTGTTGCCAGTACTTGATAATTTCGAGCGTGCTATGCAAGTTGAAACGGAGTCTGAAGAGTCACAATCTCTTCGTAAAGGCTTAGAAATGGTTTACAAAACACTTATAGAAGCAACTGAAAGAGAAGGCTTGCAAGTGATTGAAGCAAGTGATGTAGCATTCGATCCGAATCTTCATCAAGCAGTTATGACTGAAACTGATGACTCTAAAGAATTGGGTATGGTTTTACAAGAGCTTCAAAAAGGGTACAAATACAAAAATCGTGTGCTTCGACCAACAATGGTAAAAGTAAACGAATAACATAAACTTTCAAACATATTAGGAGGAAATTATAGAATGAGTAAAATTATCGGTATTGACTTAGGAACAACAAATTCATGTGTAGCAGTTCTTGAAGGTGGAGAACCAAAAGTAATTCCAAATCCTGAAGGTAACCGTACAACACCATCTGTTGTAGCGTTTAAAAATGGCGAACGCCAAGTAGGGGAAGTTGCTAAGCGTCAATCAATTACGAACCCTAACACAATTCAATCAGTTAAACGTCATATGGGTACAGACCATAAAGTAAAAGCTGAAGATAAAGAATACACACCACAAGAAGTTTCAGCTATGATTCTTCAATACTTAAAAGGCTACGCTGAAGATTATTTAGGCGAAAAAGTAACAAGAGCTGTTATTACTGTTCCTGCTTACTTCAACGATGCTGAACGTCAAGCAACAAAAGACGCTGGACGTATCGCTGGTCTTGAAGTTGAACGTATCATCAACGAACCAACAGCTGCTGCACTTGCATACGGCTTAGACAAAATGGATCAAGACCAAACAATTTTAGTTTATGACCTTGGTGGCGGTACATTTGACGTGTCAATTTTAGAACTTGGTGATGGTGTATTTGAAGTTAAATCAACTGCCGGCGATAACCGTCTTGGTGGAGATGACTTTGACCAATTACTAATGGATTATTTAGTTGCTGAATTCAAAAAAGATAACGGTATTGATTTATCTAAAGATAAAATGGCGATGCAACGTTTGAAAGATGCTGCTGAAAAAGCGAAAAAAGATCTTTCAGGTGTAACTTCTACTCAAGTTTCATTACCATTTATCACTGCTGGTGAATCAGGTCCCCTTCACTTAGAAATTACATTAAGCCGCACGAAATTTGATGAATTAACGGCTTCATTAGTTGAACGTACAATGGTACCTACACGTCAAGCATTGAAAGATGCAGCGTTAACACCTGCACAAATCGACAAAGTTATTTTAGTTGGTGGATCTACACGTATCCCAGCTGTACAAGAAGCAATTAAAAAAGAAACAGGAAAAGACCCACATCGTGGCGTTAACCCTGATGAAGTAGTAGCAATGGGCGCAGCAGTACAAGGTGGCGTATTAACTGGAGATGTTAAAGATGTTGTTCTTCTTGACGTAACTCCACTGTCACTTGGTATTGAAACAATGGGTAACGTGTTTACGAAGCTAATTGAACGTAACACAACAATTCCAACGTCTAAATCTCAAACATTCTCGACAGCTGCAGATAACCAACCAGCAGTAGACATTCACGTTCTTCAAGGTGAACGCCCAATGTCAGCAGATAACAAAACATTAGGTCGCTTCCAATTAGCGGATATCCCACCAGCACAACGTGGCGTTCCTCAAATTGAAGTAACATTTGATATTGATAAAAACGGTATTGTAACTGTTAAAGCAAAAGATTTAGGTACTCAAAAAGAACAAAACATCACGATTCAATCAAACACAGCTTTAACTGACGAAGAAATTGATCGTATGGTAAAAGAAGCAGAAGCTAACGCGGACGCTGACAAAACTCGTAAAGAAGAAGCTGAATTGAAAAACGAAGCTGATCAAATGGTCTTCATGACTGAAAAAACGTTAAAAGATCTTGAAGGCAAAGTTACTGAAGAAGAGCAAAAAGAAGCTGAAGATGCTAAAGCTGAATTATCAGCAGCACTTGAAGCAGGTAACTTAGAAGACATTCGTACGAAAAAAGACAAATTAAACGAAATCGTTCAAGCATTGACAATGAAAATGTATGAACAAGCAGCAGCTGATGCTCAGGCAGCAGAAGGCGCTGAAGGTTCTAAAACAGATGACGGAGTCGTAGACGCTGAGTTTGAAGAAGTTAACGACGAAGAAGTTAAAAAGTAATTTTTGACTAAGACAACCGAAAAGTCAAAGCCTGGATTTCCAGCTTTGGCTTTTTCAATGTCTTTGGCATTGGAGATAACTGCGTGTTACAATATGACGTATCGTGAATTTAATGTGACCCAAATGGTTGCGACTAATCTAGTCAGCAACTAAAGTGAAAGTTTGAGCAGGAGTGTGACGGATGAATAAAAGAGATTATTATGAGGTACTTGGACTAACGAAAAGTGCTTCCAAAGAAGAGATAAAAAAAGCATATAGAAAATTGTCAAAACAATTCCATCCTGATATTAACAAAGAAGCGGATGCAGTTGATAAGTTTAAAGAAATCGCAGAAGCATATGAAATCTTAAGTGACGATCAAAAGAAATCACAATATGATCAATATGGTCACGCGAATCCTAATCAAGGATTTGGCGGCGGTGGAGCAGATGGTTTCGGATTTGATGATATCTTTAGTTCATTCTTTGGTGGTGGAGGTTCTCGACGACGTGATCCAAATGCACCGCGTAAAGGAGAAGACCTTCAATATTCAATGACGATCGAATTTGACGATGCTGTTTTTGGTAAAGAAACAGAAATCGAAATTCCGAGAGATGAAACATGCGAAACATGTAAAGGAAATGGCGCTAAACCTGGTACTACTCCTGAAACTTGTCACCACTGTCAAGGGACGGGACAACTGAACGTTACTCAAGATACTCCGTTTGGCCGTATGGTTAATCGCCGTGCGTGTCATCACTGCCAAGGTTCAGGAAAACTGATCAAAGACAAATGTGTGACTTGTCATGGTAAAGGTAAAATCAATAAACGTAAAAAAATCAAAGTTACGATTCCTGCAGGTGTAGATGACGGACAACAATTACGCGTCACAGGACAAGGTGAACCAGGTAAAAATGGTGGCCCTGCTGGTGACTTATATGTCGTATTCCGTGTAAAACCACATGCTCGATTTGAACGTGATGGAGATGACATTTATTTCGAATTGAAATTAACATTCCCACAAGCATCTTTAGGTGATGAACTCGAAGTACCTACTGTGAGTGGTAAAGTAAAATTAAAAATTCCAGCTGGTACTCAGTCTGGTACGACTTTCCGATTAAAAGGAAAAGGCGTGAAAAATGTTCATGGTTATGGCATTGGTGATCAACATGTAGTAGTGAAAGTTATGACACCAGCTAAACTTACTGAAAAACAAAAACAACTACTCCGTGATTTTGCTGAAATAAGTGGCGATATTCCGGAAGAACAAAGTAGTTCGTTGTTTGATAAAATTAAACGCACAATTAAAGGTGATTAAGGGGTTGACGCAGGTGAAATGGTCAGAGCTATCTATTCATACGACACATGAAGCAGTTGAAGCAATTTCGAATATTTTGCATGAAGCAGGAGCGAGTGGCGTTGTTATTGAGGATTCAATGGAATTTGCACGGGAACGTCAAGACATGTTCGGTGAAATTTATGCATTAGATCCAAATGATTTCCCAGCAAAAGGAGTTATTCTAAAAGCTTATTTACCTGTTTCTAGCTTCTTAGGAGAAACTGTGGAAGAAGTGAAGCTCGCGATCAAAAACCTTAGCACCTATGGTATCAACGTTGGCGAAAATGAAGTTGCGATTAGTGAAGTCAACGAAGAAGACTGGGCGACTGCATGGAAAAAATACTATCACCCAGTAAAAATTTCAGAACGCTTTACAATCGTACCTACTTGGGAAACGTATGAACCAGTTTCGACCGATGAGCTCATCATTGAACTGGATCCAGGGATGGCGTTTGGTACGGGTACTCATCCTACAACGGTGATGTGTTTACAAGCGCTTGAAAAGACAGTTAAATCAGGAGACTACGTAACTGATGTAGGTACTGGATCTGGCGTGTTAGCTATTGGTGCAGCGTTACTTGGGGCTAAACATGTGCATGCATTAGATTTAGACGAAGTAGCTGTGCGTTCTGCAAAAATTAATGTCAAACTAAATAATGTTGAGCATATTGCCGATGTTGTTCATGGCAACTTGCTAGATAATGTGGAGCAAGAATCGGACGTTGTTGTTGCAAACATATTAGCTGAAATTATAATGTCATTTACAGATGATGCATTCCAAATTGTTAAAGAAGGCGGAATGTTTATCACTTCTGGCATCATTGGAGCTAAAAAAGAAGATGTTAAACAGTCACTTGAAACTGCTGGATTTATCATAGTAGAAGTTATGATGATGGAAGACTGGGTTACGATACTTTCAATGAAGCCTTTAAAGGAATAAATAGGTATGCAAAGATATTTTATTCCCCAACCATTTAATGATGGGATTTCAGTAATTTCAGGTGATGACGCGAAACATATTCAAAAAGTGATGCGCATGCAAGTAGGCAATACCATAATTGCAGTGTCAGAAGGTCAAGCATTTGAAGCGAATATTGAGGCATTTGAAGGCCAAGATGTACGGATTAAAAAATCATCAGAGCCTTTACGTTCAAATGAATTACCGAAAAAAGTCACCATTTGTTGTGGATTGCCAAAAGGTGAAAAACTAGACTTGATTACGCAAAAAGCGACAGAACTTGGAATGTATGAACTGATTCTCTTTGAAGCTGAACGGTCCATTGTAAAATGGGATGCACAAAAAGGTAGTAAAAAACAACAGCGCTTGCAAAAAATAGCTAAAGAAGCTGCAGAGCAATCACATCGAAATGTGGTACCAAACATACACGATATTTTGTCGTTCAAAGAGCTCCTACAGCAGTCAAAAAAATACGATGTATTGTTTGTGGCTGATGAAGAAGATGCAAAACAAGAGAAAAGAACTCGTTTTGTAGACATGTTAGCGAAAACACATGATCAACAATCCATACTTGTCGTATTCGGACCCGAAGGTGGGTTATCAAGAAAAGAAATAGACGCACTTATGAAGCATGGTTTTCATTCGATTTCTTTAGGGCCACGTATACTAAGAGCTGAGACAGCACCACTCTATGTGCTCTCTGCGATGTCTTATGAATTTGAATAACAGTGCCTTTGAATAATCCAATCCAAATGTAGGTAGGCTTAAAATGGATTGAGTGATCAAACTACAAGTCGTAAAGAGAAATCAATCCAGTGCATTCTAGTGCACTGGATTTTTTTAATGAAAAGAAACTTGAATCATGGTAAAATAAAGAGGTACGGACAACTTCCGAAAGGGTGAACCCATTTGACTACAAATATTGCGTCAATGATCGATCATACATTATTAAAACAAGATGCTACAAAAGAGCAAGTTAAAAAATTATGTGCAGAAGCGAAAGAATATACATTTGCATCTGTCTGTGTAAACCCAACTTGGGTAAAGATTTCTGCTGAACTTTTAACAGGCACTCCTGTAAAAGTATGTACAGTTATTGGTTTCCCTTTGGGTGCATCTACACCTGAGACAAAAGCATTTGAAACGACAGATGCCATCAACAATGGCGCTGGGGAAATCGATATGGTTTTAAACGTAGGGGCTTTGAAGTCACAAGACCTTGAATTAGTTAAACGCGACATCGAATCAGTGGTAAATGCAGCAAAAGGAAAAGCAATCGTAAAAGTAATTTTAGAAACTTGTTTGTTATCAAAAGAAGAAATTAAAGTTGCAAGTCAACTTTCTAAAGATGCTGGAGCAGATTTTGTTAAAACATCAACTGGTTTCTCTACAGGTGGAGCTACATTTGAAGACGTAGCATTAATGCGCGAAGTAGTAGGACCAGACTTAGGTGTGAAAGCATCTGGTGGCGTTCGTAGTTTAGAAGACGTTCAAAAAATGATCGAAGCGGGTGCTACTAGAATTGGTGCAAGCTCTGGCGTTCAAATCATGCAAGGCTTAACTTCTAATTCAGACTATTAATTAATGATTATGTATTGACCTTAATGATATGATACGATATAATTTTGGAGTACATAACACTAGGTTATGTATGACGTGTGTTCGGAGGGAGGGAAAAAGAGATGTCAAAAACTGTCGTTCGCAAAAACGAATCGCTTGAAGATGCTCTTCGCCGCTTCAAACGTACTGTTTCTAAAAGTGGAACAATACAAGAGGTAAGAAAACGCGAGTTTTATGAAAAACCAAGTGTTAAGCGTAAAAAGAAATCAGAAGCAGCGCGTAAGCGTAAATTCTAATTTAATAACTTTACGTTGCTTGAATCGCGATTTTCATGGTAACCAAGCGTAAGCGTAACAAGAAATCAGAAGATGCGCGTAAACGTTAGTGATCAATTCCTTTAATCCCTACGTTCATAACACGTACTACTTGATGACTAAAGTAAGTTAATATGTAAGCCAAGAAATCTTTTGATTTCTTGGCTTATTTTATTTTGTCTTGAAATCAAGTTAAATTCGAAAATCTGCTCGAATGGCCAGGAATTCAAGTTGAGTGGACGAAAACTAAGGTTGGGCGGACAGCAAACCAATGCATGTGGACAAAAAGTCCATGTGAATAGACGCAACTCAATCATTAAATCATCGTTCTAATTTTCGCAGCTTTTCCGCTGTCCTCTTCTTTTCTACTCATCGCACTACGCTTTCTTCTCTAATCGCCAATAATCATTTATATTTTAAATTATTATGAAACTTTTTATCTAGTCATCCGTACATACTAAGGGAAGCCGATTTGTCACATAGATAAGGAGGATCGTTATGAAGTGGACACGGGTTATAAGTGGATATCTATTACTTTTAATTTCTGTTCTATTAATTTTGCCTAGCTTGCCCGTTAGCGCATCAGAAGTTTACCGTATTCCAATAAAAGATGAAGTCGAAAAAGGCTTATACGCATTCTTGCAACGAGCTTTTGAAGAAGCAGAAGAAGCGGGTGCAGAGGTCGTTATATTAGATATAGACACACCTGGTGGGTTTGTAGATACTGCTGGTGATATTGCGAAGTTAATGGATGAAACTCCATTAAAAACGATTGCTTTCATTAATAGTGATGCATTATCAGCGGGTGCTTTTATAGCCTTACATGCCGATGAAATTTACATGGTGCCAAGTGGACGTATTGGTGCAGCGGCAGTTATTGACGGTGCAGGAAATGCGGCTGAGGATAAAGCGGTAAGCGCATGGTCAGCTGCGATGATAACGGCAGCGGAGTCTTCTAATCGAGATCCTCAGTATGCCCTTGCCATGGCCGATAAATCAGTTGATTTACCTGAATATCGTGCGCCAGAGGGGAAACTCTTAACATTGTCAGCGAATGAAGCGGAAAAAGTGAAATATTCAGAGGGAACTGTGGCTTCTTTCGAAGAATTAATTTCGACATTAGATCTTTCCGAGGCGACGGTCACTTCATTAAATGAAACACTTGCAGAAAAAGTGGCTCGTTTTGTGACCAATCCAATTATCGTTCCTATTCTATTGTCAATTGCGAGTTTAGGACTGATTGTTGAGTTATATTCACCAGGTTTCGGAATAGCAGGAACCATGGGATTATCCGCTATGGGATTATTCTTCTTCGGACATTTGGTTGCAGGCTTGGCTGGTTATGAATCGATCATTCTCTTTATCATCGGTGTGGCGTTTATTATAGCCGAACTTTTCCTTCCAGGAGCAATTGCGGGTATAATAGGTTTAGCATTAATTATTGGTAGTATACTTCTTGCGGGAGGCAATGTGGTTCACATGGGAATCTCCGTGTTAATCGCGTTATTCGTCGCAATTGTAGGAATGGTGATTATCGTGAAATTCTTTGGAAAGAATATGAAGTTCTTTAACAAGATTATTTTGAAGGATGCGACAGATACAGAGCATGGCTATGTATCCAACATCAACCGTTACGAATTAATAGGCAGAATAGCGGTAAGCATGACACCTCTTCGTCCTTCGGGAACGATTATGTTAGATGGTGAACGAATTGATGCAGTCACTGAAGGTGGCTATGTTGATTCTAATAAAGCAGTAAAAATTATTAAAGTTGAAGGCTCTCGTACTGTGGTACGTGAGGTCAAAGAAGGGGAGGAATAAACATGATTGAAGGAATTACAGCAGGCACAGTCGGTATTGTAGTGGCCATTATTGCCGCATTTATTCTTTTGTCGATTTTCTTAACGTTTGTACCAATCGCGTTATGGATTTCTGCAATTGCAGCTGGAGTAAAAATAAGCATATTAACATTAGTGGGGATGAGACTACGTCGAGTTATTCCATCTCGTATCGTAAATCCATTAATAAAAGCACATAAAGCAGGAATTACTGTTACAAATAATCAACTGGAAAGCCATTACTTAGCTGGTGGTAATGTTGACCGAGTTGTAAACGCTTTGATTGCAGCTCATAGAGCGAACATCGAATTACCATTTGAACGTGCCGCTGCGATTGACTTAGCTGGTCGTGACGTATTAGAAGCTGTTCAAATGTCAGTAAATCCGAAAGTAATTGAAACACCATTTATAGCAGGTGTAGCAATGGATGGTATTGAAGTGAAAGCAAAAGCACGTATTACTGTTCGAGCGAACATTGATCGTTTAGTAGGTGGTGCTGGTGAAGAAACAATCGTAGCCCGCGTAGGTGAAGGGATTGTTTCGACAATCGGTTCTAGTATTAACCATAAAAAAGTGCTTGAAAATCCAGACATGATTTCTCAAACTGTTTTATCTAAGGGTCTTGACTCAGGTACTGCATTTGAAATCTTATCCATCGACATCGCGGATGTGGATATAGGTAAAAATATTGGTGCAGAACTTCAAACAGAGCAAGCTGAAGCTGACAAAAAGATTGCACAAGCAAAAGCTGAAGAACGTAGAGCAATGGCAGTTGCAACTGAACAAGAAATGATTGCTAAAGTTCAAGAAATGCGTGCAAAAGTTGTAGGTGCTGAAGCTGAAATTCCACTTGCAATGGCCGAAGCATTACGTGAAGGAAATATCGGTGTAATGGACTATATGAATTACAAAAATCTACAAGCTGATACAAGTATGCGTGATTCAATCAGTAAAATCGGTGGCGAAAAATCAAAAAATGATCTAACTAAAGATTAATCCTGATTAGGTAGCCCTTGAAGGAGGAATTTAAAGTGGAAGTTATAATTTTTGCGATTATTGCATTTATCATTAGTGCGATTTCTAAACGTAAAAATCCGAATGATGGTGGCGACAAAACGAAGCCTTTCATGCCAAATCAGCCTAATCAACGACCTGCAAAAAAACTCGAAGATTACGCAAAGGAAATTTACGGAGATGTGCAAAAACAAATTTCTGATAGACAGGCTCGAACACAATCAAAACCTGATGTGATAAGTCAAATGGAGCAAGTCAAAGCTTTACCGTCAAAACAGCAGTTGAAAGATGAACAACGAGCTGCTAGACGTCCAGGAAGACTCTCAACACATCAGTCAAGTGATGTTGTTCGTATTTCGGCATCGGATCAGGACTCGCTTGTGCCAACGACTCAGAACCAATTGCGTCAGGCGATTATTTTCTCTGAGCTCTTAGCACCGCCAAAATCTAAACGATAACTCATGACCTCCTCACTATCAGCATATGCTGATGGTAAGGAGGTCTTTTATTTGTTAAACAATCATCTTCAATTGACTCCATTTATACATATTGACAACTTTGATAACATTCGTGTTAATGGACCTTTTGAATTAATCCTTTTAAGTCCTCATTCATGTCAACTAAGTGGAAATGGATATACGCTGACAATTGAATCTACTGACACGACTATTAACTCCATGAATGTAGAAGAAATTACGATAAAGGTCCGAGACTTGATAAGACTTGAGCTGCGGAAAATGGATATGGTCTAATGGCAATGAACAGTCGGAAAATCACTTGCCATATGAAGACTCACGAGCACCTATATCCATTTATTCATGCATTAAAAGATAATGGAGTTTACATAATAAAATTATCTCCTAATAAAACAGGTGCCACGTTTACCATCTATGAAAAAGATTTAGCCATCGTTCGGCGGATACGGAAAAAATATAAGTTACCTATTCACTTTACGAGGCCGGATGCAAACCACATCATCCATTTTCATTGGAGCATGCTTTTGGGTTTGCTAGGATTTATCATTATTCCTTATATATGTTCCTTATTTTTGTGGCAAATTTCCATTGATGATCTCTCGGATGAAAGAAAAGTTAGACTGGAACAAGAATTACATGATTTAAAAGTAGATGAAAGAAAAATGTTAACTAGTCTTGTTAGTGATGCTGATATTAGACAAGTGCTGCTAGCGAATAATCATGATCTTTCATGGATTCATATTAAAAGGACTGGCTCTAAAATGAATATTACTTCTGTGCCAGCTCCTATCGTCATTCGAGAAAAAATCGATAATCAGGTACCTTCAAATTTAGTCGCGTTACGAAGAGGTGTCATTACACATTATGATCTTCGCTCAGGTGAGCGTTTAGTGCCACTTAATCAGACTGTGAAAAATGGAGATATGCTTGTAACTGGAGTTTTGAAACAAGGAAAAAAATATTTACTTGTCGGTGCAGAAGGTCAAGTGTTTGCTGATTTTTGGCTCGAAACTTCTTTTGAAATACCAACGAAAATTGTCTATGACAAATTTATATCGAAACAAGTGAAAATATTTCAAGTTCAATCACCATGGAAAAAGTTCAAGAAAGAACCAAGCAAAGATCATCTAGTCAAGTTAATCCAAAGTGTTTTTGAAATTGAGCATCACACGATTGTAGAAAAATCTACAGTGACCGTAAATGAACAATGGATTAAAGAAGCGTTTTTGCCAATGTTAAGAATGAGAACAGCTTCCAGTCTGTCTCCAAAAGGGAAGATTAAGGATGAAAAGATTTTACACATGACGTGGTCAAATGATACAGTAAAAGGGAAAGTATTGTATTACATGAATGACAACATCGCAGGCAAAAGACCGATTCATCAAGGAGACTGAGTATGCAGGAAGAACAATTGACGGAATTACACGTTCAAGACCCAAATGAAGCCATCTTACTGCTCGGAATTTCAGATGGTAATATGAAGTTAATCGAACATGAGCTAGGTGTTAAAGTCATCACTAGAGGCGAATCAATTCGTCTAGTTGGAGAAGTAGAAAATACAGCGAATGCGAAGATATTAATTGAACAACTATTAAAAGTGATTCGAAAAGGAATAAATATTAATCAACGTGATGTTAGTACAGCACTTGAAATGAATAACGCTGGTACTTTAGAGTATTTTGCCGAATTATATGATGAAGAAATTGCAAGGAATGTAAAAGGTAAAGCGATTCGTGCCAAAACAATTGGCCAACGTGAATATATTCAAGCTATGCGTCATAAAGACTTAATCTTTTGTATCGGTCCTGCTGGTACTGGTAAAACTTATTTAGCGGTCGTACTTGCAACACAAGCATTAAAAAATGGTCATGTAAAACGAATCATCTTAACTCGTCCAGCAGTTGAAGCAGGAGAGAGCTTAGGGTTCTTACCAGGCGACTTAAAAGAAAAAGTGGATCCTTACTTGCGACCTTTGTATGATGCACTACATGATGTGCTAGGAACTGAGCAGACAGCTCGATTTTTGGAAAGAGGCACCATTGAAATTGCACCCCTTGCCTATATGCGCGGTCGTACTCTTGATGATGCGTTTGTCATTTTAGACGAAGCTCAAAATACGACTAAAGCTCAAATGAAGATGTTCTTAACTCGCTTAGGCTTTGGCTCTAAAATGGTCATCAACGGAGATAAAACTCAAATCGATTTGCCCCCACGTATGGAGTCCGGGCTTAAAGTGGCTGAGAAAATTTTGCATAACGTTAGTGGCATACACTTCCAAACGCTCGAGCAAGGTGACGTTGTCCGTCATCCACTCGTTGCGAAAATTATTCAAGCATACGAGGAACAGCAGTCTGAATAAGGCTGCTGTTTTTTTCTGTTTAATAGCTCAATTAAACTATCCTGTTGTTTTATCGTGCATTTGCGCTTGCGCTTACGGCATGCTCCACATCCAGTGTTTCAGGTGTTTTGGACAAAAAGATGATTCATTAATATTGTTGATTTCCGTTTCAACGCCCTTTCATGTTTCGAAGCTAGCGTAGCGATGCAGAAACAGGCGGACGCTTTCCGCGGGGCGGGCGGTGAGCCTCCTCGGTCGCTTCGCGATCTGCGGTGTCTCACCTGTCCCGCTGATCCCGCTGGAAAGATAGTGGACGAACTGTAATTCGTCCAATATCTTTGCGACGAGTAACCGCAGGAGCATATGTTTTCACACCGCCTTCCACTACAATCCATGAAGTGTGTAGTAACCAACAAGAAAATCTATCAATTGCTTATTGCTAAGACACGAATAAATGATTCTAAGTTAAGCTAGATTTAAAACCAACCTATAATCTTTAGTTGCCATCTAAATTAGTTGATTGAAGTGGAGGTGGCGACTTCTGCGGGAATAGCAGATGTTTTCTGCACCGAAAGCGAAGCGACAGGTGCATGAGCTGAAGACCCCAGGAAAGATACTGGTCAAAGCCAGTATCTTTGCGACGAGTAACCGCAGGAGCATATGTTTTTGCAGTGACGAGGAGACTGAAGCCATGCCCGCGAAAAGCGTCCACCGTAGCGGAAATCAACAGTCCACTATGGTTACTCTTCTTAAAAGGACCGGGCGCACTTTGCCCGGTTTTTCTTACGGCCCGTTAACGATCTCTTTTTTTATTCAATATCAGCACCAGTATTATCGTTTCATTTCTTTAGATTCAAGTTAATTGTGGTTAGATAGTAAGGGAACTGCGGAAAACCTCTGATCCTGTCTTTGCATTGCGTGATTAGTCGGAAATGGAGCATATTCCCACTTTTTTATTTAAGGGTCTAAAAATTATCTCGACTGCTTCTATGTATAAATAGAAGTGATATATTGCGTATTTCTTGAATGTTTTACAATATTCGGTGTAATGATTGAATATTCTTGATATGATAGGTGGTAGAAGATGGGGTGATACAGTGAATAGCTGGTTTAAAAAAATGCAGTCACTAGTGGGCTACCGAACTTTTAACTATTTAACGATTGTGATTACGGCCTTACTCCTTTTCTTGCTCCTTATAAATGGTGTGCGTCCTGAAAAATATGACATTCAGCAGTTTAATCCGTCGAAAGATACCATTCGTTCTATAAAAACAGTGGAAGATCCTGTTAAGACGGAAGAAGAGCGAGAACGAGCGGCTTCAGAAGTGACAAGTGTCTATCAATTCTCAGAAGAAGTTGGAGAAAATCGTGCAGCCATCGTTACTTCCGTTTTTGAATATGTGATGGAAGTGCAAGGAGAATCAGAAGGTGAAAGATTTACAATCGAAGAACAAGTAGATATGTTGAAGGAAGACTTACGTGTTCTCGAAACAGAGGGAGAAGGTATTCGTTTTTCAGACGACGCCTTAACTACATTACTTAATGCAGATAGTGATACATTAACCAATGTACGAGACTCCATTACAACATCAATACGAGATATTATGAGCAAACAAATTCGTTCTGAACAAGTAGCAACGGCAAAAAATGAAATCGAAAAACGAATTCGTAGTAATTCAGCAATTCCAGCAAACATTTTACAAACTGCCGTGTTGATCGGTCGTTATGGTATTAATGAAAATGAAATGTTAAACGAAGAGTTAACTCAAGCTCGTATCGCACAAGCTAGAGAGAGCATTGAGCCAACCCGCATTCTGCAAGGGCAATTAATTGTTCAAGAAGGCCAAATCGTCGATCGGGAAGTGTATCGGCAACTTAAACTCTTGGGAATGTTAACTAATCAGTCTTCGTTAAAACCCATTTTTGGACTAATTCTTTTCATATCGCTTTGTATGTGGCTCGTACATATGCAGGTATCTAAATGGAGAACTGACAAAGATGAGCGTCAATCTGCGTTATTAGTCGTCATGCTCGTATTTATTCTTTCAGTCATTGGCATGATACTAATTAGTTTGGTGTCAGGTAACTTTGAGGTCACCATTGCTTTCTTGTTTCCAACTGCTCTAGCACCGATGCTTGTCCGTTCTTTAATTAATGAACGCTTTGCTATTTTAATCGCATTTTTAACAGCTTCTGTAGCAGGTATTGTGTTCCAAGAAGGATATTCAGTTGTGTTGCAAATGGAAATTACCTTGTATATTTTATTTGGTGGGTTGGCAGGCCTATATGTGATTCAAGGTGCTGAGAAACGGTCACACTTATTACAGACAAGTATGACTGTGGCGGGTGTAAATGTTGTATTCATGGCATTTTATTTACTCATGACACAATCAGATTACGGAGTTAGTGAGCTTCTCTTTTACGGCATCGCTGCTTTCACATCTGGATTGTTATCAGGAGCTTTGACGATTGGTTTATTGCCTTTCTTCGAATCAGCTTTTGGGTTGATATCTGCTATGAAACTTATCGAACTATCAAATCCGAATCATCCTTTGTTGAAAAAAATCTTAACTGAAACACCAGGAACTTATCATCATAGCGTAATGGTTGCAAATCTAGCCGATGCAGCTTGTGAGTCTATTGGAGCAGATGGGTTACTAGCCCGAGTTGGTTGTTACTATCACGATATTGGAAAAACCAAACGACCTGGATTTTTTATCGAGAATCAGATGAGTCATGCGAATCCTCATGATTCCTTACCCCCTGAAACAAGTAGAGATATTATTTTAGCCCATGGAAGTCATGGAGCAAAATTACTACAAAAGCACAAAATGCCGAAAGAAATTATTGATATTGCACAACAACATCATGGAACTACTTTATTAAAGTATTTTTACCACAAAGCAAAAGAGGATGGCAAATTAGTAAAAGAAGAAGAATATCGCTATGCAGGACCAAAACCTCAAAAGAAAGAGACCGCCATTATAGCGATTGCAGATAGTGTAGAAGCTGCAGTGCGCTCAATGAAACAGCCTACCGCAGAGAAAATTAAAGAGATTGTGCAGTCAATCATTAAAGATAAATTGCATGATGGACAGTTCGACGAATGTGATTTAACGTTAAAAGAGCTTAAAACTGTCGAACGCGTTTTGTGTGAAACGTTAAATGGTATTTTTCATTCACGGATTGAATACCCACAATAAAGGAGAATATGTATGCACTTAACCTTAGATTTAAACGATCAAACAGAATCTTTATCATCGGAAAACTTGCAATTAATTGAAAAGATGTTGCATCATGCTGCAGAGGATCAAGGTATTGAAGCAGGTAGTGAATTGTCTGTTACCTTTGTAAATAATGAAGAAATCCAACAAATAAACAACGATTACAGAGGCAAAAATGTGCCAACGGATGTCATTTCATTCGCCATGGAAGAACTGGGTGAAGGTGAAATTGCTATCAACGTGCCAGGTGCACCACGTATGCTCGGAGATATTATTATTTCAGTCGAACGAGCAAAAGAACAAGCAGCTGATTATGGACATAGTGAAGAGAGAGAACTAGGTTTTCTAGCCATTCATGGCTTCTTGCATTTACTCGGTTATGACCATATGGAAGATGAAGATGAAAAAGAAATGACTGAAAAACAAGAGGCGATTCTGCAGTCTTTTGGATTGAGACGTGAACAACAGGATGAAAAACAATAATTTTATCTCTTCATTCAAATTTGCTGTTGAAGGAATCATTCATGCGGGTAGGGGAGAACGTAATTTCCGCTTCCACTTATTTGCAGCCATAATAGTTCTTGTTGCTGGGATTTTCAGTCAAGTTTCATTGATTGAATGGATGATTTTAATTTTATGTATTTCAGTCATGTTAAGTTTAGAATTAATCAACTCTGCTATAGAAAGAGTGGTTGATTTAGCATCACCCGAAATTCATGATTTCGCTAAGCAAGCAAAGGATATGAGTGCTGCTGCAGTTCTTGTATTTGCCTGTGCAAGTGCTATAATCGGAATACTCATCTTTTTACCTAAGTGGATGGAAATATTTAATTGAGGTGTTTGAACAGTGGAAAAGATACAATTAATGGAAGAATCTAAAATCGCACGCGAAAATGCGTACGTACCATATTCGAAATTTAAAGTTGGCGCTGCTTTATTGACAAAAGAAGGAAAAGTTTACCACGGTTGTAATATCGAAAATGCAGCTTATAGCATGACGAACTGTGCAGAACGTACAGCAATGTTTAAAGCAGTTTCTGAAGGCGAACGTAACTTTGCTTCTATGTCAGTTGTAGCAGACACAGACGGCCCCGTATCGCCTTGTGGAGCTTGCCGACAAGTAATTGCCGAGTTTTGCGAACCGAACATGCCTGTGTATTTAATTAACTTAAAAGGAGATGTACAGGAAACGACAGTTGCACAATTGTTGCCTGGTGCATTTTCTCCGGAGGATTTAGCTTATGCTGGAAGCAAATAAAGGATACAAATCAGGATTCATCTCAATTATTGGACGTCCTAACGCTGGTAAATCAACGTTCTTAAATAAAGTGATCGGACAAAAAATTGCGATTATGAGTGATAAACCACAAACAACAAGAAATAAGGTTCAAGGTGTTTTAACGACAGATAAACAGCAAATTATTTTTATCGACACACCAGGGATTAATGAACCTAGACATAAACTAGGCGATTTCATGTTAAAAGTAGCTAAAAACACACTACGTGAAGTGGATGCCATTTTATTAATGGTGGATTCAGTAGACCGAATTGGGAAACAAGATCGATACATTTTAGAGATGTTAAAAGGCAATGAAACTCCAGTATTTTTAGTGATGAATAAAATTGATTTAATTCATCCAGATAAATTATTGAGTGTCACGGAAGCGTTCCGTAAAGAATTTGATTTCGCAGACGTAATACCAATTTCTGCATTAGAAGGAATCAATATTGATGGATTACTTGAAGTGTTATCAAAACATTTACCAGAAGGACCTCAATATTATCCTGCTGATCAAGTAACAGATCATCCTGAACGATTTATCATTTCGGAATTAATTCGTGAAAAAGTGCTTCACTTAACTCATGAAGAAATTCCTCATTCAGTTGCAGTAGTAATTGAAAAAATTAAAAGAGAAGAAGATAGTGAAAAGATTCGAGTAACCGCGACTATCATGGTTGAACGTGAATCACAAAAAGGGATGGTTATCGGTAAAAAGGGAGCACTTTTAAAAGAAGTAGGGGTGCGTGCTCGTAAAGATATAGAAATGTTATTAGGTAGCAAAGTATACCTAGAGTTGTGGGTAAAAGTTCAAAGAGATTGGCGTAACAAACAAGTCCATTTACGTGATTTTGGATTCCGCGACGACGAGTATTAATAAGGAGCGTGTGGGCAGTTGCTGAATCGTATAGAAGGCATTGTCTTAAAAACGCAAGATTATGGGGAAGCCAATAAAATCGTTACTCTTTTCTCTCGTGAAGGTGGCAAAATTACAGCAATGGCCAGAGGTGCAAAAAAACCTGCAAGTCGCCTAGCAGCTATTACGCAACCTTTCACGCATGGTTCTTTTCTTATTCAACAGGGCCGCGGAATGGGAACGATGCAACAAGGGGAACAACTGGAGTCTTATCGACACATTCGGTCAGATATTGAAGCGACTGCTTATGCGAGTTTTGTCGTGGAGCTCATTGATCGAGCTGTTGATGATCGTACTCCACAACCTTCCATTTTTAATTTGCTGCAACAAGCGCTACATGCCATTTCAGAAGAATATGACCCTGAAGCAATTGCTTTATTCGTCGAATGGAAGATGTTGCCGGTTACTGGAATTTATCCAACCCTACACCAATGCACGAATTGTGGTGCTACGGAAGGTGAATTCGCATTTTCTTTTCAACAAATTGGTTTCTTATGTCACAGATGTTTTAGCATAGATCGCTATATTATTCGGTTAACTCCTGCCCAAGTAAAGCTCATTCGAACCTTTTACACAGTTCCGATTGAGCAAGTAGGGAAGTTAACCTTAAAAAAAGAAACGAAAACATTTATTAAAAAAATTGTACGAACTATTTATGAAGAACAGACTGGTATTCGTTTAAAGACACGATCTTTTCTCGATCAACTTGATCGTTCACCAGAATACTTTCCTAAAAAGGAAAATCCGTCTACGTCTCCTGAAGAAGGAGTGTAGACGGATTTTTTTAGGCTCTGTTAAGTATTACGTTAGATTACCAATGTTTGCTCAACTTGACTAATCGTATGCAAAAGAAGGGGATGTTTAATAAGTCACTAATATAAAATAAATGGGGAGGAATGTAACGGTTTCTGTTTACGAGTACACTAAATTACCACACCAATTCGCAGTCCAATTCAGTGCGGACTATACTTTTTTGTTGATTTGTAGGGGGTTTTAAACCTAATTGAGTGTAAATTAGAACCCCCTTAAATAGATTAATAGGAGTTATTGTCATTGTGCGAATTCGAATGTTAATTTTGATGCTAATAGAGGTTTTAATTGTAAGAAGTTTAATGGATATTTATGTTAAATTAAAAAGAAAACTAAATGAACTAACGCGGCAGGTTAGTTCGATTACAATTTATATAAACACCACCTTTAGAGTTCCATCCGATACAAAACTTTGGGAAGGTTCACAAAAAAGAAACAAACCTATTCTAAGAAGTTAAATCTCATTAGTAGTGCCTTCGAGGTGGTACATTTATAGTTGAATTGGCAACGTGTCCAATAGAAGGTGTAACAATGAATTGCGGAGTAAAAATCCCACCTAACAAAGTTTCTGCTCATCATCTAAACAATCGATTTAGATTAGGAGCAAAATCAGTAGATGAAGATGGTTTGATTTTGAAAATGCAAAAACAGAAGACGATTTTGAGGATATAGCTTCAAGTGTTGTGGGTTTATTAAATACATCAAACCGTTTATGGATTTCTATGTTATTGAATTAACCATTTGTTAGTTGAACAATATAACAAGTTAAAGGAGAATTAGAATTTATATGCTGGAATATATAGGGTTAGATGACTCACCTATTTTAAGCCAAATACCGAATCAATTTAGATCAGCAGCTTTTCTTCTCCATCCATTTGTTCATATGCCTGATGGGTGGGAAAAAAGGAAACGGGAAAGACCTTTTCAACACATCTATCCAAGCGACGAAGAAATATTAAACATTGGCAAACCAATTCCGTGGAATCATATCAGTCAGCAAAGCGGCTTAACCTTGCACGAGGTAGGAATAGCACTACACGATCATCGAGATAATAGACCTGATTTAACGAATCAACTTCTCGTCTGCTTTGATACTGATTTATACTTCCCTATGGAAGACAAGCTCTCGGTATTTTTACTAAATGATATCTCGAAGGTCCTTGGTTCCAATGGAGCTGATTTTGTATTATACTCTGAACCGATTGATGGCAGAAAAGGTAGGTTGAAAATAGAGGAAATAAAACCAGAAGAGGTGTCAGATTTAACACCTTCGGTAATTATGCTTATGGATGAAAACCTCGAGTTCGCTTTTATAAGTGAATATGATACCTACACTACGTTATTCTTAACGAAAGATGATAATATTGCTGAAATTATACGAAGGATGAATTGGGAAGCGATCATTTGTGATAATAAAACAACTCCTACTTGGTTTTTACAAAAAAGTTAGTTGTATTATTTCTTAAGCTATTTTGTTTGGAGTCTAGGTATTCGTATTTTCAAAGAACAATGTCTTAGTTCAAACAATTTCCTTTTTAAGCTAACGGGTTTAGTTCAACAATGTCCTATAAGTAAAAGGCTTGGAGCCATATGTCTCCAAGCCTTTTCTGTGCTAAGTTGCTTTCCAAACAGCTTACGAATCTTAATGAGAATTTAAATGCTAAAAGCACGGTTAATTCGATGGTTGTCTTTCAAATGTGAACCCGTTAATAAAAATGAGTCTTTTTATTTGCACTACATTCGAACACTGTAAACAGTAATAATTATCTGTTTTGCATCTGATTAAGGAGTGGAAAACGGCGACTCCAGCGGGAATAGCATGAGCTGAAGACCCCGCAGACAACAAGTTGTGCATTTTTTTGCACAACTTGTTTGCTCGTCGAGGAGGCTGAGGCCATGCCCGCGGAAAGCGTCCGTTTGGAACGGAAATCTACCTCTATTAAATATAAAAAAGAACTGCCCCTTAGTCATATTTCATGACTTTTAGGACAGCTCCTTCCTTCATAAATTTATAGACGTGCTGAGCGCCTGAAGCACTCAGTAGCTTCAAAACTTTAATAAATTAAAATTCTAAGTGTTTTTCAATGTAAGCTTTAACATCAACGATTGGCATACGTGTTTGTTGCATAGAATCGCGGTGACGTACTGTTACTTGACCGTCTTCTACTGAATCAAAGTCATACGTAATACAGAAAGGTGTACCAATTTCATCTTGGCGACGGTAACGTTTACCGATCGATTGAGAATCATCATAATCCACCATGAACGATTTGCTTAAATCAGCAAATACTTCGTTAGCACCTTCAGCTAATTTTTTAGATAAAGGCAAAATCGCTGCTTTTACAGGAGCTAAAGCTGGGTGGAAGCGTAAAACGGTGCGTTTATCATCGCCTTCAAGAGCTTCTTCTGCGTAAGCATCACACAAGAATGCAAGTGTAACTCGGTCAGCGCCTAGTGAAGGTTCAATACAGAAAGGCACATAGCGTTCGTTTGTTATAGGATCGATGTAATTAAAATCTTCACCTGAATGTTCCATATGTCGTTTTAAATCGAAGTCCGTACGATCTGCAATGCCCCATAACTCGCCCCAACCGAATGGGAATTTATATTCTACATCTGTTGTAGCAGAAGCGTAGTGAGACAGTTCTTCAACGTCGTGATCACGCAAACGGATATTATCTTCAGTTAAACCTAGGTTTAATAACCAATTCTTACAATAATCGCGCCAGTAAGCGAACCATTCTAAGTCTTCACCTGGTTTACAGAAGAACTCAAGTTCCATTTGCTCAAATTCGCGCGTACGGAAAGTAAAGTTACCTGGTGTAATTTCATTTCTAAAACTTTTACCAATTTGTGCGATACCAAAAGGCATTTTTTTACGCATTGAGCGCTGAACATTTTTGAAGTTAACAAAAATCCCTTGTGCTGTTTCAGGACGTAAGTAAATATCATTTGATGAAGCTTCCGTAACACCTTGAGAGGTTTTAAACATCAAATTAAATTGACGAATGTCTGTATAGTCCTGTGCTCCGCAATCCGGGCAAGTAATCGTATGTTCTTTAATTAGTTCTTCCATTTTTTCAAATGGAAGGCCATCAACGATTAGCTCAATTCCTTTTGCGTCAAGAGCATCTTCAATTAATTTATCGGCACGATGACGTGCTTTACATTTTTTACAGTCAATCATTGGGTCATTAAAGTTCCCGATATGACCAGAAGCAGACCATACTTTAGGGTTCATTAAGATGGCAGCATCTATTCCCACATTGTATGGAGATTCTTGAACGAATTTGCGCCACCATGCTTTTTTAATATTGTTCTTAAGTTCGATTCCTAGTGGGCCATAATCCCATGTGTTGGCTAAGCCACCGTAAATATCAGAGCCAGGAAAAACAAAACCTCTGTGTTTCGCTAAACTAACTACTTTTTCCATTGTAATTGTCATAAAAATCCCTCCAAAATAAAAATAGCACTCGTCCCCGGACAATTAATGTCCGGGGACGAGTGCATTATACCCGCGGTTCCACCCCAGTTGATTGCACAAACTTCTGCAATCCACTTTCATAAATCATGACTCCAGGACGCCTTTTCATGTCCGATGCAGACTTTCACTATCTCTGCTCGCTTCAGTGAACATTACTTATTTTCCTATCTTCGTCTATATAATTGAGTACATCATAGCATAATCATTTAAAAAGTGCTACTCAGGCTAGACACTAGATAACAAGTCTTAAATAGTATATAATATTTAACATTGAGTATAACACATTTTTGAGGCGGTGAGTCCGATCGAACTCAACAAACGTCAAGAGGAAATTTTGGTAATTGTTAAAGGAAATGGTCCGATTACGGGAGAGCAAATTGCAGAACGATTGCATTTAACAAGATCTACACTACGACCGGATTTAGCGATTTTAACGATGGCTGGATTCCTAGATGCAAGACCACGTGTAGGATATTTCTATTCAGGTAAAAAAACAGGTCAAGCTGTCACGGATAGCATGATGAATATGAAGGTAAGAGACTTTCAATCGATCCCCGTCGTAGTAGCGGAAGATATGACGGTTTACGATGCAATTTGTCATATGTTTTTAGAAGATGTAGGCACTTTGTTTGTTGTTGATAAAAATGCGTATTTAACAGGCGTATTATCAAGGAAAGATTTACTTCGTACGAGCTTAGGTCAACAAGACTTGAATAAAATTCCTGTTCATATTATTATGACCCGGATGCCAAATATAACGTTTTGTTTCAAACATGATTCATTGCTTCATGCTGCGAAGAAGTTGATAGATAAACAAATAGATGCTTTACCGATAGTGAAAGAACATCCAGATGGATTTGAAGTTATAGGTAGACTGACGAAAACTAACATTACAGGTGCTTTTCTATCATTAGCTGAAAATCACGATTTGTGAGGTGATAAAACCATGAAAAAACTGCATATATTTATTGTTTCCGATTCAGTAGGAGAAACAGGAGAATTAGTTGCGAGAGCAGCAGTTAGCCAGTTTAGACCTGGTTTACAAGACACATCATTAAAACGCTTTCCACATATAGAAACGATTGATCATGTAATTGAAATCGTGTACTTAGCAAAAATGCAACATGCTATGATTTTATTTACACTCGTTCAAAAAAATATGCGAGCGACGTTAAAAAAAGAATGTGCAAAACATGGTGTTCGGTACATTGATCTAATGGGTCCATTAATGGATTCGCTTGAAGAAGAATTAAATGAGGTTCCATTTGAAGAACCAGGTCTTGTGCGAAAACTTGATGACGATTATTTTAAAAAAATCGAAGCTATCGAGTTTGCAGTAAAATATGACGATGGACGTGATCCACGAGGGTTACTACTGGCGGATATCGTCTTAATAGGGGTATCGCGTACGTCGAAAACCCCAATGTCTCAATATCTAGCGCACAAACGCTATAAAGTGGCAAATGTCCCACTGGTACCAGAAGTAGAGCCACCGGAAGAGTTATTTTTAGTAGATCCTGCAAAATGTTTTGGTCTCGTTATTTCTCCGGATAAGCTAAATTCCATTAGAAAAGAACGCTTAATTGCTTTAGGATTAAATGATGATGCGAGCTATGCAAAATTAGAGCGTATAAAACAAGAAATCGTGCATTTTGACAAAATTGTTGAACGCATTGGTTGTCAAGTCATTGATGTAACGAATCGCGCTGTAGAAGAAACAGCAAATGTGATTTTAAACAAAATCCAGTAAGTGAAAAACCATCCCGTCGTTGGGAAGGTTTTTTCTTTTGAAAAGGTAATTATTTTGTAGATATTTTTCTGAAAACGTTTTATAATGAAAATTTGTGGTAAAAATATTCAATAAGAGTTGTCATTTCTCAAGTTTTTAAATTCTTTGTCGAAACTTGCAGGATTTTCTTCAACTATCTCGAATTCAATATATAGCCTATAAAGATGGTGATGACTACGTGCAACGAATTCCTGAAGAAACAATTGAACACATTCGCACAAGTAATGATGTAGTGGATGTCATTAGTGAATATGTTCAGTTGACAAAACGTGGACGCAACTGGTTTGGTCTTTGTCCATTTCATAGTGAACAGTCTCCATCTTTTTCTGTATCTCAAGACAAGCAGATTTTTCATTGTTTTGGATGTGGCGCTGGAGGAAATGCCATTACTTTTGTAATGGATATCGACAATCTTTCTTTCCAAGAAGCTGTCAGTAAGTTGGGTTCACGTGTGGGTGTTGATATCGATATTGAACCACAAACTGGTGAAACCACCATGATTTCAAAAGAAGAAACGCGAATGAAAGAAGCACACACATTTGCGATGAATTATTATCACCACTTGCTACTAAATACCGAAGAAGGAGAAAAAGGCCTTCATTATTTAGAAGAAAGAGGATTTTCCCGTGAGCTTATTGAACAATATAGAATTGGCTGGTCTCTTCCTAATTGGGATGCATTAACTACTTTACTTGAACGTAAAGGATTTAATTTAGCTGAAATGGCTCAGAGTGGACTGGTTATCCAAAAAGAAAATAAAAATGAATACTTTGATCGATTCAGAGAACGGATTATGTTTCCAGTTCGAGATGAAGCGGGGAATGTCATTGCATTTTCTGGGCGAGTATTGAATAAAGACACGCAAGATGCTAAGTATATGAATAGTCCTGAATCTCCCATTTTTCAAAAGAGCAAAGTTCTATACAATCTAGATGTTTCTCGACCGATTATTCGGAAAAAACATAAAGTGATTGTCATGGAAGGATTTATGGATGTTATAGCAGCGGCAAAAGCGGGTATCATGAATACTGTAGCCACAATGGGTACTGCACTCACAAAAGAACATATTAATAAGTTGAAACGTTTAACTGATTCAGTCACTATTTGTTATGATGGAGATTCTGCAGGTTTTGACGCTGCTAAACGAGCTGCACAGCTTTTAGTACAAGTTAAAATGAAAACCGAAATTGCGCTGTTACCCGATCAGATGGACCCTGATGACTTTGTTCAAAAAAATGGGGCTGAGGCCTTTGAAAAACAGATCATTGACCGTCCACATGCATATTTAGCCTTTATGATGATGGTAGCAAGACGTAACAAGAATTTTCAATTTGAAAATGATACGTTACAATATGTGCAAGAAGTTCTCGAACATTTTGTAGGAAATTCTTCACCTGTTGAACGAGATTTATATATTCGGCAATTAGCAAAAGAAACCAATATTTCTGAAGAGGCGATTTATCAACAATTCAGAAAAATTGAAGGTAAAACAATCAAGCAAAACTCGAGACAACAAGCTCCATCAGTTGCACAAAACCTGCCTGTCAGTAAAAAGCTGGTACAAGCAATTGATAGGGCAGAAAAATTGTTGCTCGCCCATATGTTATACGAAGTTGATATTGTCGATCGATTACATCAAGAGCATGGCCTTCACGTATTCATCCACGATTCATATGAAGCGATATTTGTTCGTCTCATAGGTTTCTACGACACATATCCTCAAGCAGATACACATCGTTTTCTAGAAATTTTAGAAGACACAGATTTACGTAAGTTGGTAATGGAAGCAACGTTAACAGAACGAGACCCGGAACACGCACGTGAAGAAGTCTCAGACTGTTTACGACAAATAAATAAACACAGAATTGAGCTTCAAATTCAAATCAAAATGCACGAGTCGAAAGAAGCAGAAAGAATGCAGGATATGACGAGTGCTTTAGCGTTAGCAAAACAAATAATCGAATTAAAGAAATCGTTATCAACGATGTAACTTGATTGGTTTTTAAAGGAGGAAGACTTATGGCGGACAAGTCTGAACGTTCAAATTCAAAAGAGGCTGAAACTGAGGTCAGATTAGAAGAAGCAAAAAAATCTCTTCTCGAGATGGGTAAAAAAGCGGGAGAGTTAACGTTTGCTGACATAGCTGAAAAATTATCTGTATTTGTATTGGAATCCGATCAAATAGAAGAATTTATAGAACAGCTAGAAGCACAAGGTGTAGAACTAGGTCGAAAAGATGGCGATGAAGAAGACTTAGAAAAGTTAATGAAAAAAGGGCAAGAAGAAGAAACATTCGACTTAAACGATTTAAGTGTACCACCGGGCGTTAAAATTAATGATCCTGTGCGTATGTACTTAAAAGAAATTGGTCGTGTTGACTTACTTTCTGCTGATGAAGAAATCGCACTTGCTCAACGAATTGAAGTAGGCGATGAAGAAGCGAAAAAACGTTTAGCTGAAGCAAACTTACGACTTGTTGTTAGTATTGCAAAACGCTATGTTGGACGCGGAATGTTGTTCTTGGATTTAATTCAAGAAGGTAATATGGGGCTTATTAAAGCAGTTGAGAAATTTGATTTCCGTAAAGGATTCAAATTCAGCACCTATGCGACTTGGTGGATTCGTCAAGCGATAACTCGTGCTATTGCTGACCAAGCTCGTACAATTCGTATTCCAGTTCATATGGTGGAAACGATAAATAAACTGATTCGAGTACAACGTCAGTTGCTGCAAGATTTAGGTCGCGAACCTTCTCCAGAAGAAATTGGAGAAGAAATGGAGTTACTAGCTGAAAAAGTGCGTGAAATCTTAAAGATTGCACAAGAGCCTGTATCACTTGAAACACCGATTGGTGAAGAAGATGATTCACACTTAGGTGACTTCATTGAAGACTCGGATGCTCAATCTCCATCTGATCATGCTGCGTATGAACTATTAAAAGAGCAGTTAGAAGACGTTTTAGATACATTAACAGATCGGGAAGAAAATGTACTGCGCTTGCGCTTCGGTCTTGATGACGGCCGCACACGTACGTTAGAAGAAGTAGGAAAAGTATTTGGCGTAACTCGTGAACGAATTCGTCAAATTGAAGCGAAGGCTTTACGCAAATTGCGTCATCCTTCTAGAAGCAAACGTTTAAAAGACTTTTTAGAATAGAATTAGTCAGAGACATTCACTTCTGTGAATGTCTCTTTTTTTAGAAATAGAAGTATAAGTTTGGAGTGCCTGACACTATTCACTTTTTCACTGATGATTGTAACAAAGGCTGATAATGAATGAAGTAGAGTGTGGATAATGTAGGGTTAAAAATATTTTTTCTATCTACTTGTGAGATATTATGAGATTGCTATACGTTTAAATAAGAAAAATAGTTGTTAATGTGAGAATATTACCTTTATAATGAAAATTGAAAGCGTTTTATAAATTAAAGGGGTTGAATGTAGTGAATTTTGATTTATCGCAAGAACATCAGATGATTCGCAAGACAATGAAGGAGTTTGCGGATAAAGTTGTAGCACCAGGCGCGATAGAACGTGACCGCACGAAAGCTTTCCCTAAAGAAATCTTTAAACAGTTAGCCGACATGGGGATGATGGGCGTACCGTTTTCAGAAGAATATGGCGGAGCAGGTTCAGATACGATTAGTTTTGCTATCGTTACAGAAGAATTAAGCCGTGCTTGTGGTTCTACAGGGATTACCTATTCAGCACATATTTCATTAGGTGGAGCTCCACTTAATTTATTTGGAACAGAAGAACAAAAACATAAATACTTAGCACCTATATGTTCAGGAGAGTCTTTCGGAGCTTTTGGCTTAACTGAACCAAATGCAGGGTCAGATGCGGGTGGTACACAAACACGCGCAGTTGAAGATGGTGACGATTTTATTATTAACGGCAGCAAAGTATATATTACGAATGCAAGCTACGCGAAGCATTTAGCGATTACGGCAATTACAGGTATGAAAGATGGTAAGAAAGAAATTAGTGCAATCATCATACCTACTGATGCTGAAGGGTTCACAGTGATCGATAATTATGAAAAAATGGGCTTGAATGCTTCTAATACAACTGAACTTGTACTCGAGAATGTGAGAGTACCGAAAGCGAACTTATTAGGGAAGCGTGGAGAAGGCTTCCAACAGTTTTTAATCACTCTTGATGGTGGTCGAATTGGTATTGGGGCAATGGCAGTTGGAATTGCACAAGCAGCCTTTGATAAAGCATTACGCTACTCAAAAGAGCGTCAACAATTTGGCAAACCATTGGCTCATTTCCAAATTACTCAATTTAAATTAGCTGATATGGCTATGAAAATCGAGTTAGCTCGTACAATGGTTCATAAAGCGGCTTGGTTAAAAGATCAAGGGCGACCATTTACAAAAGAAGCATCGATGTGTAAATTGTATGCGTCAGAAATGGCAATGCAAGTTGCCGATCAAGCTGTTCAAATTCATGGTGGCTATGGCTATATGAAAGAATATGAAGTAGAACGCTATATGCGTGATGCGAAATTACTAGAAATTGGTGAAGGAACTTCTGAGATTCAACGAATGGTTATTGCTCGTCAAATTGGATGTTAATATTCATTAAATTGTCGAATTTCTGACAATCCACGAAAACTTCTGTGATAAGACTTTTCGTTTGAAGTAGAATGCAGTACAATAACAGTGTTGACTGATTCTATTATAGAAAAAGAATGAACGAAAAGAAGGAGGTTACATGATGCAAAAAAACCCAATCGTACCTTTCATATTAATTATGGCATTTGGTATTGGTCTTATTTTCTTCTTATCAATTCAAGGTGCTGATAAGAAAGAAGAAATTGCTGCTGGACATGAAGAAGGCGCTAAAGAAGAAGGCGGCGAAACTGCAGAAGAATTTGATGCAGAAGCTGTTGCTCAAGGAAAATGTATCTCTTGTCATGGTGGAGATCTTGCTGGTCAAGGAAACTTCCCATCATTAGTGGATACAAAACTTTCTCAAGAAGAAATTGCTGAAGTTATCACAAACGGTAAAGGCGCAATGCCTCCAGGTTTGGTAGACGCAGCAAATGTAGAAGCAATGGCTGAATATATTCATACACTAGAATAGTTCTGCTGACCCTTATCCTAACCATGGATAAGGGTTTTTTTGTAGGCTTGTTAAAGAAGGTTAATAGAGTCAACTTCATAATTCGGATGTAACACAAACAGACTAAAAACAGAGATTCTGTCGATTTCTATTAAGGCGATCACTTTCCGGGTGTGGTCCGCTCTCTGTGGAGTCACACCTGGACACACTTTTCAATTTGGAAAGATATTGGACGATCTGTCAATCGACGCAACACCTTCAGGACCTCATGACCCACTTCCTTGGGCTCATTCGGAAATCAACTGTACGATAACAGAAATATCATTATAGTTCACAAGTTTTGAAAGTCTGGACATCAACTATCTAGGCTTTTTTTGAAGAGACAATTAAACATTCAACTTTGAACATGAAAAATAAATACAAATAGCAGTCGGTTTAACTCGACTTGCTGCGTCTTTCTCGTTCTATGGTACAATCTTGATATAAAAGAAAGGAGAGGATTTCGTTGAACGCACAACGTCTCTCAGAACGTTTAACGCGTGTAGCATCTTATGTAAAACCAGGTGCTATTGTCGCTGATATTGGCAGCGATCACGCTTATTTACCTTGTTACCTAATTCACCACCAAATCGCAGAAAAAGCAATTGCGGGGGAAGTGGCAAAGGGTCCTTATGAATCAGCACGAAATCAAGTCGTTCAAGAACAATTAGAGGATAAGATAACGGTACGTTTTGCTAATGGTTTGCAAGCAATCAGCCCTGAAGATTTAGTTGATACAGTGACCATCGCCGGAATGGGTGGTCCGTTAATTGCTACAATTTTAGACCAAGACAGCGACAGATTAGCAACTGTTAATCGATTAATACTGCAGCCAAACATTCATGCCAAAGCCATTCGGGAATGGGCAATTGCGAATGATTGGAAGCTTGTGGCTGAAGAAGTGTTACAAGAAGATGATAAAATCTATGAAATTCTTGTTCTTGAAAGAGGCAAGATGACGTTGTCACATACGGAAGCTTTGATGGGCCCGTTTTTAATTACAAATGCTCAAAATGAGGTATTTCGCTTAAAATGGGGGAAGGAAACTGCAGAATGGACGCGGATTTTAGAAGCTATTCGAGTGGCAGAATTATCAACAGAAGTACAGATGAAAAAAGATGAATTAGAAGATAAGTTGAAAATTGTAAAGGAAGTGCTTGGTGCATGAAAACAGCGAATGGACATGAAATTATACAATTATTCGAGTCCTGGTCGCCAAAAACCTTTGCATTAGAAGGCGATCCTATTGGATTACAAATCGGTCAGTTAAATCGACAAGTTCAACATGTATTGGTAACACTCGATGTTACGTTAGAAGTGGTACAAGAAGCAATTGACCAGAACTGTCAATTAATTCTAGCGCATCATCCACCCATTTATCGCCCGTTAAAAAACCTTCGAACGGATACACCTACTGGTAAAATAGTTGAGTTATGTATGAAACATGACATCGCAGTATACGCAGCACATACAAATTTGGATGTTGCACCTGGTGGCGTAAACGATTTATTAGCTGAAGCACTTGAATTGCAAAAAATCAGCATGTTGGATGAAACCTATTCAGAATCAATGATGAAATTAGCCGTATTTGTACCTCATTCTCATGCGCAAATTTTGCGAGAGCAATTAGCCTTGGTTGGTGCTGGTAAAATAGGCAATTATGATAGCTGTAGCTTTTCGTCTCTTGGTACTGGTCGATTCCAACCTCTCGATGGTTCAAATCCTGTCATTGGCAAAATTAACTACCTAGAAGAAGTGCAAGAGGAAAAAATAGAAGTAGTATTTGTATCTACTAAAAAATCTAAAATCTTGAAAGCTATGTATGAGTATCATCCTTATGAAGAAGTAGCTTTTGATCTATGGACGTTAGAATCTAAAACAAGCCAACAAGGCATTGGACGAATTGGTATGCTTGAACAACCGATGGCTCTTGATGACTTTGCTAGTAAGTTAAAGGAACAGTTACATGTACCTTTTGTGCGCATTGTCGGGGATGCATCGAAAATTATTCGCAGAGTGGCAGTGCTCGGAGGAGACGGCAATAAATACATTCAAACAGCCAAACGTGCAGGAGCGGATGTATTAGTTACGGGAGATTTATATTTCCATGTAGCACAAGAAGCTCAAACGCTAGGTCTTTCTGTAGTAGATCCAGGTCACCATGTAGAATCGATAATGAAATCAGGCGTTTCAGTAAAAATGAATAAGATGTGTCAAGAAAACAAGTACAACTGTCGGTTTATTCCTTCAAGTATTTCGACAGAACCATTCCGAGTGAAATAGAAAAGAGGCTATCCAGTAAATGGATAGCCTCTTATTTTGTTAAGAAATTGGATATGGTTCGATACGTACCACAGGTTGTGGGTGCTTAATTTTAGGTAAAATCTTGTCGATCGTTACCGTTCGGTCAAGAAGATGCGTTTGAGGATCAAGTGGATCGTATTTCTCTAAAAATTTAACGACTTCTTTTACGATAGGTGTTGGTGTTGAAGCACCAGCAGTTACCGCAATTATTTCAATACCTTCAAGCCATTCTAACTTGAGCTCAGATAAATCTGAAATACGATAAGAAGGAGTCGCGGCAATTTCTTCAGACACTTGAGTCAGTCGATTTGAATTGTTGCTCATTGGGTCTCCGACGACAATTAACAACTGGGCTGCGCCAGCTTGATCGGCTACCGCTTCTTGACGAACTTGGGTTGCTAGGCAAATTTCTTTATGCACTTCAATATGAGGGAATTTTTGTTCTAGTTTTTTCATCAGTTCTACAACATCCCATTGACTCATGGTTGTTTGATTCGTGACAATTAATTTTTCTGCTTGAATATTCAACTTCTCTACGTCTTCGACAGTTTGAACGAGATGTACAGCGTTAGGAGCTACACCAATAGCGCCTTCAGGTTCAGGATGTCCCTTTTTACCAATATAGATGACTTGGTAGCCTTCATCCGTTTTTTCGCGAATTAAGTCATGAGTAACTGTAACGTCTGGACATGTAGCGTCAATTGACACTAGCCCTTTTTGTTTGGCTAACTCTCGAACTTCAGGTGACACACCATGTGCAGTAAAGATGACAGTACCGCCATTCACCTTATCTAAAATTTCTTTTCGGTTTTCACCATCCAACGTAATAATACCGTCATTTTCAAAGGCATCAGTTACGTGTTTGTTATGGACGATCATACCTAATATATATATCGGACGTGGAAGGGATGTGTCCATCGCAGCATTACGAGCGATAACCATTGCATCCACTACACCGTAACAATAACCACGTGGGGTAATTTTGAGCACTTGCATATGTAGCACTCCTCTCAGAAGTTGTTAATCTCTATTATAACGGAGAGAAGTGCTGAATTCAAAAATCAAAGAGGTGGTTGAAAAATTCTTGGTATTGAAGCTCCAGTAGTTCGAGGAACTGAAGAGGCAGCTGCACTCACACTTCGAGCTACTGTGCTTGTGGTCGTGGCATCTGGCATGTTTTGAAAGCCCCGGTAAATTTTCCAAAGAGCTGGAATATTTTGAACCATAGGAGCTACTTGCTGAACCATAGGTGTCAATCTTTGTGCAGTGGATAAAAATTGATCAGCGGTTTGTAAATATTGTTCCATACGATTTGCTACTGGTGGAATTCCCGCACCTCCAGTACCTCCCAGACCAAAAGGAGATGGTCCGCCACCAGGGAAACCATTAGGAGCTTGTGGTGTGCCTGCATTTCCTGCTCCAAATGATTGAGAAAGCCCTCTTAAAAAGCTGTTTCGAGGAGCTTGAAATTGTTGCGGAATAGGTGGAGCTTGTTGCTGTGAAAAAGGATAAAAAGATTGATATCGCATAAAATCCTCCTTTCAAAATAAATAGTTAATTGACGCAATGGCCATACTACAACTATGATAAACTGATGGTCTTTAAAACAGACGAAAGAACATGCTACAATGAAAGTACGTAAGGAGGGGCAAAAATGTCCAAATATACTGATTATGATTTCCAGCCTTTTTTACAAGATGCCATTAGTAAATTAGGTTTCACAGAACCTACACCCATTCAAAAAGAAATAATTCCTTTGATTTTAAAAGGGAAAAGTGCGATTGGCCAAGCACATACGGGTACAGGGAAAACACATAGTTTTTTAATTCCGATTGTTGAGCGTATTCAATCAAACAAAACAGAATTACAAGCTATTATTACGTCTCCAACACGTGAACTTGCTTCACAAATTTTCGAAGAACTAAGTAAGTTAACTGAAGGTACAGAAATTCAATCTAAATTGTTTATTGGTGGTACTGATAAACAGCGTTCGATTGATAAATTAAAAACACAACCACATATCGTAGTGGGAACTCCTGGACGTATTCGTGACTTAGTAAAAGAAAATGCTTTACTTGTTCATACTGCACCCATATTAGTAGTAGATGAAGCCGATCTTGCTTTTGACTTAGGCTTTATTGAAGATATTGATACGTTTGCAGGAAAAATGCCAAGTACTTTAGAAATGTACGTGTTTTCTGCTACCATTCCAGAACGCTTACACCCATTTTTGAAAAAATATATGGCTTCACCGGTACACATTCATATCGGAGAAAAGCGCCCTGCTGCTGAAGGTATTGAATTTAATTTAGTACCGGTTCGTAGTAAATCTAAAAAGAAACGTTTAGTAGAAGTTATGGAAGGAATCAATCCTTACCTAGCGATTATTTTTACGAACACTCGTAAGAATGCAGATGACGTTGCTAATTATTTAGCTGAAGCTGGTTACCGCGTAGGACGTATTCATGGAGACTTAGCACCACGTGAACGTACTCGTATGATGAGACAAGTCCGCGAACTTGAGTATCAATATATTGTTGCAACAGATCTTGCTGCACGTGGAATTGATATCCAAGGTGTAAGTCACGTAATTAACTTTGAGCTTCCTGAAGACTTAGAATTCTTTATTCACCGTGTTGGACGTACTGCTCGTGCTGGATTAAAAGGTACAGCTATAACATTATATGAACCAACCGATGAAGACGCGATTATTCGAATTGAAAAAATGGGAATTCCATTTGTTCATGTAGATATTAAAGACGGTGAGTGGTCAGAATTAAAAGAACGCCACGAACGTAAAAATCGTAAAAAGAGTGAAATTAGTGAAATTGATCTTAAAGCAAAATCATTAGTTCGCAAACCTAAAAAAGTAAAACCTGGTTATAAACGTAATATGCGCTGGGAAATGGACAAAGTTAAAAAAAGAGAACGTCGTATTAAAAACCGTAAAAAGTAAGGGGATTATTCGATATGTTATTAGGTTCACATGTTTCAATGAGTGGGAAGAATATGTTGCTGGCTGCAAGTGAAGAAGCTGCTTCTTATGGAGCAACTACTTTTATGATTTACACAGGAGCACCACAAAATACACGACGTAAACCGATTGAAGACTTGAACATTGAGGCAGGACAAGCACATATGAATGCGCATGGAATGTCGAATATCGTAGTTCATGCTCCATATATCATTAACATCGGTAATTCACTCAAACCAGAAACATTTGCACTTGGTGTCGAATTCTTACAAAAAGAAATTGAACGAACTGCAGCATTAGGTGCAAAACAAATTGTTTTACACCCTGGTGCCCATGTTGGTGCTGGCACGGATAAAGGCATTGAAAAAATCATCGAAGGTTTAAATGAAGTGTTATCGCAAGACTTTCCAGTACAAATCGCCTTGGAAACAATGGCGGGTAAAGGGACTGAATGCGGTCGCTCTTTTGAAGAACTTGCACAAATCATAAATGGCGTTACTCATAATGAACGACTTTCTGTTTGTTTAGATACATGTCATATACATGATGCAGGTTATAATATCGTCGAAGATTTTGACAGTGTACTTAATCAATTCGATCAATTGATAGGCATAAATCGTTTAAAAGTACTTCATATTAATGACAGCAAAAATATTCGTGGCGCAAGTAAAGATCGCCATGAAAATATTGGTTTTGGCGAGATAGGTTTTAAAACACTTAATCAAATTGTGCATCATCCGCAATTAGTAAATGTTCCTAAAATTTTAGAAACACCTTACGTCGGATCAGATGCAAAAAATAAAAAGCCACCCTATTTGTATGAAATTGAGATGTTTAAAACACAAACATTTATGCCAGATATGATTGACGGTTTACGTTCATAACCTTAAAAGACTCAAGCAGTTTACCTGTTTGAGTCTTTTTTTTATAGATTAAAATAAGCAAAAAGTTTTTTGGTGCGATTTTTTCCTAATACCGCCGCAACTTGTTTGTGAATATGAGCGGGAGGACCAAACAATAACCATTGAATTGATGCTTTATCGAAAATAGGTCGAACTAATTTTACTTCTTGAGGTGATAATTGAACGGGAAGTGAACTTGTCATTTTAGCAATTTCATCATCAGATTTTTCTTTTGTCGCTTGAACTAATTCCCAAATATCCAAAACTTCATCCTTTCAAGATTATTGAGTTTACATATGACAATATCTCCGTTATACTAACTAATTGTAAATCGTAATGATTATGAATTAGAAAGAGGCGAGCTTGATGAATGCGCCATATGATATTGAACTGCACAATGTGTCATTCCAGTACGATCAAAATATCGTATTAAAAAATATTTCGTTACAAGTAAAACAAGGGGATTTCTTGGCTGTTTTAGGTCCAAATGGTTCAGGAAAGTCCACTTTATTAAAAATAATACTAGGGTTGTTAAAACCAACTTCTGGAACCGTTGATTTATTTGGTGAAAAGAGTCGTGACTTCAAAAAAAGGGAATGGCTAGGGTATGTCTCTCAAAAGTCGAATGCTTTTAATACGGGCTTTCCAGCAACCGTCTACGAAGTAGTTCAAAGCGGTCTTGTTAAAAAAACAGGATTGTTCAAAAACTTTCCAAAAGATTCATTCCAACGTGTCGAAAAGGCTTTGAATTCTGTTGGAATGATTGATTTTATGAACCAATCTATTGGAGAACTATCAGGTGGTCAACAACAGCGTGTATTTATTGCGCGTGCTCTAGTTGCTGAGCCGAAGTGTTTAATTTTAGATGAACCTACCGTCGGTATTGATCATCAGCACGTACAATCGTTTTATAATATGCTTGCTGAGTTAAATCGTGAACAGAACCTAACACTGATTCTCGTCACGCATGATGTTGATACTGTATCTAGCAAAATCAGTCATGTCGCATGTTTGAATCAAACCATCCATTTCCATGGATTTAAAAATGAATTTAATCAATTAAGTGATGAAGATCGTCAAGCATGGTATGGTCATTCCGTTCGCAAAATTCACCATGCTAAAAGTGGGGGAACGCAATGATTGAAGCGTTATTAAATTATGAGTTTTTACAAAATGCTTTTGCTTCTGGTATTATCATCGGTCTGATTGCTCCTCTTCTAGGAGTGTTCATTGTCGTCAGAAGATTATCACTCATTGCGGATGCCTTGAGTCATGTCACGTTAGCTGGGATCGCGGGGAGCCTATATTTAAGTCAAACGACAGCTGTGTTTGCCCTGTTAAATCCTTTATATTTAGGCATTGTGGCAGCCGTAACTGGCTCCGTTTTAATCGAACGATTACGCCGATTATATAAACATTACGAAGAGCTAGCCATCCCGATCATTATGTCTGCAGGAATTGGCTTCAGTGCCATTTTTATTTCTTTAGCAAATGGCTTTAGCTCAGATTTATTTGGTTACTTATTCGGTTCTGTATCTGCAGTGAGCAGACAAGATTTATGGATCGTTCTTGCGATTGCCTTTATTGTCGTTATCTTTTTAGTGTTGTTTTATAAAGAATTATTCCTCATGTCCTTTGACGAGGAATACGCTAAAGCATCAGGGCTTCCTTCTAAGTGGGTACATCTATTATTTATGATTGTCACAGCACTTGTAATTGCTGCAAGTATGCGAATTGTGGGGATACTCCTTGTATCTTCATTGATGACATTGCCAGTGGCAGCTAGCATGCGAATAGCCAAAGGCTTTAAACAAGCTATTTTTTATGCAGTGATATTTGGAGAAGCCGCAGTGATAATTGGGCTTGTATGTGCATTTTATTTAAATATTGCACCAGGTGGGACAATCGTTGTCACATCAATCATCATTTTATTACTCGTGTTAATCGGGAAAAAGATTTGGTTAGCAGTCGTAACAAAGAATGAAAGGGGACGTCTTGCATGAATATTTCGAAAGCATGGGACCTTTTAAAAGAAAAGGGATACAAAAAAACGGATAAGAGACAACAAATCTTAGATCTATTTGAAGATAATGAACGTTATTTAACTGCTCGAGATTTACTTGATGTGATGAAAAAAGATTATCCTGGAATGAGTTATGACACGATTTATCGAAACTTAAGTACATTTGTTGAGATTGGCATATTAGAAGAAACTGAGTTATCTGGAGAACGCCATTTCCGTATGCAATGTGAAGCAGATCACCACCATCATCACTTCATATGCATGGATTGTGGGAAAATCAAAGAAATTCACTTATGTCCAATGGATTTACTTGAAGAAAAATTACCTGCTTATCAAATTGATAGTCATAAGTTTGAAATTTACGGAAAATGCCCAAATTGTATATAAGAAAATCCCGTCAAACCTTGGTTTGACGGGATTTTCTTATGGTTGTAAGGATTTTTTTACAAATATAAAAATATAGTTTGGATGGTTTATGAAAAACCGCTGATAGCCACCAGATATTCGCTTATAGAGATCCGAAAACCGCTGATAGCCGACAGATAACCGCTGATAGAGATCCGAAAACCGCTGATAGCCGACAAAAATCCGCTCATAGGCATGTTCTACAAGTAGAACAGCCGTTGCAGAGTTCTTAGGTAGGGTAAAGGTAAACTCAGAGGGACCACACTTTTAATAACCCATTTCAATAAATAATTCAGAATCACAGAATTTGTTTTGCCTGAAGAATGATTGTGAAACAAGACCATAAGAAAAGCGTGAGGCATATGCCTCACGCTTTTTGTGTTAAAAATGAATGTTGTATCCATGCATTTGCTTCGAGCCAGTTATTCACGCGTATAACGCCATCTGGGACAGCTAGTTGGTTATATGGTGTATTAAATAACAGAACAGGAATATGACAATCTTCTGCAATACCCACTGCATTATCATGTTTATCTTCGAAAAACACATCAATTGCATGGTCTTTAACAGCTTGAATTTTATTATGGGTGCCAATTAATTCAATGTGATCGTAAGCAAGGTTTTGTTCGACAAACCATTGCAAGGTTACATCCCGCACATTTTGGCCACGAGCAGAAATGAAATATAACTCATGATCCTTTTTCCATTCAGTCAATACCCCATGAGCATCAACTTGGATTGGGGAAGTCGCATAAATTTCAGGTTCTGCTTGTTTAAACCATTTGTAAAAATCTTCAGTTGACACTGGAAAAGCTTTTGTTAAATCATACTCTTTAATATCATCCAGTACTAAATTACAAGAAAATTCCTTATTGATATGTGGCAATAAAGAGGTAGGACAAGTGACTGTACCGTCAATATCAATTCCGAATCGGTAGTTTGACATGTAAAAAGCCCCTTACGCGTTTTGTTTTTCTAGTGCTTGTTTATCAAAGTATTCTTGTGCAATTTTATCAATTTCAATTTTCAACTCTTCTACCATGGTTGCTTCAGGGACTTTACGAACGGTTTTTCCTTTCATAAATAGCAGTCCTTCGCCGCGAGCACCAGCTATTCCAATATCGGCTTCACGTGCTTCACCAGGGCCGTTTACGGCACAACCAAGTACAGCTACTTTAATCGGTGCTTTAATTGTTGAAATATAATCTTCCACTTCGTTTGCAATTGTAATTAAATCAATTTCAATACGGCCGCAAGTAGGGCACGAAATTAATGTAGCTGCATTTGAAGACAGACCAAATACTTTTAACATCTCTCTCGCAACTTTTACTTCTTCGACTGGGTCTGCACTCAACGAAACACGTAGTGTATTACCAATGCCGTGACTTAACAAAGCACCAAGTCCTGCTGCGCTTTTAATAGAGCCATTTACCAATGTGCCTGACTCTGTTATGCCAAGATGAAGTGGGTAATCGAATGCTTGTGAAGCTTTTACGTAAGCTTCAATTGCCAAACTCACATCTGAGGCTTTTAAAGATACGATGATATCGTGAAAATCTAAGTCTTCAAGTATTTTAATATGATGAAGTGCACTCTCAACCATTCCATCTGCAGTTGGATAGCCGTATTTTTCAATGATTTTACGTTCGAGTGATCCGGCGTTAACTCCAATACGTATTGGAATGCCTTTCGCTTTTGCAGCATTAACGACAGCTTCTACTTTTTCACGACGACCGATATTACCAGGATTGATACGTATTTTATCAGCACCATTTGCGATGGCTTTCAGAGCTAATTTATAATCGAAGTGAATATCCACTACTAGTGGAATGTTAATACGTTGTTTAATCTCAGCTATTGCGTCCGCTGCTCGATCATCTGGGCAAGCAACACGAACAATTTGACAACCTGCTTCTTCTAATCGTAAAATTTCTGCCACAGTTGCTTCTACATCATGTGTTTTTGTTGTGGTCATGCTTTGTATGAATAATTCATTGCTACCACCTATGGTTAAATCGCCGACACGAACCGGGCGAGTTTTGGAACGGTGAATAATTTCACTCATGAAAATTCTCTCCTTTGCGGGCTCATAGCCTTCACTACTTTTTATTTTAGCAGTGATGAAAAGGAATTGCCAAGGAAGAAACATTACTTATTGATTAAGAACACGATAAAGTTGAATCTTTGTAGATAGGAACGTTCACAATTTCACCTGGTTGAAAAACTTGATTTTGTAAATGTGGGTTCTCTTGATAGAAAGCTTCTAAGCGTTCAGGGAAGCTAACCCATACTTCAGAAGGATACACGGCAAACACAGATAAAACGGTATCACCTTTAACTGTTTGCACAGGGAATATTTCATATTGCTCTTGTTTTACGCACTCTGTCTCAGTTTTAGAGAATGCAGCAAGAGAGATGGTGCCATCAAGTAAGTCGATTTTTATGATATATGAAATGATTAAAATGAAGACTGCTAGTCCAATTATACGCATAAAAAAACCTCCCTTTTTCCAACATATGCTGAAAAAAGAGAGACTATGATTATTTTTGGGGGTAATATTTTAGCGCAAGAGTTAAATAAACGACACAGATTAAAGTAGTAACCATAAAAATCCATCCATCCGTCAGACCTGAATATAGGAAGAAAATAGATAGCACTGTTGGAGTGGTATAAGCAAATGCAGTTGTTCGCCAAACATGTCTGTATTCTCCACGGCGTTTACGTAGCTTTAAAATGAACATTCCGATAAAAGCCATTACGCTTATTCGCACAAATAATAACAGAGTGGTCATTATGAATTGAACGATAAATGCAAATGGATATAAAATCCACTCCATATTTTCTACATAATCAAGCAATCCTTCTATAGAAGAAGAATCATTTTTAAATCCCGTAATAAAGTGAACAAATGAAAGCAGTGACAAAATGCCGACAAAGAGAAAGACGTATTGAAGAACTTTGCCTATCGGCAAAAGACGAAAAGCTGCTATTTTCTTAGGATTAGAAATAGAAGCAATAAAAAGTTGAGTTAAAGTCAAGCAAATCACTCCTTATACCTATCATACTACTATTTCAAGAGAGGTTATTAAATAAAGTTGGTCGAAAAGCGTACAAAGTTGTCCCAAATATTAAGTTATTGTAAATTTTATATGAAGGGGCTTTACAATTGTATGTCGAACTACTCATAATGGGGATTGTTGAAAATTGTCGAAGTAGGAGTTGAAAACGAATCGTGGAACTTAATTGGCAGGAAATGCTGTTTCAGTTTATTGGAGGTCTAGGGATCTTCTTATTCTCTATCAAATATATGGGTGACGGTCTGCAAAAAGCAGCAGGTGATCGTTTACGTGATATTTTAGATCGTTTTACCACAAATCCATTTATGGGTGTGTTAGTTGGTATTGCTGTAACGGTCCTAATTCAATCCAGTTCGGGAACTACCGTTATTACAGTAGGACTTGTTAGCGCAGGATTTATGACATTGAGACAAGCAATTGGCGTAATAATGGGTGCCAATATCGGGACAACCGTTACTGCTTTCATTATTGGGTTTGACGTTGGAGAAGCTGCATTACCAATTATGGCACTCGGTGCATTCTTAATTTTCTTTGTTAAGAAAAATCAAATCCAAAACATCGGAGAAGTAATCTTCGGTTTTGGTGGATTATTCCTTGGGATGGAACTTATGAGTGGTGGAATGAAACCACTTCGTGAATTACCTTCATTCATCGATTTAACTATTAGTATGAGTGAACATTCTGTTTTAGGTGTTGTCGTTGGTACAGTGTTCACATTAATCGTACAAAGTTCAAGTGCCACTGTCGGTATACTTCAAGGTCTTTACTCAGAAGGAATATTGAACTTGGATGCCTCTCTTCCTGTTCTTTTCGGCGATAACATTGGAACAACAATTACAGCAGTTCTTGCTTCTATTGGAGCTTCAATTGCAGCTCGTCGTGCGGCAGCTACACATGTACTATTTAACGTGGTAGGATCTGTTTTATTCTTAATAATTTTAGGTCCATTCACGATGTATGTAGAATGGTTAACTGGAGTATTAGGATTAGAGCCGAAAATGCAAATTGCATTTGCGCATGGGACATTCAATGTTGCAAATACAATTATTCAATTTCCTTTAATCGGAGCTTGGGCTTATCTAGTAACTAAATTTATCCCGGGTGAAGAAGTAACGATTGAATACAAGCCAAAGCATTTGGACCCACACTTCATTGAAACTGCACCTTCTATTGCAATCGGGCAAGCGAAAGAAGAAATTCTTCGCATGGGTCGCTTTAGTGTACAAGGATTACAGGAATCATTTGAGTATTTAAAAACTAAAAATAAAAAACACGCAGAAACTGGTTACCAATTAGAAGATGCAATTAATAATTTAGATCACAAGATCACGGATTATTTAGTGAAAATATCTGCAGAATCTATTTCAAATGCAGATTCAGCACGTCATATTATGTTGATGGAAACTGTTCGTGATATTGAACGAGTGGGTGACCACTTTGAAAATATTCTTGAATTAATTGATTATCAACAAGTAAACCGTCTGACTTTAACAGAAGATGCAATGGAAGATTTAACTGAAATGTTTACGTTAACTATCGCAACTGTTGAAAAAGCATTAGTATCACTAGATATGAACAGTCACGAGTTAGCACGTGAAGTAGCTGAGCAAGAAGATTTAATTGATAAAATGGAACGTAAATTCCGTAAAAAACATATCTTGCGTCTGAATGAAGGTACATGTTCTCCTCAAGCTGGAATTGTATTCGTTGATATCGTTAGTAACTTAGAACGAATCGGTGACCACGCAGTTAATATTGCTGAAGCAGTATTAGGAAAAAGAGCATAATATTCAACATCTCCTCTCAAGTGCTTTACATCTTCAGTGATGTAAGGCACGATAAAGAGGAGATTTTTTTTGGAGGTAAAACATGGAAATTATTGGTTGGAGTATCATTGTTGTGTGCTTTATCATTGGATTCATAGGACTTGTTTATCCAATTATTCCGTCCGTTATCTTTATTTTAGGTGGCTTCTTATTATATGGAGTGTTTTTCTCATTTGCTGACCTGCCTTGGTGGTTCTGGTTAATTGAAGTATTATTCGTTATCTTACTGTTTGGTGCGGATATGATGGCAAATGCCTTTGGAGTAAAAAAATACGGTGGTAGTAAAGCAGGAATTTGGGGAAGTACCATTGGATTGTTAGTGGGTCCATTTATTATCCCGATTGCAGGTATCCTCATTGGCCCATTTTTAGGTGCCATTATTGCGGAGTTAGTATTTGCACGAACTTCACTCAAACAAGCAATAAAAACAGGATTTGGTTCAGTAATTGGGTTCCTAACATCCATTGTTACAAAGGGAACAGTTCAAATTGTAATGATTGTTATTTTTGTTTTAGTCGTCTAGTCTCGGGCAAAAGACTGAATTCACAAAATCGCGTTGCTAATATTTGAATGACAGAACTAATTTTGTTACGCTATTAAATGTAATATAAATCTTATAATGATATCCTTTAGGAGGAAATAACACATGGCTTATGAATTACCACAATTACCTTACGCGTATGACGCACTAGAACCACATATTGACAAAGACACAATGAACATTCATCACACAAAACATCACAACGCTTATGTTACGAACTTGAACAATGCACTTGCAGGTCATGATGATCTTCTTAGCAAGTCAGTTGAAGAATTAATTGCAAACTTAGACGCTGTTCCAGAAGCTGCTCGTACAGCAGTTCGCAACAACGGTGGGGGACATGCTAACCATTCATTATTCTGGGAATTATTGTCTGCTACTGGTGGCGGAAATCCTTCAGGTAAATTAGCTGAAGCAATTGATGCTAAGTTTGGTAGCTTTGATTCATTCAAAGAAGAGTTCGCTAAAGCTGCAACAACACGCTTTGGATCTGGTTGGGCTTGGTTATCACTAAACAATGGTGAGTTAGAATTAACTTCTACTCCAAACCAAGATTCACCGATTATGGATGGTAACACACCTTTACTTGGTTTAGACGTTTGGGAGCACGCTTATTACTTAAACTATCAAAACCGTCGTCCTGAATATATTGCTGCTTTCTGGAATGTAGTAAACTGGGATGAAGTTTCAAAACGTTACGAAGCAAAATAATAAAGAAAAACGGAAAGCGTTACTTTAGCTTGACTCCGACGGTGGAAGGAACGAATCGAAAACCTGTTTTCGAATGAGTTTCTGAAGCGGAGGTGCGAGCTGGCGCTTAAAGTTAGACAATTCATCTTATTATTGAAACAAAACACACACTCATTTCGTCAAATGAGTGTGTGTTTTTTTGTGCAAAATGATATACTACATTAAAGATAGAAAGCTAGAAGGAGGACTGCTGACTTGCGTAAAATTTCAAAAAAAAGAGCCGCGAGTGCTAAAGCTAAACAACGCGCAAATGTCGCTTTTCGTATGAACATCCTCTTTTTCTCCATCTTTTTGTTATTCTCTATCCTCATTTTCCGCCTCGGGTTTTTACAAATTGTTCAAGGTGAAGGTTTTGTTCGTGAATTGCAAAGGACGGAAGAAGTTCCTATAAATACAAGTGTTCCTAGAGGACGTATTTATGATAGCGTTGGTCGTATTTTAGTAGATAATGAACCTAAAAATGCGATTACATATACGAAGCTGCAAACGACCAAACAAGAAGAAATGTTGGATATTGCAGAAATGTTAGCGTCAATCATTGAAAAGAAACCTGATGACGTTACCTTGCGAGACAAGCAGGATTATTGGATTATGTTACATAGAGACAAAGCTTATGAGAGAGTAACAAAAAAAGAAGAGGCTAAACTGTTGTCTGATGAAACAATGACGACAGCAGAGATGCAAATACAGATTGATACATTGGTACGAGAAAAAATTACTGAAAAAGATCTTGCTAGTTTATCTGCTGAACAATTGGAAGTGCTTGCGATTTATCGTCAAATGTCGTCTGGTTATGCATTATCTCCTCAAATCATTAAGAGTGATGATGTGACACCTGAAGAATTTGCTCGTGTTTCTGAGCGATTGACAGAGATGAAAGGCGTTAATACAACGACTGACTGGGTTCGAGTACCTAAGTCAACTCTCTCTATATTAGGAAGAACGACTTCGCCAAAAGAAGGCATTCCAAAATCTAAACTAGATTACTATTTGGCTCGTGACTATACACGAAATGATCGTGTCGGGAGAAGTTATATCGAACAACAATACGAAGAGGTTTTACAAGGCCAAAAAAGTGTTGTTAAAAATATTACCGACGGCAAAGGAACGGTTACCGAAACGGAAACTGTCTTTGAAGGTCAGCCCGGTAAAGATTTGGTTTTAACCATTGACAGCGAAATTCAAGCGGAAATAGAGAATCTAGTTGAAGCAAAACTTATCGCCATGAAACAAAAGAACGGCTCGAATTTATTAGATCGTGCTTTTGTGGTTATTATGGATCCAAATTCAGGCGAAATTATTTCGATGGTTGGTAAAAAACTTGAGATTGACAAAGAGACAAATAAACGAGTTGTCCGTGATTTTGCTTATGGGACCTTTACCACTGCCTACGAAATTGGATCTACTATTAAACCAGCGACTGTATTAACAGGGTATGATCAAGGTGTAATTCAATTAAATGAAGTCATGACCGATGAACCGATAAAAATCAAAGGATCTAAAGTTAAAAGTTCGGTTTTTAATCGTTCTTCCAAAATTCCAATGAGTGACTTACAAGCGATTGAACGATCATCCAACGTCTATATGTTTAAAATAGGTTTCAGATTGGCTAATGCAATATATAAATTCGAGGAATCAATCGACTTTGATTCAGATGCTTTTGGTATATTACGTAATTCATATGCACAATTTGGATTAGGCGTACCAACAGGTATCGATTTACCAGGTGAAACCTCAGGGATCAATGGTGGAATGGCAACTGAAAAACTATTGGATTTAACGATAGGACAATTTGACACCTACACGCCACTTCAAATGGCCCAATATGTATCAACCATTGCAAATGGAGGGTATCGAATCCAGCCACATGTGGTTAAAGAAATAAGAGAGCCTTCTACTGATGGAACAACGATGGGTCCATTAGTTACTGAAATAGAACCTACTATATTAAACCGAATTAGTAATACACAGGCACAAATTGATCATATTAAAAAAGGAATGTCGCGTGTTTATTATGGTGATAAGGGGTCAGCAAGAGCCTACTTTGGTGATTCACCTTATCAGGCAGCCGGAAAAACGGGAACAGCCCAAGTAGTTTACTATGATACAAAGCGAGAAAACTGGGGAGATCAAACAATCAATTCCACTCATATTGGTTTTGCACCTTTTGATAAACCTGAGATAGCTTATGCTGTAATTATGCCGTGGGCACCTTATTATAATGGCCAATACGAAAGCACTGGTACCATTCTTGCTCGTGAAGTAGTAGATGCCTACTTTGAAATCACTAAGAAAAATGAAGCGGTAGAAGAACTAGAGTCTTCAACTTTACAAACTATTAAACCTGCATTTACGGAAACATTAATTAAAGAAGGTACCGAAGAAGAACCAAATGAATAATTATTAAAATAAAAGCCATGATATAAATACATATCATGGCTTTTTGCATTTACAATCTCTTTACATGCCGTTTATATGTACTCAACATTAAACCTTTATAGTAATGTTTGTAAGGCAAAACCAACCAATCTTAGGGGGAACTAAACAAATGAAAAACTGGAAATTCTTTATGATGTCAACAATGATCGGATCAGCACTTGTATTAGGTGCTTGTGGAAATGAAGAGACTGAAGGTAACGGCAATGATGAAGAGACAGAGAAATTGTCCGGTTCAGTATCTGGTGACGGTTCATCTACAGTAGCTCCAATTACAGAAGCATTAGTTGAAGAATATTCAGCTGTTCAACCTGACGTAAAAGTAACTGCAGGTGTATCTGGAACAGGTGGTGGTTTTGAAAAGTTCATCGCAGGTGAAACTGATTTCTCAAATGCATCTCGTCCAATTAAAGAAGAAGAAGCAGCAAAACTTGATGAGGCTGGTATTGACTACACGGAATTAGAAATTGCTTATGATGGATTATCAATCGTTGTTAACAAAGATAACGATTGGGCTAAAGACTTAACTGTTGAAGACTTGAAAAAATTATGGGTAGAAGATGGAACGACTAAAAAATGGTCTGACATCAATCCTGAATGGCCAGATGAAGAAGTAGTATTCTACTCTCCAGGAACAGATTCTGGTACATTTGATTACTTTAATGAAATTATTCTTGAAGATGAAGATATTGTAAAAGCAACAACGCTTTCTGAAGATGACAACGTATTAGTACAAGGTGTTAAGGGTGACAAGAATGCTATAGGATTCTTCGGATATGCTTACTACCTAGCTAACAAAGATTCAATGAATATTGTAACAATCGACGGCGTAGAACCAACAAATGAAACAATTGAATCTGGTGACTATACACCACTATCTCGTCCATTGTTTGTTTATGTTAAAAATGAATCAGTAAAAGAAAACGAAGCGGTTTATGACTTCATGAAGTTTTCACTTGAAAATGCTGGTGAAATGGCTGAAGCAGTTGGCTATGTAAGCTTGCCAGAAGAAAAATACAAAGAAGATCTTGACGCATTAGAAGGTTTGAAATAATTTAACCAAATTAAATGCGGTTCGAGAGGCGAGTAGCAGCGGTGCTACTCTCTTCTCTTTTTAGGTAAAGGGGGATTTCACATGGCGTTAAATGATCAATCAGCAAAAGTGTCCGTTCAAGACATGATTTCGAAACAGAGAGGAAAGAAGGGCAAAAAGTGGGTTGAGAAATCAATTCCAGTCATTCTTTTTATCATTGCCTCCATATCAGTATTAACAACTTTCGGGATTGTTTTCACACTGATTTTTGAAACTTATGAGTTTTTCCAACGTGTACCGTTTTTTGATTTTATATTCGGTACGGAGTGGTTGCCATTCTCAAACACTGAACCACTTTATGGTATTATGCCATTAATTGCGGGCACATTAAAAGTAACACTGATTGCTGTTGTGGTTGCGGTACCATTTGGATTAGCATCGGCTGTATACTTAAGTGAATATGCAAGTGATAACATGCGTAGAGTTATTAAACCTGTTCTTGAAGTATTAGCAGGTGTACCAACAATCGTTTATGGTTTTTTTGCTTTAACATTTGTGACACCATTTTTACAACAATTTATTCCAGAGTTAAAGATTTTTAATGCATTAAGCCCTGGTATAGTGGTTGGGATTATGATATTACCAATGATTGCTTCTTTGTCAGAAGATGCAATGTCATCGGTACCTAATTCTATTCGAGATGGAGCACTAGCTTTAGGCGCAACCAAACTAGAAGTGGCCGTAAAAGTTGTATTACCAGCAGCATTATCTGGGATTATGGCTTCAATCGTTCTTGCAGTTTCACGGGCTATTGGAGAGACAATGATTGTATCATTAGCAGGTGGGTCAACTCCGAGATTTGATTTAGATATGACGGATTCCATTCAAACCATGACAGCTTATATAGTTCAAGTTTCAACAGGGGATGCTGGGTATGGTACAACAATCTATTACTCGATTTATTCGGTCGGATTTACATTATTCCTCTTTACGCTTCTCATGAACTTATTAGCTCATGTGATTTCAAAACGCTTTAGGGAGGAATACTAAGATGAAATATATCGATCATGGATCTGTTGTTAAACGTATGGGCACTAGAATGATTGTAAATAAAGTATTCAAAGCGCTATTCTTTTTGGCAACATTATTTGCTCTATTAGCTTTAGGTGTACTGTTTTATCGGATTTTCACCCAAGGTATCGGTTATTTATCAATCGACTTCTTTTTAAACTTCGGTTCACGCTTCCCTGAAAAAGCAGGGATTAAGGCGGCTCTTGTTGGATCCCTTTGGATGATGGCAGTAGTGGCACCTGTTTCATTATTACTAGGTGTAGGTTCTGCCATATACTTAGAGGAATATGCGAAGAAAGGCAAAATTAATGATTTCATTCGTATGAATATTTCTAACTTAGCTGGCGTTCCATCAGTTGTGTTTGGTTTACTCGGTTTAACGATTTTTGTACGAGCGCTAGCACTTGGTAATAGTATTTTAGCTGCAGGATTCACGATGAGTTTATTAATATTGCCTGTAATCATCGTTTCTTCACAAGAAGCAATTCGTGCAGTTCCAAAAGATTTACGGGAAGCATCTTATGGAATGGGCGCTACCAAATGGCAGACGATTGCAAGAGTAGTTTTGCCTTCAGCAATTCCTGGTATTTTAACAGGTGGGATTTTAGCGCTTTCTCGAGCAATTGGAGAAACAGCACCGCTCGTAGTAATCGGAATTCCAGTAATTATACAATTTGTTCCAGAAAACCTTCTTAGTCAATTTACGGCGATGCCAATGCAGATTTTTGACTGGGCAAAACGGCCACAAGAAGCGTTTCAAAGTGTTGCGGCAGCTGGAATTATCGTATTAATGGTGTTCTTGTTGCTGATGAATTCTATTGCGGTGTTCATTCGAAATAAGTTCCAAAAACGTTATTAAGCCAATGCGGCATGGGAGGGTTTCAAAAATGGTTCAACTGAACGTAAACAAACAAACAACAACATCTACAGCACCATTCAAAGCCAATCAAGAGTTAACTGAAAATAACATTGTGTATGATACTCGTCAATTAAATTTATGGTATGGCAATCACCATGCTTTAAAAAACATAGATTTAGCTATTAAAGAAAATGAAGTGACAGCAATTATTGGACCTTCGGGTTGTGGAAAATCAACATATATTAAGACATTGAATCGTATGGTGGAGTTAGTACCATCTGTTAAAACATCGGGAGAAATTATTTATCGTGATCGCAATATTTTAGATGCAGGTTATGGTGTAGAAGAATTGCGAACAAAAGTGGGTATGGTTTTCCAAAAACCAAATCCATTCCCAAAATCAATATTTGATAATATTGCTTATGGTCCTCGTATTCATGGCATTAAAAACAAAAAAGTATTGGATGGCATTGTTGAACAAAGTTTGCGTGGAGCAGCCATCTGGGATGAAGTTAAAGATCGCTTAAACGAAAATGCATACAGTTTATCAGGTGGACAGCAACAACGTATTTGTATTGCTCGTGCACTGGCAATAGAGCCCGACGTTATATTAATGGACGAACCTACATCTGCACTTGATCCAATTTCAACGCTAAAAATTGAAGAATTAGTTCAAGAATTAAAACAAAGCTACTCAATTATCATTGTCACGCATAACATGCAACAAGCAGCGCGTATTTCTGATCAAACGGCATTCTTCTTAAATGGAGAAGTTATAGAATATGATAAGACGGATACCATTTTTTCTACGCCTTCTGACAAACGAACAGAAGATTACATTTCAGGACGCTTTGGTTGATTATGAAGGGGGTAAACGAAGATGGTAGTTAGAGAAAAATTCGAGTTTGAGCTTAATGGTGTTCAAGAACAATTTTTATTGCTTAGCAATTTAGCCATTTCTACATTGAACAAATCAATTGATGCGTTGTTAAGTCAAGACGTGGATCTTGCTTTATCAATTATTGAAAACGATATTCATATTAATCGGATGGAAGAAGAAATTAACGATCGTGTCATTTTATTATTAGCGAAACAGCAACCAGTAGCTACGGATTTAAGACGCTTAATCGTTTTGATAAAAGCGGCACATGATATGGAGCGCGTTGGTGACTACGCTGTTAACATTGCAAAAGAAGCCATACGTATTGGAAAAGCACAATTTGTTCCACCAATAAAAAATATTGAAGAAATGCGTACTTTAACAATTGCTATGTTAACTGATGTGATGAAAGCCTTTATTGATGAAAACATTGAGCAAGCTCGTAAAATTGCAGAACTAGATGATCAAGTTGATAACTTGTATGGTCTTACCATACAGCAGCTTTTAAAAGTGGGTTCTGAAAACCCACAATTATTAAGCCAGGTGACTCAACTGTCATTCGTCTGTAGATATTTAGAGCGCTCAGCTGATCATGCAACGAATATTGCGGAAGAATTATTTTATTTAGTAAAAGGTCGTCATTACGAATTAAATAATTAGATATTTTTCGCTGTATATAAATATTTGAAAGTTAATAGTAGATTTTTATTTGGCTTATGCTATAATAAGTTAGTCGTATAAATTATGCTCAATAATGAAACTTGAATCCTGATTAAATGGGAGGGATAAAGATGCGCGTTAACATCACACTAGCTTGCACAGATTGCGGCGAGCGCAACTACATTTCTAAGAAAAACAAGCGTAACAATCCGGAACGTCTTGAAATGAAAAAATATTGCTCACGTGAAAAGAAAATGACAACTCACCGTGAAACAAAATAAAACCATTTAACCAAAACCTTTCGAGGTTTTGGTTTTTTTCATGGAGGAATTGCAATGGAAAAGTCCACCTTAAGAAAAAGTGTCCTACATAAATTAAATAATGTTGAATCAGCAGTGCATAATGAACAATCTCATCATATACATAAGAAAGTATTAGTTGAAGAGAAAGTTAAGAATGCGCAAGTAATTGGCATCACCTTATCTTCCTTTCCGGAAGTGGATACATGGAATTTAATTCAAGAACTTTGGAAGTTGGGTAAACAAGTAGTCGTTCCAAAGTGCGAACCTGCTTCACGAGGCATGACTTTTTATCAAATTGAGTCTTTTGATCAACTTGAAGTCGTATATATGAAACTTAAAGAACCTATTCCAACTATAACAAAAAAAATGGAAGCAACTCAAATTGACTTGTTGATTGTGCCTGGTGTAGTCTTTAATAAGCAAGGATACCGAATTGGTTTTGGTGGAGGGTATTATGACCGTTTTTTAAGTGGTTATAAAGGAGCTACATTCGCTTTAGCATTTAATTGTCAAATCGTTGATGATTTGCCGATTGAGCGGTTTGATTTACCTGTACAATACATCATTACCGAAACGCAGCGAATTCAATGTTCGAAAGTAGAGTGAAAAAATGAAGTCAATATATGATATTATGCAATTGTTAAAAAATTATGGAACATACATTTATACAACAGAACGACAAGCAGATATCTTGTTAATGGAGGGCGAGATCCGTGAGCTTTATAAATCAGAAATGATGGATACACAGGATTATCAAATGGCTATTCTCTTGCTAAGACAAGAATTGTCTCGTTTAGTAGAAAATAATATAAAGTGAAATAACGATTTATCAATTCAATCTGAGCCACAAGAAGGTGGTCCAGGTTGTTTTTTTATGGAGGTTTTACTAAGTAAATGATGTCCTTATGAATATTTTTGGATTTAAATGAAACTTTTATAGTTTTCATACGTCTTATATAGGGTACTTATTAAGTGATACATCAATTCAATTATACTCTGATATTATGAAGCTAAAGTTGCGAAAATGTTAAAAAAGGATTAAGATGTATTAATGTTTCTTTCTTTCGCCGAATATAATGTGGATTCTCCCCATAAGGTATTTACTATTGCTTTATCGAGTGGAATAGTATCATTCAGACAGAAAGCAATCGTTTGACTCTGTGTGAAAACAGAGGTTGTACGATTAATTTTTGCGGAGAAAAATTTGGAGTTTGAAAGTGATGAGGAGGATGTTAGGAATGAAGAACAAAAATTACCCTAAACATTCGATTTTGGCAATAGCCATTTTGCTAACTTGGATTAAAACATATGTGGTATACCATACAAGTTTTGATATGAAAATTGAAAATGTTATGCAACAACTGATTTTATTTATGAACCCATTAAGCTTTTTACTTGCTGCATATGGTATTTCATTATTCTTTAAATCCGTTAAGGTTAGAAATCGATATTTAATTATTATGAGTTCAATATTAGCTGTCATTTTATACGCAAACGTTGCTTTTTATCGCTTCTTTAGCGATTTCATTACATTACCTGTGTTGTTTCAAACGAGCAACTTTGGTGATTTAGGTGCTTCTGCAGCAGAAAGTATCTACTGGACAGACGTTTTTTACTTGACAGATGTAGTTTTATTAATAGTGGCAATGAAATTGTTACCAACCACTAAGGAATCGGCAATTGTTAAACCGGCTATTCGAAGAGCGTATTTTGTAATTGCTGCAGCTATTATGTTTTTAAATTTAGGACTTGCTGAAACAGAACGCCCACAGCTTCTTACACGAAGCTTTGATCGTGAATTATTAGTGAAAAACATTGGAACATATAATTATCACATTTATGATATTTATATTCAATCTAAATCACATGCACAACGCGCTTTAGCGGACGGCAGTGAACTAGTCGAAGTAAATAACTATGTACGTTCGAACCAAGCAGAACCAAATTATGAAGTGTTTGGAACTGCAGAAGGTAAAAATGTAATAGTCGTTTCATTAGAGTCACTTCAAACGTTTGTCGTGAACGAGGAAATGAACGGCGAAGTGGTTACACCATTCTTAAATGAATTAACTAAAGATAATGATACGTATTATTTCCCGAATTTCTACCATCAAACAGGTTTAGGTAAAACATCTGACTCTGAGTTTATCGTTGAAAATGGCTTATATCCATTAGGTGGAGGAGCAGTATTCTTCACAAATAGCGGAAACACATATAATTCAATGACTGAAAAGTTAAATGGAAAAGGTTATTTTACAAATGTTATGCACTCTAACAACAAGAGCTTCTGGAACCGTGACATTATGTACAATGCTTTAGATGTTGATAAATTCTATGACGTAGATAGTTATGAAGTTGCAGATGGCGATGCAGTTAACTGGGGATTGAAAGATATTCCGTTCTTTAAACAATCAGTTGAACACATGACAGAAATGCAAAAACCATTCTATTCTCGTTTAATTACTTTAACAAATCACTATCCATTCCATTTGGATGAAGAAGATCAGTTAATTCCTGAGTATGATTCAAACTCTGGTACATTGAATCGTTACTTCCAAACAGCTCGTTATATGGATGAGTCAGTGAAAGTTTTGTTTGAAGAATTAAAAGCAAAAGGTTTGTATGAAGACTCAATTATTGTGATGTATGGTGATCATTATGGTATTTCTGAAAATCATAATGAAGCAATGGCACAATATTTAGAGAAAGAAATTACTCCTTTTGAAAGTGCACAATTACAACGAGTACCAATGTTTATTCATATTCCTGGTTCAGATCAAGGTAAAGTAGTGGAAGAAGTATCTGGTCAAATTGATATTCGACCAACTTTACTACATTTACTTGGTGTTGAAACAAGTAAAGATATGCAACTAGGTGCCGATGTTTTCTCTAAAGATCATGAAGAGTTTGTCGTATTCCGTGATGGACGTTTTGTTACTGACAAAGTGGTCTATGCAGGTAATGTTTGTTACGACAAAGAAACTGGAGAAGAAACTGAAGCTGAAGCATGTGCTCCTTATATTGAACGTGCAGCTGAAGAACTAGAATACTCAGATACAATTATCAATGGAGATTTACTTCGTTTTTATGATGAAAAAACAGGGAATCTTTTAATTGATGAAGCCGCTGAGACGAAATAATTAGTATGAAAGCTATCGCTTAAAAGTGTAAATACACTTTTAGGCGATTTTTTTTATTTTTTTGAAACACATTGTTGAATTAAACGTACTACTAAGTAGAGAAGAAGGGGGATTCGGATGACACGTTGTTTCATATATATAATGTTGCTACTCATGATCGTTTCAGGTTGTCAGCCGACGACTCCCCCAGAATTAGTAAAACCACCTAAAGATACGAAGATAGAACAAGAGAAACCGGTAATCAAGGAAGAGGTTAGTCGCTTAAGTATTCCTAGGGAAAACTTTGACCGAGTGGTAGGTTGGGTAACAAATGAAGAAATTCTTTACGTAACACGTCAACAGTCACAATCATCACTACGTCTATATCACAATGAAACAGGTGAAATAAAAGAAATTACTAAAATCGTAGAACCAATAATTGAAGTTAGAATTCATCCTGACCTCACTAAACTAGCTGTTATTACTTCGAGTAATTCGTTAAGTGCTACCATACATATATTCTCTATAGCAGGAGAAAAAATTGATGAGGTAACAATTGAATCATCGGAAATGTACTGGGATTGGGATTCATCTCATAATGACCAGTTGTTTTTCAGTGCTTTTTACGAAGACTGGACGTTTGATTCATTTGTTTACTTGGGTAAAACAAAAGAATTAAATCGCATTGAGGCGACAGATCCATTTGGGAAATGGGGATACGATTCAACTATTCAAATGATTAATTGGCCAGAAAATGATTCCTTAAGTGGGGGTTCGTTACGTGAACTAAACAGTAAAACCATGTCTTTTCAAGATTCTACAGACTCAACGATTATATATGTGGAATCGTTTAGAGAGGTGAATTTGACTGTTCGGATTTCTGAAGATCAGCAACTATTCTTGTATACCGTGACTAATATTAAAGAAGGAAAAAGTGCGACGTATGAAATGCCAGTTATTAGTAATTATTCACAGTGGTTTGTTCCAGAAATAGATTGGCTTGATGATGGGACCATCGTGACATTTGTAGCGAAAGAATCTGGACTAATGGATGCAATCTCAAAAGATTTTACACTCGTCCAACTAACTCATGAAACAACTAGTAAAACGTCAATTTGGGAAGGTCCTTACGGGCAGTTTGCATGTACACCTTCTGGACAAATTTGTTTAATTGGTGTGGAATTAAAGGGAATATTAAAGGTAGGGAGTAATGTAGTGAAACCGTGGATTGAAATAATAGAATAAATAAAAAAGCTAACTATCCAATTGGATCGTTAGCTTTTTTAGATACTAGTGTAAACTTGGTGGATAGCCTTGATTCAAGATCGTCATAACTGTGAAGAATCCGAAAATGGCAAAAGTGCCAAGATTAAAGAGTAAACTCAGAAGATTTTTCTCTTTAAATGCTTGATAAGTACCAAATGCACCCAAAATTGCTACAAGGCCAAAAATAACCATTAATAAGTTCATGAAAGACACTCCTTTTGATATCATGAATGTGATATCGAATACAAGTTTTCTACCTTATTATAAATTTATATTAGAGGTTTGTCGAGGATTAAAAAGTGTCGGATGTATGAACGAGCATGTACGCCGAATGACTTTCTGCTACAATTGATTGGAGGTGAAGCACATGTTGAATATTCGTACGTATCCATTAGGTACATTTCAAACAAATTGTTATGTGATATCAAATAAAGAAAAGCAATGTTTAATTATTGATCCAGGTGAACAAGGAGAAATATTGGGTAAAGAAATCCTTAAACTCAAATTAAAACCTTTAGCCATTTTGTTAACACATGCCCATTTTGACCATATTGGCGCAGTAGATATTATTAGAGATTTGTTTAAAATTCCTGTATATATCCATAAAGCAGAGAAAAACTGGCTAGCAGATTCAACAAAGAATGGTTCAGCTCGCTATAGGGAGTTTCCTTTAGTTGAAGGTAAAGCAGCAGACGTACTGATAGAACAAGAAGGACAGTTAGAAATCGGCCCATTTTCATGTACAATGTTCCATACACCTGGACATTCGCCAGGAAGTATTACGTACTGGTTTGAGGAAGATGGGTTTGCGGTCGTAGGCGATACTCTGTTTAAAGGAAGTATTGGCAGAACAGATTTACCTTATGGTAACCATAAAGAGTTAATTCAATCCATTCACAACAAGCTTCTAACATTGCCAGAGCAAACGATTTGCTATCCTGGTCACGGAGAACCGACAACTCCAGAAGTAGAAATGGATCAAAATCCATTCTTGAATGGTTTATAAGAATAAGCATTGATGTTTATCGTTCTTTAAGAATTGGTTGGATAAAAAAGGGCAGATTTATCTCTTGATCATCATACATTTGCGCTGGCGGCACGTTCCGTATGAGCCAACAAGTATGAAAACCACATACTTCAACTACATTCTTTAACATAGTAAAGCATAGAAAAAGACAGTCAATATAATTGACTGTCTTTTTTTTCTTTTCATAATGTGTTATTAATGTCCTGCGCCAGGTACTTGAATAAATGTCGTATAGTAAGTGAAGCCAGCAAAAAACACCGTTAAGTACGCTCCAAAGATGTAGATATACATACGCTCTGAGAGGTTTAAGAAACCTAAAAGAATAAATAAACCTGTGTTTGCAAGAAATAATAATGATGCCGAATACATATCACCTAAATAAAACATAACTGCGAAAATCCCTGTCCAGAAACCCATCACTTTATACATATTGTTCATGAGTAGTCCCCTCCTTTTACAACTATACAATAATCTCTTCCTCATTATAGATGATTCAGTTCCTAGATGTAAACTCTAGAATGTCTTTAGAATGTGACAGAACCGTGGAAATTGTTCAATCTAGTCAAAAAAATGAGTGAAAAATGTATTGTCAGTTAAGTTTAACCCGAAAACAGCTGTAATAGTGCAGTAAAAAAAGATTTTGTATAATAGATGACAAACGTTATACAAATGTTGTACAATGTGTATAACAAAACAAAACAGATATTGGAGGAGTTAAAATGGCTGAATTAAAGTTTTATACCTATCCTTCTTGTACCTCTTGTCGCAAAACGAAAAAATGGTTAGTGGAAAATCAAATCTTATTTGAAGAAAGACATCTATTTCGTCAAACGCCAACAGTAGAAGAACTTACCTTTTTATTATCATTAACAACTGAAGGTTTGGATGAAATCTTAGCTACACGAAGTCAATCATTTAAAGAATTAAATCTTGAGATAGACGACTTACCATTATCGAAGGTAGTCGAATTAATTGTTGAGAATCCTAAATTATTAAGACGACCAATATTAACCGATGGAAAACAGTTAGTTGTGGGGTACCAGCCGGAACATTTGGGCACCTTTTGCCGCAAAAGAAAATTATTCCCTGCAGTTTAGGGTACAAAATTGAAATTTCCTGCCGAAAATGGTGGGAAATTTTAATTTTGAGGAAAAATATTCACAAATACATAATCAACGTTTATAGTAATCGTTACAGGTTAAGAGCGGTCCTGACCTGTGCAGGGTGAATGGTACAATTCATGAACGAATTATTGAATATCATTGAACAAAAAAGTGAAGAGTTAATAAATCGAGCGGTGCTAGCTCGGGCTTCAGATATTCATTTAATTCCATCAACAGGTCTATACACAATATACTTTCGACTACACACAAAACTTGTCCCCGCAGGTAAGCTTCACCTGGACATCGGGGATCGCATGATTTCATACTTCAAATTTCTATCCTCTCTCGATATCAGTGAAAAACGAAAACCTCAAAGCGGTTCATTTCAACAAACCTTCAATTCTCAAACATGTTCATTTAGAGTCTCCACATTACCGTCTGTTCAAAATAAAGAAAGTCTAGTGATTAGAGTTCAGCTGCATGATGATTCAAAACCATTGCACGAACTTTCACTCAATAAAGAGACTGCCCATGTTTTACATGATTTAATGATGGCTCGACAGGGTTTGTTATGCATAACTGGTCCAACTGGATGTGGCAAAACGACCACGATGTATTCGCTAACAAGCTACAGTTCACATCAACTCCACCGGCATGTCATTTCATTAGAAGATCCAGTTGAGAATAGTCAATCTCATTTGCTTCAAATTCAAGTGAACGAGCGCTCTGGAATATCGTATGCATCGGGTATAAAAGCCATTTTGCGCCATTCTCCGGACGTCATAATGATTGGTGAGATTCGTGATAGTGAAACTGCTCAAGCTGCAGTACAAGCCTCGTTAACAGGTCATTTAGTCATTACAACTGTACATGCTAAGAATCCTGTAGGGTGTTTATATCGATTAATGGATTTAGGCATTCCGATTGATGATTTAAAACAAGCCATTCTTGGTATAACGAGTCAGCAACTAGTCATTACTTCCTTTGATCGAGAAGATGATCGCCTCAGTCCGAATCGTTCATCTTTGTATGAAATTTTATACGGCCAGACACTTGAACAAGCATTCGAAGCCATTAAAACAGGGAGTACTTTTAATATGCCATTAGAGTTCACACTTTATGATCAATTTGAAAGAGGGGTTGAGAGAGGTGTTATTCAAGTATCTCCAACCACATATTGATAGTAAGAATCGTCAAATCCCAAAGAAAAAACAAGCACAGTTTTTGCATCGACTTTCATCCTTATTGCAAGAAGGCTACACCTTTTATGCTTCACTTACTATGCTGCTACCTCATCACGTCAGGAGCAGTGAAGACGCGCAGGATATCTTGTCTGCCCAATTGAAAAACGGCGATGGCGTTACGTCTGTATTAATGAATTTAGGAATACCGAGAAATTATTTGCTGTCTATTCAAATGGCTGAAGCACACGGCAAATTGCATCAAGCTTTACTTGTTCTTCATTCACATGTCGCTATGGTGGAACGAGCTAAAGCAAGTTTGAAAAAAGTCGTCATGTATCCTTTATTTCTATTTGCTATGTTAGCTGGGTTGTTTGTAGCTTTTAGAACATACTTTTTGCCTAATATGAAGTTGCTGGCTTCATCAAGACAAGGAAATACATCGTCTGAAGCGATGAAATTAACCAGTTCATTACTCCATTTACCTGATGTTTTGTTAAGTATATGTCTGTTAGTCATTTTCATTGCTTTTACGTATCGATGGAATATTCGACGACATTCATTTGAGCAGCAAGTCTTCAAGCTGCAGAAGATTCCACTACTTTCAAAATGGATGAAAATGTTTTGGACGAAAAGTTTTTCACGAGAATTAGGAACTTTATTAGCAAGTGGATTATCTTTACAACTTGCACTGAACGTACTCAGACAGCAAAACTTTCAACCCTATTTACAAGTGATATCTGAGAATATTTACTCATCCGTTTTAGTGGGTGAATCTTTAAAACAGGCAGTAGAGTTAGCGGATTGTTTTATCGATGATTTTCCTACCTATATTTCACATGGTGAGATCAGCGGCCACTTAGCCAAGGAGTTATTAATTTATAGTGATTTGTTAAATGAGCAAACAGAAATATCCCTGACTAAGTGGTTGTCGTTTGTTCAACCTGTGTTATTTGGTGTCTTAGCGATATGTATTCTGGCTGCTTATCTATCCATTTTATTACCAGTGTATGGAATGATTGATTTTATTTAAATGAGCTTCTACAAATGTAAAGGAGGAAGATGAAATGAAAAAAATGACATGTCAAAAAGGATTCACCTTAATAGAAATGATGGTAGTGCTGCTGATTATCTCGGTGTTAATATTGATTGCTATTCCGAATGTTACGAAGCATTCAGCGACGATTGATGAAAAAGGGTGCCAAGCCTATATCAAGATGGTTCAGGGACAAGTTGAAGCATATCGAATTGATAAAAAGGCTATGCCAGTCGACGTTGCCGACTTAGTGGCAAACGACTATTTAAATGAAGGGGAAACGACATGTCCAAACGGAAAAATAATTGAAATCAATTCAGGGGTTGTATCAGAAGTGGTAGTGATAGAAACGGTTGATGGGCCTTAATAATAAGGGGTATTCGTTAATTGAATTGCTTCTCGTATTGACAATTGTCATGATAATTAGCTCAAGCGCTATCTATTTTAATAATCGCTACGTTGAAAAACAAACATTCGAGCTATTTTATAATCAATTGAAACTCGACGTTAGACATGTTCAAATGCTTGCCATAACTGAAGAGAGATATATGAAATTGGTTTTTTTTGAAACAGGAGGTAGTCGCTATATTGGAAGGAAGTCAGTATTCGATGCTATTTTTGAAAGGCCATTGCCTCCAGGATATCATTGGTCTTCAAGTAGTACATTAAAAGAGATTGCCTTTCAACCGAACGGCACGGTTGAAAAATTTGGAACTTTTATTTTTATTACACCTGATGGGTTAAAAACAGTTCGTGTTTTTATCGGGAAGGGACGTATGGTACTTGAATAATAATCAAGGATTTTCTTTCGTGGAAGCGATCCTGACTGTCAGTATTTTATTTATCGTTTTCGGAACCTTGCTGCCTTTATCAAATCAAATGATGTTTCAATTAGCAGAAAAAAGAGTTGCCTTACATGTAGCCATTACTAAAAATCAAGCTGCTACAGCCTTGCAAAATGGAACGAATACCGGTGTCGTTACAATTGATGAAATGGATTATTATTGGAGTTGGAGTCCTCCAGTGCTTTGTGTGAGCTATGTGTTTTTTGAAGCGAGTCATGAATCATGCGACACTTATTAACCGCTAGAGGATATACCTTTGTGGATGCGATTCTTCAACTTTCGGTGCTGTTGCTATTTGCTCAATTGATTTTGTTTTATTCTGTGTGGTTTAAACAAGTTGAAAAACATTTCTTTTATGCGGAACCTATCGACTGGGAAATGTTTTCGCTCGACATAGAAAGTCAGGTATCATCAGTGACCACAATGGAAGGGCAATTAAATGGTACAGGAATTCGTTTTGTAAAGAACGGAGAAGAGTTCGATATTGAATGCTTCTCATCACTCATTCGTAAACAAAAAAACCGTTTAGGGCATGAACCGATGTTGACTGGAGTAAATTCTTGCAAACTACAAGTCATAGGAGATCAAGTAATGATCCAAGTGGTATTTATTAATGGGCGAAAAGAGGAACGTACATATGAAGTATTTGTTTCCTCGCAATGAATCTGGTTTCCTGCTACCGGTAGCTATTGTCTTGATGTTCGTTGTCTCTGGCGTACTTTTATACTTTGTTACTTCTTATGCATCTCAGATGAATATATATGAGATGTTGGAAAGTCATTATATATCTGCTACTATTAAAAAAATGGAAAGTCAGCGATAGTAGTGGTTTTGTTTTGATTTGTAGTGAAGTAAGTGGGGTAAGGGTATGAAAAAAATTTACTTAATTGGATTCATGGGTTCAGGAAAAAGCGCAATCGGTAGGCGTTTAAGTTTCTTGCTTAAAATTCCTTATTATGACATGGATCAAGAAATTGTAAAAAAGATGGGCATGAGCATCCCAGAAATCTTTGAAAGATACGGCGAGCCGTTCTTTCGCCAACAAGAACATGAATTTCTTAAAACGTTTCGAGATGAGTGGTGTATTATTTCAACGGGCGGCGGTGTAGCTGTGAATCCTAGTAATAGTAAACTAATGCGTCAAACCGGTTTAGTGCTATTTTTAGATGCTACGTTTCCTGATATTTGGAAGAGAATTCATCGAGATGTCAATAGACCCATTGTGCAATCTTCAACACGGGAACAGTTAGATGCACTATATACAAGGAGGAAAAGATTTTACAAAGCAACATCTCATATTACAATAAGAACGGAAGGCCGTACATTAAGACAAATAACTGAATATGCTGCATTTCAAGTTAATCGCTTAAAGTCGAACGATTTTTAGTAATTAAAGGTAATCGTTCGCATCTCGGCTAAAAACACAAAATAGTTTGCGCTTACTTGCATTCAATGTTAGGATATACACAAAGCGATACTTGCTTTCGTACATTGATTTCTTTATAAGCCAAAACAATTTATGTTTTGGGCGGATGAGCATACGGGGAGAGAACGCGCCAGTCGCGTCGCCGAAGGAGCAAGTAGTAACTACGAATCTCTCAGGTAAAAAGAACTCGTATAGGACGCATCTCTGGAGAACGCTATTATTTTTTATAGCTACCAAAGAGGAAAGCCGATTTTAGGTAAACTTTCAGGTACCAGGACAGAGAATTCTCATTAATTGGGAATTCTCTGTCCTTTTTTTGTAGAGCAATCTGCTCTTTCATCATTCGCTTGTTTCAAGTAAGGGAACGAGTCTTATTTAATCGCTCTAACAACCTAAAAGCAAATCTTTTACCTGTTATGAAAAGAGGAGGAAATTAAATTGTCGGAAAATTTAAAACGCACACCTTTATTTGATTCGTATAAAGCATACGGAGGAAAAACCATCGATTTCGGTGGATGGGCATTACCAGTTCAATTTTCAAGTATTAAAGAAGAACATGAAGCTGTTCGAACTAAGGCGGGTTTGTTTGATGTATCTCATATGGGTGAAATCATCGTTCGTGGTGAAGATAGTCTAGAGTACCTTCAAAAATTATTAACAAACGATGTGTCTAAGTTACAAAATGGACAAGCTCAATATAGTGCTATGTGTTACGAAGATGGCGGTACAGTCGACGATTTACTGGTTTATAAAATTAATCAAGGTGATTATTTATTAGTTGTAAATGCATCCAATATCGAAAAAGACTTTGAATGGATGATCAAGTTTATGATTGGCGATACCACTGTACATAATGTTTCAGATTCTTACGGTCAACTTGCATTACAAGGTCCTCTTGCAGAAAAAGTCCTGCAACGAATGACAAAAGATGATCTAAGCGAAATAGGATTCTTTAAATTTAAAACGGATGTGAAAATTGGAGCCCACGATGCTTTGGTTTCAAGAACGGGATATACAGGTGAAGATGGTTTTGAAATTTATACAACTCCGGAATCTATCATTGCATTATGGGACTTGATTCTCGAAGAAGGTAAAGAAGACGGTGTTGTTGCTTGTGGACTTGGTGCAAGAGATACACTACGTTTTGAAGCTTGTTTGGCGCTCTATGGTCAAGAACTTTCAAAAGACATCTCTCCACTTGAAGCCGGTATCGGTTTTGCAGTTAAATTGAAAAAAGAAGATGACTTTATTGGTCAAAAAGCTCTTGTTCAACAAAAAGAAGCGGGTATTCCTCGTAAATTAGTCGGTTTAGAAATGATTGATAAGGGCATTCCTAGACATGGTTACAAGATTTATAAAGAAGACCAACTAATAGGCGAAGTAACTACAGGTACACAGTCTCCGACGCTTAAGAAAAACATTGGACTTGGCTTAATTGATAGTAAGTTTATTGAACTTGGTACAGAAGTTGAAGTAGAGATTCGTGGCAAACGATTGAAAGCTATAACTGTAGCAACACCTTTTTATAAACGCCAAAAATAATTGTTGGAAAGAGGTCATGACCCAATGAAACATCGTTATTTACCAATGACAGAACAAGATAAAAAGGAAATGTTAGAAACCATTGGTGTTTCTTCTATAGATGAACTGTTTTCTGATATACCTGAGAAAGTGCGCTTTCAAGGACAATATAATATTAAGCCAGCTAAATCAGAGTCATCTTTATTAAAAGAGTTGTCTCAAATGGCTGCGAAAAATGCTGATAGTAAAGCCTATGCTTCATTCTTAGGCGCTGGTGTCTATGATCACTACAAGCCAATTATCGTAGATCATGTCATTTCTCGTTCGGAGTTTTATACAGCCTACACGCCTTACCAGCCAGAAATTTCTCAAGGTGAATTGCAAGCGATCTTTGAATTCCAAACAATGATTTGTGAATTAACAGGAATGGATTTAGCGAACTCTTCTATGTATGACGGTGGTACTGCATTAGCTGAAGCGGGAACGCTTGCTGCTGGCCATACTAAGCGTAAAAAACTTCTTATATCTGGAGCAGTTAACCCTGAATCTCAAGATGTCGTACGTATGTATGCATTAGGTCAATCGATTGAAGTAGTTCAAGTACCTACTAAAGATGGCATAACGGATATTGAAGCTCTTAACAATATGATTGATGAAGACACAGCTGCTGTATTAGTTCAGTACCCAAACTTCTATGGTCAAGTTGAAGATATTCGCAAAATGGAAGGTATGACACATGAAGCAAAAGCTTTATTAGTTGTTTCTTCAAACCCACTTGCACTTGGTATCTTAACTTCACCAGGTAAACTAGGGGCGGATATTGTAGTTGGAGATGCTCAACCCTTCGGAATTCCAGAATCATTTGGAGGTCCACATTGTGGATACTTCGCAGTAACTAAAAAATTAATGCGTAAAGTTCCTGGTCGTCTAGTAGGTGAAACTACTGATGAAGTAGGACGTCGTGGCTATGTATTAACACTACAAGCGCGTGAGCAACATATTCGTCGTGATAAAGCAACATCCAACATATGTTCAAACCAAGCGTTAAACGCACTTGCTGCTTCTGTAGCTATGACAGCTCTTGGTAAAAAAGGTGTGCAAGAAATCGCTACACAAAATATTTTAAAAACTAACTATGCTAAAAAAACGTTTGAAGAAGCAGGATTTGACGTTGTCTACCAAGGTGCACATTTCAATGAAATCGTTGTAAATGTTAAGGGTTCTGTATCAACTTTAAACAAAGAATTGTTTAAAGTAGGAATAATCGGTGGATTTGACTTGGGTAGAGTCGATGACAAGTTAGAAGGACATGCGTTAATCGCAGTTACGGAACAACGAACTAAAGAAGAAATCGATGCGCTTGTGCAAGAAATGGGGTCTTTCCGTGCATAAAGATAATCAACCACTAATTTTTGAAATAACAAAAGCAGGCCGTATTGGCTATAGTTTGCCAGAACTTGATATTCCAGAAGTAGATTTATCATCTTTATTACCTGAAGGGTTGCTTCGTGAAGAACCTGCAGAACTTCCTGAAGTTTCTGAATTAGATATTATGCGTCATTATACGGCGTTATCAAAACGTAACCATGGTGTCGATTCAGGATTCTATCCACTTGGATCATGTACCATGAAATACAATCCAAAAATCAATGAATCCGTTGCACGTTTCCCTGGATTTGCAGACATTCATCCTCTTCAAGATGAAGATACAGTTCAAGGTGCATTGGAATTAATGTACGATTTACAAGAACATTTGATTGAAATTACAGGTATGGACGACTTAACATTACAACCAGCTGCTGGAGCACACGGTGAATGGACTGCACTTATGATGATTCGCGCATTCCATTTAGCAAATGGTGACACACAACGAACTAAAGTTATTGTCCCTGACTCTGCTCACGGTACAAACCCTGCATCTGCAACAGTTGCTGGATTCGATACGATTACCGTTAAGTCTGATGAAAATGGATTAGTCGATTTAGAAGATTTAAAACGTGTGGTTGGTGACGATACAGCAGCCTTGATGTTGACAAACCCAAATACTCTTGGATTATTTGAAGAAAATATTTTAGAAATGGCTGCGATCATCCATGGTGTTGGCGGTAAGTTGTATTATGATGGCGCTAACTTAAACGCAGTTATGTCTAAAGCACGTCCAGGAGATATGGGCTTTGACTGTGTTCACTTAAACTTGCATAAAACGTTTACGGGTCCACACGGTGGCGGTGGTCCAGGTTCGGGTCCAGTAGGCGTGAAGAAAGACTTGATTCCATTCTTACCAAAACCTGTTTTAGTGAAAACAGAAGAAGGATATCACTTCGATTACAACCGTCCACAATCAATCGGACGAGTTAAGCCTTTCTATGGGAACTTTGGGATTAACGTACGTGCCTATACGTATATTCGTTCAATGGGTCCAGACGGTTTGAAAGCCATCACAGAATATGCAGTACTGAATGCAAATTATATGATGCGTCGTTTACAACCGCACTTTGACTTGCCTTATGATCGTCATTGTAAGCATGAGTTTGTTTTAAGTGGTCGTCGTCAAAAGAAACTAGGTGTTCGTACACTTGATATGGCGAAACGCCTGCTTGATTTTGGTTACCATCCACCTACAATTTACTTCCCATTAAATGTGGAAGAAGCGATGATGATTGAACCAACTGAAACGGAATCAAAAGAAACGCTAGATGCATTTATCGATGCGATGATTCAAATCGCTAGAGAAGTTGAAGAGAATCCAGAAATCGTTCAGCAAGCACCTCATACAACCGTCATTAAACGATTAGATGAGACGAAAGCTGCTCGTAACCCAGTTTTACGTTATATAAAAGCATAGTCAAAAGGGAGCTGTCCTTTAAGTCATGAAATATGACTAAGGGCAGTTCCTTTTTTTATTTAGTAGAGATTGATTTCTGGTCCGGCGATTTTCCATGTTTCGAAGCTAGCGAAGCGGCGTCTTCCACTCCAATCAACCATAAGTTCATCATTTGCAAAACAGTCACTTTTAATTGTTTACAAGGTTCGAATTTAGGAACAGGTAAATGACTTATGTTTCTCAACTTAATTAATATTAGGGACTTATTAAACAGCCTACTATTTGATTTGTTCTGCTTTTCCAATGGATATGTTAAATTGTGATGTCGATTAATTTATTATCATCTAAGCGTTTGCCGTACATATGAAAATGGATGAATGGAAATATATTGAAGGAGAATAGGAATAAATAGAGATGAAAGAGGCTGAAATAGTATCTTCGACCGAACATCTATTTAAAGAAACCTTCTATTCTTTAGTAACTAAACTAAAGGGAGCGATGGATGCACAGCAACCGCAGGATAAATCTAATAAAGGGGATGGGCGAGTGACGTAGTCACAAGCCCATCCCCTTATTTTCTAGATTATTGTGCAGCCGGTAAAGCATCCGAAGTGGACTGGAAACCTGCCATCCTCTTAATTGTCTTCAGCAGGTAACTAGAAATCTTAAAAAATCACTAAACAGAATAAAGGTGTTACGTTTGTATGTCTATTAAAATCCAATTGAAGCTTCATCGTTTTCCCAGTCATTCTTTTTAGAACGTTTATTTTGCTTTTGGAGTTCCTTAATGCGATCTTCAAAAGCCAGTTCACCATCATAGTGCCAGTTTAAGGCAACAGACATATATAATTCATTTAATTGAGAAATGGATAATCCTTTTGTTAGACGAGCCATATCCACAACTTGTTGGTGTGAGAAGATGTCCTTTAAGTCAAGTTTTCGTAAATATTGTTCACGTACTTGAGAGGAAGGTGCTGGTATTTCGTATGCTCGGTCAAAACGTCCTGCACGATTAATCAACGCAGGATCAATTTTTTCGGGGTAGTTTGTCGTGCCTATAATAAATAAGCCTTCTCTAGATTGCGTACCATCTAGCGTGTTCAAAAAGACAGAACGCGTATATTCGGGCATGGAGTCTATATCTTCAATGACAAGAATGGCTGGAGCTAATCTTGTGACGATGCCAAATACTTCTTGTATCGAATGACTGCCAGTAAATTCTGTAATTTGCCAATACACAACGGGTGCATTTGTTGAGCCTGTAATGGACTTAACTAATGTGGTTTTTCCGTTTCCAGGAGAGCCATAAAGTAAAATGCCTCGCTTATAGGGCAAGCCATATTCTTTAAAAAATTGTCCGTCTGCTGTGAAAAACTGATCGATGGAGCGGAAAATATCTTGTTTAACCGAATCCACTAACATGACATCTTCACGGCTAACAACAGAGTGTTCACCGTAATTGCGGCGCTTCACGCCGTCTTCCGTATCCACTAAAAACGTAACAGACTGCATCAACATTTGGCGCAATTTTTCGTTTATATCTTGTAAAAAAGTTAATGCCTTTTCTGGAGATTGGGCATAGCAATGAAACTCTGGCCAACTATGATCAGCAGTGTAGAACGATACAATGGTTAAGGCTACTTCATGATCAGGGAAATAAATAATTTGATTTTCAAACGTATTGACGATCTTCAAATGGCTGTCATTAGCATCCTCAGTAGTTGTTGCTACTTTTCCAAGACTTCGTGTCTCGTAGATGTGACAAAGAGATTCGTACGGAAGGAGGCCCTTTTCCATCATTTCAAGAACGTTGGTATCAAGTTGAGAAATGGTTTCACCGATATAGATATGTTGCCATTGTCCTGATTGTCTATTTTCTAGCACTTCGATGATGCGTTTGGATACGAATGCAAGATCTTCGTAATGGGGAAGAGTTTGTCTTGTATCTTCATTGTGTGAAATAAGCGTAAATGGTTTCATAACGGCCTCCCTTAAAATATGACTAAATAATAACGATTAAATTTAAAAAAAGTTCCTCCAATTGGAAGAACTTAATGATATTTATTTTGTTTTAATTTTACCAGTCCACTTTTTGAAGCCGCCATCTAATTGATAAATCTGTGTGTATCCTTTTTTCTTAAGAAACAAAGCCGTACGTGCGCTTCTTGCGCTATTTTGACAATACAAGTAAACAGGTTTGTCTGAACGAATTTCTTTGACGCGTTGACGCATTTGTGAAGAAGGGATGTTACGTGCACCTAGTATGTGCCCGCCATCAAATTCTTTTGGTTCACGGACGTCTACGAGTTGTGCTTTACGGTACCCCTCAATAAACTGTTCTTGGGTTAAACCTGAAACAGCTTTCTTCAATCGAAGTGCTGATACTAAAAAGTACACCACCAAAACAAATAAAGCAGCACTGATAATATATAAAAATGTCAAAACAACTTCCCCTTTCTCTCTATGTTTTTATTATACTATTTTCTTGTGAGAAAACCCATCTTTTTAAAGGACCATTGATTGGCTAAAAAGTCATTTTTTTTTGATCAAGAAGGTATTCATTTAGTTAGAATGATGATTCACCAATCTCAAATATCAATTTATTAAGCTGTATACGAGTCAATTCCATAAATCATAAAATCGAATGTAAACACGAATATTGTAAAAACAGAGATTCTGCGGATTTCCGTTACGGTCGGTCGCTTTGCACTGGCGGTCTGTGTGCTCCTAGATCTTTACGCTTTCAAAAGGGTCACACTGGAGACGCTTTTCCCGCTGCAAAGATATTGGACGACTCCAATATCTTTGCAGCGAGTAAACGCATGAGTACATGTTTTTCTGGCCGCACTTCACTCCAATCAACAAATATACTGTAGATTTCCAAAAAATAATTTAGTAGCCACATGACATTTGGTTTGTTAATATGAAGAGCATTGTGAGGGGGAACTATATGTCTAAACCGACTTGGTATTTTATTAATTCAGGCGCTTGTCGTCCATCTTATAATATGGCCTTAGATGAAGCATTATTAGATTGGCATAGCGAAGGACTCCTGCCTCCGATTGTACGTTTTTATGGGTGGACTCCTGCCACATTATCGATTGGTTACTTTCAAAATGTTGAGAAAGAAATTAATATGGAAGAAGTTAAGAAGCATAACTTAGGTTTTGTTCGTCGTCCAACAGGTGGTCGAGGAGTATTGCATGAACATGAATTAACATATAGCATTATCGTCAGTGAAGATTACCCAAATATGCCAGCGACAGTCACCGAAGCTTATCGGGTATTAAGTGAAGGTTTATTAATCGGGTTTCAAAAACTTGGGCTTGATGCCTATTTCTCAGTGCCTGATACAGTCGAAAAGAAAAGTGATTTAAAAAATCCTAAAAGTGCGGTTTGTTTTGACGCCCCATCTTGGTATGAGTTGGTAGTAGAAGGTAAGAAAGTAGCAGGCAGTGCACAAACGCGACAAAAAGGTGTAATCCTACAGCACGGAGCGATCTTACTTGATTTGGATGAAGACAAACTCGTCTCTTTATTTAATTATCCATCTGAAGAAGTGAAGGCTCGTGTTCGCAGAGGGTTGCCAGAAAAAGCCGTAGCGATAAATCGTATTCGGAAGACTCCCGCAACTATTGAAGAATGTATTGAAGCATTTAAAAGTGGATTTGCGGAGGGATTAGATGTTAATCTTGAGCCTTATTCTCTTACGAATGAACAAATAGAATATGTAAAAGAGTTAGAAACTAGGCGTTATGCACATGATGATTGGACTTACCGAAAATAGAAGGTATAAAGTATTATTTTTAATATAAAATAAGGAATATTTACCTATAGACGTTGCGTATGTATGTTCGGCCATACATGCGCTTCAATTGATTTAAATATCAATATGTAGTAATATATTTAATTATACGCACTATATATAGTGTTTTCGACCTTACATAGGAGGAATGAATTATGGTACTAATTTCTAACGATACGATTGGTAAATTGAACATTAATGCATTAAATCAGGATATTCTTTCTTTCCCACAAGTACATCAAATTACGCAAGACATGACACTAACGCACAAAGGTGTTTCTCGCTTAGTAATGCTTGATCGCTATTCATTTAAAGATATGTCAAAAGATACGTTGAAAGAAGGAGACTTCGTCGTATTAACGGTGAAAGAAGATCCTAAATTCCCAGCACGTGGCTTAGGTTATATTGTTTCTATAGACCGTGCAACAAACAAAGCAAAAGTGTTAATTGAAGAGGACTACCGAAGTGCCATTGATGACCCAACGGAGCAACAATTGGGAATCGTTAATCGATCAATTCATGTAATTGAAAAACCATTGGAAGTTTATTATGAACAAATTGCAAAACGTAATGCAACTGGATTAGCATCAGTAGAAACAACTGAAGAAAAGAAACAAGAATGGTTCCAAAAGTTTTATGAGCAATTGGTAGCATTGAAATTTATACCTGCTGGACGAGTTCTTTATGGAGCAGGAGCAGGTACTGATGTGACTTATTTCAACTGTTATGTTATGCCGTTTGTACCAGATTCGCGTGAAGGGATTTCTGATCATCGTAAACAAGTGATGGAAATCATGAGTCGTGGTGGTGGCGTTGGAACGAATGGATCAACACTTCGTCCACGTAATACGCTTGCAAAAGGTGTTAACGGAAAATCATCTGGCTCAGTATCATGGTTAGATGATATTGCGAAGTTAACTCATCTAGTAGAACAAGGTGGCAGCCGACGTGGTGCTCAAATGATCATGCTAGCGGATTGGCATCCTGATATTGCGGAATTTATTATTTCAAAAATGCAAAACCCTAGAATTCTTCGCTTCTTAATCGAGAATACAGAAGATGAAACCATCAAAGAACTTGCGAAAGATAAACTTAACTTCAAAGCATTAACTCAGCAAGAAGAAGCGATGTATCAAGGTATTGTCAATTACAAAGCAATTCCTGGACTTGGTGGATTTAGTGATGGAATTATCCGCGATGCAGAAACAAAATTAACAGATGGTGGTACTTACAGCGTAAACAATTCAGAGTTCTTAACTGGTGCTAATATTTCAGTTACGCTAACTGATGACTTTATGAAAGAAGTAGAACTAGACGGCGATCATGCACTTCGATTCCCAGCTGTTGAAACTTACACTTCAGAAGAAATGGCTGTTTATAATGAGAAATGGCATGAAATTGGAGACGTTCGTGAATGGGAAAAACAAGGCCATAGTGTCCGTACTTATCGCACAATGAAAGCGAAAGACTTATGGAATTTAATTAACATTTGCGCAACATACTCTGCAGAACCTGGGATTTTCTTTATTGATAATGCAAACGAAATGACCAACGCTAAAGCATATGGACAACAAGTGGTTGCAACGAACCCGTGTGGAGAACAACCATTAGCACCTTATTCTGTATGTAACTTAGCAGCTGTCAATTTAGCTCAGTTTGCTCAAAAAGAGTCGAAAACAGTCGATTTTGAATCTTTGAAAGAAACGGTACGTGTCGGTGTACGTATGCAAGATAACGTGATTGATGCAACTCCTTACTTCTTAGAAGAAAATGAAGTACAAGCTCGAGGTGAACGTCGTGTTGGCCTTGGTGTTATGGGACTTGCCGACTTGCTGATTTATTGTGAAAAAGAATATGGATCAGATGAAGGTAATGTATTAGTTGATCAAATTTTTGAAACAATTGCTGTGGCAGCGTACGAAACTTCTGCTGAACTTGCAAAAGAACGCGGTAGTTTCCCGTTCTTAGAGGGTGAAACGCTAGAAGAAACCAATCGACTACGCCAAGCATTTATCAATACAGGATTCATGAAAAAAATGGCTCCTCATGTACGTGAATCGATTATTGAAAATGGAATTCGTAACTCTCACTTACTAACTGTTGCGCCAACGGGATCAACTGGAACAATGGTTGGAGTTTCGACAGGCTTAGAACCTTATTTCTCATTCACCTATTATCGTAGTGGTCGTTTAGGGAAATTCATTGAAGTAAAAGCTGATATTGTACGTGAATACTTAGAAGCAAATCCGCATGTAGATGCTGCTAATTTGCCAGAGTGGTTTAAAGCATCAATGGAATTAGCACCAGAAGCTCATGCTGATGTGCAGTGTATTATTCAGCGTTGGATTGATAGTTCTATTTCTAAAACAGTAAATGCACCTCGTGGATATACAGTGGAACAAGTACAAGGTGTATACGAACGACTGTATCGTGGAGGGGCTAAAGGTGGTACGGTGTATGTTGATGGAAGTCGAGATGCGCAAGTATTAACACTAAAAGCAGAAGAAAATGTGATGGATGAACATCATTATGAAGAGAAAATCATAGAAAATCGTCCGATTGTATTAGTGGATACGATTCAAGCTTTACGCTCTACGACGGTGACAATTGGCTCTGAAGCAGGAAATAAATGTCCAGTCTGTAGACAAGGTACAGTAGAAGAAATGGGTGGCTGCAATACATGTACGAGTTGCGGTGCTCAATTGAAATGTGGTTTATAGAACAAATAGCTTCACTTCACATTGAAGCTATAAAATAGAAAAACGCACATTGTATCAGTTAGATACAACGTGCGTTTTTTCTATTTCTCTTAATTTGGTAAAAGATGCAATTGCTACTTCTACTTGTTCATCTTGCGGTTCTTTCGTTGTTAATAACTGTAACCACAAACCGGGATAACCTAAGTAACGAAGTACCGGGACGTTCCGAAGTGCATTAGTTGTTTGTAATACTTCAAATGAAATACCTAGAACTACAGGAATTAATAAGATCCGATTGACCACACGTAACCATAATGGATCTGTTGGTACTAAAAAGTAGATAAACATGCCGACAATTACTGTAAATAAGATGAAGCTACTGCCACAGCGGTAATGAAGTCTAGATTGAATTTGAACATTTTGGACCGTCAGTGGTAAATTCTGCTCAAACGCATTAATTACTTTATGTTCAGCACCATGATATTGGAATACCCGTTTGATAAGAGGAGTCAATGAAACAAAGAAAATATAACTAAGAAGTAACAGTAGTTTAAAAGAACTTTCTAACACAATTTGTCCAGTTTTAGAAGGAACTAAAAAATCGAAGAAATCTGCCAAAAAAACAGGAAGTAATGTGAAAATAAATTTTCCGAATAAAAAAGATAAAATCCCGATGGCAGCGACACCCAACACCATTTGAATCTTAGAAACTTCTTCTACTTTTTCTACCTCTTGGCCAGGCACGACATCATAGCGATCACTCGCGAAGTTAATATGTTTGGAGCCATTTGCAGCAGCTTCTACAATCGCAACAACACCACGAACAAAAGGGATTTTCTTCAATTTTTGAAAAAGAGGTTTCTTTTCTCTCGGTAAATGATAATAATCAATGGATTTATCTAGTCTGCGAATGGCTGTAACGGTATGATCTTTCCCACCGAACATAACTCCTTCTAAAAGAGCTTGTCCTCCATATACGGGTGCTTTGCTATCTTTTCCCAATCACTTGCACCACTCTCTGAATGTTTAATTTTTTGTATAACTAAACCATTGTACTAAAATTTTGGAAAAAGTACTATTAGCGTGAATAGAGTGGGAGAAATCAGTCAAAAATGGCAGAATAGAAAGGATTGTGATTTGATTGAAAGGTACTCACTATCTATGGATATCATCTGCACATGCAGTGGTTTTTACAACAATATTAGGTTTTCTTCATGTATTTAAATTTATTAAATGGCATCCATTAAACTGGACAGAGACTTTTCAAATATTTCCTCATTCACATGTTTCAATTAAGTGGATACTCACTTTTTTTATCGTCTTTTTGATCATAAATATTGCGATGGGGATATTGCTACTTGTCAAAAAAATGCCAGCCATTTCTAGTTCAATCCTGTTAGGATTTGCCATTTGGATATTATTGGAATGGGCAATTTATAAAGAATTCTCAAGTATAGGGTGGCATTCTATTCCGATATTAACGGTTATTCTACTAATCTCAAGAGCTCTTGCAGAAACAATTGTTTATTATGACCGAGCTGTATATGATGATGACCGAAAGTAGTTGCCGCACTTATTAGTTATGATAAAATGAAAGGGTACGATGCAATTAGGGGGAATAATGTGAAGATTCTTTGTTTGAATGGACCGAACTTAAATCGTTTAGGAAAACGTGAACCAGCAATTTACGGATCGGAAACATTAGAAGATGTGCAGCAAACGCTTATAACTTACGGCGAACAATCTAATGTACAGGTAGAATGTAAACAATCAAATCACGAAGGTGATTTAATCGATTGGCTTCACCTCGCTGAAGATACCGAAATTAAAGGGATTATATTCAACCCTGGAGCATACACCCATACAAGTTACGCCATACGTGATGCCATTGCATCTATATCAATTCCAGTAATAGAAGTTCATATCTCGAATATCCATAGTAGAGAAAGTTTCCGTCACCAATCGGTGTTAGCTGCTGTTTGCGTGGGGCAAATTTGCGGACTAGGAACATTTGGTTATACATTAGCACTAGAAACATTTTTACATAGAAGAAAAGGGGAATCTTAAATGGAGAAATTATCTAAATTACGTCAGGCACTTGTGGAACATCAGATTGATGCTTTATTGATAACAAGCGGGTACAATCGTAGATACATAACAGGCTTTACAGGAACAGCTGGAGTTGCCATTGTTTCTCAAGAACAAGCAATTTTTATTACAGATTTCCGTTATACGGAACAAGCCGCAACAGAAATTAATGGTTTTGAAATCGTCCAACATTCAAAAACATTAATTGAAGAAGTTAGTGTGCAATTAGAAAGAATGGGTTCAGAAAAAGTAGGTTTTGAAAAAGATAACATGACTTATGCCATGTTTGAAAGTTATCAAAAGGCTGTTAAAGCAGAGCTAGTACCTGTCTCTGGATTAATTGAGAAAATCCGCTTGATAAAGACGCCTCAAGAGATTAAGATTATTAAGGCTGCCGCAGACATCGCAGATGCGGCTTTTGAACATATTATTACGTATATCGCAGCTGGAAAAACAGAATTAGAGGTTTCTAATGAACTAGAGTTCTTTATGCGTAAACAAGGTGCCTCTTCTTCTTCCTTTGATATCATCGTGGCATCGGGACTCCGATCAGCACTTCCACATGGTGTGGCAACAGATAAGATCATTGAAAAAGGTGATTTTGTTACATTGGACTTCGGTGCACTGTATAATGGATACGTATCGGACGTAACGAGAACAGTTGCTGTTGGAGAACCAAGCGATCACTTAAAAGAGATATATCAAATTGTTCTTGATTCACAAATGTTATCTTTGGAAAAAATTAAACCAGGTATGACCGGAATCGAAGCGGATGCTGTTGCTCGAGATTACATTAAATCAAAAGGCTACGGAGAAGCTTTTGGACATTCTCTAGGACACGGTATTGGCTTAGAAGTACACGAAGGACCTGGATTATCATTCCGTTCGGATGTGGTTCTTGAAGAAGGAATGGTCATTACAATTGAACCTGGTATATACTTACCGGGTATCGGTGGCGTTCGTATTGAAGATGATTCAATAATGACAGCGATCGGGAATAGCAAAATAACACATTCTACAAAAGAGTTACTTATCTTATAAATTTTGGAGGAAATAAAATGATCTCAGTAAATGATTTTAAAACAGGTGTAACAATTGAAGTAGATGGTGGTATTTGGCGCGTACTAGACTTCCAACATGTAAAACCAGGTAAAGGCGCAGCGTTCGTACGTTCTAAATTGCGCAACATCCGAACTGGTGCTGTGAATGAGAAAACATTCCGGGCTGGAGAAAAAGTAGCAAAAGCTCAAATTGATAACCGTAAAATGCAGTATTTATATGCAAACGGTGATACACATAATTTCATGGATACTGACACATATGAACAGATTGAACTTGACTCAAAACAAATCGAGTATGAATTGAAATTCTTGCGCGAAAACATGGAAGTTCAAATTATGCAGTATCAGGGTGAAACGTTAGGTGTTGAATTACCGAATTCGGTTATTTTAATCGTTGCAGAAACAGAGCCTGGTATTAAAGGTGATACATCAAGTGGTGGTACGAAGACAGCTGTTTTAGAAACGGGTCTTTCAGTACAAGTACCATTCTTTATAAACGAAGGCGATCGACTGATCATTAATACAACAGATGCTGCTTACGTTTCAAGAGCACAATAAAAAGTGAAAAGCGCCACTTTAGCGCTTGGAGCTAGACCTAGCTAAACTTGAGTTAAGAAAATCTGTAAAAGTATTTAATTTTATAATAAGTTGCCAATTGCATTTTATGCAATTGGCAACTTTTTTTTCATGAATGGACTTTTTTGAGCATACGATGAAGAGACAAAGGAGGGGACAAGTCGGAATTTATGGATGTAATTCGAGTGGCAGGGATTGGATTAATTCTTGCGTTGTTGCACCTTTTCTTTGAGCAAACAGGGAAAAAAGAATTTACATTTTTTTTATTTGTTTTTGGTTATCTATATATGACGATTGAAATGTTGCGATTTCTTCGGTTCTTTTTTGAAGAAATTACTGCTTTTTTCGAATGGCTCACCATTTCGGTGTAAATTATGCAAATCATCCTAGTAACGATAGTGATTATATTTCTGATGTTGTTGCTACAACAAATTCTTCCACAGTTCACACCTCTTCTGCTTAGTTTTTTCTTTTTTATCTTGCTTTCGAATATTCTTTTTCAAATGCTAATACCAGTTGTTCGCACGGTTCTCGAACAAGCTCCAAAAGAAGCTCTACCAATCGTACGGGTTTTAATAATCTCGGTTTTTTTGACATTTATCGGTGAAGCTTTGTCTGAATGGAGCCGGAATTTAAATTTAAATGCGTTTGCTCCCATTATCACTATTAGTTGCCATTTATTAATACTGACCTATTGGTTGCCACTCATCCAACAAATGTTTACGACACTTACGCGGCTATTGATCGAATAATTCAGGTAATTGAGGGGTGAGACGGTTCATGCTTGAACCCTTATATGCCTATGTTTTTGGTGTAACCCGATACTTTATGGTTCTTCTTATTGCCATCATTTTTGGCATGATCCTTGATATTATATTTCCTCAAGGAAAACGATGGACAAGACTTGCTCTTTTTTGTATAGCAGTGTTATACACACTTACCCCTGCTATTGAGGCGATGCACGAAATGCAACAATTTGCCAAACAAATGGTAACTGTATTTATGAGTGTTTATCCGGTATTAACAGCTGGTTTACTATTGAATAGCGGAACAATGGCTTTTTCAATTTGGAATCCAGCTTTATATGTATTTATTCAATTTACAGTGGTGCTAACAGAGAGAATGCTGATCCCTTTGTTAATGACGACGATTTTACTTGATTTTATTAGTCGTTTTCATCCTGCGACTCCATTTACTAAACTGACAGACATCATTCGAACGTCACTGCTCAGTATAGTTTCAGCAGTTGTCGTTATCTATAGTTTCTTCATATCAGTTCAAGGGTTTATTTCGTGGAATATCTCGAGTGCTGTTACAGAACCTATTAAAAAAATAATTCAACAAAACATTCCTTTTGTCGGATCATTTTTAACGGATAGCCTTAGTACATTTACTCGTTTTTCGTCATCCATCACCTCCATCACTGGTGGTGGGATTGCGTTTTCCATACTACTCGTGGTATTAGTTCCCACACTTAAAACATTAGGTGTGGCATTTTGCTACCGATTCGTTGCTGCGATCATTGAGCCGTTTGGTCCTGAAGATTTAGCTAGCTTCTTGGATGATATCGGAAAATCTATTTTCGTCTTAAGCATTTTGTCATTTTTAATAGCTTTTGCGTTTTTCTACACAGCGATCTTTGTTGTTATTTTAGTGAAATTTTCTCTATTAATGAGGGGTGCTTGATGTCCGAATGGTTAAAAGGATTAGTGTTTATTATATTGTTAAGCGAAATCCTTCAGGCGGTTTTCACAGACTCAGATTCCAGTGAAAAACTGGAGCAATACACCAAATTAGGACTGGCCATGTACATGATGTTATTTATCTCTTCATTTTTCTATGAATAGTTGATGAATGAGTTTCATATAGTTTATCAAATGCCTGTCTCACTTAAGAGAGGAGCGTGATTCCATCCATTAAACAGAATCGTATGAAAAGCGGACTCCTGCTCGCAAGCCTCTTGGTATTCATGGTGTTTTTCTTATTTAATGAATCCATTTTCACCAAGCAACCGAACACAACCAGTCAGTCACAAGACACAGCAACACAAGAACAATCATTGAAAAAAGCATTGGAAAAAATGGCTGGGGTAGGTGAAGTCGAATTATTTTTTTATACAGGCACGAACGAGCCTCTTCAAACAGTTTCGGAAAAACCTAGCTTCGCATTGTTTGATCAAAAGACAGATGATCAAACAAAGATTCAATCCGTTTTAGTTGTAGCAAAAGGGGCAGATCAAGCCCAAACCAGATTAAAGTTAATAAAATATTTATCGGCAGTATTAATACTGCCGGAACATCGAATTGTCGTCGTCCCGATGGATGAGAAAGGGGTTTCTAAATGAAAGTCAAAAAACGTACAGTGTGGATGCTAACTTTATTAAGTTTAGTAGCAGTAGTTTCGGTGTATTACGTGCAAGAGCCCAACAACATGCCCTTTGATGGTTTAGCTATTTTCTCAGATGAAGCAATTGATCAAATGACGGTCGATGAAGGAGCTAAAGATGAGTCAGTGACACCAGTATATGCTCAAAGTGCGTTATTTGAAGAGATGAGAATGGAAGCACTAAATGAACGTAGTGAAGTAAGAGCACAGCTAACAACAAAAATTACTTCAAGTGAAATGTCTGCTGATGATATTAATGAAGCCTACAGTAAAATGGAAGACTTAACAGCTCGAGATGCTACAGAAGCAATGCTTGAAATGCTTATCCGTTCATTAGGATATTCAGATGCTCTAGTTCAAACTGAAACAGGTGTAGTAAAAGTAATGGTTATCTCAGATGAATTAGGAAAAGCGCAAGCAAACGAAATTATCCACATCGTCAAAAAAGAGTGGGAAGATGCTAAAAAAGTACAAGTAACATTCCAACCAGCTTCATAATGTATAGGGCTGTCTAATAAGTCCCTAAAATATAACAGGTGAAGAAAAACGAGTCGTTTTTCTTCACCTGTTTTTATGTTTTCACATTTTGAAAGTAGCGGGCGGTTACACTACATTGTGAACGGATTCCTTTACGTATTGTGATCTCTTCTCCTACTTCAATCGCGGCCGTTAAAGTGGTTACTTATCCTTCAAATTCATGGGCAATGATTTTGGAATAATAGTAGGTGCGCAATTTTCTTTTTTAGGAACGTAAGTATCCTCCTGAATTGCAAGTGAACGTGAAATTTGTTCAATGACTTAATTTTGATACGTAATCTTTGGATTGCACATAAAAAATCGTCCTTTCTAAATGATATCTAGTAACTTTCATTTAACAAGATAGGACGATTTTTTGTGTTTGTTTTTAAAGCGACGTTGTATATTACTGTTAAAGATTGTAGTGGAAGGCGGCGACTCCAGCGGGAACAGCGTGTCCAGGTGAGACCCCGCAGGAGCTAGCGACGAGGAGGCTCACGGACCGCCCGCGGAAAGCGTCCGCCTGAAACGGAAATCTACAGCAACGGTGTCGAGCTAAATGGCGATTTCCGCTTTTCGATTTAGTACCAACTCTTAAAGAATTTTTGGTTATCTATTTCAAATTTTCTTAATAACGACTAAAATAGAAGAGGAACCTAATTCGATACATGGTAAGGGGAGTATTAAATGTTAAAAATACAAGAAATTCGTGAAATTATTAAATTAATTGACCATTCATCTATTGATGAGTTTAGTTACGAATCAGAAGGCACGAAAGTTAAACTTAAAAAGAATAGTATCAATGGATCAACTGAAGAGGTTGCTTCACAATCTAAACCGTTAGCACCCGTTGCTGTTGCACCTGTGGCAGTTGAAACTGTACAAGCATCAGTTTCACCCGCTTCAACTGAATCAGTAGCACATACAGCACAAAACGAATCAGCTGTTAATGACGAATCTCTTCATAAAATCAAATCTCCAATGGTAGGAACATTCTATGCGTCTTCTTCTCCAGATTCTCAAGCATTTGTACAAGTTGGGGATAAAGTGAATGATGATGGTATCGTATGTATCGTAGAAGCTATGAAATTATTTAACGAAATCGAAGCAGAAGTGTCTGGCGAGATTGTAGAAATTTTAGTAAAAGATGGACAACTCGTAGAGTACGGCCAACCTCTGTTCTTAGTAAAAGCGAACTGAGGGGGAACACATGATGAAAAAAGTATTAATTGCTAATCGCGGTGAAATTGCGGTTCGTATTATTCGTGCGTGTAAAGAATTAGATATGGAAACAGTTGCTGTCTATTCGGAAGCTGATCGCGATGCATTACATGTACAAATGGCTGATGAAGCATATTGTATAGGACCACATCTATCGAAGGATAGTTATTTGAACTTTAGCAATATTATTAGTGTGGCAAAATTAACTGGATGTGACGGTATTCATCCGGGTTATGGTTTCTTAGCTGAGAATGCAAGTTTCGCTGAACTATGTGAACAATGTAACATCACATTTATTGGGCCAACTTCAGATGCCATCTCTCGAATGGGTACGAAAGACGTAGCCCGTGAGACTATGCGAAAAGCAGGTGTCCCTGTTGTGCCTGGTTCTACAGGCATTGTCGCAGATGAAAACCACGGTTTAGAAATTGCCCGTGAAATCGGGTTCCCAGTCATCATCAAAGCCACTGCAGGTGGTGGAGGTAAAGGGATTCGCGTAGCACGTACAGAAGAAGAGTTAGTTAAAGGTATTGTCATTACTCAAAAAGAAGCAGCCGCAGCTTTTGGTAACCCGGGTGTTTATATTGAGAAATTCATTGAAATCTTCCGTCATGTAGAAATTCAAGTTTTAGCAGATAGTTTCGGCAATGCGATCCATTTAGGTGAACGCGATTGTTCTATTCAACGTCGTATGCAAAAACTGGTAGAAGAAGCACCATCGCCAGCTCTTTCTCCTGAAATTCGCCACCAAATGGGAGATGCAGCAGTAAAAGCTGCTCTTGCAGTTAATTATCGTAGTGCTGGCACTGTAGAATTTATATTTGATCACATTAATCAAAAGTTCTACTTTATGGAAATGAATACGCGTATTCAAGTTGAACATCCTGTTACTGAAATGGTGACAGGTATTGATTTAATTCAACAACAACTAAAAGTAGCTTCTGGTGAAAGATTAGCGTATACACAAGATGATGTGAAAATTAAAGGGTGGGCTATTGAGTGCCGTATTAATGCGGAGAACCCGAATAAAAACTTCATGCCTTCAGCAGGTAAAGTGGAAATGTATCTAGCACCAGGTGGAAACGGAGTGCGTGTGGATTCGGCGATGTATTCAGGCTACAGTATTCCTCCATACTATGATTCAATGGTTGCAAAACTCATTACTTTTGCTGATACTCGCGAAGAAGCAGTGGCGAAAATGAAACGTGCACTTAGTGAATTTGTTGTAGAAGGTGTATATACTACAATTCCTTTCCATGCGAAATTAATGGATCACGAAGTATTTAAATCAGGTGATTTTGATACGAAGTTTTTAGAGAAATATGACGTCATGAACTCGTAAGAAAGGATGATTCCAATGGCTGAGAAAACAGCAACATCTTATTTACAAATGACTCCTGCAGGAAAAGAAGAGTTAGGGAAGATTGAAGTAGCTCCTGAAGTTCTAGAAGTAATTGCAGGAATTGCAACAACTGATGTGGAAGGCGTTGCCGGTACACGCGGTAGTTTCGCAACAGGAGTGGCTGAACGTTTAGGTAAGAAGGTTCATGGTAAGGGTATTAAAACAGAGTTAACGGATAAAGGTTTATTTGTAGAAATTTACTGTACAGTGAAATACGGTGCATCTATTCCTGTAGTGGCTAAAGAAGTTCAAAATCAAGTGCGTCAAGCAATTTTAAATATGACATCACTTGAAACACAAGAAGTGAATGTTCATATTACAGGCGTTCAATTTGAACAAACAAAAGAAACAATAACCGAATAATTCAGCACATCGTTCGGCATGCCCGAACGATGTTTTTTTCTGAACATTCGAACTTCCTTTCGAGTATGTCTTGTATGCAGAAATTATGCTATGATGTGTTCGAATGCATATAAAAGGAGACTATCCCATGAAACGTAGAGAAGCTCGTGAAAAAGCGTTGCAAACTTTGTTTCAGTTAGAAAACACAGAGTTGACCATAGAAGATGCGATGAGCCATGTATTAGATGGCCAAAACGATCCTTTCTATGAAAAACTTGTTCGTGGCACGACTGAACATTTAGCGCAAATAGATGAATCACTTAAATCGAAATTAGAAAATTGGTCACTAAATCGTTTACCTAAAATCGAACGAACAGTTTTACGTTTAGCCGTATATGAATTGTTATTTATGCAAGATGCACCTTCAAAAGTAGTTATGAATGAAGCAATTGAGCTTTGTAAAACATTTGGAGATGACAAATCAAGTAAGTTCGTCAATGGCGTACTATCTAAATATGCAGTTGAGTCTTCTAACTGACAACAGGGGGAATTTTGACGTGTCAAGTGCATTGATTAGTGGAAAAGAAATTGGACAAGAGATACGCAATGAATTAGCAGAACGTATCAATACCTTGAAAAATCAAGACATAATACCGGGCTTAGCCGTTATTTTAGTAGGCAATAACTCAGCATCGAAAACGTATGTTTCCAATAAGCAAAAGACATGTGAAGCACTTGGCATGCATTCTCGTTTACTTTCATTTGAGTCTGACTTAAGTGAAGATGAACTAGTGGAAGCGATTCATTCGCTTAATAATGATCCTAAAATTCATGGAATTTTAGTTCAACTACCACTTCCAAAACAAATTACGGAATCAAAAGTTTTAGCAGCGATTTCTCCTGACAAAGATGTAGATGGGTTTCATCCAATCAATGTAGGGAAAATGATGCTCGGACAAGAAACGTTTCTTCCATGTACGCCATATGGTGTCATGAAACTTCTAGAATATTCCGGCATCGAAATTGCTGGCAAACATGCTGTCGTCATTGGTCGTAGCCATATTGTCGGTAAACCTATGGGACAACTATTGCTACAAAAAGATGCAACGGTCACATATGCTCACTCCAAAACGCCTAACCTTAAAGAGATTACTTTACAAGCAGACATCCTTGTAGTTGCTGTGGGAAGAACAAAAATGATTACAAGTGATTACGTAAAAGAGGGTGCTGTAGTCATTGATGTCGGTATGAATCGTGATGAAAATAATCGCTTATGTGGGGATGTAGATTTCGAGTCAGTTAAAGATAAAGCCTCATTTATAACTCCAGTACCGGGTGGGGTAGGACCAATGACCATTACGATGCTAATGGCAAACACTGTCCAATCCGCTGAAAATGAGTTACGTCAAGACAAATGAACTTAAAACAGGTAAAATAAAAGGAAGAAGCTGTTTTTCTTAGTGAAAGACAGCTTTTCTATTTCTTCTTCATGAGGAGTTTGACGACACTTGACATCAACTTCATATTTAACCGTAAAAGCTTTAACCAAATACATAAAACGAAAATTTGATGCCGATCCCCATTTGCGAAATGTTTATGTCAAAGGGGAATTATCAAATGTAAAAATACATACGAGTGGACATATATATTTTACAATCAAAGATGAGCAAACAAGAATGGCAGCAGTTATGTTTGCTGCTCAAGCCAAAAACTTAAAGTTCAGACCTGAAAGTGGTATGAACATTCTTTTGCAAGGTGATGTCAATGTGTATGAAGGTTCTGGCCAATATCAGCTGTATGCACAATCCATGCAACCAGACGGCATAGGTGAACTATTCATTGCTTTTGAACAATTAAAAGAAAAGCTAGCAAAAGAAGGGTTATTCCAACCTTCTAGGAAAAAAAAAATACCTAAATACCCACAAAAAATTGGTGTTATTACTGCAATTACAGGAGCAGCTATTCGAGATATCGTCACCACTTTGAGCAGGCGTTATCCTCTAGCGGAAGTCATTATTTTTCCAGCCCTTGTTCAAGGTGCAGGCGCGGCACCGAGTATTGTAAAAGCACTGAAACAAGCAAACAAATACCCTGATTTGGACGTCTGTATCGTAGGTCGCGGCGGTGGATCGATAGAAGATTTATGGGCATTTAATGAAGAAATCGTTGCTCGTGAAATTGCCAACAGTACTGTGCCGATTATTAGTGCAGTGGGACACGAAACAGATACTACGATTGCAGACTTTGTTTCTGACTTACGTGCTCCTACTCCAACGGCAGCAGCCGAACTCGCTGTACCCAATCAGCTTGAATTATTAGAGCGAGTTACCAATAGAAAGTCCCAAATTGTTTCAATCGTCACGGCAACTTTGTCGCAAGAACGAAAAAGATTAACGCGTATTATGTCTGCCTACCCACTTGCATATCCAGAGAGATTGTATAGACCGTTTGTCGAGAATTTAACACGTGTTACTGAACAGCTTGAGAAAAGTGGACGTACTTTAGTTAATCAAAAACAACAACTTCTCAATCAACAAACGATGCGGTTGACCTTGCAAAATCCGCAAAGATTGGTTCAGCAACATCAAAAAGGGGTACAGGCTTTTGAACAACGTATGCATGTTGCTGCTCAAAAAAGTATACAGGCAAAAGGACGTTCATTTAGCAATATCATTCAATTACTTGAAGCTTTAAATCCATTGAAAATAATGGTTAGAGGTTATAGCATTACGTATCAAAACGACCTAGTTGTAAAATCAATTAATGACATTGATTCAAATAAACCACTTCATATCAAATTACAAGATGGAGTCGTAACTGCATCTATAGACTCTATAAACAAACAGTCTAAAGGAGAATCATCATGACGAAAACTACTGTATCTTTTGATCAAGCAATTCAACAACTTGAAGAAATCGTTCGACAACTCGAACAAGGTGATGTCCCGTTAGAAGATGCAATTTCACTCTATAAAAAGGGTATGGAATTGTCGTCGGTATGCCATGATAAATTGCATAATGCCGAGAAACAATTGATTTCCATCATGGATGAAAATGGAGAGAAAGTGCCATTTAATGCAACTGAAAAAGAGGATGCTTCAAAATGACTTCATTCCAGAGTTTTAAAGAATATTACGTTCCGAAAATAGATCAACAACTGTCGAATCAAATCTTGTCAATTGAAGCACCTGTTATTTTAAAAGAGGCTATGAATTATTCATTAGCTGCAGGTGGAAAACGCGTTCGACCACTATTTTTATTAGCAGTTTTAGACTTTTTAAAAGTGAAACATGGTGAAGCATTGGCAGTTGGCGCAACCATTGAAATGGTCCATACGTATTCCCTTATTCATGATGATTTACCGAGTATGGACAATGATGATTTTCGTCGAGGGAAATTAACTAACCATAAAGTGTACGGTGAGGCATTAGCTATTTTAGCTGGAGACGGCTTATTAACGTATAGTTTTGGGGCACTAGCCCGTTTAAAAGAGGTACCGGCTGAAAATAAATTGGAATTAATTCATTTATTAAGCAAAGCGGCAGGTGCTGAAGGTATGGTAGGTGGACAAGTACTAGATATTGAGAGTGAACGAAAAAAAGTCACAGTCGATGAATTAGAAACTATCCACATAAACAAAACAGGTGCATTATTATCCTTTAGTATCGAAGCTGGTGCCATTTTGGCTCAAGTAGATGACAACATAAGAAAAGCACTTACTGATTTTGGCTTCCATATCGGCCTTGCTTTTCAAATCCAAGATGACATCTTAGATATTGAAGGAACTACTGAAGAGTTAGGGAAAACAGCTGGAAAAGATGTTGCCAGTGAAAAAAATACGTACCCGTCATTGTTAACACTTAACGGGGCAAAAGATAAAAGAGATTGGCACTATGACCAAGCCGTTTTATCACTGCGTCAAATATCAGACGAACCAGGTATATTAGACGAATTGGCTGCTTATATTGTCAATCGCCATAACTAAGATAATGGTTAATGTTTGTACAATTGACTGACATTGATATAATGAAAGGTAATAAATTAATCAGCAAGTATTGCGTAAAGGTGTGTGAGGTAGATGGATTTAAATACAATAACAGATCCATCCTTTATTAAAAATTTATCACATGATGAACTATTGAATTTAAGTGAAGATATTCGTTCTTTTTTAATTGAAAAATTATCGGTCACAGGTGGACATATTGGTCCAAACTTAGGCGTGGTCGAACTAACTGTATCTCTTCACCGCATTTTCAATAGTCCTGATGATAAGTTTATTTGGGATGTAGGACATCAAGCATATGTCCATAAAATATTAACAGGTAGAGCAAATCAATTTGATACACTGCGTCAATTTAAAGGATTATGTGGATTCCCGAAACGCATCGAGAGTGAACACGATGTTTGGGAAACTGGACATAGTTCTACTTCATTATCTGCCGCTATGGGTATGGCAGCTGCTAGAGATATTAAAAAAGATAAGAACCATGTTATCCCTATAATTGGTGACGGAGCGTTAACTGGTGGTATGGCATTAGAAGCATTAAATCATATCGGTCATGAAAAGACAGACATGATTGTTATTTTAAATGATAACGAAATGTCCATTGCACCAAACGTAGGTGCTCTTCATACGATCTTGGGTAAACTGAGAACAGCAGGGAAATATAACAAAGCAAAAGACGAATTAGAATATTTGTTAAAGAAAATCCCAGCAGTCGGTGGTAAGTTAGCAGCCACAGCTGAGCGTGTCAAAGATAGTTTGAAATACTTGCTAGTTTCCGGAATCTTCTTTGAAGAACTTGGCTTTACTTATTTGGGACCAATTGATGGTCATAATTATAATGATTTGCAAGAAACATTATTAAATGCGAAAAAAATGAAAGGTCCGGTCTTAGTCCATGTCTTAACGAAAAAGGGCAAAGGATTCCGTCCTGCTGAAGAAGATAAAATCGGCACATGGCATGGAACTGGCCCTTACAAGATGGAAGACGGTGCTTTCTTCAAATCGTCAAATACTGCCCCTTCATGGAGTGGGTTAGTAGCAGAGACTGTTCGCAAATTGGCTCGAGAAGATGAGCGTATAGTAGCTATTACTCCTGCGATGCCTGTTGGTTCTAAGTTAGAAGGATTTGCGTCTGAATTTCCTGAGCGCATGTTTGATGTAGGCATTGCTGAACAGCACGCAACAACTATGGCTGCAGGTCTTGCTACACAAGGAATGAAACCGTTTTTAGCGATTTACTCAACATTCCTGCAACGAGCTTATGATCAAGTAGTTCATGATATTTGCCGTCAAAATCTAAATGTCTTTATTGGAATTGATCGTTCTGGTCTCGTTGGTGCAGATGGCGAAACACACCAAGGTGTATTTGATATTGCCTTTTTACGCCACTTGCCAAACATGGTCATCATGATGCCTAAAGACGAAAATGAAGGTCAACATATGGTGAAAACTGCCATTGAATACAATGATGGTCCAATCGCTTTACGTTATCCAAGAGGTAATGGTTTAGGTGTACCAATGGACGCTGAATTACAAGTGATTCCAATTGGTTCATGGGAAGTGTTAAGAGAAGGAACAGATGCGGCTATTTTGACATTTGGGACAACCATTCCAATGGCATTAGAAGCAGCAGATCGCTTAGCAAAACAAGGCATTCAAGTAGAAGTAATAAATGCCCGATTTATTAAACCACTTGATGTGCATATGTTGCATCAATTAGTGAAACGTGACCTACCATTATTTACTGTTGAAGAAGCCGTTTTACAAGGTGGCTTTGGTAGCAGTATTTTAGAATTCTTGCAAGATCATGATTATACAGGTGTATCTGTTAGTCGTATGGGAATTCCGGATCACTTTATTGAACACGGAAATGTTGATGAATTGTTAAATGAAATTCATATTACTGCTGACGAATTGGTAGTCCGAATTCAAAACAAAATGAATAAAACCGATAAGGCTGGTACTCACGCATTATGATTAAAACCCCAAAAGAAAGAGTCGACGTTTTACTTGTAGAACGTGGACTTTGTGAAACAAGAGAAAAAGCAAAGCGGGCAATTATGGCCGGTACTGTATATACAAATGAAGTTCGCTTAGAAAAACCTGGAGAAAAAATCTTTAGCGATGCACCTCTTCAAGTTAAAGGAAAAGTCATGCCTTATGTTAGTAGAGGTGGCTTGAAACTTGAGAAAGCGCTTGAATATTTCCAAGTGGATGTTAAAGACAAGCTAATGCTCGATATTGGTGCTTCAACAGGAGGCTTCACAGATTGTGCACTTCAAAATGGTGCGCGACATTGTTACGCACTTGATGTTGGATACAATCAGCTAGCTTGGAAAATCCGTCAAGACGACCGTGTTACTATAATGGAACGAACCAATTTCCGTTATGTTACGGGAGTTGATTTAACTGAGGGATTACCTGAGTTTGCAACAATTGATGTTTCATTTATTTCGTTAAAACTCATTTTGCCTGTGTTAAAAACATTACTAGTACCTGGCAGTGATGTCATTGCACTGGTGAAACCTCAATTTGAAGCAGGTAAAGCAAATGTTGGTAAAAAAGGTGTCGTTCGCGATGCCAAAATCCATATGAATGTATTAGAAACGATAGGTAACTTTTCTCAAGAAGTAGGCTTCACTCTTAAGAATGCTTCTTTTTCACCGATAACTGGTGGAGAAGGAAACATTGAATTTTTATTCCATTTAGTTGCAACAGAAACAAATGAGACAATATTTACTGAAGAGCAACTAAAACAAATTGTGCGTGATGCACATCAACAGTTAACATGAAACGGCCTATGTGATAGGTCGTTTTTTTCTTGTACGGATGCTCAGTAAATGGTACGATATGAATAATTAAGTATAATTATTCATTTTTAGGAGTGAACTATGATGAACAAAGGCCAAAGACATATTCGTATTCGGGATATTATTGCTAATCACGAAATAGAAACACAAGACGATTTAGTAGAAATCTTAAAAAACGCGGGATACAATGTAACTCAAGCAACCGTTTCTCGTGATATAAAAGAACTTCATTTAGTAAAAGTGCCATTGCAAGATGGTCGATATAAATATAGTCTGCCAGCAGATCAACGTTTTAACCCTATGCAAAAATTACACCGTGCTCTTACAGATGCTTTTGTAAGCATTGACGGAGCTAGTCATTTTCTTGTTATGAAAACCCTTCCAGGAAATGCTCATGCCATTGGTTCTTTAATTGACCATTTAGACTGGAAAGAGATTTTAGGTACGATTTGCGGGGATGATACGTGTTTAATTATTTGTAAAGATACGACAGAACGTGATTTTATTAAAACAAGATTACTTGAGATGCTTTAAAAAGAGGTGAAACTTTGTGCTAAAAGAATTATCTATTAAAAACTTTGCCATTATTGAAGAGGTGTCGGTGAGCTTTTCAGATGGTTTGACAGTTTTGACGGGTGAAACTGGGGCAGGTAAATCAATCATTATTGATGCCGTTCATTTACTTGCTGGTGGAAGAGGTTCACAAGAATTTATTCGTCATGGTGCCAAAAAAGCAGAACTTGAAGGTTTATTCTATATACAAAATGCACAGCATCCGGTATTTCAAAAATTGCAGGATGTTGGGATTGAAGTAGATGAAGAATCCGTTATATTAAGAAGAGATATTAACGATCATGGGAAAAGTGTTTGTCGGGTTAATGGGAAATTGGTTACTATTGCTATTTTAAGAGAAATTGGTGGCTCATTAATTGATATACATGGTCAACACGAAAGCCAAGAGTTAATGGATGAACGATTACATATTTCTCTACTTGATCAATTTGCGGGAAGTAAGCTTCACCGAGTGAAAGAAAGTTATTCTGGGCTTTTCCAAAATTATATGAAATTAAAAAAGGAACTGGCTGCTGTCAGTGACAATGAACAACAAATTGCTCAAAGAATTGATTTGTATCAATACCAAATCAATGAAATTGATGCAATTGAATTAATTGAAAACGAAGATGAAGAACTTCAGTTAGAACGCAAGAAGTTCCAAAATTACCATAAAACATTTGAACGCATTTCTGCAGCTCATGAAGCACTAAATGGAGAATTAAAAGGGCTTGATTGGATAGGTACAGCTATGAGCGAACTTGAAGATATAGCTTCTTTTGATGAATCGTATAAAGAACAAGCAGAACTTGTATCGAATTCCTTTTATTCCCTTCAAGAACTATCTTATCAACTGAAAAGTGTAATGGACGAATCAGAATTTGATGAAGAACGTTTAAATGTCATTGAAGAAAGATTAGCTGCTATCCAATCCTTAAAACGAAAATACGGCAACTCAATTGAAGAGATACTTGTTTATCGACATAAAATAGGTGAAGAGTTAGATGCGCTTATGAATCGTGATGAACGAATTCAACAACGTCAAAAAGCATTGGATCAAGTTGAAAAAGACCTAGAAATTGATGCAAAAGAATTAACAATATATCGTAAAAAAGCAGCAAAAAGTCTGAGTGAAGCAATCGTACTTCAACTTCGTGAGTTGTTTATGGAGAAAGCCACATTTGAAGTGATTTTTAGACCATCTACTGTTTTTGACAAAAATGGTAAAGACGACGTGTCATTTTATATGTCAACAAATGTTGGAGAGCCAGCTAAGCCAATTTCGAAAATCGCTTCTGGTGGTGAGTTATCACGAATGATGCTAGCACTTAAAGGGATATTCTCTAAACATCAAGGGATTACATCCATCATTTTTGATGAAGTGGATACTGGAGTCAGTGGAAGAGTTGCTCAAGCAATTGCTGAAAAAATTGCTAACATATCACGTTCTTCTCAAGTGCTTTGTATTACGCATCTTCCTCAAGTTGCAGCGATGGCTGATCAACAGCTATTAATTGAAAAAGAAGTTATGGGTAAACGAACGATGACGAAATTAACAGAAGTTACTGGCAAAAATCGAGTTCAAGAATTAAGTCGCATGATGTCTGGATCTGAAATTACGACGTTAACATTGGAACATGCAACGGAATTGCTTTCAATTGCTGAACAAAGAAAAAAATTATCTCATGTATAAAATTAGAAGCACTGCTGTGTCAGCATTTGCTTCTTTTTTTTCGAATATTTACCTTTCATAACAAGTCACATAACACACATATTAACTACATCCTGATAAATGGAGGTGAAATATGCGATGTGTTGCTAATAAACGGTTTATTACCATTCTTTTGGGATTATTGATTGTCTTCCCAACTCACTCTTTAGCAGCGAAAAGTGGTGATGTGTTAATCCCGCTTGGGCATTCAATTGGAGTGCAGTTAAAACTAGAAAACCCAACATTTGTTCACGATGTGATGATTGATGAAAAATGGTGGTTTAAAAACGGTGATCAAATTATATCACTGGATAAAAAATCAATTGAATCGATTGCCGATTGGAAAAAAACGAGTAAAGAAAACAACAATCCAAAAGTTTCCATCGAATTTTTACGTGAAAGCAAAAGACAAGCTGTATTAGTATCTGCAAATCAATTACAAAGTATGCTGCCGTTCTTGCGGGACCATACAGAAGGAATCGGAACAATCACATATATAAACCCTGCAACGAATGAGTATGGTGCATTAGGTCATCAAATAGTGGACCAACAAATCTTGCAGAAACCACCATTTTTAGGTGGTTCCATCTTTTTGTCTGATATTGCGCGAATACACAAAAGTACACCAGGAAAACCTGGTTACAAAATTGCAAAACAGTCATCGTTTCATGTGCAAGTAGGAAATGTGAAGGAAAATACTGTGTATGGTGTATTTGGTGTATTGGGTAACTCAAAATTAGAAAAAGGACGTCCAATTGCTACCTTAAAAGCCAATAACATTCAAAAAGGTAAAGCGGAAGTCTATACAGCAATTGAAGGTAATGAAGTTAATTCATACCAAATAGAAATCATTAAAGTGGAGAAAACCACTTTTCAGTTTATCGTAACGGATAAAGAATTAATTGCTAAAACAGGCGGTATTCTACAGGGCATGAGTGGAAGTCCCATTATTCAAAATGGGAAATTTGCTGGTGCAATCACTCATATGGTGGTTGATAATCCGGTTAAAGGTGCAGCCATCCCTATACAGGAAATGTTGAAAAAACAACCATAAGCAATTTAACCACACATTAAACCACACATTAATAAGTGTGGTTTTTTTTTATTTTTTTGTTATTATTAAAGTAACGATTATTCGACAAAGCTATAGAAAAACTTGACATTCGTCGAAAAGTGTCTAAATCTTCTAACTATTTACCCTATTTTTAAATGATTAAAGGGATTGCGATCAAAATGTCGAATTAACTTTGCAGTGTGAAATTGGGAGAATGTACATTTAAAACAAACATCCATGTTCGCAGTTAGTAGTCTTAAGGGGGAATCAGCATTGGAAAAAATTAAAGTTGCAATTGCAGATGATAACAAAGAACTAGTAAAAACACTCGAATCGTATTTGTCGAGCCATCCGCAAATCGAAGTCATTACAACCGCGCCAAATGGAAAAGTTATATTAAACATGATGGAGAACGAATTGCCTGATGTTTTGTTACTAGATATTATTATGCCTCACTTGGACGGTCTTGCTGTTCTTGAAATGATGCAAGCAAGCGAAACTCTTTCTAAAGTTCAAGTCATTATGTTAACTGCTTTCGGCCAAGAAGATGTGATGAAACAAGCCGTTGATTTAGGCGCTTCTTACTTTATGCTAAAACCATTTGAATTTGATCGCTTAGTTAATCAAATTCTCCAAGTAGCTGGTCATAAGCAAGATAGTTCTCAGCGTTCAAGTGTTTTACAAAGTCAACCACAACAAAAAGTGAATCAAAAAATGATTGATACAACGATTACTGCAGTTATTAAGGAAATCGGCGTTCCTGCACATATTAAAGGTTACGCATATTTACGTGAAGCAATTCACATGGTATATGATGATATCGAGTTGTTAGGGTCCATTACAAAAGTGTTGTATCCTGAAATCGGCGTTAAATTCAACACGACATCTTCACGCGTTGAGCGTGCCATTCGACATGCAATTGAAGTAGCATGGAACCGCGGGAACTATGAATCCATTTCAAAAACTTTTGGTTACACAGTTCACCATTTGAAGAGCAAGCCTACAAATTCAGAGTTCATTGCAATGATTGCTGATAAAATTCGCTTGGAAAACATGGCGAGTTAATCCGAAAACACAGATGCTGATACATAGCATCTGTGTTTTTTTTACCCAGAAAAAGTAAGAATCATGCATATTATAGATAGGAGAGGGTAAAGAAGACTATACATATAGACAAGGTGTTGAAAAATAATGATAAGAGTTCCTATATATGCACATCGAGGAGCTTCAGCATATGCTCTAGAAAACTCCTCTGCAGCTTTTGTGAAAGCGATAGAACTTGGAGCAGATGGGTTGGAGATTGATTTACAATTAACAAAAGATTTAGTGCCAATTGTTACTCATGACTTAGATTTTTGGAGGCTAGCGAGGACGCGAAGAAACGTCTCATCCATGAACTATGACGAAGTAAAGAAGTTAAAACTAGGGACTTCTATTCTACGATTAATTAATGGAAATTCTATATTAACATTCGACGATGTATTAACCTTTGCTGGAAACAATGAATTAGCACTAAATGTGGAGTTAAAAGAAACGTTTATAAATGCTCCAGAACAAATCGACTCATTATTTAGAGGGTCTTATTCTCACCTGAACATACATTTTTCGTCCTTTCATTATGAAGTGCTAGAGCGAATTAAGAATTGTAATCCTATGTTACAAACGGCTTATATCGGGACAAAGAAGACAAACTGGGAAGAACTTGGTCGATTAAAGGCTGCTGATGCGCTGCATATGCATAAAAGGCATTATGTCCAGAAGAAATTAGATTTAGCTTTTCAAGCGAATATGCCGTTACGATTTTACGGGATAGATGGAACCGAAAAATATTTAGCTAAACCACACCCGGTTGTCTTAGGTTGGATCACAGATTATCCTGACAAAGTATTAATAAAACAATTAAGTTAAGGTTATCTATTTCCGAATGGGGTGAAGGGCATTAGCGTGGTTGTCTCACCAAGTCAACTTGCTTATGAACCCTTTGTGAGCGATAAATAGCCCTAAATGAGCGATAAATGGTCCAAGATGAGCGATAAATCACAGGGATGAGCGACAAATAGTCCGAGATGAGCGATAAATCCACATGCGACAAATAATACTGTCTCACTAGCGTGAAGTTGACTAATGAGACAGAGTATCGTTTTCGCATCCATATAAAAAAGGAATTCTGAGGGTATCTCAGGATTCCTTTTTGTTTTTTGCAAATCTAGGTTGAACTTTTCCGTTTTTTCGGTCTCTATGTAATAAAAATCCTGCGAAAAAGCCTAATCCGATAATTAACAAAACAATACCTATAGTAAATTGCAGCCCTAAAAACGGAAACGGCGATATCAATTTACCAAAGATGGTGTCACGGATAAGTTTGATTCCACCTGCTGCCATCAATCCAGGGATTAATAACACGAGAAACGCTAACAAACGTGCCAATTTTATTCATCTCCTAAAACCCTACAATCAGGAATTATAGTAATTTATTTAAAGCAAAATTAAGTCTCTTCTCATTTTACTACCTGCGCATTCATTGTCAAGAACAGCGAAATAAGGTATGATTAAGAAAGATTTTGCAATAGATTGCACAAAGTTAGCGAGGGATTTGAATGTCTTTGCAAAATGTGTTGATAATTGGTGGTGGAGTCGGAGGAACTGAGATTCTGAAATTATTACTATCAGCTGAATTTTTCCACGTACAACGAGTTGTTGATATTGAAGAATCAGCACAAGCTATTCAAATCGCTAAACAACACGACATTGCAACAAGTGCCAAGTGGGAACCTTATTTAACAAATGACTTACATATGATTTTTGATTTAACTGGTCAGCCGGAGGTTTTTGAAGAACTTCTTCGTTTGAGACCTAAGCGGACAGTGCTTATTCCTGGAGCAGTAGCAAATATGCTCATTCGTTTATTACGCGAAAAAGATCAGTTTATACAAATGATTCGTGAAGAATCACATAAGCAACAATTAATATTCAACTCAATAGAAGAAGGCATGATTGGCATTGATGCCAAAGGTTTAGTGAATTTTTTCAATAAAAGCGCTGAACGCATGACGGATATTTCTGTAGAGCAAGCGATGGGTAAACCTATTTATGAAGTGATTCCATCGAGTGAATTGCCACGAATTTTTGAAACTGGACGGACAGAATTGAATAGGGAGTTGGCTTTAAGTAACGGTTTAAAAATTGTCACTTCCAGATTTCCGGTAATTGACGAAAACGATCAATGTATTGGTGCATTTTCTGTTTTTAAAGATATTTCAGAAGTCGTCAATTTAGCTGGTGAAATTACCAATTTAAAAGAAATTCAAACGATGCTCCAAGCTATTATCCAATCGAGTGACGACGCTATTTCCGTTGTGGATGAAGAAGGAAAAGGCTTGTTAATTAATCCGGCTTATACACGAATTACGGGTCTCGAGACTGAGGATATCATTGGGAAACCAGCAACTACGGATATAAGTGAAGGTGAAAGTATTCACTTAAAAGTATTGCAAATGCGTAAGCCCATTCGTGGTGTGAATATGCGTGTTGGTCCTTTGAAGAGAGAGGTTATTGTCAATGTTGCACCTATCATTGTTAACAACCGCTTAAAAGGTAGCGTTGGTGTCATTCATGATATGACCGAAATTCGTTCATTAATGAAAGAACTCGACCGGGCTAGAAGCATCATTCGAACTTTAGAGTCTAAATATACTTTCGACGATATCATTGGAGATTCAAATGAAATGAGAATTTCGATTGAACAAGCAAAATTAGCAGCGAACACTCCTGTTACGGTGCTTTTGCGTGGAGAGTCAGGCACAGGAAAAGAACTTTTTGCGCACGCCATTCATAGTTCGAGCGATCGGAAGTACAATAAGTTCATTCGTGTTAATTGTGCGGCTATTGCAGAGCATTTACTTGAGAGTGAATTATTTGGATACGAGGAAGGCGCATTTACTGGTGCTAAACGCGGCGGTAAAAGAGGTTTATTTGAAGAAGCGAACCATGGCAGTATTTTTTTAGATGAAATTGGGGAACTTTCGAGTAATACGCAAGCCAAATTGTTGCGCGTGTTACAAGAAAGCGAAATTGTGCGGGTAGGTGGAACGAAATCTATCACAATTGATGTGCGAGTAATCGCAGCAACTAATATTCATATGGAAAAAGCGATGTTAGAGGGGAAATTTAGAGAAGACCTGTATTATCGATTAAATCGAATGCCTATTCAGATTCCTCCTTTACGCAGTCACAAACAAGACATACCCGCAATAGCTGATCGTCTACTTGTAAAGCTTAATCAAGAGTATGGGCGAAATGTTGAAGGAATATCAGAAGTGGCATTGCAGCGACTTGTTGTTTATTCTTGGCCAGGTAATGTAAGAGAGCTTGAAAATATCATTAGCCGTGGCATGATTTTTATGAAACCTACAGAGTCTGTATTAGACGATCATCATTTGCCGCTATCGATGATGAATCAACTAGAACAAGAATCAAGTCATCCATTGCAAGAGATACTACCACTTGTAGATCAAATGGATCGCATGGAAAAAGAAATACTTTCGTCTGCGCTCAAAATGGCAAAAGGGAATAAGTCGAAAACTGCCAAACAACTTGGGATTTCTCTTCGTACGCTCTATTATAAATTGGAAAAATATGAGCTAGCATAACATTGCATGCAAATAGTTGCATGGTTTGCAATCATTTGCATGGCGAAATAGATGAAATGTTGACAAATAAAGCGTTTTCACGATTGTCATATTGGCACACTTTATGCTTAAATTATAAATGTTGGGGTGAATACAAATGAAATTAACCGATTTAATCAAACAAGCTTCAGCTTCAGACAAAAATGTCGTTGCGGTAGCGTCTGCTGCGAACTTGGAAGTACTAGAAGCTGTGAGCATGGCGCTTGAACATAACATGGCAAGCTTTCGTTTGTATGATAAGGAACAAAAGTTGAAAGAAATGATGATTGAGCATTTCCCTCACCTTTTGAATCATCCAAATATTTTCACCAAACATGTTAAAGATGATCAACAAGCGGCAATCGCTGCCGTCAAGTCTGTTCATTTAAAAGAAGCAAATGTTTTAATGAAAGGGCATATTCCAACAGCATTAATTTTAAAGGCTGTATTGAACCCGGATTTCGGACTTCGAACAGGAAGTGTACTATCACATGTAGCGGCATTCGAAATCAATGGTTTTGAACGTTTGATTCTTGTAACCGATGCTGCGATGAACATTGCGCCAGATTTAGCGCAAAAAGCACAAATTGTCCAAAATGCTGTGATGGTTGCACATTCAGTTGGAATTGAAAATCCAGTTGTCGCTGCTTTGGCGGCAGTTGAAACGGTCAATCCATCTATGCAACCGACTCTTGACGCTGCTTCTTTAGTAGCAATGAACATAAGAGGACAAATCAAAGGCTGCGTTATTGATGGACCAGTCGCACTTGATAATGCTATTTCGGTTGAGGCTGCTCACCATAAAGGTTTGACAGGTCAACATGCTGGACAAGCTGATATTTTACTTGTACCGAATATCGAAGCAGGCAATATTTTATACAAATCACTTGTTTACTTTGCGAGAGCAAAAGTGGGAGCGGTTATTGTTGGAGCAAAAGCACCAATTGTCTTAACTTCACGTGCGGATAGTGCCGACAGCAAATTAAACTCATTAGCATTAGCAATTTGTTCATCTAATAACGACGACTAAAGTACAACCAAAAACAAGGAGGAATTTAAAATGGAAATTTTTAAATATATGGAGACTTACGATTACGAACAATTGGTATTCTGCCAAGATAAAACTTCAGGATTAAAAGCAATTATCGCAATTCACGATACAACACTAGGGCCAGCATTAGGCGGGACTCGTATGTGGACTTACGCTTCAGAAGAAGACGCAATTGAAGATGCACTTCGTTTAGCAAAAGGAATGACATATAAAAATGCAGCTGCTGGTTTAAACCTTGGCGGCGGTAAAACAGTTATTATCGGCGATCCTTTAAAAGACAAAAACGAAGAAATGTTCCGTGCTTTCGGTCGTTTCATTCAAGGCTTAAACGGTCGTTATATTACGGCTGAAGATGTGGGTACTACTGTTGCAGATATGGATTTAATTCATGAAGAAACTAATTACGTTACAGGTATTTCACCTGCATTTGGTTCTTCAGGTAACCCATCTCCAGTTACTGCATACGGTGTATACCGTGGTATGAAAGCTGCAGCTATGGAAGCATTCGGTAGTGATTCACTTGAAGGCAAACGTGTTGCTGTTCAAGGTGTCGGTAACGTTGCCTATCACTTATGCCGTCACTTATATGAAGAAGGCGCAATTTTAATTGTTACAGATATTAATAAAGCCGCTGTCGATCGTGTAGTTGAAGAGTTTGGTGCTACTGCAGTTAACACGGATGAAATCTATTCTCAAGAAGTTGATATTTTCGCTCCATGTGCTCTTGGTGCAATCATTAATGACGAGACGATTCCACAATTAAAAGCAAAAGTTATCGCAGGTGCAGCAAATAACCAATTAAAAGAACCAAAACATGGTGATTTAATTCATGAACTAGGTATCATTTATGCTCCTGACTATGTTATCAACGCTGGTGGAGTAATTAACGTAGCTGATGAGTTAAATGGTTATAACCGTGAACGTGCAATGAAACGTGTAGAAACAGTCTATGACAACATAGCTAAAGTAATGGAAATTTCACGCACACAAGGAATTCCAACTTACGTAGCGGCTGACCGTTTGGCTGAAGAACGTATTGCTCGTGTTGGTAAATCACGTAGCCAATTCTTACAAAATGAAAAACATATTTTAAGCGGACGTTAATCAAAAAAAGTTATAAAGCACTCTTTAGCTCGGCTCCTTTGGTAAAGAAACGAATCGAAAACTGGTTTTTTGATGAGATTCTAAAGCACAGGGGCGGGCTGGAGCTTGTTGCTTATACTTTAGTTGAAATGATTTATAGTAGTAAATTTTGAAAGTTTTGGGAGGAATCATTGTGCAAGAACATTCATATCGCATTCTTGTCATCAACCCAGGTTCCACATCTACAAAAATTGGTGTTTTTGAAAACGATTTTTTATTGATGGAAAAAACTATCCGACATTCTTCTGAGGAAATCGGAGCGTTTTCTTCAATCATTGAACAGTACGAATTTCGTAAGCAAACGATTTTAGAAGCATTGGATGAAGAAGGTATTAACATTTCGAAGTTGTCAGCTGTTTGTGGTAGAGGCGGGCTCCTTCGTCCAATTGAAGGCGGAACTTATGCGGTAAATGATGCAATGCTAGTAGATTTAAGAAAAGGTTACTCAGGTCAACACGCCTCTAATTTAGGTGGAATTTTAGCATTTGAAATTGCAACAGGTTTGAATATACCTTCATACATTGTCGATCCAGTGGTCGTTGATGAGTTGGCTCCGATTGCACGCATTTCAGGATTTTCGTTAATTGAACGTAAATCGATTTTTCATGCACTAAATCAAAAAGCTGTTGCACGACGATATGCTAAAAAGTGTGGCAAGGCTTATGAGGACATGCGACTGATCGTTACTCATATGGGTGGCGGTATTACAGTTGGCGTCCATGAAAACGGCCGAGTAGTCGAAGTAAACAATGGGTTACACGGAGACGGACCATTTAGTCCAGAACGTGCAGGGACTGTTCCTGCCGGCGACTTAATTGATCTTTGTTTCTCAGGTGAATATTATCGACACGAAATCATGAAAAAATTAGTAGGACAAGGTGGACTCGTTAGTTACCTTGGTACGAACGATGCAGTGGCTATTGAAAAGCGCATAGCAAAAGGCGATAAAGAGGCTGAACTTATATATGAAGCGATGGCGTATCAAGTTGCGCGTGAGATTGGTTCGGCAAGTACTGTGTTAGAAGGTAAAATTGACGCCATCATTTTAACTGGTGGATTGGCATACGGAAAAGACTTTGTTGAGTCGATTTCAAAACGTATTAACTGGATTGCTGATGTTGTGGTACTACCAGGTGAAGATGAATTACAAGCATTGTCAGAAGGCGCCATTCGCGTGTTAAATGGTGAAGAACAAGCAAAAGTGTACCCGAACCTAAATTAAAAGGAGGCCGAAAGTTATGGCTCAAAATTACGATATCGTTATTCTTGGAGGCGGAACTGGCGGATATGTAGCAGCAATCCGTGCGGCTCAATTAGGACTTAAAACAGCAATCGTTGAAAAAGGAAACTTAGGTGGAACTTGTTTACATAAAGGTTGTATTCCAAGTAAAGCGTTACTTCGTAGCGCAGAAGTATATGCAACGACAAAAAACCACGCTGCAGACTTTGGCGTTAATACGAGAGAAGTAACATTAGATTTCTCCCGTGTACAAGCACGTAAGGAAAGTATTGTTTCACAGCTTCACCAAGGTGTTCAAGGGTTGATGAAAAAAGGGAAGATTGATGTATTTGAAGGTACTGGCAGAATGTTAGGACCGTCAATCTTCTCTCCATCTCCAGGTGGAACGGTTTCTGTTGAAATGAACAATGGTGAAGAAAATGAAATGCTGATTCCCAAAAACGTAATCATTGCGACAGGATCACGACCACGTTCACTTCCAGGCTTAACAATTGATGGCACACAGGTTATGACTTCTGATGAAGCACTTGTGATGACGGAATTACCGAAATCCATCTTAATCGTTGGTGGCGGTGTGATTGGAATCGAATGGGCATCTATGTTGAATGACTTTGGTGTTGAAGTAACCGTAATTGAATATGCAGATCGCATTATCCCAACGGAAGATGCGGATGTTTCAAAAGAAATGCAAAAATTATTAGCTAAAAAAGGCATTACCTTTGCGACAAGTGCAAAAGTGTTAGCTGAGACATTAGAAACTTCAGAGGGTTCTGTGACAATTTCTGCAGAGTTTAAAGGGGAAACGAAAACGTTTACAGCTGAAAAGATGTTAGTATCGGTTGGTCGTCAAGCTAATGTAGAAAACATAGGTATTGAAAACACGGATATCGTTGTGGATAAAGGATTTGTGCAAGTGAAAAACACGTTCCAAACGAAGGAATCTCATATTTATGCAATTGGGGATGTCATCGGTGGCTTACAACTTGCACACGTTGCTTCTCATGAAGGCATTACTGCGGTTGAACATATTGCAGGACAAAAAACACATGCGATTGACTACAATTTAGTATCTCGTTGTATTTATTCTAATCCAGAAGCTGCAAGCGTAGGAATCACGCAACAACAAGCTAAAGAACAAGGTTTTGATGTGAAAGTGGGTAAATTCTCATTTAAAGCAATCGGAAAAGCACTTGTTTACGGTGAATCAGACGGCTTTGTGAAAATAATTGCTGATAAAAATACAAATGATATTCTTGGCGTACACATGATTGGACCACATGTAACAGATATGATTTCTGAAGCTGGTCTAGCTATGGTACTTGATGCAACACCTTGGGAAATTGCAAACACAATTCACCCACATCCAACACTTTCAGAAGTGATGGGCGAAGCGGCTTTGGCTGTTGAAGGTAAAGCAATCCACATGTAACAATCGGAAGTTCAAAAAGTCCGCTTAAAATAGCAGTCGTATCTCTTCGTTGGCTTGCTTCTCCGCTCCTCACGTATTGAAACATACGCTGTGGTGCTCGAAGACTACGCCGCCTTGACCTACTCGGCTCTTTTAATGCTCCTTTTTGAACATTAATAAGGGGGATGTTCAGATGGTAAAAAATCGTCATGAAGAACTAGGGTTATCTAACGATGACGTACTGAAAATATTTGAAACGATGCTTATGGCACGTCGAGTGGATGAGCGTATGTGGTTATTAAACCGTGCAGGGAAAATTCCTTTCGTTATTTCATGTCAAGGTCAAGAAGCTACACAAGTTGGAGCAGCTTACGCACTTGATAATACGAAAGATTATATCGCACCTTATTACCGTGATATGGGTGTAGTTTTACACTTCGGTATGACTGCTCAAGATTTAATGCTTTCTGCGTTTGCAAAAGCGGAAGATCCAAACTCAGGTGGACGTCAAATGCCTGGTCACTTTGGACAAAAGAAAAATCGTATATTGACAGGTTCTTCACCTGTTACAACACAACTTCCACATGCAGTTGGTGTAGCACTTGCTGGGAAAATTAAGAAAAAAGATTTCATTACTTTCGTCACGCTAGGTGAAGGTTCATCTAACCAAGGTGATTTCCACGAAGGTTTGAACTTTGCAGGCGTTCATAAACTACCATGTATTACTTTAGTAGAAAACAATAAGTATGCCATTTCTGTACCTTACGCAAGACAGGTAGCTGCTAAAAACGTATCTGACCGTGCAATTGGCTACGGTATGCCTGGGTTCACAGTTGATGGAACAGATCCTTTAGAAGTTTATAAAGTGGTCAAAGAAGCTGCTGACCGTGCTCGTAGTGGAGAAGGTCCAACACTAATCGAAGCAGTATCACACCGTTTGACGGCTCACTCATCTGATGATGATCAACGTCAATACCGTACTAAAGAAGATCTTGCAGAAGGGGTCGCTGCTGATCCAATCGGCAAGTTTGCGGCTTATTTAACAGAATTGAACATTTTAAATGAAGAACTTGAAAAAGATATGAATGATCGAATTATGAAAGAAGTAAACGAAGCAACGGATTATGCAGAAAATGCTCCATACGCTGCACCAGAAAGTGCTTTAAAATACGTCTATGCTGAAAAAGACGGGGGGAACGCATAATGGCAGTTATGTCTTATATTGACGCGATTACACTCGCAATGAAAGAAGAGATGGAACGTGATGAAAACGTATTTATCCTTGGTGAAGACGTAGGTCATAAAGGTGGCGTATTCAAAGCCACTCAAGGATTATTCGATCAATTCGGGGAAGACCGCGTAATGGACACTCCTTTAGCAGAATCTGCTATTGCTGGTGTTGGGATCGGTGCAGCAATGTATGGAATGCGTCCAATTGCAGAAATGCAATTTGCTGATTTCATCATGCCAGCCGTTAACCAAATCATTTCTGAAGCTTCTCGTATTCGTTACCGTTCAAATAATGACTGGTCTTGTCCAATCGTTTTCCGTGCACCTTTTGGTGGGGGAATTCATGGCGCACTTTATCATTCACAATCCGTGGAAGCAATTTTTGCTAACCAACCTGGTTTGAAAATCGTGATTCCTTCAACTCCTTACGATGCAAAAGGCTTATTAAAAGCTGCAATTCGTGATGATGATCCAGTTATGTTCTTTGAACACAAACGTGCTTACCGTCTAATTAAAGGCGAAGTGCCTGAAGATGATTATACGATTGAAATTGGTAAAGCTGACGTTAAGCGTGAAGGTGAAGACATTACTGTAATCACTTATGGTCTTGCGGTTCACTTTGCACTTCAAGCTGCTGAACGACTTGAGCAAGATGGTATATCTGCGCACATTCTTGATTTACGCACGATTTATCCATTAGACAAAGAAGCCATTATTGAAGCTGCTTCAAAAACAGGAAAAGTTCTTCTTGTTACTGAAGATAATATGGAAGGTAGCATCATGGGTGAAGTTGCAGCAATCATTGCTGAAAACTGCTTGTTTGACCTAGATGCACCAATTAAGCGTTTAGCAGGACCTGATATTCCAGCAATGCCTTACGCACCTACAATGGAAAAATTCTTTATGATTAATCCAGATAAAGTCGAAAAAGCTATGCGTGAATTAGCTGAATTTTAACATGAAAGGAGGAGTTACACTTGGCAATCGAAGAAATTAAAATGCCCCAACTCGGCGAATCGGTAACAGAGGGAACAATCGAAAAATGGTTAGTTCAACCGGGTGATAAAGTTAATAAATACGATTCTCTTGCAGAAGTAAATACTGATAAAGTGACAGCTGAAGTTCCTTCATCATTTACTGGTGTTATTAAAGAACTTATCGCTAAAGAAGGCGAAACTTTAGAAGTTGGCGCGGTTGTTTGTACCATCGAAACAGAAGGTGGAGCTTCTTCACAACCAGCGTCTGCTGAATCTACCTCTACTGATAAAAAAACAGCAACTGAAATGCCTGCTGCAGAGTCGAAAAAAGCTGCAGCTCCAGCTCCAGTTGAACGTGAAAAAGGATCGAAAGCCCGTTATTCACCGTCTGTGCTAAAAATCGCACAAGAAAACGACATTGATTTAACACTTGTCGAAGGTTCTGGTAATGAAGGACGTATTACTCGTAAGGATTTACTAACTCTTATCGAGAGTGGTAATATCCCGACTGCTAAAGCAGAACAAGTGGCTCCTAAAGCTGAAACTGCACCAACTCAAACAATGGCATCTGCTAAACCAGCTGCTGCTCCAGTTAATGTACCAGTTGCTGTTGGAGATATTGAAATTCCGATTACAGGAATTCGTAAAGCCATCGCTGCAAACATGTTACGTAGTAAACATGAAGCACCACATGCATGGACGATGATTGAAGTTGATGTAACAAATCTTGTTCAATATCGTGATAGCATCAAAAATGAATTCAAGAAAAAAGAAGGCTTCAATGTGACTTATTTCGCATTCTTCGTTAAAGCAGTTTCTCAAGCTTTAAAAGAATTCCCAATGATGAACTCAATGTGGGCTGGCGATAAAATCGTTATGAAAAAAGACATTAATATTTCAATCGCAGTTGCGACTGAAGATGCATTGTATGTTCCAGTTATTAGAAGTGCTGATGAGAAAACGATCAAAGGCATCGGTCGTGAAATCAATGAACTTGCAGGCAAAGTACGTGCAGGTAAATTGAAATCTGACGAAATGCAAGGTGGAACTTTCACAGTGAATAACACGGGATCATTTGGTTCAATTCAATCTATGGGGATTATCAATTATCCACAAGCAGCGATTCTACAAGTTGAATCGATCGTTAAACGTCCAGTAATTATGGATGGTGGTATGATTGCTGCTCGTAGTATGGTTAATTTATGTTTATCACTAGATCACCGCGTATTAGATGGTCTTGTATGTGGCCGCTTCTTAGCACGTGTGAAAGAAATCTTGGAAAACATGACGAAAGAAAACACTTCAGTTTACTAAACGAAAAGCGGAGCAGGCCAAGGTGGACCGACTCCGACGTTGGAGCAACTGAATCGAAAACGAGTTTTCGAATGAAGTTGTGAAACGGAGGTGCGGTCTGGCCTGCAAAGCTAGACACTGACTAGTGCAAACGTCTTTCTAGCGAGTCTCTGGTTTGGATGGTTGAAAGGCAAAGCTTTTGCCTATCTGACCCGGTATTCTCACGAGTCGACGCTTGAAACTAGACATAAAACAAAAAGCCCGATGCCGAAACTCTTGGTGATCGGGCTTTTTGTCCTTTTAACAAAGCCGATTCTCAGTTAGACTAGAAGTATGCAACAGATTCGAAGGAGGGAAGCGCAAGCGACCACATGACAATCGAACAAATGAAGAATACGACGTTTCCAAAAGCAAGTTTTGATGAGTGGAAAGATGCAGCAGTCCGTACGTTAAAAGACAGACCGTTTGAGCAACTGATTACACCTACTTTTGAAGGAATCAACCTTCAACCTTTATATACGTCTGAACATTTACATAACACCCTGAACTATTCCGAAATAGTTTCACATGCAAAAAAAGATGCTAATTGGCAAATCGCACAAGCGGTAACAAGTAATTCAGCTTCTGAATTTCTACATAAGTCGAAAGCTCAGTTGGAACGTGGCAATGAAGTGATTGTTTACGTAGCACCAACGCCAACATGGACATGGTCTGATGAGGAACTTAAAGAATTAGCTAGCTTATTAAGCGTACATCCATTTTATTTATCGACGTCCACAACTGACGATGAAATTATCGGAGTTTTTGAGCTGTTTTCGAAGCAGCAACAAGTGGAGCTTAATGGTTATGTAAATGGTTTATCTTCCAACTCGTTAAAAACGATGATTTCAACCAATGATATTCACCATTCAGGCGGTACAGCTGTTCATGAATTAACGTATGCTTTAGTCAAATTATCAAAACTAGCTGACAAACAAAGTGATTTTACGAGTAAGGTTGCTGTTCAATTTGCAGTCGACACGAACTTCTTTATGGAAATAAGTAAATTACGTGCTTTTCGCGTATTGTGGAAAGCGTTTTCAACGGCTTATAACGTAGAGCCTACCGCTATCCCGATGTTAGCTGAGACGTCACTACGCTCTTATTCTAAATTAGATCCGACTGTTAATTTATTACGCGCAGGTAATGCAGCATTTTCTGCAGTTTTAGGCGGAGCAGATATGATTACGGTGAAACCACATGATGTATTAACGGGTAGCTCACCTTCATCTGAACGGATTGCACGTAATGTCCAATTAGTTATTCGTGAAGAAACGATGGTCAATAAGATGATAGATGTTGCTGCAGGTTCCTATTATGTTGAATCCTTAACTGCAGACCTTGTTCGTCAGTCATGGGCTTTATTTTTACAAGTAGTAGAAATGACTCCACAACAACAAGAGAGCTATCTAATGGAACTGGCACATGATGTACAGGCTTCTCGTATACAAGTGCTGGCTAAGCGCAAAGCATCTTTAATTGGAACAAATATGTATGCCAATCCGGATGATCTTGTATCAGCTTCTGTTTCAAATGAAAGTACCGATAGACTAGCCATTCCATTTGAACAACTTCGTCAGCATTTTGAAGAAAACCCAATGAAGGCGGCAGTCGTTTCATTTGGAGTGTTGAAAGAAGTTAAACCAAGAGCCGACTTTGTTCAAGGATTTTTGCAAGCAGGAGGGTTAAATCCCGTAATGAGTCCTGTCTTTACCAAGGCTGACGAAGCATGGCACTGGGTAAAATCCAACCAAGTCGACTATGTAGTAATAGCTGCAAAAGATGAAGTAACGAAAGAGATTTTGCCACTCTTCCTACAACTAACGGATCAACAAACCATTATAGATGTTGCAGGGAAATTTGCTGAAGAAAAGCAATGGCATGAAATAGGCTTAAACAGTACGATTTATGCAGGGCAAGATTTAATTGAAAAAATGCATCAGCTTATAGAGGTCAAAAAGAAAGGGGTGCAGGGGATATGAAGCCTAATTTTAAAGCGGTTCAATTAGAAAGCATTGTTTCTCAAGAAAAGAATTCATCAACGACAGAACAGTCTTTTTTAACAAATGAAGGCATACGACTGAATTCTAGATATGCAAAAGAAGATGTTGAATCACTTGAGCATTTGTCAGATTTCCCAGGTATTGCGCCTCATACGCGTGGACCGTACCCTACCATGTATGTATCACGCCCTTGGACAGTTCGGCAATATGCTGGATTTTCAACAGCAGAAGAAAGCAATGCGTTTTATCGTCGAAACTTAGCGATGGGACAAAAAGGCCTTTCTGTTGCATTTGATTTAGCCACACACCGAGGATACGATTCGGATCACCCGCGAGTAACTGGTGATGTTGGGAAAGCCGGAGTTGCTATCGATTCAATCGAAGATATGAAAATCCTGTTTAATGGTATACCTCTTGATCAAATGTCGGTGTCGATGACCATGAATGGTGCTGTATTGCCCATCTTAGCGTTTTATATTGTAACAGCTGAAGAACAAGGCGTTTCACCAGAACAACTTGCAGGAACGATTCAAAACGATATTTTAAAAGAGTATATGGTGCGTAACACATATATTTATCCACCTAAAATGTCGATGAAAATCATTGCTGATATTTTTGAATACACATCGAAATTTATGCCGAAATTTAATTCTATCTCTATTTCTGGCTATCATATGCAAGAAGCGGGTGCCACTGCTGATATCGAGTTAGCTTACACATTGGCTGATGGTCTCGAATATGTACGAACAGGATTACAAGCTGGTATTGACATCGATTCATTTGCTCCACGTTTGTCGTTCTTCTGGGCGATTGGCATGAACTACTTTATGGAAGTGGCGAAAATGCGAGCTGCTCGTCGAATATGGGCGCAAATGATGCAAACGTTTGAGCCAAAGAATCCAAAATCATTGGCACTTCGAACGCATTCTCAAACATCTGGATGGAGTTTAACTGAACAAGATCCTTTTAATAATGTAACGAGAACATTAATCGAAGCAAATGCTTCAGCAATGGGACATACACAATCACTGCACACAAATGCATTGGATGAAGCGATTGCTTTGCCTACTGATTTCTCAGCTCGAATTGCGCGAAATACACAGCTTTTCTTACAAGAAGAAACGATGATGACAAAAGTCATTGACCCATGGGGCGGTTCGTATGCTGTCGAAAAATTAACAGATGAATTAATGCAAAAAGCTTGGGCGTTGATTGAAGAAATCGAAGAACTTGGTGGAATGGCCAAAGCGATTGAGACAGGTTTGCCGAAAATGAAAATTGAAGAAGCAGCTGCTAAAAAACAAGCGCAAATAGATTCTGGTAAAGAAATCATCATCGGTGTAAATAAATTCAGATTATCAGAAGAAGATCCAATTGATATCTTAAATATTGATAATACGGTTGTACGTCAAACACAAATTGACCGCATTGAAAAAATGAAACAATCGCGTAAAGACAATGACGTCAAACTTGCACTAACTGCCCTTACAAAGGCTGCAGAATCTGGGGAAGAAAATCTCCTTGCATGTGCTGTTCAAGCTGCGAGAGTTCGTGCTACACTTGGTGAAATTTCAGATGCCATTGAAAACGTATCTGGGCGACATAAGGCGGTGATTCGTTCCGTGAGTGGTGTATATAGTTCAAACTTCTCGAATGATGAAGAAATTAAAGCGGTTAAAGACATGACAGAAGATTTTAAAGAAAATGAAGGTCGACGTCCACGAATTTTGATTGCCAAAATGGGTCAAGATGGACACGACCGTGGGGCTAAAGTTATTGCGACTGCTTTTGCAGATTTAGGCTTTGACGTAGATATTGGCCCGTTATTCCAAACACCTGAAGAAACGTCTAGACAAGCAGCTGAAAACGACGTTCATGTAATAGGTGTTAGTTCGCTTGCTGCAGGTCATATGACACTTGTCCCAGCACTTCAAAGTGAATTGAAGAAAATGGGACGTGAAGATATTCTGATCGTGGTTGGAGGAGTAATTCCTGCTCAAGATTACGCGTTTTTACGTGAAAACGGAGCTTCTGCGATTTTTGGACCAGGAACGGTCATTCCAGTGGCAGCCGCAAAAGTAATTGAAGAAATTTACCGACGTCTTGGGTACGAGGAAGTGAAGGAATAATGGAAGGTCAAGAGAACCAGCAGAAAAGCGCTATGAATGTCATGAGTGGACTTAAGTCGACTCATGACGGCATGGGGCAAACGACTCGAAAGCAATTTCGAAGGTCTCATAAAAAAGAGATTTCTGTCGATGATTTTTCTCGTGAAATTCGTCATGGTTCTAGGCTCCATTTGGCTAAAGCCATCACGTTGCTTGAAAGTACGGTAGCTGAAGATAAACGAACAGGTCAGCGCTTACTGCAAGAACTTCTTCCGCATACGGGAAATAGTATTCGAATTGGCATAACTGGAGTTCCAGGTGCCGGGAAAAGTACATTTATCGAGGCATTTGGTAAACATTTATGCGAAATGGGATATAAAGTAGCAGTTCTTGCTATAGATCCTAGCTCAAGCATATCCGGGGGAAGTATTTTAGGCGATAAAACAAGAATGGAAGAACTCGTTCGACACGAAAACGCTTTTATTCGACCATCCCCAACTGCAGGTACATTAGGTGGCGTTCATAAAAAAACGCGAGAAAACATGTTACTGTGTGAAGCTGCAGGATATGATGTCATCTTAATAGAAACTGTCGGTGTAGGACAGAGCGAAACGATTGTCCGTGGCATGGTAGATTTCTTTATGTTATTAGTGTTGACGGGTGCTGGGGACGAACTCCAGGGGATGAAAAAGGGCATTATGGAATTAGCCGATTTGTTAGTCGTACACAAAGCAGATGGTGATAACGCGAAAATGTCGAAAAAAACCGCTGCTGAATACGAACAAATTCTTCATTTTCTGCAACCAGCAACGCCAGGATGGACTACAAAAGCTATGCCCGTGTCTTCTATTGAACACATCGGTATAAATGAAGTATGGCAAATCATTCGTAAGTTCAAAGAGACACTCATAACCTCTGGTGTTTTCGAAGATCGACGCCAGTCCCAAACGAAAGATTGGTTCCATACCATGATTACAGATCGATTAATGGATAATTTTTATGAATTACCTGATACGAAGTCACAAGTGAAATTGTTAGAGCATGAAATTTTGCAAGGCGATATGACGGTTTCTCAAGCCGTTGAAAATTTATTTCCACGCACGCTTAAAACATAGGTTTTGCGTGTCTATTAATGAACTGCTATTATTAGAATGAAGTTCGAGAGGAGTTTTACAAATGAACATGGATTTTAACTTATTAATGAATGATATAGTACGACAAGCACGCGGTGAAATGGAAGCAAGTGGGTATGAACAATTAAATTCTCCAGATGACGTTGAACAAGCATTTGCTCGTAAAGGTACTTCACTAGTCATGATCAACTCAGTGTGTGGTTGTGCAGGCGGAATTGCTCGTCCAGCAGCTGCCAATGCAGTACATTACGATAAACGTCCAGATCATTTAGTTACCGTATTTGCAGGACAAGATAAAGAAGCAACTGCTCAAGCACGTATGCTTTTTGGTGAAGAACACTTACCTTCATCACCGTCATTCGTTCTTTTGAAAGATGGACAAGCTGTTGCTGAAATTGGTCGCCACGAAATAGAAGGTCATGATCCAATGTCAGTTATCGCTCATATTCAATCACTTTTTGAAGAGCATTGTGACGAACTATAAAAATTAGAGGGGCACTATTCAGTGCTCTTTTTTGTTCAGATATAAACTAACCCTCTTTTGAATCGGGTGGTTGTCCATTCAGCATGCTTAGTCGTCCATTCACTATGCTAAGTGGTCCATTCAGACGGGGGTGTTGTCCACTCACTGTGTGTTGTTGTCCATTCGCTTGGAGAAGGACACTATTCCACTGGAGAAGGACACCTGTTTCTAAAGTATTTGCGTTTCTTTCAGTAAGTTGCACTTTACACTTTTCTAAAGAAAGATGGTGTAGAAATGGATTTCCGACGTTTTCGAATCGGTTATCGTACGTTGAAAACAGCGGTTGGAGCTAGTATTGCCATGCTCATCGCCATGTTTTTGAATTTAGATTATTATAGTTCTGCATTTATATTAACGGTATTATGTATTCAACCCACTAAACGAAAATCAGTACGGGCAGTCTATTCTCGAATCATTGCAAGCGTCATTGGGGTTGGATTCGCTTTCATCTTTTTTGAAGGAATCGCGTATCATCCACTAGTTTTTGGTCTTATATTAATTTTATTTATTCCAACGCTCGTTTCTTTAAGATTTCAAGATGGTTTTGTTTCAAGTGTTGTCATTCTCCTTCATTTATTTGATGCCAAAGAATTAACGTGGTCACTATTGTGGAATGAAACCCAATTAATGGCGGTCGGTTTTGGTATTGCGTTGTTAGTTAACACGTACATGCCATCCATTGAAAAAGATTTAAAGAAATACCGTTTGGATTTAGAGTCTTTGTATTCGAAAATTTTTCATGAAATTGCGTTGTATTTACGTAATGGGGATTCTGACTGGGATGGCAAAGAGCTCGTCCAAGCTGCTGAAGTGATTGAAAAAGGGAAAGCACTTGCTTACCAAGATGTTGAAAACCATTTAAATCGAAGACAAAATCTTTATTATCTATATTTTGATATGCGCGAACAACAGTTCGAAATTATTGAGAGAGTACTCCCGAAAATCACTGCGTTACCAGTTACTATTTCTCACTCACATCATGTGGGGGAATTTATTGAGGATTTGGCCAACCATGTGCATTCTGGAAATACTGCGAATACCTTTATCTCGAAATTGGATGATGTAAAAGAAGAATTCTCGAAGATGCCACTCCCAACAGATCATGAAAACTTTTTGGCAATGGCTGCTCTGTATCAGTTTATTGAAGAAATGGAACAATATTTACAAATTAAACGAAGCTTTATAGGTTTCAAAATGAAAAAAAAGACAGCTGCGAAGGAGTAATCATTCCTTCAAAGCTGTTTTTTAGAAAAATAAACTTAATCCAAACAAGGCACTTGATAAAACCATCATGATAATCATTACATAGACAATGAACTTACGAAAATTTGCATTACGCATGAGATACAACTCCTTTACCTATCTATTCTTAAGTGTAGTAGATATTGAAAAAATTCTCAAGAGGTAGAGTTTTCAAAAAGAAATCGGTACAATAGAGAATGGAGAAGACAGAAGGGTGTGGCTATTTTGAAAAAGGTTGATCATATCGGCATTGCCGTTAGAAATCTAGATGAAACAATCCCTTACTATACGGAAACACTTGGTTTAAAAGTTTTAAAAATAGAAGAAGTAGCTTCTGAATCAGTTCGTGTAGCATTCATTGATGCTGGGAACGTAAAACTGGAGTTACTAGAGCCTATGTCTGAGCAAAGTGCCATTCATACGTTTATTGAAAAAAAAGGTGAAGGCATTCACCATATCGCTTTTGGAGTCGAAGGCATTGAAGAACGAATGATTGAACTACGCGAAAAAGGCATTCGAATTTTAAATGAACAACCGAAAATCGGAGCGGGTGGAGCAAAAGTAGCTTTTGTACATCCTAAATCTTCATTCGGAGTGCTTTATGAATTATGTGATAAAAGCGGTTTAAAGGGGTAAAAAAACATGGACATTTATGAGAAAATTAACGATTTATATGATCGCAAGCGAGAGATTGAGCTAGGCGGTGGAGATGAACGAATTGAAAAGCAGCATGCAAAAGGTAAATTAACAGCGCGTGAACGTATTGATTTATTAGTCGATAAAGGGACCTTTGTTGAATTGAATCCATTTATTGAGCACAGAACAGTTGATTTTGGTATGGATACGCAAAAAGGTCCAGGAGAAGGCGTGGTAACTGGGTACGGAAAAGTAAATGGCCGTGCTATTTACTTATTCTCACAAGACTTTACCGTATTTGGTGGAGCACTAGGCGAAATGCATGCGATGAAAATTGCCAATGTGATGGATTTAGCTGCTAAAAACGGTGCTCCATTTATCGGATTAAATGATTCTGGTGGCGCACGTATTCAAGAAGGTGTCGTTTCTCTTGATGGGTATGGACATATTTTCTATCGAAATGCTATTTACTCTGGTGTGATTCCACAAATCTCGGTCATTTTGGGACCTTGTGCTGGTGGTGCTGTATATTCTCCAGCCATTACTGATTTTGTCTTCATGGTTGATAAAACGAGCCAAATGTTTATTACCGGTCCGAAAGTAATTGAAACTGTAACAGGTGAAAAAATTTCTGCAGAAGACTTGGGCGGTTCAAAAGTACATAATGCCATTAGTGGTAATGCTCACTTCCGTGCAGAAACTGAACAAGAAATCTTACAACAAGTAAGAGATTTATTAAGCTACTTGCCTCAAAATAACGACGAAAAGCCACCGCGTTTAGAAGTGGACCATCTTGACGACTATCGTCCAGAATTAACTGAGGTCATTCCTTTCGAAGCTATTCGACCTTATGATATACGCAGAGTAATTGAACAAGTAGTGGATCAAGATTCATTCATGGAAGTACAAAAAGAATTCGCTCGTAATGTTGTCATTGGACTAGCCCGAATTAAAGGCGAAGTCGTTGGTTTAGTTTGTAACCAACCTAAAGTGATGGCGGGTGGACTAGATATCGATTCTTCGGATAAAGCAGCTCGTTTTATTCGATTCTGTGACTCATTTAATATTCCAATTATCACGTTTGAAGATGTAACCGGATTCTTCCCAGGAATAAAACAAGAGCATGGAGGAATCATTCGCCATGGTGCTAAAATTTTATATGCGTATTCAGAAGCAACCGTTCCTAAAATGACCGTTATCTTACGTAAAGCATATGGCGGCGCGTATGTGGCACTTAACTCGAAGTCAATTGGAGCAGATTTGGTGTTCTCTTGGCCAAATGCAGAGATTGCCGTGATGGGTCCACAGGGAGCAGCGAACGTAATCTTTTCCCGGGAAATCGCGCAAAGCGACAATCCTGAACTAACGCGCGCGACAAAAATCGAGGAATATCGCGAAAAATTCGCAAACCCATACGTAGCCGCAGCACGTGGAATGGTCGACGATGTTATAGACCCTCGCGAAACACGTATTAAACTAATTCAAGCATTAGATATGATGCGCAATAAAAAAGAAACACGACCAGCTAAAAAGCATGGGATATCCCACTATAAAGGAGTTTTTCAATTGACCAATCAACGATTAGTTGATGAATTTTTAGAACTTATCCAGATTGATTCTGAAACAAAACATGAGCAACTTATTGCACCTATTTTAACAGGGAAATTAGAAGCTTTAGGTTTTGATGTATTCGAAGACGATTCTGCTGTCAAGAGTGGACATGGGGCAGGCAATTTAATCGCCACTTTAAAAGGTAGTAAGTCTGATGTAGAAACTATTTATTTCACGACTCATATGGATACAGTAGTGCCTGGTAAAGGAATTAAGCCTGAATTACGTGAAGATGGCTATATTTATTCTGACGGCACAACTATTTTAGGTGCCGATGACAAAGCAGGTATTGCCGCTTTATTCGACATGGTTAAACGATTGAAAGAAGAATCAATTAAACACGGAGATATTCAATTCATTATTACAGCAGGCGAAGAAAGTGGCTTAGCTGGAGCAAAACACTTGGATCCTTCACTAATTACGGCGAAATATGGCTTTGCCGTGGATTCTGATGGAAAAGTTGGCGGTATTGTAACAGCAGCACCTTACCAAGCTAAAATTCGTGCGAAGATTCTTGGTAAAACTGCTCATGCAGGTGTTGCACCCGAAAAAGGCATATCTGCCATTAATATCGCTTCTAAATCAATTGCAAAAATGACTTTAGGCCGTATCGATGAAGAAACGACTGCAAATATCGGACGTTTTGAAGGTGGAAGTGCCACAAATATCGTGTGCGATGAAGTGAATATTTTAGCAGAAGCTCGTTCAATTGTCCCTGAGAAATTGGATAAACAAACAGCACACATGAAATCTGTTTTTGAAGAAACAGCGGCTGCCATGGGTGGACAAGCGGAAATCGACATTCAATTAATGTACCCGGGATTCCGCTTTGGTGAAGAAGAGCCTGTAACACAAGTAGCTGTACAAGCTGTTAAAAACCTTGGATTAACGCCGAAACTAGGCACAAGTGGTGGAGGCAGTGATGCGAATATCATTGCTGGATTCGGGATTCCAACGGTAAACTTATCTGTTGGCTATGAAGAAATTCATACGAAAAATGAACGTATGCCTGTTGCAGAACTTGAGAAATTATCAGATTTACTAGTGGAGATTGTCAAAGTAACTGCTAAATAAGGTTAAAAATTTTTGGAATTGAGATGTCAGGATGCCCCTGACATCTCTTTTTTGTTATGATTAAGGTAAGTACAAGTAGAGGCGATGAGGACATGACAAGCATAAAACGAGTAACTTCTCGAATTATTTTTCATATTGATATGAATAGTTTTTATGCGTCTGTTGAGCAATCATACGATCCCAGCTTAAAAGGGAAAGCAATTGCCATTGCAGGAAATCCAAAAGAACGTCGTGGAATTCTAGTAACCTGTTCCTACGAAGCTCGTGCAAAAGGCGTTTATACAACGATGAGTGTTTGGGAAGCAAAACGTAAATGTCCTGAGCTAATTTTATTGCCACCTAATTTTGAGCGATATCGAATTGCATCGCAAGCGATGTTTGAAGTATTGAGATCATATACGAAACAAGTAGAACCAGTGTCAATTGACGAAGGCTATATGGACGTTACTGATATTGATGGACCAATGACAGCTCTTCAAATAGCTGATGACATACAAACGAGGCTGTTAACAGAACTGGATTTGCCTTGTTCAATTGGTATTGCTCCGAATAAATTCTTAGCCAAAACGGCATCAAATCTTAAGAAACCAATGGGCATTACGGTGTTACGTAGACGTGACATCGATAAAATACTTTGGCCACTGCCCGTTCTCGACATGCATGGAGTTGGAGAAAGTACGGCCAAAAAATTGTACAGTATCGGATTACAAACAATTGGCGATATTGCTAAAGCAGAAGAAGGTTTATTAAAAGAAACACTCGGGAAAAATGGACCTCGATTAAAAAAACGAGCAAATGGATTTGATGAACGGGCTGTCGATCCTGATTCCGTTTATGATACGAAAAGTGTTGGGAATTCAACCACTTTACCTAGTGATGAAAGTGATCTTTATGAATTGAAAAAAGTGTTCAAAAGTTTAACTTCAAAAGTAGCCAATCGTTTGGAAGCGAAACGGTTAGCTGGCCCAACGGTTTCCATCCAAATACGGGATTCAGATTGGAAGAATTCTTCACGAAGTCAGTCGTTTCGCAACTTGATTTATGAAAAAGATAAAATATTTGAAGTTGCGTGGACCTTATTTACGAAAAATTGGGATGGTCAGCCGATACGATTATTAGGTGTGACTGTTAGTAATGTGGTTGATCGAGTAGACTTTACGGAACAACTATCTATTTACAACTTTGAAGAACACGCTAAAGTAGAGCCGATTTTAAATTTAGTCGAGTCTCTTCAACAAAGATTTGGTAAAGAAATGATTACTAGAGGTCAAACTCAAGTTAGAAAGCCAACGTATGAATCTAAAACGAGTTTTAGTAAAGATCTTTTAGATGATCACAAAGATAGGGAGAACAAGTGATATGGAACTTCAATTTTTAGGTACGGGTGCAGGCATGCCGTCTAAACAACGTAATACGAGTGCACTAGTTGTGAAATTAATGCAAGAAAGAGGCACATTTTGGCTATTTGATTGCGGAGAAGCGACACAACATCAAATGCTTCATACAACTCTAAAACCGCGTAAGCTTGAAAAAATATTTATTACCCATATGCATGGTGATCATATATACGGCTTACCTGGATTACTTGGATCTCGCTCGTTTTTAGATGGAAAAGAACCATTAACCATTTATGGTCCAACGGGTATTCAAGAGTGGATTCTCACTACGCTGCGGTTATCAAAAACCTATTTACAATACAAAGTGAATTTTGTCGAATTAAACGAAGGGATTATATTTGAGGATGAACAATTTATAGTCGAAGCCAAACTGCTACATCACGTCATCCCATGTTTCGGTTTTCGAGTTTCCCAAAAACCACTTCCTCCACAGTTATTAATTGAAAAAGCGCTGCAGCTTGGCGTGCCAAAAGGTCCATTGTTAGCCCAGTTGAAGAATGGCAAAGATGTACTGTTAGAAAATGGCCAAACCGTTTTGAGTCATGATGTAACTGCGCAAGCAGAAGAAGGATTCTCATTGGCTATTCTAGGAGACACTCGCTTTTGCCAAGCATCCATAGATTTGAGTCGAGATGTGGATATCGTTATACACGAGGCTACATTTGATGCGGGTACTGAAGATCTCGCTAAGCCATACGGGCACTCAACCATCACACAAGCAGCTCAAGTGGCGATGGAAAGTGGAGCCAAGCATTTAATCGTTCAACATATTAGCGCTCGATTTTTACCAAGCCATGCAGAAGAATTAAGGAAACAAGGTTTATCTGTATTTCCGTCCATTACAGTTGCGGAAGACTTTGCTGAATTTGAATTAAAACATAATGAACTGAAGAGGATAAATAGTTAAGCAAACCTGGAGTGAGTTCTCCAAGTTTGCTTATTTTATTTTGAGTGCAAGTATTCTTAAAATTTCATCGATAGATATCAAATGTTATAAGTTAAATATAATAATATTATGTTAACTAATTTGTTTGAAACATCAAATATCTTTTATCTGAAGAAGGATTCACTGGTTTTCATCTCGAATAGCATAATTGGGAAGAGAAAATTATTGAGAAATAATTTAACGGAAATAAAATCTATTTAGTGCTTTATTAAAGAAGGGATATATGATGAAACTCAACTTAAAAAATGAAATGTCGGTCATAATTAGACCATACACTGAAGATGATTTTAATGACATACATAGATTTAATAACGACGAAGGATGGACGAACTTAGTAGAGAAAAATGAAGACACAAAGGGGGCATGGAATAATTCAAATGTTACTTTTATTGTCGAATCAGATGATCAGATTGTCGGATACATTAGAGGGTTAACAGATGGTTTTATCAGTCTATATGTATGTGAAGTAATTATTCATAAAGAATATCGAGGATTTAATTTAGGGAATGAATTACTTAAATACGTTCATAGCCTCTATCCGAAAACATGGATGGAACTACTAGCTAGTAGTACATCTCGAACTTTTTATGAAGCTCAGGAGTTTCGAGCTTTCTATGGCTTCAGAAAAACGTATGAAGAATATAAATAAAGGATGGGTAATATGAAAATAACTCAGCAATGGAATCAAGAAGATAGTGACTACATTAGAACGAAAATTATTGAATACAACCAAACTAAACTACCAGATGAAGTAAAACACCCAATTAAAAATGTTAGTTTTATGCTCAGAAATGAAGAAGGGGAAATTTTAGGGGGTATAACAGGTGAGATTAGCTGGTCCAACTTGCATATAGACTTTTTATGGGTGGATGAATCACTAAGAGGTGGAGGTTACGGTAAGCAGTTATTAGACCATATTGAGAAAACGGCGAGAGAAAATAATTGTAGAGGTATCCAACTAGATACGTTTAGTTTCCAAGCCCCAGATTTTTACCAGCAATGTGGCTATAAAGTTGTCGGCTTAATTGAGGAACATCCAATTAAAGGCACCCAAAGGTATTATTTAGAAAAAAAGCTTATTTACTAATAGAAATGAAGGTAACTTGAAAATTGCTTATGATTAGCTCTCCGATTTTCACTTTTATGAAACTACTACATGTTGATCTAGATGCACTTAACTGGATTTTGGAAAATCATTACTATCAAAATTAGGTACTGTCCATCCAATAAATATTAAAAATTAGATAGGTGGAGAAAAGCGAGCCGCTTATCTTCATCTGTATGGGGCTTAATAGACAGCCCCAACTGCTAAATATTATTTGTCTTTATCTTGTCTGAAATCATAAGTACTTTCTATATTTATTAACTTTCCATCAATCGATATGTGATCCTCATCAACCCATTGAACATTAAAATCTTTTCCAGGCATTAAGAAAATGTTATAACTTCTGTTAAGTTCTTGTACTTCTCCAATATAAGTAAAATCAGAATAAAGCATCATACCGCCGCCTAAATAAATAGTTAATACTTTTTCACGGTCAGGTGAAATCAACGTAGTAAGTTTTTCTAATTCTGAAACATCAATGGACGTTAATTTTGGATAATGTTTTAAATAGTAATAAGTTGAACCGATGGCTACGATATAAAAAGCAATTATCAAATAAAAAAACCGTCTGAACATTTTTCTGTTCTTCATAACATCCTCGTTTCTTTATTTACTCACTATAATATAATGTTTTCTTTAACAACTACTTTTTTCAGATTGGCCTTTTCCGATGTTTTGTAGTTTGTTCAAATGCAGGAACAGCAATAGAAGGGGATCCTGCTTTAGGACAAATTGTTGACCCAATATAAAAAGGGAAAAGAATGGTATCTAAATCATTTTTTTTAGTGTGAAATCAATGCCACTATGTTGTAGAGAAAAATATAAATCTTCCAATTTAGCAAACAAATACTCAGATCTCATCAAACGTCATAGTCCCAATCTCTATGATATGAAGGAATGTAACCTCTTTAACAATTGTCCCTTTATCACGAAGCGTATGAATGACACCCTCAAATAATTCCTGATCGTACTCTTCAAATTCATAAAAGGCTTTAGTATCATTGCTGGAAACACCAATTATTGCTCCGTTTAAGCCATTTGAATCTAGATACACAGAATAATCTTCAGTTGATTTACCATCGCTTCTAGGGTAGCAGGATCAGAGTGGTCAATACCTATAAGACGACCTTGTAATATCGCTGCATCAGTTATAGATCTTTCCATTGCTCCAGAAGTATATCTAGTAAACGTTACAGTGCTGCTGATTTAGGCGCATTCGCTAAAAGGGGGATGTCGTTAAAAGATAATGATATTAAAACAGATAATCATCACAAATGAAATTCCTTCCCAAAGTTATTAAAGACGGCAATAAAAAACATCCTATTATATGGAACATATTTCAATTAAATCCGTTAAATAGTTATATCCTAAACAAAGGAGAGGTTATTATTAAGAAAAAATATTTAGGCTATCTGATATTTTCATTTTTAATAATACTAACTGGATGTGCTGAAAAAGATTCAAAAAAATTAACTAGAGTTTATTTTCAATTAGTCAATACAGCTGAAAACTCTGAAGAAACGTGGATGATTTTAGATGAAAAAAGTTTATCTTCCCTAGATGATGCTTTTAAAGAAATTAAATGGGAACCTAATACTGTTCCGTCGAAGTCGAGGAAAGAGAACTTGAAGGTTACGCTATTTTGGGAATATGACAATAATCTTCCTGAACTTTTGAAAGAATACAGTATTTGGTTTAATGAAGATAATTCCGCTACAATTCTAAGCAAGACAAATGAAGAGAATTTTGGGGATTTGGATTCAGAATATGCGAAAGTGATTAAAGACTTGTTATTAGATACTTCAGATAAAAAACGGGCTCCTTAAAGATAAACTGTTAACATATTTTAGAAATGAGGCTAAATGATTTGAAATTAGGATTAACTAAAGATGAAGTTAAATTAGTCCCGTATGATGATAAATGGAAAAATGGGTTCCTTAGGGTGAAGCGGGAAATTATAAAACATACAAATCTTGATAGTGTTTGCATACAACATGTAGGCAGCACTGCCATAGTTGCCATTATGGCAAAGCCAATTTTGGACATGGTGGTTGGAGTGGGTGACATCAATCATGATAACAACAAAATAATCATTTCTGGACTAAAAAAAGCAGGATTTTTGAGATTGGCTGTTGAAAAACCTTCAGAGATTGTTTTTGCGAAATTTGCAGATGACACATATCAAGTGAAGACACATTTTATCCACCTTGTTGATTTCGAAAAGGAACTGTGGAATAACTTGATCTTTTTTAGAGATTATCTGAACTCGAATGAAGCAGTGCGAAGTGAGTATTACAATCTTAAAGTAGATTACGTTCAGAACAATACAAGTGGTATAGCTGAGTATACTGATCATAAAGAAGAATTTGTAAAACGAATTTATTCGGAGCGTCTTAAGCTTGAATTTTAAGAGGAGTGATTGTAAGTGGGGAGTCTAGAAAGGGAATACCCGGTATTAAAAGAAGACCGAAGACATCACTAGGGTAAAAATAGTAACCGTAGAGCACTGATTATTTTAGGTGTTGTGATTATAGGTTTAATCATCAGGTTTCTGATACTAAGTTAACAGCTTGTACTCTGAAAGGAAGGTGCTGATGAGGAAATTAATTTCTATATGTATAGTATTGCTAATTTTGGCTGGTTGTAATGCGGAGAATGAAGAATTATCGTATTCTAAAATAGAAGAAGATTCTACTAATGAATTGGTTCAAGATTTCATTACGAGTGTAGAAGATGAAAATGGAATACACCTTTTTCAATATAACGAAAACACCATGTATGCTTTCTTAAATGGTCATCATGTCGAGCAAGGAAATGATGCAAGTTTCTTTAGTAGTTTTGAGGTCAAAGGGAAAGATGATAGTTTAAACATTTATTTTGACGAAGAATACACAGATGATTACGCTAATCAGACCTTGAATAACCAAGAGTTATATAAAATCAACTTGGACAAGAAATATGAGGTTGTGAGATCTTTTAAGAATAATGAAGAAACGAATTTTAACGTAATATATGTTACGGGAAAATAAGTAATTGATAATATTTTTAAAAGGTTGCTACGGCAACCTTTTCTTATTATATTTTTTCGTTTACAAGGAGTTGATTAATATTTTCAGAATGCGCAATTTAGTAATTTTAATATACGCAGTGGTATTTGCAGGATCGCTGATGCTTTATCAAACTCAACTTGCTAGTCCCGTTGTTGAAGACCGTGGACGACTTTTACCTGTCAAAATGAAGTCGATTAAATCAAGCGATAGTGAGGGTGAAATAAAGAGTATTGTCGATATGGCAAATCGTAATGATGACAAAATTTCGATTGCAGGGATGCAGCATAGTCAAGGCGGACAAACACTTTATCCAGGCGGTATCCTACTCGACATGAAGCAATATAATGAAATACTAGAATTAGATGAAAAAAACATGCTCATTACAGTCCAAAGCGGTGTAACGTGGGCAGATATTCAATCATACATAAATCCATATGGTCTTGCTTTAAAAGTTAGTCAATCACAAAATATATTCACTGTTGGAGGTTCGATGAGTGTGAATGTGCACGGTCGAGATATTCGTAATCACACACTCATTGAAACAGTTGATTCCTTTAGATTACTAAATGCACAAGGACAAGTCTTACATGTCAGTCGGGATGAAAACTCCGAACTATTCAATTTGGTAAATGGAGGATACGGGTTATTCGGCGTAATTCTGGATGTGACCTTACAATTGACGAAAAATGAACTATATCAAGTGACTACAGAGTCCATTTCGTATGATGAATACAGTTCCTACTTCACAAAAAATGTCTTACAAAATGATGATATAAAAATGCATCTTGCTAGGATTTCGGTAGCACCAAATAGCTATTTAACCGAAATGTATGTTACCGATTATTCAACAGCAGATGATCAATCCCAATTGGCCAACTACACGACTTTAAAACGTGAAAGTATTATTGCGATTCCAAAATTTTTCCTGGGGCTTTCACGAACAAATGACTGGGGGGAAAATATGTTTTGGAACACTCAAAAAGAATACAGTGAGCGAATAAATGGTACATATATTTCAAGAAATAATGTCATGCGTTCTGATTCTTTATTTATGGACTACAATAGCCCTAACAAAACAGAAGTACTACAGGAATATTTTGTGCCAATCGATCAATATGCAGCCTATATTGATGACCTACGAAATACGCTCAAAGATGAAAAAGACTTTAATCTGTTAAATATTACTGTTCGATACGTAGGGAAAAATGATGAAGCCGTTTTGTCTTACGCAAAAGATGATATGTTTGCGCTCGTAATGCTTATTAACCAAGGTACGAACGAGGATAGTATCGAAACAACTAGGAGAGTCATTCGAAATATGATTGATGTGACTTTAAAACATGATGGTACCTACTATCTCCCTTACTATCACTACCCAACAAAAGAACAATTAAAAGAGGCATACCCTAGAACTGAGGAATTCTTTGAAATGAAAGAAAAGTATGATCCAGACGAACGGTTCATGAATCTTTTCTATGAGGAGTATCATAAATGAATTACAGAAAATTTATTATCTACCAAGGAACGATCGGAATGGCCGCAAGCATGATTTTTCCGTTCTATGTATTGCTACTAAAAAATGTCGGTAGTAGTTACGCCCAGTTTGGCTGGGCATACGGATTATTTGCACTTACGGCAGCACTAAGTTACCCAGTGATCGGGAAGTTTGCTGACCAGGCAGGAGATAAAATCTTATTAATCATTTATTCATGGGGGATGGCAGTAATATTGCTTGTATTTCCACTTGCATACGAAATCTGGCATATCTATGTGTTGCAAATTTTTATGGGATTACTTGGAGCTGTTCAGAAAAACTCAGAGAAAACCGTCCTTGCTCGCTCCGTTAATAAGGAGACAGCAGGAAATGAAATTGGCCGTTACCACATATGGACATCGATTGGAGCAGCGATTGCCGTTATAGCAACCGGTTATTTAGTTGATTTTCTGACAATAGGAAGCATCTTTTATATCGCGTCAATTGTATTTGCGTGGAGCGGGTTTTATATGATGAAAATGAGAAAACTATAGTGAGGCACTCCTATTGGAATAGTTAAAGAAATGAGGTAACTTCTTGGGGAATTCAAGATTATTAATTGAGACGGAAAGATTAATTATCCGCCCTTTTCAAAAAGAAGACTATATTAATTGGTATACACAGTTTGATAATAGACACCCGCCCCAATACAAATATGATGATGGGCGTCCCGTAAATATGTCTTTATCAACAGAAGAGTGGTTTATCAATTGGATTAATGGCTTTAATGAATTAGCGGATACTGATGATATGTACAATTTTGGTGTTTTCCGTAAGGAAGATGAAGTGAATGTAGGAAAAATTGAGTTACATAAGATTTTACGGATGGACTATCAGTGGGCAATGATGGGATATTCAATTCATAATCAATTTTGGAAAAAGGGGTATGGATCAGAAAGTGTGTTAGCAGCTACTGAATGGTTTTTCAACACGAAGGATTTTCACAGGATTGAACTACATATTAGTGTAGATAACAAACCTTCAATAAAGCTAGCCGAAAAAACAGGATTTCTCTTTGAATGCGTAAGAAAAGAATTTTCTCTAGAGGAAGAGGGATGGACTGATCTTTTAATTTATTATAAAAATCACTCGTTAAAAACGAACTCATCAGTTGCTGAAAAAAGCTAAAAGGGACAGGTGAAATAGTGAAAACAAATTAACAGAAAAGTAAATTAATGATATAATGGTATTAAAAGGGAGTGCGGATGATGGGATGGTTAATCTTTGTTATTCCAATCGGTATGCTTTTTGCTTTAGGCGGGTTAATTGAATGGAGAAGAAAAAAGAGAAATAATTATCCCCATATACCTACCAATTCAAATATTCGGCCTGGAGAAAGTCAGGACTTTCGTATGGGTGCTAGCGATAAGGACGTCGGCAGTGGTTTCTAAATCTCGTATTAATGAAAGTATTAAAAAATTTTCGGAGCTACCTTTATGGTAGCTATTTGTTTATTAGGTAACGAAAGTAAAAGATGAGAACTTCAATTGCAAAGTTTGGGAGATGAAAGGGTGAAAGTGAGGAAATCATTGGTGTTTTGATGGTCTTGTTGAAATTGAGAATGTAAAACAAATTACCTTATTTTTTTGGGAGGTTGAAGGACAAGAGCAACAAGAGGTACTTTTCACAAATAAAAATGAAGATAGTATTAATTCATTTATTTATGCAATAGATAATACAGAAGAATTAGGGGAAAAGAGAGTGATTACAACCAAACCATTGTTGTCATTTCTATTGACACTAGATAAAGAAGAAGAGAAAAATTATCATTTGTGGATTACTACCAACGGTGAGGGCTATATCCAACGTCTCCTTCCTGATAAAAGTTCCACTTTTAAATTAGATGCAAGTTCGGTTAAGGAGTTATCAAAACTAATAAATGAACAAGAGAAGGTACCTCTGATCGGAAAAATAAGAATAGCTTCAGTTTTAAGGATTCTTACAATATTAAGTTCTAGGGAGTTTTTAAACATATATAAAGCAAGAATGGAAAGCTGCCAATTGGTAGCTTTTCTTTTATATAACTATGAAATCATTCAATGAATATACAGGGATAAAGGGAGTCGAGGTGACATTATTGGACTATTTAAAGAAGCTAATGCCACTAGAAGCTGCACAAAAATTTGTTCATAGACAATATCCAAATTGCCAAGGAGCATTATTGGCCGGGAGTGTGGTAAGAGGAGAAGCGACAGAAACATCCGATTTAGATATTGTTGTTTTTGATAAATATATACAATCTTCATATCGAGAGTCATTTGTTGAATTTGGTTGGGCCATCGAGGTTTTTGTGCATAACTTAACCTCTTATAAACTCTATTTTGAAGAAGATTGCCTACGTGCAAGACCTTCAATGCCAAGAATGGTATCAGAAGGAATCGTAATAAAAGATGATGGAATCATTGGTTTAGTAAAATGCGAAGCTGATAAGTTATTGGAGAAAGGTCCAGAAGGATGGAGCCTGGACACAATAAAAACGAAACGATATTTTCTGACGGATGCATTAGATGATTTTATAGGCTGTTCTAATAGAGCAGAAGAGATGTTTATTGCTAATACATTAGCTGTGTTATTGAGCGAATTTGTATTGAGAACAAACTGTAAATGGATTGGAGATTCTAAGTGGATTGTGCGTTCTCTAAAACAATTTGATGAGAAATATGCTGAACATTTTATTGAAGCCTTCGATTGTTACTACAAAAATGGTGGGAAAAATCAAATAATTAATTTAGTAGATATAGCTTTGCAACCTCATGGGGGTAGATTATTTGAAGGATATTCGATAGGGAAATAAGTATTTCGGATTTTTGAAATTAAATGGGAATGATATGATTCAATGACAAACCATTTTTTTCAATTATGTTAAGAAAGTCTTAGATTTTATGTATTTATTCCACTTGATTTAATAGTAATTTTTTATTTTACTGGAAATAGCGCTATAGTAGCATGTAATTATTCTGAAATAACTTACACTAGTAAAAGTGTAATTTTAATTTCAGGAGGAAATAATGAAGAAGATATTAGTAAGCTTTATTAAGAAATTGATATTGGCAGATAGGCGAATTAATAATATTGGAGTCGCCCTCATTGCAGGGCGACTTTCTCGATTTAATAAACTATATCGATGTAAAGAATATTATTAATCGAAAATAATATTGAGGAAATACATCCACTTTATTCATTAAATATCTTGAATATGTTTATTACTAATAACTTTTTGCCCACTCGATTCAAGTCTAATTTTTATCTCCTCTTCGCCTTTTTTAATAGAAATACCATAATAAGGATATACCTTTACAGTTACATCATAGGATCCTCTCACATCGATTAACTCGACAATTTCCAAAATTTCAGTGTCCGATCCTCCCCATTTAGGAACTCCCTTAGACGAATTTTTATACGTCTCAGTTAGGGCTTTATTAATGGATGGGGCAACACTTATTATTAGAGCATAGTTCATTTTTTCATGATTAACTTTAATATTATTTGCTTGTGCCACAACCGTTGAGGTAATTATTAGTAACACAATAAAAAATGAAACCAACTTTTTATCCATAATTTCACCTCCTTGAATTAATATATCCAGTTTTGCCAATAGCATTCTTTAGGACAAATAAACTTTTCATATAAATCGAAAATAGTGAATTCCATTTTTTAAAAAACGTACGATATTCGTAAATATGAAAATCCCTCCGAACAGGGCTAAGAGATGAGTTAAAAAGAAAGCAAGCAAATATTCGACCAAATTTAATCGAAGTTGTGCATTTAGATAATACAAAATCTTCAATAGCTTCATATCAATTGAAAAACGCAGATATAGAGTATGCTCATTTGACTTAAGGCTTAAATGGCAAGTTTAAGATAGACGTTATTGGTTACGATTCAATCAAAGTAGCTTATGAAAAGATAAAAACGTTAGGGATATTTATGGTATAGTAATCGGTAAAAACAATGATCTGAATATTGATCATATTACGACTAAGTTAATGCATGAAAACTTCAGTTTTACTTCTTATGTCTTTGGAGAAAAAGTGTTTGTGAAATATGGAAAATGCCAAGTCAATATAAGCCAATTGTCCCTGCTGCATTGATCTTTATGATGAAAATAATATTCCATTGAATTAGCAAGTTAATAAAATTAATATAGACTTTTAGAGTCGTGAGGAGTGGCAAAATGAGTCCAAATAGCACAGAAAAAATCATTGATTGTATGCCGCCCAGTTCAGGAGATTCCAACGTACAAAGAATACAAACTGATCACAGATTAAAGCTTGCAGAATTCTGGGATATTAAAAATGGATCCAAAGTTTTAGAAATAGGCTGCGGTCAAGGAGATACAACTGCAGTATTGGCATTTTTGGTAGGAGAAAAAGGTTTTGTTCAAGGGGTTGATATTGCTTCTCCTGAGTATGGGAGTCCTTTAACTATAGGGGAATCTATTAACTATTTAAAAAATTCACCTATCGGCAATCGAATTAAAATCGATTTTAACATGGACATATTATCACCAACTATCGAATTCCCTGAAAATCATTTTGATTTGATTGTTTTATCTCATAGTTCTTGGTACTTGAAATCTGCTGAAGAACTTCATGCCATATTGAAAAAATTGAGGAAGTGGGGGAACACTTTATGTTTTGCAGAATGGGATACGAGAATTCAATCTGTCGAACAATACCCTCACTTGTTATCAGTACTTATACAAGCACAATTAGAGAGTTTTAAAGTCACTAGCATTTCAAATGTTCGTATATTGTTCACCCCTCAGGATATTAAAGAGATTGCTGAACGTGCGGGATGGGCTATCAAAGCCGAAAAGTCGATATACTCTCCAGAGTTACAAGATGGGAAATGGGAAATTGAACAAGTATTAACCAACTTCCATGAAGAGCTAAAAACTGTTGAACATATGCCTGCTAAAATGGCTACTCTAATAAAATCTCAAATAAATTTATTAGAATCTGCTAGTATTACAACAGCGATTAAACCTATGTCAACTTACGCATTTACAGCTGAATAGTTTCGACTTAAAATTTATTTTTGGATAATCCGAGACAATTTCATCCATGACTTTTGATGAATAATACACGAATAGTTGAAGTGAAGGGCGGCGAGAAAACATGTGCTCCTGCGGTTACTCGTCGCAAAAAAGACTGCTCCTGCGGTTACTCGTCGCAAATGTTCGGGTTTACATTAGGTTTTATGAATGGTGAAATTGACTCAACATGTATAAACTAAAATGTGGATTGATAATTGGAGGCAATTATGTTGTTTACTAAGTTAATAGAACTAATAAAAGAGTACCCATATTTAGAGGAAGCATTTCAAGAAAAAATTCGTGAAGGATTTTCCGTAACAAATATTACGTCAACAGCAGTTTCACCTGATGAAGTGGATTTCATCAGTATCGAAATCCGAATGGAAAATCAAAATAAAGAAAAAATAGTAATAGTTTATACAGAGGGATTTGTAAATTCTATAACGATTAATCAAATTCCACGTGCAACAGAAGAAATTCATCCAAATTTAGTGTTGAACAAAGATCTTATTTATAATAAAACCTTTAAAAGTAAAACGTTTGGCGGTTACGACGTTGATGAAGTTGACCAATTTTTAGACCTGCTAATAAAAGATTACACGTTTATCGAAGATGGATTAGTAAAAGAAAATATAGTACTTAAAAAAGAAGTTGAGAGTTTGAGGGACAAATAGAGAAATGTAAACTGTAAACACGAAAAAAAGGACCTATTCGGTCCTTTTTTCGTGTTTACTTAATTATTTTATAACCATCCGCGTTCATATTGAACAGGAGATGTAATATCTGTGCGTAATTCTTTTGCTGCACGATAAGCCCAGTAAGGATCGCGAAGCAATTCACGTGCTAGGAAAACCATGTCTGCACGGTCATTTTTCAAGATTTCTTCTGCTTGAAGTGGAGACGTAATCATACCGACTGCTCCGGTTGCAATTGGTGTATCATGTTTGATTGTTTCAGAGAATTTCACTTGATATCCTGGGTAAGAATCAATAGTAGCAGGGACATTCGCACCCGAACTCACATCAACTAAATCTACGCCTTGTTCTTTCATCCATTTCGTCATCGTTACAAAAGCTTCAGGTGTCAATCCGCCCTCAGTGTATTCGAAAGCAGAAATACGAACAAATAATGGACCGTCCCATACGGTACGAACTGCATCAATTGTTTCTCGAAGCATGCGGTAGCGATTTTCTTCGCTGCCACCGTATTCATCTGTACGTTTATTGGTTAATGGAGATAAGAATTCATTAATTAAATAACCATGAGCTCCATGAAGTTCAATCACATCAAATCCTGCTTCTATTACTCGCACAGTTGCTTCTTTAAAGGCTTTTACTGTATTGGAAATATCTTCTTTTGTCATTTCATTTGGCGTTTTATAATGCTCGTTAAATGCTAGAGGGGAAGGCGCGAAAATATCACCATCCACAGTTGCTTTTCTACCTGCATGGGCAAGTTGTATCCCCGTTTTAGCGCCATGTGCTTTCATTAAATTGACAAGTTCAGTTAAACCTTTTGTTTGATCGTCACTCCAGATGCCTAAATCCTCTGAAGAGATGCGACCTTCAGGTTGGACAGCTGTTGCTTCTAATATAATTAAGCCCACTTGACCAACTGCACGAGTGGGGTAATGGACGCGGTGCCAATCTTCTACTTGTCCATCTTTGTTATGACTAGAATATTGACACATTGGTGCCATAACGATGCGATTCTTAAAGGTTACATCTTTAATGGTATATTCTTCAAATAACTTAGCCATTTTTTAAATTCCTCCTTTATGTATATCATGTAGTATAACAACTTACCCTAAACATAGCGCTTCTCGAGCTCAGGAAATGAACTTTAGTTACTTTAAAGCATAAATATTGATTCACATGGTTTCAAAAGAGGAGGCAAGTTGCCCTCATTCGAAGAATTATGATATGGTTAATTATCATGAGTTTATGAACATCAATGATTTTGAAATAAACAATTGTCTATATTCGATGTTTCAGGACAAGTGTTTTGTGGAAAAATAAAAGCTATGGAGAAAGTAAATATATTTAACTGTTTACTCCAATATCGCTGTAGAAGGAATATAATACATGTATGAATATAAATATTACTATCCGAAAATATTATTACTAGAAAAAGGGGATTCCAAAGATGAGTTTAACTCCTAAGCAACGAATTGAATTACATGGTTTTAATAATTTGACCAAATCTTTAAGTTTTAATATGTATGATATTTGCTACACACGCACCAAAGAAGAGCGTGAGGCCTATATTAAGTATATTGATGAACAATACAATGCAGAGCGTTTAACGAGTATTTTAACAAAAGTAACAGACATTATCGAAGCCAACATTTTAAACATTGCTAAGCAAGATTATGAGCCACAGGGAGCAAGTGTAACCATCTTAGTTTCAGAAGGTCCAGTAGATGATTCTCCGATTGAATCATTTCAAGAGTCACCTGGTCCATTTCCAGAAGCAGTTGTTGGTCATTTAGATAAGAGTCATATAACTGTCCATACATACCCTGAATATCATCCTGATGAGGGAATTAGTACATTCCGCGCAGATATTGATATTTCTACTTGTGGAGAAATTTCTCCTCTAAAAGCGTTGAATTACTTAATTCATTCATTCGAAACAGACGTCATGGTAATGGATTATAGGGTCCGCGGCTTTACAAGAGACGTAGAAGGTCATAAGTTATTCATTGATCATGATATTAATTCTATTCAAAACTATATTCCTGAAGGATTAGAGGAAAATTTTGAAATGATCGATGTAAATGTGTATCAAGAAAATATTTTCCACACAAAATGTAAATTGAAGAAATTTGATTTAAATAATTACCTCTTTGGTTATTCAGAAGAGGAGTTATCTGAAGAAGAGAAAATATCCATTACTAAGAAGCTTAAAAAAGAAATGGATGAGATTTTTTACGCTAAAAACATGTCTTGAGATAAATGAGTTTGCTTTATCGACTCGCATGAAACAACCAATAAGTAATACACAAAAAGGACCGATTTTACTTTCGGTCCTTTTTGTATGCACTGATAATGCTAAAACTTACTAAATATACCGTTTTCCGAGTTCACGAGAACGTGTAGCAGCTTCATTTAAACAGCGGGCAAGTATGTCTGCAAATCCACTTTCTTGTAAAGCTTCTATGCCAGCTTCCGTCGTCCCACCAGGACTGGTCACTTGCTTACGCAGCGTGGCTGGCGTTTCATTTGATTGTTTCAACATCTCTGCTGATCCCGCAATTGTTTGGACGAGCAATTCTCGTGCAACTTGAGATGAAATGCCACTTGCAACTGCCGCTTTTTCAAATGCTTCAACGAAGTAATATACATATGCCGGTCCGCTTCCAGACAATGCAGTAATCACATGCAGTTCATCTTCTTCTACTTCGATTACTGATCCGATGGTTTTCAGTAGTTGAATGATTTCAGCTTTTTCTTTGCTTTCCATTTTATCATTCCAGGCTACCGCACTCGCAGACATCCCGATAGATGCAGACGTGTTTGGCATACAACGAGCAATGGGACGCTTGCCAAGCCCTTGTTCAATGGTATCCATTGGCACTCCAGCAAGTATTGACAATACGACCGCAGTTGGTGGTAAGTATGCGGCAATTGAATTCATGCCATCCTGCACATCTTTTGGTTTCATCGCCAATATGACCAAATCTGCCGTTTTAACGATTTCTCTATTTTCACAAACGAGCTGTACCCCATAAGTTTCGTTTAGAGAAGCCAATTTCTCTTGATCTGATTTGTTCATGATATAAACGTTTTCCGGGGAAACTGTTGCCTCTTTCATCCAGCCATGAATCATCGCTTGCGCCATGGAACCCGCTCCAACAAATACAATCGTTTTCATTGATACTCCTCCTTTATCTATCTCTTACATAAAAAAAATGCGCTCCCGTCCTAATAAAAGGACGAAAACACATGTTTCCGCGGTACCACCTTGTTTTGCTCAACATATGTGAGCACAACTTATCCCTTCATATCGTGAAGGCACGGCCATGTTTGCATGGCAGCTCCAAAGTAGGTTCATCATGTGAGCGGGAAGTGTGCCTTTCAGCCAGTGGACACACTCTCTACATTCCTTCAACACAATTACTAATCTTCATCAAAGCTTAAATGTTCTAAAGTAGTGAAATTATAGACTTACGGACTAAGTATTGTCAACCGCAACTTAGAAAGTGTTAATAATTGTTCTTCAGGTCTTTTTAATGAAATGAAGCATAATATTCATCAAGGATACTATGGAAGGTGATATCAAATGCATGAGATGTCGCTTATGTGGGAGATTATTAATCTCGTCTCTGAAGATGCTAGATTAAAGGGTATGAACCAAGTGAGTAAAATAGATGTGATTGTTGGAGACTTATCTAATGTGTTACCTGATAGTCTCGAATTAGCATTTTTGTATTTCCAAAATGATCATGTAAGCTTTATTGATGGAAGTACACAATTACATATTATTCAAGAGACGGCCAAAGCAAAGTGTCAAACTTGCCAGCTGGAGTTTGAGCCTGATTACCAAATAGCACTTTGTCCGAAGTGTGGACTCCCGAACTGTGTACTGATTTCTGGTGAAACATTTAGAGTTGAATCATACGAAGGACGTGATAAACGTGAAAATTAATATTCGAGAAGATGTATTAAAAGATCACAATATGGTAGCTAAGTTAAATAGAGAAACTTTTAAGGAAAGTAAGACGCTTGTTATTAATTTAATGAGCTCTCCAGGTTCTGGTAAAACGACTTTACTAGAAGAAACAATAAACTCTTTAAAAAATGAATATACCATTGCTGTTATTGAGGGGGATTTAGCCACAGACCTTGATGCACAACGATTAAGTTTGCTTGGAATTAATACAGTACAAATAAACACGGTTGGAGGCTGCCATCTTGACGCTCGGATGATTGCTAAAATATTACCTGAATTTGAACTTAATCGAATTGATATCCTGTTTATTGAGAATATTGGGAACCTAGTATGCCCATCTGGTTATGATTTAGGACAAGATTTCAAAGTAGTTGTCTTAAGTGTACCGGAAGGCAATGATAAAATACCGAAATATCCAGTCATGTTTAGACGTACAGATTTAACGATCATTAATAAAATCGATCTTCTTCCATATGTTACGTTCAGCTTAGAGCAAGCGAAAAAGGACTTAGCAGCAATCAACCCAGAAGCTCAATTGATTGGACTTTCCGCTCAAACTGGTGAGGGTATTGAAGACTGGATAAATTGGTTAAAGGATGCTTACCTACAATGCACAAAGCATTAAAAATAATGGTGACGGGACGGATACAAGGGGTTGGATTTCGTCCTTTTGTCTATTCGCTTTCAAAAAAATATGGCCTTACTGGGACAGTTCAAAATAACATTGGTTGTGTAATTATCGTGGTGGAAGGCAACGAAAAAAAGGTAGCTGACATGGTAAATGAATTACAGATGTCTCCACCACCATTATCAAAAATTAATCAAATAACCATGAATCAAATTCCTCTTAATGGATACCAAGAGTTTTCTATTATTTCAAGTCAGATCAGTAGTAATTCTATTCCGTGGATGTCTCCAGATGCTGCTATTTGTAAAGATTGTCTTGAAGAATTGATGGACCCGAACAATCGCCGTTTTCAATATCCCTTTATTAATTGTACACAGTGTGGTCCACGCTATACCATTATCGACAGCCTACCCTATGACCGACCGAATACAACGATGAGAGAATTTGAAATGTGTCAGCAGTGCCGAGAAGAATATGAAGATCCAATGAACCGCCGACATCACGCTCAACCAATTTGTTGTCCAGTTTGTGGACCTATCGTTACCCTTCACAATCAACAAGGGGAATCATTAGCGGAACAACAACTAGCAGTACTACAGACAGTTGATTTGATAAAACAAGGAAAGATCATAGCTATAAAAGGAATAGGTGGCTACCACTTAGCTTGTGATGCTTATCAAGCGAGTGTTATTGACCGATTAAGACTTGCAAAAAAACGACCACAACGACCATTGGCTATAATGGTAAAGTCTTTAGACGTTGCAAAAAAGCTTTGTTATATGTCCACCAAAGAAGTGAAAATGCTGACAAGTTCAGAAATGCCGATTGTCGTTTTAACTAGACTAAAGGATTGTTTATTACCAGAAAATCTATCTCCAGGATTATCGACTCTTGGAATAATGTTACCCTACACACCTTTACATCATATGTTGTTTGAGAAAACTGGCTTGGAATGCATGGTAATGACTAGTGCTAATTCTTCTGGTCTTCCAATCCAATATAAAAATGATTCTGTCCATGCTTTACAAGACATGTGTGATTATTTTTTAACACATAATCGCGAAATCCATTTTCCGGTAGATGATTCTGTTGTTCAGTATACGGGAGAGGATATGCTTTACCTGCGCCGTGCTAGAGGGTTCGTTCCTGATCCTTTGAAAACAAATGCTAAAGTGGATGGAATAATTGCCTTAGGAGGGAATCAAAAAAGTACGTTTGCCGTTGGAAAGGAACAGTATATAGTGATGAGTCCTCATATTGGTGATTTAGAAAACGAAGAAATGATTCATTCCTTTGAAGAACAGCTTCATCATTTTAAAGATTGGCTTAGCGTGGAAGAACAGTATATAGCAGTTGATAAGCATCCGCTTTATGCATCAAACTCACTTGCCAAAAGGATGAAAAGTATAGTAATTCCCATTCAACATCACCATGCCCACCAAGTGTCTTGTATGGAAGATAACGGACTCGAGGAGCCTTGTTTAGGCATTATATTAGATGGAACTGGCTACGGTGACGATGGGCACATTTGGGGATTTGAATTTTTATACGGAAATGGACATTCATTTGAACGTCTTGCACATTTGCAATACACGCCTCTGCCAGGTGGGGAAAAAGCCGTGGAAGAACCATGGAGAAATGCAGTGGGCATGTTGCTTTATTTATGGCCAGAAGAAGGAAAAGAATTATCTCTAAAACTATTTCCTGAGAAGTCAAAGGAAATTAACATGATGGAAAGCATGGTAATCAATCAAATTAATTCGCCTATGGCAGGTACATGTGGCAGATTGTTTGATGCGATCAGTGCAATCCTTGGTGTTTGTGTAACGTCCACCTATGAAGGTGAAGCTGCCATCAAATTATCAGATCCAATGAATGGACTACATATGGAATCAGATGAGACGTATCCATTTCAATTACAAACAAACAGTGAAAATCTGCTTCAACTGGACTTATCTCCAATGATTTATCAAATCATTCAAGATAGATTTCACAAACAACCCATCACACAAATCATCCAGACCTTTCATCGGACAATCGTTTCTAGTTGTGTTCAAACGGTTCAAAAATTAGTGGAAAAAAGACCAGAATTAAATAAAACGGTCGTCCTTTCAGGAGGATCATTTCAAAACGTTTACCTTGTCAGGGAGATTCAAAAGCTACTTCAAAAAGAAGGCTTTACGGTCTATACACATAAAAACGTACCATGCCATGATGGTGGCTTGTCATTTGGACAAATAATAATTGCATCTCATGCTGTTAATAAAGTTCCGTTGGATAGTAAGTAAGGGTGGTGAAATTATATGTGTGTTGGAGTACCTGCAAAAGTAATCAAAATTGAAGAGCAAACAGCTTTAGTAGATGTTATGGGTTCTAGAATGTATGTTGGAATTATTTTTGTGCCAGATGTTAAGGAAGATGATTTTGTTTTACTTCATGCTGGGCAGGCATTGACCATAGTGGACGAAGAATTTGCTCAAGAGAGTATTGAAGAATGGAGGAACGTGTTAGATGGTAAACATGGAGGTCTTTTCTGATCCGACAATTGCTCGCCATTCGCTAGAAGCAGTTATTCAGTTAGCGGAGAGATTTAAAGAGGAAAGAGGTAGAATTCCAGTATTCATGGAAGTATGCGGTTCACATACGATGGCATTTGCCAAATCAGGAATTAAAACTAGATTGAAAGATCATGTGGGGCTGATTGCAGGGCCAGGATGTCCGGTATGTGTCACTGATCAAAAATCGATTGATGCCATGATTCAATTATCTGAAGAACCTGACAGAATTCTTTGTACCTTTGGGGATATGATGCGTGTGCCAGGTTCTAAATTCACCTTGATGAAAGCTAAAACAGAAGGTAAGGATATCCGAGTCGTTTACTCCCCGTTAGATAGTGTGAAAATTGCAGAAGAAAATCCTGATAAGGAAGTCATTTTTTTAGGGATTGGTTTTGAGACGACCATTCCTATTCTTGCTCTTGCGATTCGCGAGGCAGAAAGGAAGGAATTAAAGAATTTTACCATCTGGATGACAACCAAATTAGTAGAACCTGTATTAAGAGTCCTGCTGGATTCAGGTGAAGTGAAAATTGATGGGTTTCTCTTGCCCGGACATGTTTCCATCGTTACAGGAAAACAGAGTTTCAATTTTTTAGCTGAAGAATATGAAACTTCGGGCGTTATAACTGGATTTGAACCCGTTCAATTGCTTAGTAGTATGTATAAACTGCTGGAGCTTCTTCTTGAAAAGAAAGTAGATATCATAAATGACTATACCTATGTTGTAAAAGAACAAGGCAATCTAGTTGCTCAAGATTTTCTTAAACACTATTTAGAACCTCATGACGAGGAATGGCGTGGTATGAGTGCGATCCCGAAAAGTGGATTAGTGCTTAAAGAAAAGTACGCTCAATTTGATGCAAAGAAGAAGTTTAAGGTTGTTATAGAAGAACCGAGAAAAACAAAATGTCGATGTGGTGAGATTATTCGAGGATTAATCACACCAGAACAGTGTGTTTTGTTTAATAAAGGGTGTACACCATCTAATCCAATTGGGCCTTGTATGGTTTCTACAGAAGGAACCTGTGCAGCCCATTATCAATACATGAGGGAGGAATAGACTTGGTTCAGCGAATTAGTTTAGCTCATGGGGAAGGGGGTGAATTAACTCACCAACTCATACAAAATGTATTTATTAAATCTTTTGGTCACCCAGAACATGCGCAACTTGATTCAGCCATTGTTACATGTCCTACACAGACTATCGCAGTTTCCACTGACAGTTACGTAGTCAAGCCCATTTTCTTTCCAGGAGGAAACATAGGAAAGTTAGCCATTACAGGTACGGTAAATGATTTAGCTGTAAGTGGGGCTATTCCTCAAGTCATAACCGCTGCATTTATTATTGAAGAGGGCTTTCAACTGAATGAATTGAAAAAAGTCGTTGAAAGTATGGCAGCAGAAGCAGAAATTGCTAAAGTAAAAATCATAGCAGGGGATACAAAAGTAGTGGAAAAGGGTAGTGTCGATAGATTGTTTATTAATACTACTGGGATTGGAGAGATTAGACAAGAGCATCGAATCAATCCTGGAGCCATTCAAAAAGGTGATTGTGTAATTGTAAGTGGCACCGTTGGAGATCATGGTATAGCTATTCTAAGTGCACGACACGAACATGGCTTGTTCACCGATGTCGAGAGTGATTGTGCATCATTAAATCACCTAATACAAGAACTCTTAGAGGAAATCGATGGTATTAGAATAATGCGAGATCCTACTCGAGGTGGATTAGCCACAACATTAGTAGAACTATGTGAAGATTTCCATTTTACCGTTGAATTAGACGAAGTTTCTATTCCCGTACGTAGGGATGTTCAAGGGGCATGTGATATTTTAGGTTTTGATCCGCTCTTTCTTGCAAACGAAGGAAAAGTAGTGATGATTGTAGACTCAAAAAATGCGCATAAAGTTCTTGCTAAAATGAAGGGAAATGTACTTGGAGAGAATGCTACAATCATTGGTCATATTGCTTCAAGTGATGAACAAACTGGTAAACTCCTTTTGAAAACCGCGATGGGTACTAGCAGACGACTTCACCGCCTGGCGGGTATGCTGTTGCCTAGAATTTGTTAATTTTCCAAAGTCTGATGCATAGAATAGGGTGTATCAGACTTAAGGAGAGGACCTAGTGCAAAATATTGCATTGCTAAGACTACAAATAACTAATCTTGTTACTCAGGCCCGTCACGATATCTTTACACTGTCGAACCAAGATGACCCCTCCATGAAACAACAGATCCTGCAACGTTTATGGGAAACCATGTCTTCTATCCATTTTCTTAGTGAGCTATTAGCTAATCAAGCTATGACTACTATGAGTTTGCCCCCTACCCAACAACAATTACCTGTTGATTTGAGGAATACCAATCAACAACAAATTTCACCAAATACACCCTCACCGAACCAAACTTCTCAGCAAACCAATCAACGGACCTTTTCAATTGAAGAATTAGCCAATTACGATGGGAAAAATGGTAGAGCGGCTTATGTTGCGGTAGACGATATAGTTTATGATGTGACGAATAACAGAGCATGGGCAGCCGCTAGTCATTTTGGATTAACAGCAGGAAAAGAATATTCAGGGGAATTTGCATCGTGTCACGCAGGACAACAATCGATTTTAGATACATTACCAGTTGTGGGGAGGTTAGGTTAAATGAAACCATATATTTTACCACCAGAGCCGATGACTAATGAAGCGATTTCTTCAAGGTTAACAAATACTGTTATGACTAATATTGATAAGGGATTAATTAAGAAAAAAAACTTAGTTTACTTAGAGTTAAATGGATGTTCTGGAAATATCATTTCTTTGTTAAATGGGCAAAATCCCGACTTTGAATATACATTAAATTCAATGGTGAATCTTCGCTATTGTAATAGTTTAATGGCGTCCGAGGGAGATCGAGCCATAGAGAAACTAATGAATACGCTTGATGAGGATTTTATTTTAGCAGTTGAAGGTGCTGTTGCATTGAGAAATAACGGTTTATACAATGTAATCGGAAGCTGGGAAGGAAAACCTTTGACTGGTCTTCAAGCAGCGAAAATGTTTGGAGAGAGAGCTTCACATATTTTAGCGGTAGGAGCTTGTGCGACCCATGGTGGTGTATCTGCGGCCAAACCAAATCCATCCCAATCTGTGGGATTACAAAAAGTTCTTCCTCAAAAGAAAATGATTAAACTACCAGGGTGCCCTGTTCATCCAGATTGGTTTTTAGGGACATTAGCTCATCTCTTACTTTACGGGGAGCCAGAGACTGATAACATGGACCGACCATTAATGTTTTATAGTTCACTTATTCATGACAGATGTCCAAGAAGGCCATTTTTTGACCGGGGTATTTTTGCTGAGAAATTAGGAGATAAAACTTGCTTGTTTAAACTAGGGTGCCGTGGTCCAGTTACAAGAGTTGATTGTCCAACGCGGCAATGGAATGGTCATGTGAACTGGCCGATTGGAGATGACACTCCTTGTATAGGTTGTGCTCAATTCGGTTTTCCAGATGCTATGGCTCCATTCATAAGCTACGATACGACAAAAGTGGTGAAGAATGAGTAAAAAAATTATTATAAATCCTTTGACGCGAATTAGCGGTTTTATGGAGATCGATGTAACCATAGAGAATAATCAAGTGATTGATGCCCAAACGAAAGGGAATTTATTTCGAGGGTTTGAGCAAATGTTAGTAGGAAGAAATCCATTTGACGCAGTATATTTCACGCAACGAATATGCGGTATTTGCTCAGCAGCACATTCTATGGCTTCATCATTAGCCTTAGAAGATGCTCTAAACATTCAACCAATGGAACAAGGAAGGTACTTAAGAGACATTATTCATTGCTGCGAGTTTTTACAAAATCATATCCGACATTTCTATCAGTACACCGTTCCTGACTTTGTGAAGATTGAACAAAATCCACTTCTACTTTCAGACCATGACGATTTCCGATTACCAAAAGCAATAAATGATCGAATTTCTCAGCACTACTTTGATTCACTTCCAATAAGTCGGCTTGCGCATCAGATGTTAGCGGTATTAGGGGGAAAAGCTCTCCACAATCACGGAGTCTTTATTGGAGGCATTGCTACCCAGGCAACAGCAGAAAAAGTTGTTCATATTGATTCTATTTTACAAAAAGTTAGTCAATTTATTAATGAAAAAATGATTCCAGATGTCTATGATATCGCTCACTATTATCAGGAATATTTTCACCTAGGAAAAGGCTACGGTAATCTTCTAACATATGGTTCATTTAACGATTATAAAGACCTTGGAACGTTGTATGTTGACCCACTAGTAGCAACATCTAAATCTGTTGAAAAATTTGATGAAAATAAAATACAAGAAAAAATTGATTACTCATGGTATACGGCAAAAACAAGCTCAAATCAACCAAATGTAGCAGTTACAGAGCCTGATATGGATAAAGAAAAAGCATATTCTTGGGTGAAAGCACCTAGATACGACAATCTACCCTTTGAAGTTGGTCCACTGGCAAGATTAATATTAAGTGGTGTGTATGACAATAGAATCTCAGCAATGGATCGAACCATTGCTAGAGCAATTGAAGCTAAGAAAATAGCAGAAATCATGAAGATTTTATTACAACAAATTATTCCTGGGGTAGATGTACAAAAGAAATATGAACTTCCTGAAGAAGCAGCAGGCAGAGGCTTAGTCGATACAACGAGAGGCGCACTAGGGCATTGGCTTGGAATTCAAGATAAAAAGTTATCATTCTATCAAATAATAACGCCATCAACATGGGACTTTTCCACTCGAGACAATAATGGCTACAGAGGTGTTGCTGAAGAAGCATTAATAGGTACACCTATTCAAAATCCCGACAAACCTGCAGAGATTGGAAGAATTCTTCGATCCTTTGATCCGTGTATGTCGTGCGCGACTCATGTATACAGTCCAGGAAGACAAGTAAAAACGATCAAGGTGTTTTAATGGAAAGAATTATCGTATTGGGCATTGGCAATCAATTAATGATGGATGATGGTATTGGAATTAACCTTGTGGAGGAACTGGAGAAACTTGATACAACATCAAACATTCATTATTTAATTGGGGAATCAGATATTGATTATTGTATCGAAAAGATTGAAGAAGCTACATATACTATTATTCTTGATGCTGTCTATTCAGGCAAAGAAACTGGAGAGCTATCAATTTATCCTCTCGCAAATGTACATGAATATCAAACACTTGATATTTCACCACATAATCTACATTTATTCCAAATGTTGTATCAACAAAGAAATACAATTAAAGGGGTTCTCATTGGAATAGAGCCTTATGAAATTAGTTTCCACATAGGCATAAGTCAGAATATAACTGAAAAATGGGATCAGATTTTAATGGAAGTAAAAAAGACGATTATGGCCCTAATTGCAAAAGAGAAAGAAATGATTGTATCGGAGTAGGTAAAAATAGTGTCAACAGAGAATGCCTATATAACTTATAACCCGTTCCGTTTTGGATCACTTTTTCTGAAATAAACGGTCAAATCGAACCCGCTTTATTTTTAAGAAAACAGTCAAATAGAACCTGAATTAGCACCTCATTTCGAGGTGCTTTTATAATAAACAGAAAATATAACAAGTTGCCTTAAAAGGGCAGCTGGAATAATGAAAGCGAATAATTCCTCTTTCGGGGTAATGTTAACGGGATATTCCCATTTGCTCAGACATATCTTTTAAAAAAACACAATAGGAGTTGTCTGTGTGAAGTTGGGGAAAATTAGTGTAATCGGAGTTGGTTTAGTTTTACTGGTCGTAGCATTGTTTATCTATACCCAGGACTCAAGAAAAGAAGAAAAAGCCTATAATCCTCCTCAAATGTCCCAAAAGCAATATGATGTCTTACTAAAAGAAGTAGATGACATTCAAAAACTCCTTGCTAAAAAAGGGGGGTTCTACGAACAAGTGGCTGAAGAAATGAAAAAAGAAGGATACAACTATTCTATTGCTGGAATAATATATTCTAAAGATGATATTAGACTTAACATTATAGTGCCAAATAACAACGTCGTTACTGCACAAGAACAAGAACAAGTGAACAAAATTTTTAAAGATGCGATTATAAAAAACAATTTGGACCCTTTGGCATTTAAAATCGAAGTAACTCAAGGGGGCTGATGACGAAGAATTACATGAATCAGAGGACTTAGTATAACGGAATGGATGAGGAAGTCGTTTTCGTATGTCTAATTACTATCAAATTTATAGTTAAAAGAAAGAGGATGAAAATTGAATCAAATCAAAAGTACTGAAAAAATGAACGAGGTGTCATTGTTGCGTCTTTATTTGCTGAGGGCGCTGTACCTACTTATCGTCGTGGGGCTCGCTATCGTGCAATGGCCGGAAGTCCTCCTTCAATTAATCCATCAGGAGAAGTCCTGGGATCTAATGGAAGGGGTGGTCGCCTGCATGTTGACCGCCTTTTCCGCGCTGTCAATCCTCGGCCTGCGGTATCCGCTTCAGATGCTACCTTTGCTTCTGTGGGAATTTGTTTGGAAGTCGATCTGGCTGATCGTCGTTGCACTCCCACTGTGGTCAGCCGGCCAAATGGACGAATCAACCTGGGCGACGGCCTCAGCCTGCTTGATAGTCCTGATTTTTCCTTTCGTCATTCCTTGGCGCTTTGTGTTTGCACACTACGTGAAGAAGCACGGGGATAGGTGGCGCTGAGGAAAGCTGTCCAGCGTAGCTCGCAGCTGCCACTGATCAGCCGAATGTGTAACGGTAAAGAAGCGCCTCCACCTCTCTCTGGTAGAATTGGTTTGTGTTTTAGTCAATTTTATTGAATTAGTGAAAAGCCGTACATCAATAAAGAATAGACATCCAATTGCATAGGTAATTGGGTGTCTATTCAGGGTTATAATTCAAGAAAAGTGATTCAAAACTGAACGGCTTATATAACTTATAGGGAATCTTCTTTTCGATTGCTCCATTTTAGCAATCAATGGAGCTAGTAATAGAACTGATGCACATTTTTAATTTAGAAATAAAAAATATAACGCTTCTAATTTACTTCAGTTATTTGAAAACGTGACGAGATCGGAGAAAACTTGTACAATGAGTGAATAGTGATTCATTTTAAGGAGAATGCCAATTGATACACAAACTAATTTTACCTACACCATTTGCAGTAGGAGACGTTAATGCCTATTTATTAAAAGGAGATTCTCTATCATTAATTGATGCAGGTCCTAAAACACCTGAAGCATATGAAGCATTAGAGCGCGGAATAAAAGAAGCGGGATATTCCTTTAGTGACATTGAACAAGTGTTTTTAACTCATCATCATCCTGACCATGCGGGCTGGATTGATGCATTCCCACAAGCCAAAGTGTATGGCCATGTTTATAATGACCTCTGGTTAACTCGTAATCCAGCATTTTTTGCCTATCATGATGAATTTTATTTGGAACGTTTAATAGAAGAAGGTGTACCTGAAAAATATCACTCGTGGGTAGAGAAAATGAAACGTCCTGTGTCTTTTCTCGGCAACCGTCCGCTTGATGTAACACTTGAAGAAGGCGATTTACTTCCAGGTCACCCAGGTTGGAGTGTCATTGAAACACTCGGACATGCGCAAAGCCATGTTTCTTTTTGGCATGCTGAAAACAGAGAGATGATTGGAGGAGATCATATATTAGAGAAGATCTCGTCTAATCCATTAATTGAACCCCCATTAGATCCGAGTGCTGGTCGCCCTCAGGCAATGCTCCAATACAACGAATCGTTAAAAAAAGTGTTAACCATGCCAGTAGAGAAAATCTATAGTGGGCATGGAAATGAAGTCTACAATGTACATGAACTGATTGTGCATCGTTTAGAAAGACAACATGATCGAGCGATGAAAGTACATGCGATGATAGGACAACAACCACTGACCATTTTTGAGATTACACAGAAACTATTCCCGAGTGTCTATGAAAAAGAACTTGGATTGACCCTTTCAGAAACAATCGGCCAAGTCGATTATCTCCTTGCAGAAGGACTAGCCATTGAGTCGCGCGATCAAAACGGAGTGTTTTCATATGCACAAGCATAAAACGGTTCTCGTTACGGGAGCTACTAGCGGAGTAGGAATGCAAGTTGCTAAAGACCTTCATGCAAAAGGATACAGTGTTTATGCAACTGGCCGTTCAAAAGATGCTCTTCAAGAACTTGAGACGCAAGGCATTCATGTCATCGAAGCGGACTTACTAGTAGAGGACTCACTGGACGACGTTATCAACCAATGTCCTGCTCTCGATATCGTTGTGTTTTCTGCGGGAGTTGGTACATTTGCATTAGCACACGATACAACGGATGAACAAATTGAACAGATGATGCGGGTCAACGTAACGGCACCTATGAAGTTAACACGTAGGATTTTACCTAGTATGATAGAACGTAAATCAGGACATATCATTTACATCGCTTCTCAGGCAGGGAAAATTGCAACGCCCAAGGCTTCTGTTTATGCAGCTACTAAACACGCCCTTCTTGGCTATGCGAATGCCACTCGAATGGAAGTACAGGGGCATGGTATTCATGTAACAACGATTAATCCAGGACCCATCGATACGCCATTTTTAGATTTGGCGGATTCTACGGGAACCTATAAAACATCATTAAAGAAGTTTTTATTGTCCGTAGAGGAAGTTTCAAATGCGGTTGTTCGTGTTATTAATCGTCCAGTTCGTGAAGTAGATTTGCCATGGTATATGGGCATTTCAAGTAAAGTGTACGGCATGGCACCAGGTATTATAGAACGCGTAGGTCGAGATTTTTTCATGAAAAAATAAACGTTCAAGAGAGCTGCCAAGTGGCAGCTCTCTTTTTTTGAATAGTTAAACTTTTTAAATGTATGAAAATACACTTGATTACATTTTTATCCCATGGTATCATTCGTGTATATTAATTCATAAAAGTTGAATAAACATACACTCAGGAGGAATGAAAAATGAATAAAAAAGTAGTTCTCGCATATTCAGGTGGTCTTGATACATCAGTTGCAATTCCGTGGTTAAAGGAACAAGGATATGATGTTATCGCAGTTTGTCTAGATGTTGGTGAAGGTAAAGATTTAGATTTCATTAAAAAGAAAGCTATCCAAGTTGGTGCTGTTGAAAGTTATATGATTGATGCAAGAGATGAATTTGCAAATGAATATGCATTACTTTCACTTCAAGCTCATACTTGGTATGAAAATAAATATCCATTGGTTTCGGCATTATCACGACCGCTAATTTCAAAAAAATTAGTTGAGATTGCACATCAAACGGGTTCACATGCTGTGGCACATGGTTGTACAGGAAAAGGGAATGACCAAGTCCGTTTTGAAGTTTCGATTAATGCATTGGATCCATCATTAGAAGTAATTGCGCCTGTACGTGCATGGGGTTGGTCGCGTGAAGAAGAAATTGATTACGCGAAGAAAAATAACATTCCAATTCCAGTGAATTTAGATAGTCCTTTTTCAATCGATCAAAACTTATGGGGCCGTGCAAATGAATGCGGCATTCTAGAAGATCCTTGGGCTACACCTCCAGAAGATGCGTACGATATTACGGTAGCTTTAGAAAATACGCCAGATACTGCAGATATTATTGAAATCACATTTAACCATGGTGTGCCTACTGAATTAAATGGTGTGGCACATTCGTTAACTGACCTAATTTTAGAAGTGAACAAGATAGCTGGGAAACATGGTGTTGGTCGTATTGATCACGTGGAGAACCGTTTAGTTGGTATTAAATCGCGTGAAGTGTATGAAGTTCCAGGAGCCCACACTCTATTACTTGCACATAAAGAGCTTGAAGACATCACGCTAGTAAAAGAATTAGCTCATTTCAAACCAGTGATTGAGAAAAAGTTAACGGAACTAATCTATGAAGGTTTATGGTTCTCTCCATTAAAAGTAGCGCTAGAAGCATTCATCAAAGAAACTCAAGTGTATGTAAATGGTGTGGTGCGTGTCAAATTATTTAAAGGCCATGCAATCGTTGAAGGGCGTAAATCTCCGAATTCACTATATGATGAAAAACTAGCAACGTATTCTACGAATGACGAGTTCAACCATGCATCTGCAGTCGGCTTTATTGAGTTATGGGGTCTACCAACAAAAGTACATGCTATGGTCAATAAAGGAGAAAAGAAGGTGTCTGTATGACGAAACTATGGGGAGGTCGTTTTCAAAAGTCTGCTGAACAGTGGGTCGATGAATTTGGGGCATCCATTGGTTTTGATCAACAGTTAGTAATGGAAGACTTAGCGGGAAGTATCGCACACGTAAAGATGCTCGGAGATTGCAATATTTTACCGGCAGATGATGTGATTGCTATATTGACTGGTCTTGAGCAGTTGAAAGAAAAAGCTGCAAAAGATGAATTGGTTTTTGAAGTTGCAAACGAAGACATTCATTTAAACTTAGAAAAACTCCTCATTGATTTGATTGGTCCTGTTGGAGGGAAACTTCATACAGGGCGCAGTCGTAATGATCAAGTGGCGACAGATGTGCATCTCTTTTTGAAAAATCGTGTACATGAAATTGTAGACAGCATAAAAGCATTTCAAAAAGCCATTGTTACTCAAGCTGAACAACATGTCGAAACCATTGCACCTGGCTATACACATTTACAACGTGCGCAACCCATTTCATTTGCCCATCATTTAATGGCATACTTTTGGATGCTTGAGCGAGATCAGGAGCGTTTGTCTGAATCGCTCAAACGTATTGACATCTCACCATTAGGTGCCGGTGCACTTGCAGGTACGACATTCCCAATTGACCGCCAAAAAGCAGCCAATTATTTAGGGTTTGAGCATGTGTACCAAAATAGCATGGATGCCGTGAGTGACCGTGATTTCATTGTAGAATTTTTAAGTAATGCATCACTTGTGATGATGCACTTATCTCGTTTTGCTGAAGAAATCATTCTGTGGTCGAGCCAAGAGTTTCAATTTATTGAACTCGACGATGCGTTCGCCACAGGCTCAAGCATCATGCCACAAAAGAAAAACCCTGATATGGCGGAATTGATTCGCGGTAAGACGGGTCGTGTGTACGGAAACTTATTTAGTTTGTTAACCACGCTAAAAGGTTTACCACTCGCGTATAACAAAGACATGCAAGAAGACAAAGAAGGCATGTTCGACACGGTTCAAACTTTGAATGGATCACTACAAATTTTCGAAGGTATGGTCCGCACGATGACGATCCATACGAAACGATTACATGAAGCGGTACATCAAGACTTTTCAAATGCCACAGAACTCGCAGATTACTTAGCGACGAAAGGCATGCCATTCCGAGAGGCACATGAAGTGACCGGGAAGTTAGTTTTCCTTTGCATTCAACGCAAGATCTTCTTGTTAGACCTAACACTTGAAGACTTACAAGAAGCAAGTCACTTAATTGAAGACGATATTTTTGACGTGTTGTCACCAGTGTCCGCGGTCAAGCGACGCAATTCACTAGGTGGAACAGGGTTTGATCAAGTACGATTACAAATTGAGAAAGCTAAGTCACTAATATAGCAATAAAAAATCCCACTTGTCTTTTTAGACAGGTGGGATTTTTCAATTATAGTAGGCAAGTTACTTTACTGGATAAAAACTATAGTCCAAAACATCTGGTATCCAAAGTTCTGCATTTCTTCCATTCGGATCAGCTATCCACAAATCCCCTTTTGCAGAGACAATGTCATTTTTTCTTAACCAGGTCAATTTATTTATTGAAGGTAAGAATATGGGATTGGAATCTCCTTGATCTTTTGGAGGTGTCGTTATTTTCATCTGTTTTTCTCCTGTTAGTGTCAAAAAATATAATGAAGGTTTTGGACGCTCTTTCGCATCATTTGACCATTCGCTTTCAGTAACCCTCGAAACAATGAGGGAGGTATCATCAACCCAAGTAAAATCCATTTCCGCATAGTTTTTAGGCGTAAGGTCAAACGTATAATAAGCAGGTGGTTCCGTTACTTTTAAATTCTTATTTTTAAACCCAAATACAATGCGTCCTCCACCCGCTATATACCCCAGGAAATCATGGTTATAAGCCCACTTTGGCGTGAATCCAAGAGCAACCTCATCAATTACAGTAAACTCTTTGCCGTCTACAGAAATCACACATAGCATCTCGCTATCCATCGCCCAAGAAGCAGTAGGAGACACAATAAAGGATATCCATTTTTCATTAGGCGAGAAAGTGATTGAACTTGCGGTAATCGAAGGTATTTTAATTTCACCCGTTCCTACTTCTTTAGGAATTTCAAAGAACCTCTTTACATTTTCTGTTAAAATTTCGATGTTTTGATAACCCTTCTCTATTGATATGGTGTAAAGAATCGGATTGGTCCATCCATCTGGGCGAAGAGAAGCACTAGAGGAAGCAATAAAACCTTTTCCATCCGGCTGCCATTCATAATCGCTTACACCTAGGGCGATATTATAAAAACTGTTTAGGTCAGATATATTTAAAACGGGACCACTCTGAAATGCGACAATATTTTCGTTTGGTGACCATTTTGGATTATATCCATCGTAGAAGATTTTAGTATGCTTTTTTGTATTTATGTCATAAACCCATAATTCATTTTGCGTTTCCTTATTTTCATTGATGTTTTCTGTCACTTCTTTTTGATAAAGAAGCATCTTCCCGTCCAAAGACCACTGAGGAGAATTAGAATATGATGCTTTTTTATCTGTCAGCTTTTCAATTCGTTTATTTTCTTTAATCCATAAAAACCCATCCTTAATAAAGGCTACTTTCACGCTTGGATTGTTCGGCTCTGCGTGTGCATGGATAATGGATGGAGAAATCAAACATAAGATAATAAGGATATGAAGTAATTTTGCCATATTAACACCTCTGATTCATATGTTCTCCCGAAAATGATAAATTAGGCATGAATGATAGCTAGTTTTTTGTTGCTTTATATCATTTGAGAAGTTACACATTTTTATATTATTCAAAGGCTTTAAAACAATCGAAGAAGGATTTATATGTGGAAAAGACGAATACCTTTATATTTAAGGGATGTTTGGAGTATGAGATGTAGAGCGCGTATTAAATGAGGATCTACCGGAAGGCAGGAGAAAACATGAGTAATATAAAAAGTGACCTTCCTACTAAATTAGCAAAGCCAGCACAACGAGCACTTGAGGGAGCTGGGTATTTGCGACTTGAGCAATTCACTAAACTTAGTGAAGTTGAGGTCTTGAAATTGCACGGTATGGGACCAAAAGCTCTTGAGCAAATTCGGCTTGCACTTAACGAGAGAGGATTATCTTTTGCCAATGGCTCTTAGAATTAGCCACATATTGAAATGTCTGAGAAGATTTGTTTAACAATCATGCAACTTAAAAAAGACTATATAGGATAAGGAGTGATTCCAATCATGTATGAACCAAAAACGAAACAAACAGAAGCTAGTGTCATAGAGTTCATTGAAAACGTCGAAAATATTAAAAAGCGTGAAGATGCATATAAATTATTAGATATTTTTACTGAAACGACAGGTTTTCCTGGAAAGATGTGGGGACCAAGCATCATTGGATTCGGTTCATATCACTATAAATACGAATCTGGCCACGAAGGTGATGCAGCACTTGTTGGTTTTTCGCCTCGCAAAGCAAAAATCAGTTTGTATTTTACAACAGATGAAGCTATCCAAGGGGATTTATTAAAAGACCTTGGAAAACATACGTCTGGCAAATCTTGTGTTTATATTAATAAACTAGCGGATATTGATGTAGATATCATGAAAGCTTTAATTAGCCAAACCGTCACTTTCATGCAAAACATATATCCGAGCCGTTAAAGAGCAGATCAATAAGCTCTTTATATCCTAAAGTACACTAAAAAAGTACTTAAAGATGCAAACTAAATTAATTATACGTTGGGCACGCCCCAAAAACTAACGAAAAATAGGCAATCGTGACGTCAATTCACCGACCTGTTGGGAATGAAAATATGTGTGGTGAGCAACTTGATGGACATCACTTTCGAAAAAATCGCAGGGATGTATAAATCGGTGGACTATCGAAACGTTTTTTTTGCGGGATTAATCAAAATTTGAATGTTCCTGTGTGGACACCTGCAGGGGCTTATTTAATCACATGGAATTTTCTCAAATGATTTGTTTTACCACTCCTATAAATTTAATGTTCTTTCATGGAACATGAAAAGCGAAAACTTCAAAATCCCGTCAACTCAACAATGTATATTCAAGGAACATGAAATGGATTATGGAAAAAAAGAAGTGTTATTCAGTAAGGTTTAGGGTGTAGTTAAATTCCTTAATTTTCTATATAATGAAAAAATAGAGGGGGTATTAATGATGAAACAAATTTGGAATTCTGATGTGCTAGACCAATATGAATTGAATCCACTGACACCCGAAAAAGTCGAGTCAGCTCAAAGCGAACTTAAAGTAAAACTGCCTGATTCTTATTTAAAATTATTAAAAGAGCAAAATGGGGGTTCTCTTTATCTGAATGCATTTCCCATTTCTTTCGAAGACGAAGACCATTTAGCAGTCGATTATTTACTTGGAATTGGAGAAAATAAAAGGGAAGGTATACAATAATCCGGTTATTTTATTAAGGAATGGGGATTACCAAAACGCATTGTCTTATTATGCGGAGATGGGCATACATGGATTGCGCTTGATTATCGAAAAGTTAATGAAAACCCTCCAATCATATATATAGACGTTGAACAGGAAATTGAAAAACAACTATCTTTGTCATTTGATGAGTTTGTTTCTAAACTTTATCATATTGAGCAATTAAATAATTTCGTTGTTTTTGAAGGGGATAAAACTGAATTTACATATAAAGAAGGAGAAAAAGCTTTTAAAGGCAATAGCCCAGGGATAGTTGGTAATGCTCTCCACTATTTCAGCAAAATTGATTGTGATGTAAATTGGTATATACATCAAATTGGAAAACTTGCAAAAAAGAAAGATGAATTCATTGTGCAGGACGCCGAAATGGCATTAATGAAAATCATAATCAATAAATATGATACACCAGGGACGAATACTGAGGGTATTCAAGAAATTGTGGCATATTTAAAAAGTCATCAGGATGATACGGTTCGAAATTATGCAAATAAATTACAGCGCTTAATCGATCAGAAAATAAATCAATAGATTTCGGAAAACTTCGATTCTTGATTTCGTCTGGATTTGGTTAAAACTTGTAATGACATGGATAGTTTAAATTAGGAGGGACCGTATATGGAGAATGATAAATTTGAAGATATTGAGTCTAAAATAGCTTTAATAACCTACTGTATATCAGAACTACATGAGATAATTAATACCGAATATAAATCACGAGCATACGAACTTTTAATGAATGGTTTTAATTCAAGAGAAATTGAATTAATTGACCAATATTTTTCGGAATGCTTAAGAAACCAAGTAGCACCCTCTTTTAACGATTTTAGAGAAACAGTCATTCGAATAACAAACAATCAACCTTTTACTATTGGATCAGCGGAAAAATTACTTTTAGCTTATAAGCACGAAAACCTTTTTATAAATGTGGTAAATAAAATTCTAAAAAATAAATAGAAAAATTTCATTTGGACTTAAATTCAAAAAGCAACACTTCGTTTCGAAATCGAACAAAATGGGGCTTTTTTCTTTCTATAGATGAACTTTTCATCCTAGTGTTAGTCAACCTATGATGTATAAGTGATACTATCCAATTAAATAAGTAAATCGCTGCTTTGCTGACTAATAACCCTTTTTCTGCACATACCTGCACGTTGGTACGTATTGGTTTGAAGTGTTCTTTTTTAAGCATCATGGAACAATAAATCCTTCATGAATAATATACAGGCTTGGGCTATTCCTACAAATCTGAAAAAGTGACGATTAACATCACGACGAGCATGAAACCATCGGATGAAGAGGAGAAAAAGACGGTTGCCAAAATCCGAAAAGAAATAACAGAATTCCTGGACAGCGAGGAAGTAAACACAAAGACAGCGAACCAGAAATATGAGCTGATTATCCACGACAAGAACGGCAAGGATTTTCCTTTTTAATTAATCAAGCAAATTATAAAACTCGCTAATTATGGGGGTGTCTCATACTCATAGAAAAGTGCTGCCTTTAACTTTTTTAATGCGCTTTTATTATGAATGAGGAAGTTGAATACTTCCTCATTGTGGTGTTATGTCAACCTAGGATGTATGCGCTATACAAATTGGTTCACGTATTGAACCGAGGGGGTTGGGGGACGAATGAACCCGTATACCAACTAAAATGACAGGTATGTTGAAGAAGGATACTTTTAATAATATGGAGAAATAAGCAAAGCATGTGGATTTTCTATTTAATTAAAAGGGAGGTTTTACTTTGAAGAAATTACTTATTCTTGGAGCAAGTGGATTGGTTGGGAAAGCATTAGTTGAAGAATGCAAAGACGGTTTTGATGTTTATGGAACCTACTCTTCATCATCTTTGAAAATGCCTGGAGCTAATCAGTATCGATTACAGATTAACGAAATTGATAAGATGAAAGACATAGTTGAATCAATAAAACCTGACCCAGTAATCTCGTGTTTGAGGGGTGATTTCAATCAACAATTGATATTTCATAAAGAGTTAGCTTTAAAAATAAAAAATATAGAAAGTATATTGTACTATTTTTCAACTGCAAATGTTTTTGATGGGGATTTTTCTGAGCATCATTCAGAGTTAGACACTCCTAACGCAACTTCACCTTATGGGAAATTCAAAATTAACTGTGAAAATACATTGCAGGAAATATTAAATGAACGTGCAGTTATTCTTAGAATACCTCAAATATGGGGAGAGAAATCTCCGAGAATGGATATTATTAAATCTGGAATCGAGAACAATCATATTGATGTATATAGTAATTTAGAATGTAATAATCTATCCGATACGTTACTAGCAAAACAGTTAAAATACATTATGGAAAATAAACTTAACGGGATTTTTCATCTTGGTTCTGTAGATATGATGACACATGAACGATTTATTGAAAAATTAACTAAAAGTCTTACTTACAAAGAACTTCATTTCAACCATAGCTTGTTTCAACAAATTACTGATAACTGTTATTTTGGGTTAAAAAGTTATAGAAATGATATTCCTAAGAGTTTGCAAAAGACAAACGAGGAAATTATTTCAGATTTAGTTAGTTGAGTAAGGAGTATGAAACCATTGGCGTTGTCGCGCCTTCGGTTTTTTATTTTGCCTTACTGATCTCAAACCTATTTCATCCATCTTATTTTCAATTTCTCTTCCTTTGCGAACTGAAGGTAATCACTTCTTCAACCGGATGTTATGTCAACCAGTAGGTATTGTTAGGTGAGTTCATTCAAATTGAGGAGGTAATGAAATTGAGAATAATAGGAACAATCTTGGGAGTTATAGCTGGTGTATTTAGTATTTTTTTGTGGATTATGCTAGTTTTTTATAACCCTTATACAGGTTCAAGTTCTGAAGATGTGGCAATCAATACATTTTTTACGTTATGCCTTCCTGCTTGTTTAGCTATCACTTCTTCTTTCATGAATAAAAAATACCTCATGTTAATTGCATTTATTTGGTCATTACCGATTAGTTTGTATGTAATGCTTACACCTGGTATCTTTGCTTGGTTCATTGTCCCATGTATTACTTATTTCATTTGTTTCTTATGTTTTTCCCCAAGAATAAAAGCGAAAGTAATTCATTAAGTATATTCCAGTAATTGGGACGATGGAATATAAGAGTAGTCGCTATTTGCACTAACGAGTGCTTAGTTGAATAACCAAGTACCATAGGAAAACTTACTAACTAAAATAAAAACGCTGCATTTGGCCAAATTCGGTCGAATGCAGCGTTTTTCAGTTTGGGAAATGGTCGATGACGACTAAAGAGCTACGGTTAAAATATCAATCTTGACGAAACAAGAAAGGAATTGAATATGGACTGACTCACTTGATTTAAAATATTCAGTCGTGCACCTATACTTAGTTTCGTATACGTTATTGAACATTGATTGTTGAACGAGTTCTTGAACATTAACGAAATAGTTAACCCTCAGAAAACACTGTAAATATAGGGTGTTCATTAATTCCTGGTTTTCTGAACAAAACCTTGCTAGTTTGTGTGGTAACTTACATCCTACACGAATCTGTCATGAGTTTTTCTATTGGTGTTTCACTTTATATTACAATCCGTACATACAAAACGCACCGCATAATACGATGCATTCATTTTCAAATGTGAAATTTTGCGAACGAAACGGGAACCGTTACTATCTTTTGCTATGAACTACATAAAGCTTTCAAATTATTTCACTATCCATAAATCAATAATGATAAGAGATACAAAATCAATAAATGAGCTGGATAGAAAGCTCGGTAGAAAAGTCTAGGAATTTTCACTTCAGGTAAGTAATTGTTAAAAATAATAATAACCGTCGCAATGATACTGAATGACTGTATCGAATGCCAAGATTCAAAATAAGTAAAACTATATAGAACATCTAAACTTAAATGACCTATCACTAGAGCTACAGGTCTTTCTTTTAGAAAATAATAAAGTAAAAACAGTAAGTATCCATACATACCGTAGTCTGTGAAATCTGAAATAGGTAGCATGATGAGACCTAATATCACGAGGATGAAAATTCCCCAAATCCGACTAACTTTTTCATACAGTACAACTGCACTTGCTCCGTATAATAAGGTGAAGATTACGTTTAATGTATAGATTTCGAATAGGAGCGTAAAAGGAATTTGTGCTAATACCGCAATACCGACTAATCTTTTAAAGTAAGTAGACCTATTTCTCGTTAATGTTAACCCCCTCACTAACAGGAACGTGTAAACAGGAAATGCAATTCTTCCTATGGTTCTCCAAGTTAGATCACCTGGGAAAAATTCATATCCGATATGATCAATTAACATGGTTATTATCGCTATCCATTCCAACATTATAAAGACCTCATTTGCTAATAAATTAGATTTATTATATCGGTTAAAATTAAATCAAAACACACTAATCCAGGTCTCATGTTGATATTCATATTTTATAACAGTTGTCAGGATATGTACTTATTTTCTAATATTCATTTCTTTAATTATATATTGTCTTTTGAAGAAAAAGGGAAATATGTTTACTTGTAGAATTATATAAAATAGACGATGTGAACCCATACATCAAATTAACGAAAAGAGGACTGAATAATGTCTGATCAAGTACATTTAAAAGAACATCTATTACAGCTAGAAGAAAAATTATTGTTACCTGAAATACGTACTTCACGTGAAGAACTTACAAATTTACTTGCAAGCGATTTTTTCGAGTTTGGAAGTTCCGGAACAGTATGGTATAAAAATGGAATTGAGGTTGATGGTATTGGCGTTGTAAAGATGACATTAAGTGAGTTTGAAATTCATCAACTATCAACAAATACAGTGTTAACCACTTACCGAATATATAACGAAATAAAAATGCAGCATACATTGCGTAGTTCCATATGGAAATTCAGTGATGGCAAATGGAAAATGTTTTTCCATCAAGGGACACCCACTCAAACACAATAAAACGGGTTTATCATTTCATACTGTTGTGGTGCTAGAGAAGATTCTAAATGGGGGAACACAAATGAAACGAAACATTATTAATAAAATACATAACTTGCAAAGTAATAATCAGTTCTCGGGGACAGCATTTGTTAAAAATGGAGACCAGGTTTTAGTAGATGTAAGTTACGGATACGCAAATCGTTCTGAACAAATTAAAAATCAAACAGAAACTCGTTATGGTATAGCTTCAGGCTGTAAGCTCTTTACTTCAATCGCAATTTGTCAGCTTGTAGAGGAAGGGAAAATTTCCTTTGACTCTACTTTAAGAGACTGTCTAGATGTGAACTTTCCGCATTTTGCCGAAACGATTACGATTCATCAGTTGTTAACTCATACTTCTGGAATACCTGATTATTTTGATGAAGAAGTAATGGATGATTTCGAGGAATTGTGGATTAAAAATCCAATGTATCATATTAGGTGTTTGAAAGACTTTTTACCTTTATTTCAAAATGAGAACATGAAATCTGCAGCGGGCGAGCGTTTTCACTACAATAATGCAGGATATATATTGCTGGGTTTGGTCGTCGAACAAGCAAGTGGACTTGTCTTTACTGACTACGTCGAGAAACGGATTTTTAAAAGAGCAGGCATGTTGGATTCTGGGTACTTTGCTTTTGATTCTCTCCCAGAAAGGGTTGCTATAGGTTACATTGATAATGCTGATGGGACATGGAAAACGAATATTTATTCATTACCAGTAAAAGGAGGGTCGGATGGTGGAGCATTTGTGACAGTAACAGATATGGTGAAGCTTTGGGAAGCTCTGATGAATAATCAACTGATAAACGAAGCACTTACCAATCAGTTACTTACTTCTCACACCCAAGTCAAAGAAGATAGCTTTTATGGTTATGGATTATGGATAAAGAAAAATGGAAATTTGATATCGAAGTATCATATTATGGGCTATGATCCTGGAGTTAGCTTTCATTCGGCTTATTATCCTGATTCTTCATTCAAAGTGATTGTATGTTCAAACAAGTCGGAGGGTGCATTTGACATAATGAACGCAATTGAAGATGAATTGTCAAAAGTGAAAATCTAAAAGGGAATGTGGGATGGCTTTTAAAGTCCTGTTGTAAACCGTGCAAAGTTGGTGTTTATATGAAGAAAGTTAATTCTAAACCTATCCACTCGTCAATAAGGGAACTCCTTTCGTATGCAACCTCTGAAGGAGTTATTGATTTAGAATATCAAAATTACTTGCAATCAATTAATTTGAATTTATATACCATGGAGTCAAATGGAGAATCAATTGGTTGTATTGGCTTCGAGTTTATTAGTTCTAATCATTGTAAGATAAAACATATTGCAGTATCTCCTGCGGAAAGAGGAAATGGTTTAGGGAGGAAAATGATTACATTCATTTGTGATAAATACTCAGTAAGCTTGATTTCTGCTGAAACAGATAGAGATGCAGTAAATTTTTATAAAAACTGTGGATTCAAAATAATCAACTTGGGCGAGAAGTATCCTGGGGTTAATCGGTTTTTGTGTGAATTAAGAAGAAATAAGTCTTCTATAGCTTTTAAAGTATTGGATCGTGAAGCAGATATTTAGAATAATTCGATTTATGGTATTTACGTTCTGATCTAAACATCAATAAAGATATATATAGCTAGTTTAGCGTGAATATTTCTTCAACTACATTACATAAGCATCAAAAAGGATGTGTTCACTTTGTTTTTTCTTCAAATGTCTGGATTTCCAGGTTCTGGAAAATCGACTCTGGCTCGGCGAATTTCAAAAATAACAGGAGCAGTCATTATTGACCACGATATCGTCAAATCTGCATTATTAGAATCATTAGATACTGATAATATCGACTCGAATGCTGCTGGTAAAATAGCCTACGATATCGATTGGTCATTAATCGATTTTCAATTGTCTCAAGGTCAAAGCACAATATTAGATAGCCCATGCTTTTATACCGAAATGGTGGAAAAGGGCATAAGGATGACAGAGAAATATCTGGCCACATACAAATATGTTGAATGTTATCTTAATGAAATTTATGAAATTGAACGTAGAATAAAAAATCGAACACCTATGATTAGTCAAATTCAACAGGTTCCCTCTGAGAAGTCATTTATGGAATGGGTGAATAAAAGTAAAAAACCATCAGACCTCCAATGTCTTAGAGTCGATTCTGGAAAACCTATAGAAAAATACATAGATGAGGTTATGTTGTATATCAATAAATAACGTATGCCAACATTCATTTAGGAGTGGGATTTTTGTTTATTGTCAATGTAGAAGGTGCTATTTATAAAGACGAAAAGTGGCTTTTAATAAGACGTAGTGAAAAGGAAGAACACGCAGGGGGTACACTTTCCCTTGTTGGTGGAAAGGTAGATTACGAAGGATCTTCATCAGATATTTTAGAAAGAACTTTGATTAGAGAAATCTATGAAGAAGTAGGTATAGAGGTTTCAAACCTTAGATATGTTAATAGTTCTTCATTTGTTACGGAATTAGGAGGTCATGTTGTTGACATTGTTTTTCTCTGCGATTACCAATCTGGTGAAGCATTTGCGAAGAGTCCTGATGAAGTAGATGAGGTTCATTGGATGTCTACGCAACAAATTTTAAATGATGATGAATTACCGATTTACTTAAAGGAAAATATTAAACTTGCGGATAGAAAAGTAATTCAGGAGTTATTAAAGAGCTAAATAATACGATTTTTAATACTCATACATTAAAATGGTGTAATTAGTCATAGAAACTAGGAGGACACACAATGTGGACAAAACCATCAAATGAAGAATTCCCCGCTTATTTTGGAAAGTATATTGATTTAGTTTCTGAAGGCTCTTTAGAAGATACTCTTATCAAACAACTAAAGGACACAACTGCATTCCTTTCAAACATTTCAGAAACGCAGGGAAATTATCGTTATGCAATAGATAAATGGACCCTCAAAGAAGTAATTGGTCATATCACAGATACGGAACGAATCATGAGTTACAGGTTGCTTCGCATAGCAAGAGGAGATCAAAGTCCACTAGCTGGCTATGATGACGAGCAGTATGTAAAAGAAGCAACATTTCATTCCCGCTCCTTCCCAGATTTACTTAAAGACTTCTCTGCCGTAAGACAATCCACAGTTTCACTTGTGCGTAGTTTGCCTGAAGATGTTTGGTCTAGAAAAGGAATCGCAAACAACAGCGAAATTTCAGTAAGGGGTTTGGCATACATTATTGCTGGACATGAGCTTCATCATGTGGAAATCATCAAGGATAAGTATGTAGTATAGCTGATAAAATAGATTCAAAAACTGAGCCACAAGCGGAAGCTTTCCCGCTATATCTAAAGCTGTAATAAAATACTAATCATTTGTGAGGGAATATGCGAAACGAAACAGTAAGTCTCATCATGAGAAAATTAATCACAACGATTATTGCTACAATTATCTTCTCGATCGTGTTAGCTTCTGGAAGCCTGATTGGAAATGATTTAGATATTGTATATAACCAAGGAAGCAATTTTATTGGTTGGTTTTTTATTTACTTTCTGTATATAGGTGTAATTATCTTAATCTACGGTAATTTGGTTTCTGTAGGCATAGAATTTGTGCAAAGAAAATGGTTTCAAAAGCACGATTGGCTTTATATTTTATTGCACAGTATTTTCGGGTTAGTTAATGGTGTGATTTTTCAAGAAAGGACCCTAGCCTTTTTTGGAGTGTTAGCCGCTTTATTATACGCATGTATAGATAGATGGTTATTTAAAAAAGAATTAAATAGCACAAGTGTAAAAATGCTTATTGTTTTACCTATTATTTCACTGTTCTTATGTTGGGGTTATTTTCAATTAATTTCTCCTCCTATGCCTCCGTTTACAAAAGAAGATGCCGTTGAATTTGCTACAGACGTAGAAGGAACAATTGAAAATGCTTTTCCTAAGGAAATTGGCAAATGGCAGGGTACAATAGATGGATTTCAGGTCGAAAGAGAGACCGATGTAATTGAAATAGAAGATGAAATTTATATTGTTACGTTTAAGGAAGACTGGAGACACGGCACGCGAACTGGTTTTTGGTCATCTTCCTTTAAAGTAGAACGCGGAACTTTATCTGCTACAGGTGAAAAGGGCATATTGCCTGCCTACTATGAAGAGAACTAAAAAAATAGTAAACGATAAGATATGTTCATTCCAGCGCAAGTGTCGATCTATAAGGGGCTTTTCGCTTTTCTTTTCATAAATCAAAGCGATACCGGAGTATCATTGAGCTGCTCAGTTGCAGCTCTTTTTTTATCTGAAATTATGTAAAGAGTAAAATAGAACGGGTGAAGGGAAAATTAAACTGCTTGTCGAATTACATTTTATATTATGGGGAAATGTGGAATATACATGATTGAGAGAGCAACAGAAAAGGATAAAGAATTCATAGCGACTAGGGCTGCTGAATCTGCAAGTGAAGGTGCTCAGCAACCAATAAGTGCCGAAAAGGCATACAGTATGTTTGATTCTATAGTAAACAAAGGTGGTTATTATTTTAGTCTATCGAAATACAGACAGTTCAATTGCTGGTTGGATTTTGCTCGGTGAAAATACGGATTATTTTTCGGATAAGAAATTTGGTTTCATTTATGATGTTTATGTCTTACCGGAATATAGAGGTAGAGGAATATCAAAGGAGTTTATACAAGAAGGAATAAGCACGTTAAAAACATCTGGCTTTGAAGAAGTTGTTCGTTTAAATGTATTTGCTACTAATTATGCTAAAGAAATATATAAGAAGGTAGGATTCAAAGATCTAAACTCCATTATGACTTTATCTATTTAAATTAATATCATTACACCCAGTGCGTTTACTAACAAGTATGGCTGCTTGCTAATAACATAGAAAATGAGGGAATGAAAATGCCTCCTACAGTAGAACTCACAAGATTTAAGGTTAAAGAAGGTAAAACAGAAGCAGTTGATCAATGGATGAAGCTTTTAAATGATAATATGTCTAGTGTTTTATCGACACTTAATGATGAAAAGATGTACATAGAGACGATTTTCCGTGAAGAGATTGAAGGTAATGAGTATCTTTATTGGTATTCTGTTCAGGGAAAAGGTGGGATTGAGGTTCAAGATTCAGATCACGATATCGATAAACAGCACTTGGCATATTGGAAAGAATGCATTGACCAAGATTTTCGGCCAATTGACTTGAAAACTGAAGTGGTTATGATTCAAGAAAATATACTCGCCGCGATAGAGTAACAGAAATTTATAAAAAGTTTGGCTTCAAAGATCTAAACTCCATCATGGCTTTATCTATCTAATTCAATCTCAATAGTAAGGAATAATTAAGTTAATTATTGATCTTCAGAAGTATAAAGGAGATATCTCATGACTAAATCGTTTGTGGAAACAGAATATTTCACATTGAATTGCCTTTCTGAAGGAGTGTATGCAGCCATTGCAAAACCTGGACAAGGCGCATGGAGTAATGCCGGGATTGTGGACTTGGGGGGTGAGTTGCTAGTGTTTGATTCATTTAGTACACCTTCAGCTGCTCAGATGTTAAGGCAACAAGCCGAAGTGATGACAGGGAAGAAAGTGAAATACCTCATAAATAGCCATTATCACGGCGATCATGTATTTGGAAATCAAGTTTTTGAAGACGTAACGATTATATCTACGTCTTTAACAAAAAAATGGTTTGAAGACCATAATAGTTTTATTGATGTGGCAAAAGAAATAGAAGAAATGAATCAATATCTTGATAATTTAAAAAATCAGTTAGAATCAACAATTGATCCTGTATTGAAGTTCAGTTTATCAAATCAATATGCGGAAATGTCCAAAGTGTTAGACGAGTTACCTCATCTGAAAATGGTTTTTCCTTCACTTGTTTTTGAGAAGCTTTTAGTTATCCAAGGCTCAATGCGAAACGTAGAATTACATTGTCTTGGAGGAGGCCATTCGCCTAGTGATACTTTTTTGTATCTGCCTGCAGAAAAGATTGCCTTCATGGGTGACATCATCACAGAAAATCTTCATTTACCTATCTATAATCCAGATGAATTTTTAAGCATTTTAAATGAAGTGAAAACAATTGAAATAGAAACTGTCATACCAGGCCATGGAGATATTGGTACTCTGGAATTAAGTGGTACCATGGTGAATTATTTGTCATTTTTGATTAAGAAGGTAAAGGAAGCACTTGATAACGAAGTATCCTTAAATGACTTTATTGCAGAATTCATCACACCAAGTGAATATGCCAACTGGAAAGGTATGAATGGAATCAACCGGAACCTAACTACTTTATATAATTTCTATAGGTAGTAGGCTGTTCAGTATTGAATTGTGAAAACTAAAAATAAGTGAACCTAATATCATCAGGTTCACTTATTTTTCATTTATAGAATTTGCAATATCGACTAATACTTCTTTTGTAACCGTATTTGAGATTCTCTTATCCACCAATAATGTATATTGCCACTTATCTTTTTCGAATACCAGTACATCAAGGGGTAATTTGGTGCTGTAAATTGCTGCGCTTCCATCCTTTAATTTTATGGTGTGATCAATTTTTTCATCACTGATTTCTAATTTGTACTGTACTGGCCTAACTCGTATTTGATAATGATTTTGTCCGACATGGTCATTCATATAGGCTATTTCAAATTCATCATTTTCTTTTCCAAAAGAGTGATTCAATCTGCCAAAGTTGTGAGTGAAAGTAACTGGAGGTAGTTGGGTGGGCAAAGTAATGTCACGTTTAAAATAATCATTACTTTCTTGCAGGGCTTTATTGACTTCCTTATACCCAATTTCTAACAAACTTTTTTCAAGTGAATTTACATTTGTTTTAATCTTATTGGCACTTGAAGGAATTTGAAGATTAACTGCAACTGAATAATCTTTAAAAATGGTTTCTTGTGCTAATTCATTTGCTATTTCTTTAATGTCTTTTTCAATTTTATTTAGATATTGTTGGTTACCATTAACTCGAATTCGGATTTCTTTAATTTGATAACTGATTCCTATTGCTGATATGTCTATATTTTTCTCCTCTTGAAGTTTATTCTCTATTTTTTGGGTTAACTTACGGGTAGTGTTCAAGAGAACTTCATCGGAGACTTCTTTCTCATCTTTAGAAGTCTGTATTATTTGATTTGACGTTTCAGAAGGTAGTGTTGATTGAAAGAAGAAATTAAAAAGCACAACAAAAGTTAGACCTATTATTTTCATATATGTAACCTCCAGTGTTTAGAAATCACCTTATCATTCCCTCATTTTTGTTATCTATGCTAATTTAATAAACGAAAGCAGCAGTGTGCCCATTGAAAGTTGTAAAATGCCGCTTTCTTTTCTCATAATAAAGAAAAGGAGGGATGGCGCATGAACAAACACATACTCGTCGTTGGTGCTGGAATCGGTGGGTTGACCGCCGCTTCGCTATTAGCTAAACATGGAGAAAACGTGACACTTCTTGAATCGTCATCTGAACTTGGTGGATGTGCGGGGAAGTTTAAACGACATAATTATGTATTTCCTGTAGGTGCAACTCTTGGTATGGGATTAGAGCCAGGTGGCATTCATGAACGGGTATTTCGATATCTAGAAAAGCCAATGACATTACAACCTCTTGATCAAGTCATGCAAATGGTACACCCGCACGCAACGTTCACCTTTTATAAAGATCGCGCACAACATGTTGAACAGATGACCAGCCATTTTCCGCAAGCCTCACAAAATATCACAGCGTTTTATCGTGAAATTTATCAAACTGCTGCGACTGTGCGTACCTTGATGGACCGTTTGCCCGTCCTCCCGCCAACTACCGCAAAAGAATGGCTCTATTTAATTGGCTCACTGCAACCTAAACACATAAGATTACTGCCATATTTTAATCAAACTTTAGAGAAGAGGCTACGTGTCCATGGACTATCAAAGCTGCCCGAGTTTCGTCATATGATAGATGGCTTATTAATTGATAGCATGCAAACGGGTAGTGAGGATGTATCTTATTTACTCGCAGCGATTGCACTCGATATTTACCATGAAGGCGCTTATTATGTACCAGGCGGTTTGTATCAATTAGCAGAAAAAATGGGAGAAAGCTTTATTGAAAACGGTGGTACTCTCAAAAAACGTCGGACAGTTAAGAAGCTCGAACGAAAAAATAATCAATGGAGAGCAACGGATCACCGAGGCAATACATATGATGCACAACACGTGGTATTGAATGTGCCGATTCACCAATTACCGAACATTCTAGCACCAGACTTGTTGCGACAGTTAAAGAAACCACTGCGTGAAGGAATGACGACACCAACATGGACGACGTTGGCGTTGTATATTGCAGTGGACTGGAGAAAGCTCCAAGCGCCACTTCCACCTTTTCGGCAAATATCACTTGATGGTGAACAAGGACTTGCGGAAGTAGGACATTTTTTCATGTCAGTGTCAACTCCTGCAGATTCATTGAGAGCACCAGAAGGCATTCAAACCATTACGATTTCCACGCATTCGGAGGCGCATCGCTGGGATACAAAAGAAAAATATGATGCGGTACGTGACGAATTAAGTGAACGCATGCTCGAAGCAATCGAAAAAGTGATTCCTCATATTAGGCAAGCAATCGTTCATTTCGAAACGGGTGCACCAAAAGGATGGGAACGCTACACAGGTCGTCCAAACGGCTATGTCGGTGGATTTCCTCAAACACTGAAGTCTTCTCTATTTAATTCCATCTCTCATCAATCGGGGCTAGAGAATCTGTATGTATGTGGCGATCATATTTTCCCAGGTGGAGGGACAATTGGCGCAGCGACAAGTGGAATTCACGCCGCTCGATCCATATCAGGTGAGCGACTTATCTAAAGGTTCAAAGTGTTCGAGTTTCTCGAACACTTTTTTCTTATGGTTTTCAACACCTAATAGAGCTCACACAAGTAATTGAAAATATTTTCCACCCATTGATTAAGAACATTCGTTCGGGGTATAATCATGATAAGGGAAAAGAACGTTTGTTCGTTTTTTAAGGAGGAGAACACCATGTATGAAAAATACCCAGATCGAAAAATCGTCTGTCTCGATATGCGTAGCTTTTACGCCAGTTGTGCAGCAGCGGATGAAGGGCTTGACGTGATGAAAATCCCGATTGCGATTATTGGCAATCAACAACAAAAGGGAAGTGTCGTTTTAGCTGCTTCGCCCCCATTAAAAAAAGAGTTTGGTGTAAAAACAGGGACGCGTTTATATGAAATCCCTGATCATCCGGACATTCGAATAATCGAACCGAAAATGGGCTTTTTTGTACGGATGTCTATGGAAATTACGCGATTGCTTAGTGAGTATGTGCCGAAAGAAGCGATTCATGTTTACAGTGTGGATGAAAGCTTTATCGATTTAGCTGGTACGGAGCGGCTGTGGGGACCAATTGAACAAACCATCCAGCGCATTCAAGACGATTTGCTAGAAATGTTTCAATTACCGTCTGCGATGGGCATGGGACCGAATATGTTGATGGCGAAGTTAGCACTCGATATAGAAGCGAAGAAAACAGGCTTCGCTCGTTGGACCTATGATGATGTGCAAACCAAGTTATGGCCAATATCCCCACTTAGCGAAATGTGGGGTATCGGGTCTCGAATGGAAAAAAACTTAAATGCCATGGGGATTTTTTCAATCGGAGATTTAGCAAAGACCGAGTTAACAACACTCGAATCGAAGTTTGGCGTGATGGGAAACCAGTTGTATCACCACGCCTGGGGAATTGACTTATCAGAACTAGGTGCTCCCATTATCGACGGGCAAATTAGTTATGGCAAAGGGCAGATTTTATACCGAGATTATCGGAAAACAGAAGATATTCTAGCGGTTGTACTTGAAATGACCGAAGACGTGGCGAGACGTGCGCGTGAAGCGGGAAAAGTTGGGCGCACCGTTCACCTCGGCGTTGGCTACAGCAAAGATACTTTTGGGGGAGGATTTCATCGGTCTCTGTCAATGGAAGAAGCCACAAATGACACGATGAAAATTTACAAAATATGCGTGAAATTGTTCCACGAACATTTTGATGATCGACCGGTTCGGCGTTTGTCGGTGACCTTATCGAACATGGAACCTGAGCATTCTATGCAGCTCAGTCTGTTTGAAGCGGAAAAATGGCGCAAACGCAAGCTCGGTTCCGCCATGGATCACATTCGTAGTAAATATGGTTCAACGGCTTTACTACGCGCAGTTTCCTATACAGATGCAGGAACAGCTCGAGCTCGTGCGAAATTAATCGGAGGACATAAAGCTTAATAAATGAGGGGGAAGCTCGGTTACATGAATTGGATGTAACCGATTCATGTAACCGAGCAATTTTCACTATAAACGAAATAAATGTGAAAACTATTTCTTAACCCGAATTATTTTCATTTCGTATCTTCTCTAAATTCCGAACATTTGCTAAACTAATAAAGGCTGAAAAAAAGAAATCGGGGGATAGTTGCGTGAAAGTATTTTTAGATTTATGGTGGTTTTTTAAAGAGAGAAAGAAACAGTATATCTTCGGTATCGTAATGCTGATGGTTGTTGCGTTTTTGCAACTGCTGCCACCTAAAATAATTGGTTACGTCGTCGATGAAATTCGACTAGGTACCTTAACAGGCGAAGCGCTTTTTAAAGTGTTGCTATTGCTTGCTGGTGCGGCAATTGCCATGTATATCATTCGTTATTATTGGCGCATGCTGATTTTTGGTTCAGCAATTTTGCTCGCACGCCAATTGCGAGCTCGTTTATTCCGGCATTTTACTCGCATGTCACCACGATTTTATCAAAAGCGACGTGTCGGCGATTTAATGGCACATGCGACCAATGATTTATCAGCGGTTCAACAAACAGCAGGAGTGGGTGTCTTAACGCTCGTGGATTCACTAGCAACAGGAAGTTTTGTTATAGCCGCAATGGCGATAACAATCGACTGGAAATTAACACTAATTGCCCTTATTCCAATGCCCATTATGGCGTATTTAACGAATTACTACGGCAAGCAGCTACATAATCGTTTTCACTTTGCCCAAGAAGCGTTCTCGAACTTAAACGATAAAACACAAGAAAGTATTTCAGGAATAAAAGTCATCAAAACATTTGGCCAAGAAAAAGAAGACATTCAAGACTTTGTCCAGTTATCAGATGATGTTGTAGAAAAAAATATTCATGTAGCGAAAATAGATTCGTTATTTGACCCTACGATTTCTGCAATTGTCGGTGTTTCATTTTTCCTATCCATACTATTTGGTGCACGATTCATTGTTGCAGGCGATATGACAATTGGAGATTTAATCGCCTTCACTGCGTATTTAGGTCTACTCGTCTGGCCGATGCTCGCTTTTGGCTGGTTGTTTAATATTGTTGAGCGAGGTCGTGCTTCTTATGACCGGATTCGTGCGCTTCTTGCTGAACCAGCAGATATTGACGATGCGACACATGCACTGGATATCAAAGCACAAGGTGACTTAGAGGTTCATATCGATGAGTTTAAGTTCCCAGATGATGAGCGTGCAGCACTAAAAAATGTTCACTTCACATTAAAGCGCGGGGAAACTTTAGGTATCGTAGGGAAGACTGGCTCTGGTAAAACGGCCATTCTAAAGTTATTACTACGCGAATTTGAAGGGTATGATGGATGGATTACATATGGTGATCATTCGATCAATTCATACAAAAAAGAACGTCTACGTTCTGCGATCGGGTATGTACCGCAAGATCACTTCTTGTTTTCAACGACCATTGCTGGCAATATCGCATTTGCAAATACCAGTGCTCCACTTGAAGATGTTTATGAAGCATCTCGGCTTGCACACATTCATGAAGACATATTAAATTTCACCAGTGGCTATGACACCATAGTTGGTGAACGAGGAGTGTCTTTATCAGGGGGACAAAAGCAACGTATATCAATTGCTCGTGCGTTGATGATGAAACCTGAATTATTGATTTTAGATGATTCCTTATCTGCTGTAGATGCTCGAACAGAAGAAGCGATACTTGAGTCTTTGAAAGCATCTCGTGTAGATGAGACGACCATTATTACAGCTCATCGACTTAGTGCGATTCAACATGCACATCAAATCATCGTACTGCATGAAGGTACCATTGTTGAAAAAGGTTCACATGAAGAACTCATGAAAAGACAAGGACGTTACTATGAAATGTATCAATTACAACAACTTGAAGCACTTGTCGAAATGGGAGGTGAGGCATAATGGACCAACAGCCGAAGCTAACCGGTAAAGATCAAAATATTATTTTAAGAAGACTCGTTTCTTATTTGAAACCCCACAAAAAAGTAATTATTTTCGCCTTATTCCTACTTGGACTTACCGTTATTGGAGACGTATTTGGCCCGATTTTAATCAAAACGTTTATCGATGATTATTTAACCGTTCGAAATTTCCCTCAAGGACCACTTATTGGACTTGCGAGCGCTTATATTTTTATTCAAATATCCAATGTGTTTATTAGTTATTTCCAATTGCTGAAATTCCAAGAGATCGCACTAAAAATCATTCAGCAAATGCGCATTGATGTTTTTACAAAAGTACAGAACCTCGGCATGCGTTATTTTGACAAAACGCCTGCAGGGAGTATCGTATCTCGAGTAACCAATGATACGGAAGCAATAAAAGATATGTTCGTCAGTGTCTTAGTAGGCTTTGTACAAAGTGCCTTTTTAGTTGTTGGTGTGTACATTGCGATGTTTATATTAAATGCAAAATTGGCACTCGTTACACTAGTGCTATTGCCGATCCTGTTTTTAATTATTAGCACATATCGACGCTATAGTTCCGTTTTTTATCAGGATTTACGTGAACGGTTAAGTCAATTGAATGCCAAACTGGCGGAATCATTGCAAGGAATGTCCATGATTCAAGCATTTCGACAAGAGCCACGTTTAAAAGATGAGTTCAACGACATAAACGAACAGCACTGGGAAGCTGGCAAACGCAATATCAAAATGGATAGCTTGTTGCTTAGACCAGCGATTGATTTGGTGTATGCACTTGCATTGATCATGTTGCTCAGCTATTTCGGAATCACTTCGTTCAATAATACGATAGAAGTTGGGGTCATCTATGCCTTTGTCACGTATATTGACCGATTCTTTGAACCAATTAATCAAGTGATGCAACGTTTATCGATTTTCCAACAAGCCATTGTTGCTGCATCACGTGTCTTTAAATTGCTAGATGAAGAGGAACTTGTACCGGCTCAAGGCAATACAAACGCTCGCATTGAAGCTGGAAAAATTGAATTTAATAATGTGACATTCTCCTATGACGGTCAAACGGATGTTTTGAAAAACATTTCCTTTACTGCGAACCCTGGAGAAACAGTGGCATTGGTCGGCCATACGGGGAGTGGAAAGAGTTCAATTATCAATTTGTTGATGCGATTTTATGAATTTGAACAAGGTGATATATTAATAGATGGACATTCGGTAAAAAACTATAAGGCGCAAGAGTTACGCGAAAAAATGGGACTCGTTCTGCAAGATCCGTTCTTATTTTTCGGGGACATTGAAAGCAATATTCGCTTGCACAATCAAGCGATGACTGACGAAGAAGTTCGAGCTGCTGCTGAATTCGTTCAAGCCGATTCCTTCATTAATCAGTTGCCAGACGGTTACAAACAAAAAGTCACAGAACGGGGCTCGACATTTTCAAGTGGTCAACGCCAACTCGTTGCATTCGCCCGTACGATGGCAACCGACCCGAAAATTTTAGTGCTTGATGAAGCGACGGCAAACATTGATACTGAAACAGAAGTGGCCATTCAATCTAGTTTGGAAAAAATGCGTCAAGGACGAACGACGATTGCCATTGCACACCGTTTAAGTACGATTCAAGATGCTGAACTAATTCTCGTTCTTCATCAAGGTGAAGTCGTCGAACGTGGTAATCATCAACAATTACTTGCTAGCAAAGGGCTCTATCACAAAATGTATTTACTGCAAAACGGTATTGTTGAAGAAACCGTATAAACATAAAAGAGGACACAATTGTGTCCTCTTTTGTTCAGACAAAAAAATGTCACAGGCAATAATGAAGTTATTTGACTGATTATTTGTTACGATGTTAGAAGAATTGTAAAGGAGCGAACTTAATGACCACAGATATCAATTTATTATTGGCATTTGGAGCAGGTTTTCTAAGCTTTATCTCGCCGTGTACTTTGCCATTATATCCAGCATTTCTTTCTTATATTACAGGTATGACGTTAGATGAATTGAAGACAGATCGCGGTGTTTTGCAAAAACGTGGAATGCTACATACGCTATTTTTCTTACTCGGTTTTTCATTTATCTTTATAGCGTTAGGTTTTGGAACAAACTTTGTTAATACGGCGTATATTCAATATCAAGATGTCATTAGACAAATTGGTGCTATTTTTATTGTGTTATTTGGTTTAATTGTTATAGGCGTTTTTAAACCAGAATTTTTAATGAAAGATCGAAAATTACAATTTAAAAATAGACCATCGGGTTATTTAGGAACTATAGTCATTGGTATGGCATTTGCAGCTGGATGGACTCCTTGCACAGGTCCTATTTTAGCATCTGTTTTATTCCTTGGAGCAACAAATCCAGGCTCTGGTGTATGGTATATGGTAGCTTATATATTAGGATTCGCAATTCCGTTCTTCGTCTTATCATTCTTTATTACACGTATGAACTGGATTCGAAAACACAATGCGAAAATCGTCAAAATTGGTGGTATCATCATGATAGCAGTCGGTATTTTATTGTTCTTTGACGGCATGACGTTCATTATCCGAATATTAAGCCCGATTTTTGGTGACTTCCAAGGGTTTTAACAAGTAAACTATTGGTAAGAAAGAGATGGTGTTGAAGATGAAATCCATAACAAAATATGAGCAATGGAAAGAAATCGTTGAACACGAGAAACATCTCTTACTATTTGTGAAAACGACTAACTGCTCGGTATGTGAAGGGCTATTTCCACAAATCGCAGTACTCGAAAATGATACAACCATTCCTTTTTATGTTGCAAATGCAGCAGAAGTACCTGAACTAGCAGGGCAACTCAGTTTATTTACAGCACCTGTGGTCATTTTAATAAAACAAGGTAAGGAATACGCCCGGTATGCTCGGTTTGTTCCTGTACAAGAAGTAATAGAAAAACTACATGAATTAATGAAATGGGAGGAATAGCATGTTTGAACAAATTCCTTCGCAGTGGATCGTCATTGGATCAACCATAATGGCAGTCGTTATGGGAACTCTTGTTATGACGGTAAGAGCAAAGTCGTCAAAAAAGCCAGTAAATGCTAAGAAAATTATTTTACCACCACTTTTCATGTCGACGGGTGCATTCATGTTTGTTTTTGAATATTTCCGAGTAGCTCCGATGCAAATTGTAGAATCAATTGGAGTGGGTCTTCTTTTTTCTACCGTCCTAATTTGGACATCTAGATTTGAAGTGAAAAACGGGGACATTTATTTAAAACAATCAAAAGCCTTTGTTTTCATTTTAATTGGATTATTGGTTGTCCGATTAATTGGTAAAATCATATTAAGCTCGACCATTGATGTCGGTGAGTTAAGCGGCATGTTTTGGTTACTTGCCTTTGGTATGATTGTACCGTGGCGCATCGCTATGTTGCTTCAATATAAAAAGCTCGAAAAAACAATAGAGGGAAATTCCACACAAAAGCCGACCTATACTTCATAAGGTCGGCTTTTTCTTTGTTCTTTAGTTTAAACAGAAAAGCTAAACAGAAAATGCTTTTCTATCTAAATAAGTGTTCGTATGGCGTCATGTCAATTTCCATTGACTCTAACTTCTTACGCAAGAATTTGTGATCTCTCTTCGGAGTTGCTTGAATATACCCGCGAATAAGATGATCATTTTCAATGGATGTTGCATCTTCTTCTAAAGCGATTTGTGCGACTTTACCGGCAATTTTTTGCTTGGCAACTGGTCGAAACAAGTCAGGAACTGGCGTAACAAGTTCATTTAGCATTGCTTTTGCTTGATCTCCCCATAAATGAAGGGATTTATTTACATAATACTCTTCCCAATCGAGCATGGATTTCCCATCGTCTTTCGGTAACACTTTTAAAAACTTGCGGAACATAAAAAAGCCACCAATAGCAAAGAGTCCAGCTAATACAAAAACCCAAAATACAATAAACCATAAAAACCATCCATCCAATACTCTCACCTCTTATTACAACTATTCTTCTATTATAAAAGGTTCTGCGAAAAATAACACGCACGATGTATTCTTTTCTTCAATTTCTCTCTATCTAAAGAGGGAAAGGGGGTGATACAACATGGCAATCGTTGATTTTACAGAAGCAATAGTCCGTTTAACGTTTGACGTTGGGATGACACAAGATGGAAAAGTACTAAAAAAATCAAGCTCTTATCGAAACATTCATGAATCTGCAACAGCAGAGCAATTAATGGGTGTGACTAGTATTTTATCTGGGTTTTCATCTTATCCGATTTTGGCAGCAGAGAAAATTGCAACTGGCAACATACAAAACTAATAGGGAGGAGGACTAACACATGGCACAAGTATTAGAAATGCAATTTGAAACGGCTGGTGGTAAGAAATTAACGATTTCTGTAGATGAACCTCGTGCGAATTTAACTGCGCTAGAGGTAGAAACAGGCATGCAAGCTCTTATTGCTAGCAGCGTATTTGAAGTAAATGGGTTTGGACTGGCTAGTGCTTTTAGTGCGAGATTGATCGAACGCAATGTATCTGATTTAATGTAAAAATGAAGAAAGGCCGCCAAATAAGATGGTGGCCTTTCTTTACATTAGGGACTAATACAAATACTTAGACACAAATTCGTTAGAAACAAGGGATGGTCGTACCTTGAATTCGTAAATTTCATTCGCTAAGATGTAAAAGAGCGAAAGTGGGGGAGTCCATGACGAAATATAAAAAAATGTTCACACTTATTGTGTTGAGCGCAATCATCTTATCAGGATGTAATTCTTCAAAGTTTAAAGCAGACACCGACTGGGAAGTTGAATCTTTTTCACATGAATCTCAAAGAGGTGAGGAAGTTTCATTAGAAAGTTTAAATGGTACGGTGTGGTTGGCTACTTTTATCTTCACTAATTGTGATACGGTATGTCCGCCAATGACCATGAATATGACCCAAGTACAAGATGAATTAATAAAAGCAGAAGTAGAAGATTATAAAATAGTCGCATTCAGCGTAGACCCTGAAGTCGATACCCCAGAAATCATGGCAGAATATTTAGCGAAGTTTAACCCATCTGACGAATCCAAATGGGAATTACTTTCTGGATATGACCCTGAGTATATGGAACAGTTTGCACGAGACTCATTTAAATCTCTCGTGAAAATGGATCCCACCTCAGATCAAGTCTTACATGGCACAAGCTATTTCTTAGTTGATCAAGATGGGATTGTTGTTAAGAGTTATAACGGCTATCAAGATGTACCAAAAGAAGAAATTGCTACGGATATGAAGGCGCTAATTGAACAAGGGAAATAAAAAACATGATTAAATACACTAGAAAAAAATCTAGAAAATAGAAAAAACCTCAATTCAGGTAGTTGAATTGAGGTTTTTTCTGTGTAATCGGTAAACGTTTGTTGAAATTCCATGAAATAGGCAGTCCTACGAACAAAATTGAACATTACCTAAAAAGGAAGAATTTGAAATATGTAGTACAATAAAAAACAAAAAGGAGTTGAGATAGTGGATTTTGTTATTTTCTTATATTTCTTCATAGGTTTATATTTGGCAATTCAAAAGAAATTAAAATTTTCAACCGCATTATTACCATTATTGTTATTCTCGATCCTGGCAAATGTGGCTTTGGCTCAAAATTATACGCAAAGTTTAATAGCTGAAGCTAATGATGGACTCGGTATATCAAATAAGTTAGCTTACGTTCTAATTGGAGAAGATCGCTGGTCTCAAGAGTTATTCCAATCAAGTTATAATTTCTCAACAAATGTCTCACTTGTATTATTAATTACATACTCCATCATATTAATTTCAGAAAAAATATATGAAAGCAAGTCAATTTCATAATTCATAAATTTGATGTAAACACGAAAATTCTAAAAGCAGACTAGTCCATAAAAAAGAGAGCCTGAACGACCTGTCGTTCAAGCTCTCGCTAAGAAGTAAATTTACTTTTTCAATGGTCTCGAAGAAAAGTATGGTTTTTTTCTGTCTTCTCTACAAAGTCTTTTGGTTTTTCAATAAATCACGAATCTCAGATAGTAACGCTTCTTTCGCATCAATCGCTGGACCTTCTTCAACTACTTCTTCTTTCTTACGTTGAAATTTCATTAATATACGAACGAACATAAAGATTGCTAAAGCTACAATGATAAAGTTGAAAATTGATTGAATGAAGTTTCCGTACATAACTTGAGCGTCACCAACTGTTAATACTAAGCCAGTGAAGTCTACTCCACCTAAAATAATACCTATTAAAGGTGTGATAATGTCTTTAACAAGAGATGTGACGATAGCTGCAAAGGCTGCTCCGATAACAACAGCAACTGCCAAATCCATAACATTTCCTTTTAAGATAAATTTTTTAAAGTCTTGTAACATTTTTCGTCACCACCTTAATTAGTAAGTTTACAAAATGAGCCACATTTTGTATATGAAATTTTGTTTAACGCTGTCGAATTTTGCAAGATTATACTATGTGGGAAGTAGGTTTTTATAGCTTGTTAACATATTTGAAGTGATGAAAATGATGGGTATCTTTGAAAGATGAAAGTTATTTCGAAGGAATACAACACACTACTATATTAGAATCATGTGATGAACCAGCCAATTTGTGATAAAATAAAGAAAAAATAGGATGCGACCACATGAAAATTCGTAATAAAAAGAAACCATTATCTATAGCCACAAAAGGCTTGATCATCATTCTTATGGTTCCAATCACGATGACAATGTTCGTATTGGCAAGTGTGTACTGGGGAGACTTACAAAGAATTCCAATCATCCACACATTAAAAGAATCCATACAACATGCACCAAACAAGGTGATGGAAATGGACATTCCAAAAGAATATATCCCGATTTATCAAGAAGCAGCCGAAAAATATAAAATACCATGGACATTACTAGCTGCACATCATCGTATTGAAACTAAATTTTCGACAATGGATCCGCTTCTTTCTCCAGTAGGAGCAGAAGGTCATATGCAATTCATGCCATGTACATTCGTTGGCTGGCAACATCCAAGTTGTACAGGTAATGGAAAAGGCGCAATTTCAGAAGAAGATAAAACAAATCCAGAAATTATTGCTAAATACGGTGGATACGGTGTAGATGCCAATGAAGATGGTATAGCCGATCCTTTTCAATTAGACGATGCCATGCATAGTGCTGCAAAATATTTAGCAAGTAGTGGCGCGGCCACTGGTGATTTAGAAAAGGCAATCCATATGTATAATCATAGTGATGAATATGTTGAAGATGTTCTGTATTATTACAATAAATATGAAGAAGAGCAGGAGCAAGACGGACAAGCTTTATCTTCAAGCGAATAAAAAGACAATAAAAAAGAGTCGTTCGAAGTTCGAACGACTCTTTTTAAATTCTTATTTACGAAGTGCTTTTAAAATCATGCTAACGATGAAGATTAAAATAATTGCACCAATTAAAGCTGGAATAATTTGAATGCCGGCAACTGCTGGTCCGAAACTGAATAACATTCCGCCGATCCAAGCACCAATAATACCTGCAATAATGTTACCAATAATTCCGCCTGGTACGTCTTTACCTAAAATAAGTCCTGCTAACCATCCAATAACTCCACCAATAATAAGATATAATATGAATCCCATGTTTGACATCTCCTGTTCAATTATGTTTTTTTCTTGCTTACCTAATAGATAACCTCAAATGGTAAGATTCAAACCATTTGTTTGAAATGTTTTTTCAAAAGAGCGGTTTTGCAAATAATCAAGATAACCAACTAAAGATTAAAATTATCTTAATATGATGGTTCCCAACCGTTCATTTTTCATGAGTTTCGACATAAAATATTGAAGGAAGCCTTGCCATGTATTTTATGTGAAAAGTTGTGAAAATATTTTGCCGATTCCGAATTTGAGGCGTATAATTTAAGAAGAGGAGCGCTTGGGATGGATCAAATCATGATGAAAAAGCTAAATAAACAGGCACTGGTGTTTGTGGTCGTTCATACTTTATTCATCTTTAACCTAGCATTCGATATAATAGGGTTTTTATAAAAAAAATGTGGATAGTTAACTATCCACATTTTTTAATGTGAAAGATAAAAAGGGAGTTTTATTGTGAAAGAACCATGGAATCGTCATACATATGTCCAAGTATTTGAAAACCTTCGCAATGAACAACTTGCGGAACCAATGAAAGCCTATATGAAACATCATTTTCCCTTTTTAGGAATTAAAAGTCCAGAGCGGACTGAAGCATTAAAAACATATTTCGCAACACATGAATCACCTGAAAAACCTGAACTACTCAAAGAAGTATGGAGGATTTACGCATTACAAGAGCGAGAGTATCAATATGTAGCCATCGCTTTACTTAGCAAAAAACTTAAAACTTTATCGATTGAAGATTTGGCGTTTCTCGAAAAATTGATCACAGAAAAATCGTGGTGGGATAGTGTAGATTCAATAGCACCAACCATTGTTGGTACAATTGTCAAAAGAGACCGTCTGAATGGAGAGAAAATCATGCTTCAGTGGTCAGATTCTGATAATATGTGGTTAAATCGCGCAGCCATACTTCATCAATTAAAGTATAAAAATGATACAAATGAAAAAATATTAACTGAAATTATTTTACAACATGTACATTCAAAAGAATTCTTTATTCAAAAAGCCATTGGTTGGGTATTAAGAGAATATGCAAAAACCAATCCTGTCTTTGTTAGGAAATTTGTTGAAGAACATGAGTTGAAGCCATTAAGTAAACGCGAAGCTTTAAAGCATATTAAATAAAAGAAGCTGTTCTAAAGTCATGAAAATTGACTAAGGGCAGTTTCCATTTTTTATTTTGTGAGGTGTTTTCCGTTTGAAGTCTAGTGAATCATAAAACGACAGGCCTTTCTAATAAGGAGAATGGTCGCATGTGACATGGCAATTGAAAACGTTAGATTGTCGTTTATTGGTCGATTCAAGTAATATAAGAAGAAAAGGTGAATTTTATGAATACTAAGTCTCCTATTCTTTTTTATGATGGAAGCTGTGGTTTTTGTCAACAATCTGTCCAGTTTATTTTGAACCATGAGCGAGCTGAAGAAATCTATTTTGCAGCTCTTGATAGTGAACTTGCCAATCAAATGAAAAAAAGACACCCCAAACTACAAAAGATTGATTCGATTGTTGTACTTAAGGGAAAAGAGTTATTAGTAGAGTCTGATGCAGTGTTTGCACTTACGACTTATCTGAAAGCACCTTACCATTTGGCAAAATACGCACAATTTGTTCCAAAATCGTTACGTGATCATGTTTATCGTTTCGTCGCAAAGCATAGACATCGCTTAATTCGTCATAATGAAGCGTGTTTATTACCGTCACCTCAACAGCGGATAAGATTTTTGAAGTAATTAAAGGAGAGATTTAGATGTTTTTAGAAGACAATAATGAAATTCGAAAAGAGCTATTTCAAACAATTGAAGGATTAACAGACGAACAATTCAACAAGAACCCTTCAAATGGTGGATGGTCTCCAAAACAAATTTTTGAACATCTTTTACGAATGGAAACAGTAATAGTCACAAATATTGCGCGAGAATTACAAGATCCGGAAAGTTCGAAAGCAATGAAAAAACCAATTTCCCTTTCTACGAGCCGACTTGTAAAAGTGGAGGCTCCTGGCTATACTTTGCCAACTGAAGATTACAAATTAAAACAAGAGATGAAAAAAGAGCTTCATGATTCACGTCTCTTCTTATTAGACGTCTATGAATCAAGCACAAAAGAAGTATTTCGTGAAAAATCATTTAAACATCCGATATTTGGGCGAGTGCCATTGATTCAATGGTTTTCGTTTGTTGGACTTCACGAAAAAAGACATTTAAAACAATTAAAGAAAACAATTGAAATGCTGTAAGGTCATAATAAATACTTATCACATCCTATAATTTTAATGTAATTTACTTATAAACTAGACTGCGTTATGATTAGAACTGGAGAAAAGTCGCTACCAATAGATGAGAGCCTTTTCATAAGATAAAAGGAGGAATAGACATGGCAAAAAGTAACTTGCATAATAGCCGTACTTCTTTCGATTTAAACGGTAAAACGTATAACTATTACCGTTTAGCAGCGTTAGAAGAGGCAGGGATCGCAAATGTTTCCCGACTTCCTTATTCAATTAAAGTATTACTTGAGTCCGTATTGCGCCAACACGACGGATATGTCATCAATGATGAACACGTAGAAAAATTGGCAAACTGGGGTAAAGATGTTGATCCAGAGGCGGAAGTTCCGTTTAAACCATCACGTGTTATCCTTCAAGATTTCACTGGCGTACCAGTAGTAGTAGACTTAGCAGCACTTCGTTCGGCAATGGCTAAAATGGGTGGAGATCCTAACAAAATCAACCCGGCAATTCCGGTTGACTTAGTTATTGACCACTCTGTTCAAGTAGACAAATACGGTACAGCTGATTCACTTCGCATTAATATGGAATTAGAATTTGAACGTAATGCTGAGCGTTACCAGTTCCTTAGCTGGGCTCAAAAAGCATATGATAACTACCGTGCTGTACCACCAGCAACAGGTATTGTTCACCAAGTTAACTTAGAGTATTTAGCAAACGTAGTTCATGCAGTTAAAAATGAAGAAGGTACATACGAAACGTATCCCGATACATTAGTAGGTACTGACTCTCATACAACGATGATTAATGGTATCGGTGTTCTTGGATGGGGCGTTGGGGGTATTGAAGCTGAAGCAGGTATGCTTGGTCAACCATCATACTTCCCAATTCCTGAAGTAATCGGAGTTAAATTAACTGGTGACCTTCCAAATGGCACAACTGCTACTGACTTAGCACTTAAAGTAACTGAAGTACTTCGTAAAAAAGGCGTTGTCGGTAAATTCGTTGAGTTCTTCGGAGCTGGTGTTACAAAACTTCCACTTGCTGACCGTGCGACAATTGCAAATATGGCACCTGAGTACGGCGCAACTTGTGGTTTCTTCCCAGTTGATGAAGAAGCACTTGATTACATGCGTTTAACTAGCCGTGACGCTGAACACATCCAAGTAGTAAAAGAATATTTAACTGCTAACGGAATGTTCTTTACAGTTGATAATGAAGATCCAATCTACACGGATGTTGTAGAACTTGATTTATCAACAATTGAACCAAACATGTCTGGACCTAAACGTCCTCAAGATTTAATTCCATTGTCTGAAATGAAACTTGAGTTCAACAAAGCGGTTGTAGCTCCTCAAGGCAACCAAGGATTCGGTTTATCTAAAAAAGAATTCAAAAAATCTGCAACTGTAACTCTTGATGGGAAAGAAGTAACGATTCCAACAGGTGCTATTGGTATCGCAGCCATTACATCATGTACAAATACATCAAATCCATTCGTTATGATCGGTGCAGGTCTTGTTGCGAAAAAAGCAGCAGAAAAAGGCTTACGTCCACCTGCATATGTGAAAACTTCACTTGCTCCAGGTTCAAAAGTAGTAACAGGTTACTTACGTGATGCTGGACTTCTTGAGCCATTGAGTGCTGTAGGATTTGACTTAGTTGGTTACGGTTGTACGACTTGTATCGGTAACTCAGGTCCAATGCTTCCTGAAATCGAAAAAGGTATCATCGAAAACGACTTATTAATTACGTCTGTTCTTTCTGGTAACCGTAACTTTGAAGGTCGTATTCACCCTCTAGTAAAAGGTAACTACTTAGCTTCACCACCACTTGTAGTTGCTTATGCATTAGCAGGCACGGTTGATATTGATCTTCAAAACGAATCACTAGGTAAAGATCATGCAGGAAACGATGTATTCTTTGCTGACATCTGGCCAACAACAGAAGAAATTAAAGAAGTTCTTCTTAAAACAGTTACACCAGAATTATTCCGTAGTGAATATGAACATGTATTCAATGAAAATGAGCGTTGGAATGCGATTGAAACATCAAATGATTCATTGTATACATTTGATGAAGATTCAACGTATATTCAAAACCCTCCTTATTTTGAAGGTTTAGCAATTGAACCAAGCCCAATTCAAACGCTTGCTGGACTTCGCGTAGTTGCGAAATTCGGAGATTCAATTACGACTGACCATATTTCACCAGCTGGTGCGATTGGTAAAGATACTCCTGCCGGTAAATACTTGCGTGAACGCGGAGTAGCAGTACGCGACTTCAACTCATATGGTTCACGTCGTGGTAGTCACGATGTTATGATGCGCGGTACATTTGCAAACATTCGTATTCGTAATCAAATCGCAGCAGGCACAGAAGGTGGATTTACTACTTACTGGCCAAACGGCGAAATCATGGCTATCTATGATGCTGCAATGAAATACCAAGAAGACGGTACTGGCTTAGTTGTTTTAGCAGGTAAAGATTACGGTATGGGATCTTCACGTGACTGGGCAGCAAAAGGCACAAACCTTCTAGGTATTAAAACAGTTCTTGCTGAAAGCTACGAGCGTATTCACCGTTCAAACTTAGTTATGATGGGTGTTTTACCTCTTCAATACTTGGCTGGTCAAAGTGCAGAAACACTTGGTTTAACAGGTAAAGAAGAAATCAGCGTAAACATTGCTGAAGGCGTAAAACCTCGTGATATCTTAACAGTGAAAGCTGTTTCTGCTGACGGTTCTGTAAAAGAATTCGACGTATTAGCACGATTCGATTCAGAAGTAGAAGTTGATTACTATCGTCATGGTGGTATCTTACCAATGGTATTACGTGATAAATTGAAAAACTAAAGTTTTTAAGAAGACTGTCCTTAGGGGCAGTCTTTTTTTTTAGATATATTTAAAAAACTTTTTCGAGCTACGCTTGAAACTTGGAAATTTGTTTTTCGCCCACTCACTGTGGGTTATCGTCCATTCAACTCAGTTTTCCGTCCACTCACGATGAGTTTTCGTCCATTCAACTTGTGTTTCTGTCCACTCATGCAATGTTTCTGTCCATTCGCTTGGAGATGTACACCATTCCTCCAGAGAAAGACACCAATTCCAATAAAGAGAGACTTATTTGAAGGAATTGTCCGTCAATTCTGGAGTTGAGATAGAAGGTGCATTGTGCTTTACTATGCGGCTTATTTAAAGGCGTAGAAAAGCATATTACAAAGTTGAATGAATAATCATTCATTTTTGAACATTGATGTGCTACACTTCTCATATGTTTTTAAAAAGGTTCTATAAGGGGGGCAAATCATGAGGTTACAAGATCAAGTAGCGATTATTACAGGCGGTGCTAATGGCATTGGTTTAGCAGCGTGTGAACGTTTTGCACAAGAAGGCGCTAAGGTAGTAATGGCAGATTTTGATGATAAAGCAGGGAATAAGCAACAACAAATTTTACGAGATAAGGGCTATGACATTACATTTATACAAGTGAATGTTGCAGATAGAGAAAGTGTGAATCAACTTGTTTCCAATGCAGTAGAAGCATACGGAGGAATAGATATTTTAGTAAACAATGCTGGGATTACTCGTGATGCGATGCTGGCTAAAATGGATCCTGCTGATTTTCAAGAAGTTCTTAATGTAAACATCAACGGGGTTTTCAATTGCACGCAAGCAGTTCTTCCGTATTTATTAGAAAAAGGCAAAGGCAAAATCATTAATACGTCTTCAGTGAGCGGAGTATATGGGAATGCGGGCCAAACCAATTATGCCGCATCAAAAGCTGCTGTCATAGGTATGACTAAGTCATGGGCGAAAGAGTTAGGACGAAAAGGAATAAATGTAAACGCAGTTTCTCCAGGATTTACGCGTACAGCTATGGTTGAAAACATACCAGAAAAATTAGTTGCGCAAATGTCTTCCATGATTGCACTACAACGTCTCGCGTTACCGATAGATATCGCCAATGCTTATTTATTTTTAGCATCAAGTGAATCGGATTATGTTCAAGGTCACGTTCTCCAAGTAGACGGCGGCATTATGATGTAGGACATACAGAGATACTTTATCCGCCCATTGAATGATTGTTTTTTGTATAATGGTTCTAGAGGTGACTGAATTATGTTTATTAGTGAAAAAGAAATAGAAATACGCTATGCCGAAACAGATCAAATGGGTGTTGTTTATCATGCCAATTATTTAGTATGGATGGAAATTGGTCGTACAACATTAATAGAGGACCTAGGCTATACGTATGCTGGATTAGAGCGAGAGGGTTACTTATCACCTGTTATCGATTTATCAATTCAATATAAAGCGTCGATGAAGTACGGACAAAAGGCAACCGTCCGAACATGGGTAGAGTCACATGGTAAACTTCGTACGATGTATGGTTATGAGATTTTACACGAGGATGGAACGGTAGCAGCAACGGCTAAGTCTGAACATGTACTAGTGAAGAAAGACACATTCCGACCCGTGTCATTGAAAAAAGTCCATGCTGCTTGGGATGCTAAATATAATGAAATTGCTAGGGTGCAAGGGTAATGGCTTTTGGAATAAAACGACCAGAGTTAGTTTCATGGAAAGACGCTGTAAGCAGAGGAGAAATTGCCTTTTTAACTCACTATTGGCTAGATGAGCGATTTCCTGGATGTAAAACGGTGACGAAAGTGGGTTGTTCAGATATTGAAAGGCTGATCAGGTGGGGCAATCAATACGGCTTAAAGCCAGAGTGGATTGATTACAAAGAAGCCTATCCCCATTTTGATTTGTTTGGACCGCATCAACAAGCGATTATGACAAAAGAAGGCATGTTGAACCAATTGGACAGATTCTAAGAAGTCCATCTTCTTATATGGAAAAAATAATAATCCACTAAGAGTATGACCTCTTAGTGGATTATATTATTTCTTATATGAATACGTAAGTTCTTGTAATTCCGAATCAACATTGACGTGTAAATCATGATCGTCAAAATACCATATATCGCGATCTTCTATATAGAAATGGATGTTATCTTCTATAAGCTCAACAGATAGTTCCATTGGTTCTTCTTTAGTTACGCCTAATGAAAAACCTTCGTGCAAGGCACTTGAACCACCATAGCGAGCATAAAAACGAATATATTCTCCTGATGTGGTTTCCATTTCTTCTTTAAACCAGGCCATTGCGTCATTTGATAAAACAATTTTCATGTGAACATCAACCTTTCGTGGACTATTCTTATAGTTTTATAGCCACTTCACTTTTGGCTCAGTTCCTGCTTTGATACGGGCAATATTCGAACGATGTCGATATAAAATAAATGAAGATAATAAAAGGATAACGACAAGTAATGGTATATCTTTTACAAAGAATATGTTATATAAAATAGTATATACCAATGCAATCACTCCAAGTACCATTGACGTAAACGACACCATTTTTGATAGTTTCAATACTACAAAAAACGATAAGAGCATAAGTATGAAGATCGGCCAGTGATAAGCAAGTAATACCCCTCCAGAAGTCGCTACAGCCTTACCACCTTTGAAGTTAGCAAAAATCGGATACATATGACCAATAACAGCCACTACCCCTAGAATGAGCGGGTTTATGTCCGTAGCGGCAAAGAAAGGCAGGAGCGGTAATAAAGTAGCGGCCGTTCCTTTTAAAATGTCCATAATGGAAACAATTAAGCCTGCTTTAACTCCTAATGTACGAAATGTGTTGGTTCCGCCTAGGTTCCCACTACCGTGTTCACGAATATCAATTTTGTAAAAAAGCTTTCCAATCCATAATGCTGAAGGAATCGATCCTATTAAATAAGCGAATAATATGAGAATAACAGTATTCATAAAGTGCTCCTTTTAAATTAGTACGTGCTCTTAATATGTAAAACTAGTTTATCACTTGTCACAACCAGTCACAACGCATTAATAGAACTTTCATTCATACAAGTTTATTAGTTGAAGATCGGTATTAAAGCTGTAGACTCATTGCAAAGGCAGCTTTCATTCTATACAATGAAAACATCTGTTTGTTTTTTGGAGGAGAACGATTTGGCAAAAAATCAATCATTAACAGCATATAACGACGATGCTATTCAAGTACTTGAGGGACTAGAGGCGGTTCGTAAACGTCCAGGCATGTATATTGGTTCTACTGATGCTAGAGGCTTGCACCATTTAGTTTATGAAATTGTCGACAACTCTGTAGATGAGACCTTAGCTGGATTCGGTCATCACATCATCGTCAATATACACGAAGATCAAAGTATCAGTATTAGAGACTTTGGCCGTGGAATGCCAACTGGTATACATAAGACCGGGAAACCGACTCCGGAAGTCATTTTTACTGTGCTTCACGCAGGAGGTAAGTTCGGTCAAGGTGGTTATAAAACAAGTGGAGGGTTACACGGTGTTGGTGCTTCCGTAGTGAATGCCTTATCTTCATTTTTAGAAGTGACCATTCATCGTGATGGCAAGAAGTTTCGTCAGCGATTTGAAAATGGCGGACATCCTGTTACAACACTTGAACATATTGGTTCTACAAAAGAATCTGGAACGGCTATTCATTTCTTACCTGATCCAACCATTTTTTCCGTAACTAAATATAACTATGAAACGATTTGTGAGCGATTACGCGAATCTGCCTTTTTATTAAAAGGATTGAAAATAGAGTTAAATGACTTGCGAAATGGCACACAAGATATCTTCTTTTATGAAACAGGAATTGAAGCTTTCGTTGGTTATTTGAATGAAGAAAAAGATGTCTTACATCCAGTTTCATACGTTGAAGGAACTCAAGATGAGATTGAAGTTGAATTCGCATTCCAGTTTAATGATGGATATTCAGAAACGATTTTATCTTTTGTTAATAACGTGCGAACACGCGATGGTGGGACGCATGAAACGGGTGCGAAATCTGCATTAACCCGTGCCTTTAATGAATATGCACGGAAAACTAGTTTATTAAAAGAAAAAGATAAAAACTTAGAAGGTGCAGACATTCGCGAAGGAATTGCTGCAATCATCTCGGTACGTATACCTGAAGGAATCCTTCAATTTGAGGGACAAACAAAAGGTAAACTAGGAACGAGTGAAGCGCGTGCAGCTGTTGATTCTGTGGTATCAGATAAACTCTTATATGTATTAGAAGAAAATGCAGAATTGAGTGCATCACTTGTACGTAAAGCAATTCGTGCTTCACAAGCACGTGAAGCAGCACGCAGAGCTCGTGAAGATGCTCGTAGTGGAAAGAAATCGAAGAAAGCTAGTTCGATCCTATCTGGGAAGTTAACTCCTGCACAATCCCGAAATGCTGCAAAAAATGAACTGTATTTAGTCGAGGGAGATTCTGCTGGTGGGTCCGCTAAACAAGGACGCGACCGCACATTCCAAGCTATTTTGCCGCTTCGTGGGAAAGTTATCAATACGGAAAAAGCAAAACTTGCAGACATTATGAAAAATGAAGAAATTTCAACAATTATTCATGCTATTGGTGGGGGAGTCGGCGCTGATTTCTCGGTTCCAGACATTGCCTATGACAAGATTGTCATAATGACCGATGCCGATACAGATGGAGCACATATACAAGTGTTGTTGTTAACATTCTTCTATCGTTATATGAAACCTTTAATTGAAGCGGGCAAAGTATATATTGCGTTGCCACCATTGTATAAAGTTTATAGAGGTGTAGGGAAAAAAGAAGTCCTTATTTACGCATGGACAGAAGCTGAGCTTCAAGATGCTATTCGAAAAATCGGTAAAGGCTATTTGATTCAACGTTATAAAGGTCTAGGTGAAATGAATGCGATTCAATTATGGGAAACCACAATGAATCCTGAGACTAGAACGTTAATTCGCGTGGAAATTGATGATGATGCTCGTGCGGAAAGACGCATCACAACGTTGATGGGTGACAAAGTAGAACCAAGACGACTATGGATTGAAAATAATGTTAATTTTGGTATAGATGTGGAAAGTAACATTTTAGAAAATGAGCTCATCCATACCGAGGAGGATTCAGAATGACACAAACCGAACGTTATCAAGATTTACCATTAGAAGAAGTTATCGGCGACCGGTTTGGCCGATATAGTAAATATATTATTCAAGATCGTGCCTTACCAGATGCACGAGATGGCTTGAAACCAGTACAACGTCGTATTTTGTATGCGATGTTCCATGAAGGAAACACCAATGAAAAGCCATTTCGTAAATCAGCAAAAACAGTTGGTAATGTAATCGGTAACTATCATCCTCACGGTGATACATCCGTTTATGAAGCTATGGTACGTATGAGTCAAGACTGGAAAGTTCGACATATGTTGATCGAAATGCACGGGAATAATGGATCGGTAGATGGCGATCCTCCTGCAGCCATGCGATATACAGAAGCACGTTTATCTGCTATTGCAATGGAAATGCTACGAGATATACAGAAACAAACAGTGGATCTCGTGCAAAACTTTGATGACTCTGAATTAGAACCTACTGTATTACCAGCTCGTTTTCCTAACTTATTAGTCAACGGTGCATCAGGAATTTCAGCAGGATATGCAACAGATATGCCACCACATGCACTACATGAAGTGTTAGATGCGGTATTAATGAGAATGAATAAGCCACAATCGTCTGTTGATGAACTCATGACCGTCTTAAAAGGTCCTGATTTTCCAACAGGTGGTATTATTCAAGGTGTCGATGGCATCAAAAAAGCATACGAAACGGGTAAAGGGAAGATTGTTGTCCGTTCAAAAGCTGACATTGAACCTTTAAAAGGCGGAAAAGAACAGATTGTTATTACCGAGATTCCTTTTGAAGTGAATAAAGCGGTGTTAATTCGTAAAATAGATGATCAACGATTGGATAAACGGTTAGATGGCATTGCAGATGTACGTGACGAATCGGATCGTACAGGCTTGCGTATTGTCATTGAATTAAAAAAAGAAGTAGATGCACGAGGCATTTTGCAGTTCTTATTCAAAAATACAGATTTGCAAATTGCATACAACTTTAACATGATCGCCATTCATAATCGTCGTCCAACCATGATGACATTGCCATTACTACTGGACGCCTATATTACGCATCAAAAAGATGTCGTGACAAGACGTTCTAACTTCGAGTTACAAAAAGCAAAAGACCGAATTCATATTGTTGAAGGTTTAATGAAAGCATTGTCCATCTTGGACGAAGTAATTATTACCATTCGTCAATCACAAGATAAACGGGATGCGAAGAATAATTTAATTCGTGCTTTTTCGTTCACGGAAGAACAAGCTGAAGCAATTGTTTCTCTACAATTATATCGATTAACTAACACAGACATTACCGATTTGAGAAATGAAGAAGCAAGTCTACAAAAATTAATTAGTGAGCTATTGGCGATCTTAAATAATGAATCCCAATTGGCAAAAGTAATCAAGCAAGAGTTGCAAACGATACGTAAGCAATTTGCTGAACCAAGAAGATCTATTATTGAGGACGAAATCGAAGAAATTAAAATAACACTAGATGTTATGATTCCAAGTGAAGAAGTCGTTGTTACTGTAACGAAAGATGGCTATGTGAAACGCACAAGTACGCGATCTTATAGTGCGTCAAACGGCAAAGATTTCGCGATGAAAGAATCGGATTATCTGTTATTTGAATCGATGATGAATACGCAACATCACTTATTATTATTTACGAGCTTAGGCAATTATATATATCAACCTATACATGAATTACCTGAAATTCGTTGGAAGGACTTAGGTCAACATGTTTCAAGCATTGTTTCGCTTGACTCAAATGAGACCATTATTAAAGCGATTCCAATCGACAAATTCGACGACACGCGCTTTATTCTAGCTGTTTCCAAACTTGGTCAAATCAAGCGTTCATCACTTGCAGAGTACCAGGTTCAACGCTATTCACGTGCGTTAAATACCATGAATTTGAAAAAAGGCGATCAAGTCGTCTATATTGATTTAGTTACACAAGCAGATGATGTCTTTATTGCAACTTTAAATGCGTATGCTGTGAGATTTAATATGGATGAAGTTCCTGTCACTGGTGTTAAAACCGGAGGAGTTAAAGGAATTAACTTGAAAGATGGCGATGTTGTTGTCAATGCAACGACTATTCCAGCAGATGCCCGCGGAGAATTATTCCTGGTCACGCATCGTGGTGCCGTTAAAAAAATGTCCTTAAAAGAATTCGAACAAGGAACTCGTGGTAAACGAGGAATTGTCGTATTACGCGAATTAAAATCGAATGCCCACCGTGTTAGTGGCGTACTATATGTACAAGAGAATGAACAAGTGGTTATTGAGACTGCAAAAGGTGTTCGTGAAGTAGTTGAAACGAAACCTATACGTAATTCCGATCGTTATTCAAACGGATCATTTATTGTCGATACAGACAAAGATGGTGATGTGGTTCGTCTGTGGAAAGTACTTAAGAAGAGCATCGAGAGCAAGAAATCGTGAAAGGGTACAACTAGGGGGCTAATTTAGCCCCTTTTGTTGTATAAAGGGGAAAGTATGTGGAAGAATCGCAATGTGTGGATTATTTTAGTTGGTGAATTGATTGCTGGTCTGGGGTTATGGACTGGAATCATCGGGAATTTGGAGTTTATGCAAGAACGAATTCCTTCAGATTTCTTGAAATCAGTTATTATGGCCATTGGTTTGTTAGCAGGTATTCTAGTTGGACCGCTTGCTGGTAAAGTTATTGATCAATCAAGGAAAAAGACCGTTCTATTAATCTCTGGATTTGGTCGAATGATTAGTGTGAGCTTTATGTTAATTGCAATTGGTACGGGGTCTATATGGTGGATGGTCGCATTTATGATTAGTATCCAACTTTCAGCAGCATTTTATTTTCCAGCGTTGCAAGCAACGATTCCATTAGTTGTAAAAGACGAACATTTACTACAAATGAATGGCTGGCATATGAACGTCGCAACAATGGCTCGAGTCATTGGAACAGCACTTGCGGGTGTTATATTGGTGTATTGGTCATTAGAATCACTTTATTTCATGTCAATCTTTGCTTATGGCGGTTTGCTGCTCTTTACATTTATGCTACGGATCGATGAGGAAGAGGGAACAGAGGCACTCGTAAAAGTTTCAGCACCAGGTAAAGGCGGATTTATGGAAGTTTTTCCAATATTAAAGTCGTACCCAGCGGTCATGATGACGTTAGTAATGACGTTAATCCCTTTATTATTTATCGGATCATTTAACTTATTAGTTATTAACATTAGTGAATTGCAAGATTCAGCATCGATTAAAGGAACCATTTACGCTGCAGAAGGTATTGCGTTTATGATTGGTACAGTCGTTGTGAAATTTATCGCTAAAAAATGGAGCACAAGTACGATATTATTCTTTTTTGCATTTGTAATAGGATTAGCCGAGTTAATCTTAATATTTGCAGCAAGTCCAATATTGTCGGTAACAGCATTTGCCGTATTCGGATTTGCAGTTGGTAGTTTTTTCCCAACAGCGATGACAATTTTTCAGAAGCAAATGCCGAAAGCGTTCCATGGAAGATTTTTCTCATTCCGAAATATGCTGGAGCGAGTGATTTTCCAAATCGTTTTGTTAGCAACAGGAGCATTATTAGATTTAATCGGCTTACAATGGATGGTCGTCGTATTTGGCGTCATCAGTTTATCACTGACAACGATTTTCTTAATTCAAATGAAGCGTAGAAACATAATATTAGATACAAATGATCAAACCACCGAAATTGCTTAAATTCGGTGGTTTTTTTGATTTTGTCTCACTGTTACAAGTATACTTGGTTACTGAGATGTAGCTTCCTATAATTTATATTATGTCAACTAAAATAGAATTAATAAAATAAGGAGTTCTCATTTTCCTTTGAGACTCCTCTTTATGTTGTTTAAATCAATGAACTGCACACTATATTCAATTAAGTCATTCATGTTTAGTTTATGATGTTTTGCAGCAGTTTTTAAATCATTTAATAATTGTAGATCATAAGTAGTTTTATATTGCACACGGTCTGTCGGCTTAATTATTTTACTGAATGTAAAATCGTTCTGAGAAAGTAAATTCTTCAATCCGCTTTCAAATAAATGATTAACATGTGTATTATGCTGATACGCTAATGCTTTTAACGAACCTAACAAAGATTTACTTATGTTCGTTCTAAATGAAATTCTAGTACTATTTGGTGTTCGAACAATTTTCCCATCAACAATTTTCCATAAAGGAATTTTACTATCGTCTTCAATCAAATAAGAATCAACAGAATGTTGGGTCATATAAACTCTTTTATAAATATGGAAATCCTCGGAATTTACTTCTTTATAGACAATTTCAGAAAGCTTTTGTAGCTCTAATTTTCCTCTAACCCAAATTCGATAAATAGCATTTCCGTTTTGTGTTTTGATTTCAGTAATATTTGATTTCAACTTCCAAGATCGAAAAACTTCTAAAAGACCAACTGCAAAATTTAAACTAGCAGAAGTAACATTCATTTGGTACCCTCCACTCCCTACCCAACCGTCTCCATCTATGACACCTCGTACAAAGGAAGCCACATATTCTTCTGGAACAGTTGGAAATGGAACAATTAGCGATTTCTTTGCTGTGATGCCCATTAATTCCAGATCTTTTTTACTTTCTTTAGAATTAATAATTAAAGTCGGCGTTGTTTTCGTTTTCCCGAATGGTGTTAATACGTAATCTGCGTCCATCATCTTAGCAATTAAACGAAGAATTCGCTCATCTTTCTGCGAGAAACAAATGCTATGAGATTCATTATGAACATGGCCATCTGTAACGAATGAACCAAGGATCCAAGCCATTTCGTGTGTCCAAGTTTTAAAGAAATCCTCATTCACTTTATGTTTTCTAGGTTGGCCAGAAAATTGTTCTCTATTCATTGAAATTCCATGCTTGTAGAGAACATTACGAATAGCACGGTCAGAAAGACCAATTATCGGAACCATCTCTTTAAATGACATACCACTTTTGTACATATTGATAATTTTTTCATCTGTTACTCCAGGGTTACGAGGCATAGTTAAGCTCCTTTCCGAGGTAATTTAAATGAATAATATTATATTTATAATACAAACATATGTTCTTTTTGTCCGGTAATTACCATGGACTAAAAAGTAGTTTTTTCCTTAGATAAGCTTAAATAGACTGATTCCAATAATTCCAGTAACTACTCCCTTCATCAAAAATTGTTACTAAAAGACATTTTCTTATTAAATTACACATAGTATGGACTGTGATGAAAATAGGAGGCGAATTATGGCTAATGAGTTTATTGTACGATCATTGGATGAAATTCGATTTTGGGCGAGAATAATGAAGGAGCATGCACTCTTTTTAAGCCTGGGCTTTACTTATAATGAACAAAAGCTAATTGATGAAGCACAAGCTTTTATTGTCGTATTCGAAAGAATTGAGGAACAATTAAACGGTTTTACAATTCACTCTGATCCTAAGCAAGTTAAAGCTTTTAATGTTCAAGTTTACCAGGCAGTGGCCAATATATGGGCTTATAAAAGAAAGGTATTAGGACTCATATTACGCTGCGAGATTCGTTCAAATAATTACGCATTACTGGTCGATCATACGAGTAGAGAAGCTGCTTATTTTGCCAATCGATTACAAGAACTAAACGAAGGGAAATTACAACCTTTACCAGAAGCAATTATAAAAGAGAATGTCTTTTTCTTAAAAATAATGGCTGATCATGCTAAGTTTATTGGACATTTGTTAGATCCTAGTGAACGGAAATTAGTTGATCAAGCACGAGATTTCAGTCACGATTTTGATCAACTTCTATTCCAGGCTGTCGATTTAGATAGTATGAGACCTGAGTCAGAGACACCTGGTCTGTTAGATCAATTCCTTGATCAAAACAGAGTATCCGTGGTTTCCTTAAGAGACTTTAAGAAGACGGCAAGAGATTTAATCGAAGAATGTCGTATTAAAAGTAACATCCACCCACTCTTGGCTGATCATGTTTTTAGAGAAGCAGAACGATTTATTGAAATCATTGATATTTTTGAAGAAAGCCTAACGTCAAACAAAAAATAACCCACAGCATTGTAAAACAAAGGAGAGGCTACATACCTCTCCTTTGTTTTTATATTCTTTAATCAAATAACTAATTATTCTTTAATCAAATGATTTAACTTTGGAAAGGTCTAAATCCCATCGTTCTTCAATTAACTTAGTTCCAGTCCATTCATCATTTGATTTTTCTTCAGTTAATGTGAAATTGTATTTTTTGTATAGATATCGCGCCGTTTCTAAAATACTCACTGTCCATAAGAACACATGTTGATAGCCTTGATTGTGACAGAAATTAATTGCGGTTTCCATTAGCTTCTTCCCTATACCAAGACCCTGGTAATTCTCATCCAGTACAAACCATCTAAGCTGAGCTACCGTATCATTCGATTTAGTAATGGCAATCGAACCAACTATTTTCCCATTGACCTCTACAACCCACAGTTCTCCCCCATCGTTATTAATCATAAATTCTGCTAAGCCTTTCATAACGTAATATTCGAACTTAGGGCCAAACTTATATGTTTTATCGTATAAAATTCCATGAAGGTGAGCTACATACCCTACGTCCCCTGCTCTAAAGGAGCGAATAGAGACATTTGACTGGGCAGGATTTTCGTTAGAAAATATAGATTCAATGTTTTCCATAGATGTGATCAGATTGGACAACTCAGGTTGAGAAATGGATTCAATCATTTTCTCTACTCCTTGATTTGCATTTTCAACTAAGCCGTTATAGATTTCTTCACCATTGTTTGTTAGATAGAGTGAATACTGACGTTGGTCATTTGATGAACGTTTTTTAGCTATAATATTGTCATCCTCAAACTTTTGAAGAATCCTGCTCATATAACCACGGTCAATCCCTAGTTTTTCTCTAACTTCCGTCGCAGTAGTTCCCTTTGTAAAATGAAGTTCAGTTATAACGCGTGCTTCCGTAAGAGGAAATGGTTGATTATAAATATCTTGATCGATTTTCCCTAAGACATTTGCATAATCTCTATTAAATTTCCTTATTTTTTCTATATATTGAATCCTCTCCACTACATACACTCCTTAATATTCTGAATATTATTTCTATCAACAGTATATTTAATATAGTTGACTTAGTCAACTATATTCTGAGTTTATTCGTCGTGAAGAACGTCCTCATGATTTTTTGGTCAAAAAACAAAAGTAGATTTTTCTTTTTTATCGATACATCAATTAATTTGAAAGTGATTTTCAATATGTTATAATAATAGTAATTAAAGCGTAAACTAAAAAAGATCGCTGGTGCGCTAACACCAACGATCGACGTAATAGCAGGTTCCCATCAAGGGGATTGGCTACTAAATGGTAGGAATGACCCATCTGAGCGGCTAACTCAAGGATGGGTTATTTTTTATGGTTAAATGACAGGATTGACACGATTAATGCTGCGAACGTTACTGCAAACATCAATGCTTCGAATACTGACATGGCACCACCCCCTTTCGAACGGGAGTGAACCAACCACCCTTGAGTTACCTATTCTATTACTACTTCATTATACCTTTTTCAACCTATCAGCACATGGTTAAAATGGTATATATGCATGCTTTATGCCATATTTACCAAAAGGCGATGTTAAAAAATCAAAAAGCCATCTCTACCTCATTTCGAGTGGTTGAGATGGCTTTTCTATTATATTATGCGATTTTCTTTTTCAGTAATCCAGCCATTAAAGCTGTCACAATCGAACCTGCAATTATTGCTACAGCATACAACATAACTTTTGCGATACCACCGTCAACAAGTCCCATGACGAATACTCCACCGTGAGGGGCACGAAGACCAATATCGAATAACATGACAAGTCCACCAGCTAAAGCTGCTCCAGTTACTGCTGAAGGAATGACACGTGCAGGGTCTGCTGCTGCGAATGGAATAACGCCTTCTGTGATAAAGCATGCCCCAAGGACATAAGCAGTTTTCCCAGCTTCTCTTTCTGGCTTAGTGAAACGGTTTTTGAACAATGTCGTCGCTAATGCCATTCCAAGTGGCGGCACCATACCGGCAGCCATAACTGTCGCGATATACGTAAAGTTTTCTGCATCGAGCATCGCAATGCCGAATGTGTAAGCAGCTTTATTGATGGGTCCACCCATATCGATAGCCATCATTCCACCTAAAATCAACCCTACAAGTACTGCGTTTGTGCCACCAAGTCCCTCTAAGAAAGAAGAGATTCCTGTATACACTTTGGTTAACTGCGGATTCACAAGCATCATGATAATCCCGGTAATCGCAATACTAAATAGCGGGAAGAATAATACGGGTTTCAATCCTTCAAGAGCTTCTGGTAATTTCGAGAACATTTTCTTAACAAACAGCGTGACGTAACCTGCAAGGAAACCAGCGATAATACCACCTAGGAAACCAGATCCTCCGCTAGCCCCTTCTACACCTGTTACGGTTATTGCGATTAATCCACCAATCATACCTGGTGCAAAACCTGGTCGATCCGCGATACTGCTAGCAATAAACCCAGCTAATACTGGAACCATAAGGAAGAATGCTTTCGCACCGCCGATTGTGCCTAGCATCGCCGCAAATGCATTGTATTCTGGACTGTCGGGGTCACCCGAATTAATCCCCCAGAAGAATGAAATAGCGATTAATATCCCACCACCGACGACAAATGGCAACATGTTAGAAACACCATTCATTAAGTGTTTATAGAAACCATTACTTGATTCTGTTTTTGTCGCTTCTTCTTTTGAAGAGTCATGATGATAAATTGGTGCGTCATTGGTAATTGCACGATTTAGTAAACTATCAGTCTCGTAGATTGCTTTACCAACTTTTACCTGAATGACAGGTTTTCCATTGAAGCGAGACATTTCTACTTTTGTGTCAGCAGCAACAATGATGGCATCTGCTTCTGCGATATCTGCGTCAGTCAATCGATTCTTCACGCCACTTGAGCCATTTGTTTCTACTTTGAGTGAAATGCCCAATTCTTTTGCTCGTTCTTTTAGCTTTTCAGCAGCCATGTACGTATGCGCAATCCCTGTTGGACAAGCCGTTACTGCTAGAATTTTCTTAGATGAACTTACAGCATCAGGTGTTTGTTGTGCATGTAAGTCTTCTGAAGGTCCATCCACTTCCGTTTCCTTATCAGTTACAGCTCTCAATACTTCTTCAATAGACGTTGCTGCAAGTATTTTCTGTCTGAAATTCGAATCCATCAAGAAAGTAGCTAATCTTGAAAGAGCATCTAAATGATCATTATTTGCGCCTTCACTGGCTGCAATCATGAAGAATAGATGCGCTGGTTGACCATCAAGTGATTCATAGTCAAGTCCAGCAAGAGATCTCCCAAACGCGATGGCAGGTGCTTTTACAGCTGCTGATTTCGCATGAGGAATCGCAATTCCATCCCCAATACCAGTAGTACTCTGAGCTTCACGTGCTAATATGTCTCTAGTAAACGCTTTTTTATCTTTCAGCTTGCCTGCTTGGTCGAGCTTGTCAATTAACTCGGTCAACACATCTTGTTTGGAAGCTGCTTGTAGATCCAAAATAATCGTATTTTCTGTCAGTAATTGTGTAATTTTCATCCTGTCACATCCTGTTCATGGAATGGGTTTAGTTGTACTTGATCTAACAGTGCTTCAACATCACTTTTTTCACATAAATCTGAGCGGAAAGCGGTGGCACTTCCACTGGCTACACCATATCGGAATGCCTTTTGTGCATCTTTTTCTTTTGTATAGGATGCGATAAATCCTGAGATGACTGAATCTCCAGAACCCACCGTGTTTACAACTTTTCCTTTCGGTGCTTCTGCGGAAACACCAAGGTCTTTTGTGACAAGAAGTGCACCTTCTTCTCCCATAGAGACGATCACGTGTTGAACACCTTGATTAACTAGTCTCTTGGCATAGTGATAGGCTTCCTGTTTATTCGCAATGATCGTATCAAATAATTCACCAAGCTCATGTTCATTTGGTTTTATTAAAAAAGGTTGTGTAAGTACTAGCTCTTTAAGGGCAGGTCCAGATGTATCTAAAACAAAATGGATATCTTGGTTCGTGCAAATCGATGCGATTTCCAAAAAGAACGATTGCGGAATGGACTCTGGTGAACTTCCAGCGAGGACAAACCAATCACCTTTTTGCAGTGTTTTGATTTTTTCCATTAAAACGGATTGTTGCTCGGTATTTATCACTGGACCTGGACCATTCAATTCTGTTTCTTCTTGGGCTTTAATCTTCACATTGATTCTTGTAATCTCTTTAGTTTGTATGAAGTCAGTTTCAATACCTTCCTTCTCTAGAAACTGTTCAATATAGTTTCCTGTAAAGCCACCAGCAAATCCGAGTGCAACGCTATCGACGTCTAAACGTTTTAACACACGCGATACATTAATCCCTTTACCTCCTGGATAGTAAAATACTTCATCTGAACGATTGAGTGTAGCTGTTTGAAAATCTGGTAAATAGGTGGTGTAGTCGATTGATGGTGTAATGGTGCATGTATAGATCATGTTTTCTCCACCTTTACAGTAGTTTTTTCCAGTAATGATTTAATAGCTTTCTGTGGAAGGATATCAACAAGTAAAACGGCCTCTTCTAAATCTAGAATTTTAGTGAAGCTTACTTTTTCATGTTTCGTGTGATCTGCAACCACATACGTTTTTTTAGCAAGTGAACTAGCTAGTTTCTTAATAGAAGCCTCTTCAGGGTCTGGTGTCGTATAGCCATAGTTCTCATGAAAACCATTTACACCAAGAAAGCATTTATCAAATCGATAGCTTTGTAATGCTTGAATGGTTTGAGAGCCAACAAGCGCTGCCGTTCTGGACTTGATTAAGCCACCAGTCAAATACGTTGTAATTCCATATTCATTCAATGTATCAATATGCGTAAGGCCATTCGTAACAACGACAATGTCTTTATCTTTTAAATGGGGAATCATTTGAAATGTAGTGCTACCAGCATCAAGAAAAATGCAATCGCCTTCTTTAATGAAAGAAGCTGCAAACTTAGCTAAGCGTTTCTTTTCTTGAAGGTTTTTGGTAGACTTATCTACGATGCTTGGCTCCAATGAATTTCTGTCTGATAATGTAGCTCCGCCGAAGACTCGTTCTAACTTATGTTGATTTTCAAGCTCCGTCAGATCTCTTCTTATCGTTGATTCTGAAGCACCAGTAGCGTCCACAATATCTTGCATTTTAACTGTTTGTTTCTCAACTAATAAGTCTAAAATTATGTCATGTCGTTCATTTGTTAACACATCGACACCTTCTTTATTGTTATTAAAATAGATATTACTTGAAATCGCTTTCAAAATCAATCATAATCAATCAAGAACAGTCATAATCATTCAGAAACAACATGCTTGTCATGTCTGAACCATAAAATTAGAGGAGGAATTTCAATGATTGAAAAACAATATAACATCACATCTTCAGAAGGTATTCATGCGCGTCCAGCAGCAGTTTTGGTAGGGGCTCTTGCTCCATTTAAATCGGATATTACACTTGAGTGGAATGACAAAAAAGTGAATTTAAAATCGATATTAGGTGTCATGTCTCTTGGCGTTTCATCTGGTGCTAGCATCACTATAGCGGCTAACGGAGAAGATGAAGAACAAGCAATGGCGAAAGTAGCAGAAATCATGGAAACACAAGGAATTGGCAACTGATGATTCAAAAATTATCCGGAATTGCAGCGTCAAATGGAATTGCCATTGCCAAAGCTTTTAGACTTGAAAATCCGGAACTAATTGTTGAAAAAACGACTATTTCAAATACTGAGGCTGAGCTGACTCGCTTTGAAGCAGCTCTTACCCAGTCGAAATCTGAACTTGAAACAATTAAAGCTCATACGGCTCAGCAAATGAATGATGAAGAAGCCGCTATTTTCAGTGCTCATCTTCTTGTGTTGAGTGATCCAGAATTACTCGGACCCATCACTGAAAAAATCAAGTCGGAAAATGTGAATGCTGAGTTTGCCTTACAAGAGACTGCTAATATGTTCATCGGATTATTTGAATCGATGGACAATGAGTATATGAAGGAACGTGCAGCGGACATCCGTGACGTGACGAAACGTGTATTAGCACATCTATTAGGTGTGTCCATTCAAAGTCCTAGCATGATTACAGACGAAGTAATTATCATTGCAGAAGATTTGACTCCTTCCGATACCGTTCAGCTGAATCCGCAATTTGTTAAAGGATTTATTACAGATATCGGTGGTCGCACATCACATTCAGCAATTTTAGCGCGGACACTTGAAATTCCAGCGGTTGTTGGAGCACAGACGGTGATGTCTTCCATTCAAAATGACATGATTGTCATTGTGGACGGACTGGACGGCGACATTATCGTCAATCCAGATGCGGAAACAATTGCTCATTATGAGGACAAAAAAGCAAGCTACGAACTACAAAAGTCCGAATGGGCAACGCTGAAAAACGAAGCTACTGTCACTTCTGACGGTCATCATGTGGAACTAGGTGCCAATATTGGCACTCCTAAAGATGTCGTGGGTGTTCTTGAACACGGTGGTGAAGCAATTGGTTTATACCGTACTGAATTTCTTTATATGGGACGCAATCAGTTCCCAACTGAAGAGGAGCAATTTGAGGCTTATTCATCCGTTCTTAAACAAATGGATGGCAAACCGACAGTTGTTCGCACACTTGATATTGGTGGCGACAAAGAACTTTCCTATTTGCAATTACCGAAAGAACTGAATCCATTTTTAGGTTTACGTGCTATTCGTCTTTGTTTAGAAATGGAAGATATGTTCAGAACGCAACTTCGTGCATTGCTTCGTGCTAGTGTCCATGGTAATTTGAAGATTATGTTCCCGATGATTGCAACACTTGAAGAATTCAGACAAGCAAAAACGCTTTTCCTTGAAGAAAAAACAAAGCTTGAAAATGAACAAATTGAAGTGAGTAACTCGATTGAAGTCGGAATCATGGTTGAAATTCCTTCAACAGCAGTCATGGCAGATGTGTTTGCTAAAGAAGTAGACTTCTTCTCGATTGGTACGAACGATTTGATTCAATATACAATGGCTGCAGATCGCATGAATGAACGAGTTTCTTACCTTTACCAACCGTTTAACCCTGCTATCCTTCGCCTCGTGAAAAACGTTATTGACGCTTCACATAAGGAAGGGAAATGGACAGGTATGTGTGGTGAAATGGCTGGAGATGAACTAGCTATCCCTATCCTTCTAGGACTCGGACTAGATGAGTTTTCAATGAGCGCGTCATCTATCTTGAAAGCCCGCTCGCAAATTAGAAAACTGTCTAAATCAGAAATGGAAAGTCATATTGATACTATTCTCTCTTTATCTACTTCAGATGAAGTGGAGTCGTATGTTAGAGCTTTAACAACAAAATAATGTACCAGACAAAAAGGCATGTAGATTCAATTGAATCTACATGCCTTTTTTTAGATATATAGAAGTCTTGTGATTTTTTCTCACAACACCAACAATTAGCCACCGATATAGGACATGCCAATTTTCTTGCGACTTCTTGAAGTTTGTTCAGTACGCTCATCTGAATAGCGATCAGTACGTTTCAGCCATACGTTGCTGATTGCAGCTAAAACCTCTTCATCGTCCAAGTCGCTTCGGAGCAGTTTTCTGAGATCAAAACCCTCAGTCGCAAACAAGCATGTATAGAACTTTCCATCTGACGACAAACGTGCACGAGTGCAAGAAGAACAGAAAGATTCCGATACTGACGTGATAAAGCCAACATATGAATTGCTATCTTTGTAGCGGTACCGCTTGGCAACTTCTCCGAAATAATCCTTGTCTATCGGTTCTAGGTCGTAAACGGATAGAAGATGTTCATGAATCTCCTTTTTAGTAACGACTTTTTTAAAACTCCAACCATTATCGTTACCAACATCCATGAATTCGATGAAACGAAGCGTAATCCCTCGTTCTTTAAAGTAAGCAGCCATCGGTAGAATTTCACAATCGTTGACACCTTTTTGGACGACCATGTTCACTTTGATTTCAAACCCTACTTCAATTGCATGATCAATCTGTTTTAAAATATGCAATGGGCTGACTCCACGTCCGTTCAGTTTGCCGAACAACTCAGCATCGAGAGCATCCAAGCTGATATTTAATCTCCGTAAGCCGGCATCATATAGAGGTTGTGCCTGTTGGCCAAGCAAAAGACCATTTGTTGTCAGCCCAATATCCTCCACCCCATCAACTGATAAGATTTTCTTCACAAGTTCTGGAAGACCGCGTCGCATGAGTGGCTCTCCACCGGTTAACCGGATTTTCTTGACTCCTAGTGAAACAAATAGCTTTGTCAGCCGATGAATCTCCTCAAATGACAGCAAGTCTTGTTTTGGCAAAAATGCATAATCATCTCCAAAAACCTCTTTTGGCATACAATACGAACAGCGGAAATTGCACTTGTCCGTTACTGAAATTCGTAAATCACGAATGGGTCTTCTAAGCTGGTCTTGTAGCGGATAGTCAGTCATGTACATCACCCTCCCTTCCTACTAATCATCTGTGTTAATGTTACGGAAAATAGTTTTATCAACATGGATTAGCCTCGAATCCACCCATTTGGTCTCTACTTGATCCAAAAACTTCATCACACTTAGTTGTTTATTTAATACTTCTTGAATCAAGTCTTTTTTCACACGATGATTCCAAATGCTGAACAAAGGAAGGTGTTCTTCGCTTGTTCTTACAGCGGTCACATCATGTGTACCTTCAGCCAATTGGATAAGTGCAGCAGTTTCTTTTTGTCCGATAAACGGCATATCACATGGCAACACGAGATATTGATCGGCAGGACGCTCGGTCATTGCTGTATAAATACCTACGAGTGGACCGAGTCCTGATAATGAAGGAAGATCAATAATCACATCTAATTCCTCGGGGAAACGGGGAATTAATTCTTCCCTTGTAACGATGACAACATGATCACAGGCAGCGTCAAGTGCACGCCACACTTGTTCGTAAAAGAACCTGTCATTTATTTTGGCAAAAGCTTTTGGCGAACCAAAGCGCCTTGACATCCCCCCGGCGAGCAAGATTCCGATTGTCTCCATTAGCCGCCACTTACAGGTGGAATAAATGCAACCGTGTCGCCACTTTCGATGACGTCTGTAGGCAGTGCATATTCTTCGTTTACCGCAATTCGCGCAGAGCTATTTCGGATACCCGGGTATTTTTCATCAGCCCATTTCCACAAGTCCTCCACCGTTTGATTGGAGAAATTGACGCTTTCTTTTGGAATTCCTGTCAGTACTCGAATTCCAGCAAAATAATGCAATTCAATCATACGACTTCCTCCTTAGGCTTTTTCTTCTGGTCACCTATCCATTCTTCGCCGTCTTCCCAAATTTCCTTTTTCCATATCGGCACAATTTCCTTAATGCGTTCGATAGCATATTCATTTGCTTCATATGCAGTTTTACGGTGTGGAGAAGAAACCGCGATGACAACAGCAATGTCACTGATCTGTAGCTCCCCGATTCGATGAGCAATCGCGACCCTTGTCCCTTCCCACTTGACTTCGATTTCTCTTCCTATTTCTGCTAGCTTTTTCTCAGCCATTGGTACATATGCCTCGTACGCAAGGTACATTGTCCGAACACCTTGCGTCCATTCACGAACATGACCGGTGAATAATGTTACTGCGCCAGCTTCCGGTCGCAGTACATAATCGGCGTACAGTTGCGGGTTAATTGGTTCGGTTACCACTTCAAATGCTTTCACTTGTTTCACCTGCCATCCATTTAGCAAACCACTTGTATATATCATCTAAACGACTTCGCTCTAAGGTATTAATTCCTTTTAGTTTCACGCCTTCATGGACGATGACCAGAACGATGTTGTCGAGTTCCTGCAATGTATCCCAATCTTGTTGTGATCGAACAAGTACAACCTTATCAAACGCAGCTTTTTTAAAGCCTTCGATGAGTACGATGTCCGGTTTTGTTTGGCACGACAGTTCGATAAGGTCATCAAGATTACCTGTATTGCTTTGCATATGTATCTGTACAACGCCTTCGCCATATGCAAGGGAACTTTGTGCCCCATGATCAAAAAATTGCATGCTGTCCGTTTCTACAGGAGGTAAATCAAGTGAACCACCGTGACCATGATGTTTAATGGTAGAGATCGTTTTTCCATTGTTCTTCGCTAAGTCAAGAAACTCTGTGATTAACGTTGTTTTCCCACTGTTCTTAAAACCGACCACTTGTAACACTTTTACAGTAACCATTTCACAGTTCCTTCCTCTACACCAAGAAGTAGCACGTCGACTTTGTCGCCTACTGTGAAGCCTCTTGAGCCTCCTGGGAGGACAATGAGCGCATTGCCTCTAGCGATAGAAGATACAGCGTTTGACTTATTGAATCCTGCGGGTCTTATTGTAGCTCCATCATATACAGCCCGGATAAACCGGCTGAACGGATTTGCTTTTGTGAAATCCTCCGCAAGAACTGCTGTTGTTTGTGGTAAGTATATTTTATCGGCACCCATCATTTTCAGTAGAGCAGGTCGTACGAACAATTCGAATCCGGTAAAACAAGCTGAAGGATTGCCAGAAAGTCCGAAAAGATATCGCCCGTTTGCCACTGCTACTGTCGTCACACTTCCTGGACGCATTGCCACTTTATTAAATAGTACTTCCGCTCCCAAACGTTCATAAATGGCTGGAAGAAAGTCAAAATCTCCTACGGAAACACCGCCTGTTGTTATCAAACAGTCTGTTTCTTTCGCGGCACTTTTCACCATTTCTAAGCTTGCTTCAAGATTGTCTGCTGACAACCCAAACATTTTGCATGAGATGCCCATTCGTGCTAGTTGTGCTGCAATCATCGGACCGTTACTATTGCGTATTTTGCCTGGTGCAAGTGGTTCGCTGACATCCAGTAGTTCTGTTCCAGTTGATAGGATACCAACAATTGGTTGTTTTGCAACTTGCACCTTGTCATAACCAAACGTAGCAAGCAGTGCTACAGTTCCGGGATGAATCAAGCTTCCGACTTCGATAATTTCTTCCCCTTCCTTCACGTCCTCACCTTGTAAGGAAACATTTTCAAGTGCATCAAATGGCTTGCGAATGGTAAAGGAATCACTTGATTCTATGGTCTGCTCAAACATGACAATAGCATCTGCACCAGATGGAAGCGGCGCTCCTGTCATGATTCGAACTGCTTCATTTTGGGTTAGAATTTTATTTGACACGATCCCCGCTCCTATATGATCAACGACACTGAATTCGATACGCTTGTCACCTGTCGCACCAACAGAATCTACTGAACGAATGGCAAACCCATCATATGGGGAGCGATCAAAATGTGGTACATCATGTACCGCTATAATGGGTTGTGCAAGAATTCTTCCATAGCTTTCAAAAAGATTCACGGTTTCTTCTCCAAGCAGTTGTGCGTGCTGGATTACACGGTCAATTGCTTCTGCTACAGATATGGGTTTACGCTGTTCCATCATCGTCATCAACTCCTTAGTCAATCATGATATACTGAATTTATTCAATCCGGAAAGGATGATTCAGTTGTCTGAACTCACTCATTTTAACGAACAAGGTCGTGCGAAAATGGTAGATGTGTCTGAAAAATATGACACGGTCCGAACCGCACGAGCAAAAACATCTATTCTGTTAAACGAAGCTATTTACCATCAGATTAAAGATGGTAGCAATAAAAAAGGAGACGTCTTTGCTGTTGCACAAGTTGCTGGCATTATGTCTGCCAAAAATACGGCTCAAATCATTCCGATGTGTCATCCCCTAGCACTTAGCGGGGTCGATATTGAATTTGAGTGGAATGTCAATAAAGAAGCATCACATTACGAAGTGATTTTGTACGCGGTTGTAAAAACGAAAGGTCCAACTGGCGTGGAAATGGAAGCTCTCACTGCCGCCTCCGCTGCTGCCCTCACAATTTACGACATGTGCAAAGCGTCTGGTAAAGAAATGGTGATTGGTCCAACAATGTTACTTGAAAAAACAGGTGGAAAATCTGGCGATTACATCCGAAGCTGACGATGCTTCGTTAGCTCAAATACAATATGCCGGATTTCCGGTAAAATGAGTCTCTCCATTGCAAGCTTCACTGCCCCGCGGGAACCTGGTAGGACAAAAACAGCTTTATTCGATGCAACTCCTGCCCCTGCGCGGCTAAGAAGTGCCTTTGTTCCGACATCTTCTGTAAAGCTTAAATAACGGAACATCTCGCCAAACCCAGCCATCTCTTTATCGAAAAACGACTGAACAGCTTCAAGAGTTACATCGCGTTTAGCAATCCCCGTTCCCCCCGTCGTAATAATTGCATCCACACTTTCATTTTTAAGCCACACGGATAAAATTTCACGAATACTTTCAGTGTCGTCTTTCCTCACTTCATATGCCACTACTTCTAGTTCGTAATCGAGAGCGAGTTGATGCACAAGTGCTCCACTTTGATCGGTGTGCTTCGTCCGTGTATCACTTACCGTTAAAACAGCGATTCGAATCTGCCTATCTAATTGAAATGATTGCGACATTTGGATAACTCCCTCTCGTATTTAACCGAATAACTGATGATACAGTTTCCGACCTTCCGAAACATTTCGGATACCATGGATGAGAAGACGACCGTTGCCGAACAGTATCATACGGTGATTGAAGATATGTAACTCGACAAAATAAGGTGTACGCTTCACAGGAACTTGCATGTGTCTGCCAATTGATTCTGCGTCGTCTAAGGTAATGGGACGTTGTGGATCAGGCAGTACTTGTACCGCATCTCGCCCACACAGAACAGCATATGTTTGTCTGATTGAAGAATCCAGTGACGGGAATGTTGGCTGAACGCCACATGTTTCACAGTGCTTGTTTTGAATGCGGGAAATACCGATATCCAACTGCGTATTTTCCCATAAGTTGAAATGATGCACTTTTTTCCGCATAGCTTCCTGGTTGCCGCTTAACCACTTAATTGCCTCCGCACATTGCAAGGCAGCTGTGATCTGTACAGCAGGCGAAATAATACCTGCTGTATCACACGTTTCATTGATAGCGGGAAGGACAGGAATTAAGCAACGAAAGCAAGCCGATTCACCTGGTATGAAAGGAAAGATAACTCCTGAGCTTCCAACGCACGCGCCGTAAATCCAGGGTACTCCATGTTTCACGGCGGCATCACTGATTAACAGTCGTGTTTCAAAGTTATCAGTTGCATCCATAATGAGTGTGCTAGCGGATGCAAGCTTTTCGATGAGTTGTGCATCTAGATTATCAAGATATGTGTATAACCGAACGTCACCACGTATCGCTTTCAATCGTTTTTCTGCAACAGTCACTTTTGGTAACATCTGCGCAGCGTCTTGTTCCGTGAACAGCTGCTGTCGTTGTAAATTCGATATCTCTACATAGTCACGGTCGACCAGATGAATCTCACCAACCCCAGCCCGGACTAATGTTTCAACGATGGAAGAGCCGAGTGCACCACAACCAATTACAGTGACCACAGTTTTCTCAATATTCATCTGCCCTTGAATTCCTATTGGTTTAAATAAAGTTTGTCTTGAATAGCGTTCATCCACTGAAAGTCTCTCCTTTCAATTAGCGGGCACTCGCTCAAATCCACCCTTCTTTTCAATTTCAGATGTGATGTCAGTGAAAGTTCCTACATAGCGGATGTTTTCGCCCGTATCATCTTTAACTGCGCTAATGTTCAACCATTGCAAGTACTCTTCTCCACTTTTCCTCTTATTCCAGATTTCCCCTTGCCACATTCCATGCTCTTGAATGTCTTTCCACATATCTTGGTAGAAATTTTTCGATTGTCGTTCAGACTTCATCATGCTAGGGTTTTGACCGATGACATCCTGTTCGTCAAAGCCGGTCAATTTTGTGAAAGCTGGATTGACCTTCTTGATTTTTCCATTAACATCTGTCACGAGAATCCCTTGACCGGTCGAATTGAACACTTCTGAAGACAGCACAAGACGGTCCTGAAAATACATCCAAACGACGAGTACAAGACTGGCTAAAGCCACTTGTGATAACAGCATAAAGCCAATTGAATACTGACCGGTGATGGAGTAGATTGCAGATAGCAACAGCGGTGGAAAGAAACCTCCGAGCCCTCCCATCATGGACACAATCCCATTGACAATTCCGGCCTGTTTGTTGAAATAAAATGGTACCAGTTTAAATATGACCCCGTTACCAATTCCTGCGCCTACCGCAATGGCTAAACTACCGACTGTGTATAGAGTAATAGACGGAGAGAATGCAAGAATAATGGCTGCAACTGTATAGACAAAGAACGCACCCATTAACAAGATGAGTGGCTGTAATTTATCCGCGAGCCAACCGCCTACTGGGCGAAGGAATGTGGCAACTGCAATAAATCCTGCAGTTCGCATCCCTGCATCCACTTTTTCCAAGCCGAAATTCGTTACAAGGAAGTTTGGTAGATAGATTGTGAAAGCAACAAATGAGCCAAAGGTAATAAAATAAAATAGCGAAAAAATCCATAGTTTTTCATTTTTGTAGACGCCTTTAATCTGCTCAAATATGGGTGTTTTGACTTTAACTTCATGTCTATCTCCAAAAAAGAAGTTTAATGCTGCAAAAATTAGCAAGAGGATTAAGTACAGTTTTACAGTTGCTGACCATCCGATTTGCGTAGCAACTAAAGGTGCTGAAAACGTTGTAATTGCTGTACCGATATTACCTACCCCGTATATCCCGTTGACCAGACCATGCTTTTCCTTAGGATAGTATTTAGGTAATGATGTTACTCCGACTGAGAACACTGCTCCCCCTATACCGAGGAACAAACCACCGATAATTAAATCTGTAACAGTGGAAGCCTCACTTATGTAAAATACCGGAAACAAAAGGAGGATAAAACTGACTAGAAAAATAACACGTGCCCCAAATACATTTGCATAATAGCCAAGCGGAATTCGTAAAATCGAGCCTAATACGACCGGAATTGCTGTCAAGATTGCCAATCTCTCTGGTGGAATAGTAATATCTTCACTGATAAATGGCATAAGAGAGGAAATGATTACCCAAACCATAAATCCCACAACTAAGTTCAACGTTTGAAGCGTCAACTGTACCTTCTTAATCATCCAACTCACCTTTTTCACGTAGTTTTCATTACAACTAGTTTCATATCGATTCCTTGTCTTTATTGTAGCTTCTGAAACTATTCTTTTTAATAAGGGAGTCCCCTCACGTTGAAAAGGGAATCCCTTAAAATAAAAAAAACCACTTCACAAGGAAGCAGCTGGAATGATCTTATGTGATAAGCGTATTCATTTTTACAAATAATTCATCGTGATCGACCGCTTTCATCAGCTTTTCGGCCATTGGGAATAGTACCGTTTCTTCTTTCACAAAGTGGACAGTTAGTACCTCAAATGCTTCACCTGCATTTGCAGCCACTGTTTTGATATCATCAAGTGAAAACAAATCGATATTGCCCCGAGTATGGTGGAAGAAATGGCCGATGTAGCCATCGATTTCTTGATGTTCTTCTTGAATTCCAACGAGTGGTCCTTGTTCAAAAACAATATAGCTACCAAGGGCAGGAAAGAAATGCTCTTCTTCTTTGTCTGTATGGTTCTTTAACGGTTCCACGAATTGAAATAAAAGTTGACGAAGTTGTTTCAATTTATCACGACCGACTTCAAGACTCATTCCATCCTGCTCAAACTCTATGACAATAGCATGCCATTCTTCCATTAGATACGATAAATACTTGTGCTCATTTTCGAGTAGCCGCATACCTGGCTCTGAAAACCGCAGTATTGCTTGTTCAGCCATGGGGAAATCCCTCCCTGTTGTCATTTAAAAGTTCAACAATTTTTTCTTCATTGCGTATTCAACCAATTCTGGCCGGCTCTTGAGGTTCAGTTTTGACATGATTTTCGCTTTATGCGCTTCTACGGTTTTAACAGAAATGAATAGTTTTTGTGCAATTTCCTTGTTGCCATAGCCTTTAGCAATTAGCGGCAAAACTTCAATTTCACGCTTCGACAGCAATTCAAATGGATCTGCCTGCTTGACTTTTTGGTCCTTGTTGACAAATTCACGGACGAGAGATGTCGCCATCTTCGGATGTATGTAAGTTCCACCCGTATAGATCGTTCGGATAGCGAGCAGTAATTCTTCATCAGGAGCATTTTTGAGCATATAACCAGAAGCTCCGTTTTTCAAAACATAAAACAAATACTCTTCATCATCGTGCATCGTCAGAATGAGGATTTTCGTTTGTGGAAAATCTTCTTTAATTTTGCCAGTGGCAATCAATCCACTTTCACCTGGTGGCATACTTAGATCTAGAATGAGAATGTCCGGTTGGTGTTTGGCTACCATGCGATATGCCTCAATACCATCTGCTGCCAACGCAACCACTTCCATGTCCGATTGGTAGTTGAGAATCATCGAAAACCCGCTCCGTACAATTGCGTGATCATCCGCTATGACAATTTTCATAATAGTTCATCCTTCCTTTGGGAAATCTCCCACAGGTACGTTCAAGAGTACCTTTGTTCCTTTGCCGATAACCGAAGATACTTCAAAGTCCCCAAAGACAATTTCTGAGCGTTCACGCATACCAAATAGTCCAAGACCTGTTCCAATCGGTTTATCTCCGTAGACAAAACCAATTCCTTCATCCTGTACAATCAGATGCAATGTATGTTCTTGTTCAAATAGGAACACTTGGACGACATCTACTTGTGCATATTTAATCGAGTTCAGGATAGCTTCCTGACATACTCTATAAATGATCGTTTCGATTTCACTACCGTAACGCTTTTTAGAGATATTTGAAGTAAATTCAACATTCAAGCCATAACTCTGTTGAATTCGTTTGAAATGGGAACGAAACGCTGCTTCTAAACCCAAATCATCAAGAGCTGCTGGCCGAAGTTCAACTGATAAGTTTCTAATATCATCTAGCAGTCTTGTCATTGTAGCTTCAGTCTGCTTCATTTTTTTTAAGACTTCCTCTTCGGAAGTCATGTACTTAATTACGCGAATATCTACTAAAGCACTCAGCAATTCTTGCGCCACGCCATCATGTAATTCGCGTGATATTCGTATGCGTTCATTTTCCTGAGCTTTAATAACGTCCTTCATCATAGTGTTTTGATACAATTTTTCTTGGGTTTTGAATTGCTTAGACAAGTTCCTGAGCATGAAAACTCGGATGCTATTTTCTGAATCAATCGTATGAAAAGTCGCTGCGTAAGGAACAACCCCGATGTTTTTTGTCTCCAAATATACTTGAAAAGAAGAAAAATCTTCCGGTTGAGAACTACTTAAATAACAATTGAGGCATGTATGAAGATCTTTCTCGCTCGTATAACCTCTGCAAGCCTGACAAATTGCTTTTTCGGCACCTTGTATGAGCTGTTTCAGCACTTCACCGTCCACAATCTTTTCTGCTGCAGGATTTAGGGCAAGTGCTGTCCCTTCCTTGTCAAAAAAGAATATGGCTTCTGTGCTATTTTCATACATGTTCATCATCATAGCACTCAACTGATCATTTTTTATGGGCATCAATCCAGCATTAGATCTTTCCATCCAAATCACCAATTCCATTCTCTGACATTTCAAGCAAGCGTGACATTAATTCCTCTGTCATCTGTTGACTTTCACGAAATCCTCCCAGTAGAACACCCGCAACACGCCCATCATGATATAAGGGTAAGGCAGCGATACTTGTTAGCTTTTCCATGATCAGAATCGGATAATTGAACAAATTCTCTTTGTCTACAAATTCAGAAATAGATGCCAGTAAAAATGGTTTCCCTGTCTTAAAAACAAGACCGGCAACCCCTCTGCCTGATTTAAGTACAAGTCGTTTGAAGCGATCGTTTAGATTCCCTGAAGCATATTGCCATTTCAGTACATATTGGTTTTCCGCAGTTTCAACAAGCGCTAACGCGATAATATCGCAACCAGTGGCGGCACGGATACGGTCAATTTCTGTTTGATAGTCCGCTTTGATCGTCATAATAATGTCTCCTATTAAAAAGAAAAGAGGCATATACCTCTTTTCAATTTAGTTTGTTTTATGTTTCCTGTAAAGGATATAACTTCTACCAACATAAATCAATGGAACGCTCCACACATGTACGAGTCGTGTAAATGGCCAAAGTGCAAAAATAGCAAAACCAGCAAGTACATGAATTTTAAATGACAGTGGTACTCCAGACATTAACGCAGGATCTGGACGTAAAAAGAACAAATCACGGAACCAAACCGAAATCGAATCACGGTAATCGAATTCAGGCTGTACAACATTTGTTACAAGGGTAGCGTACATTCCCATTAAGACGATAAATAGAAGCAAAGAATTAACAACTAAATCGGAGGCTGAGCTTAACATACGGACACTTCTTATCGTGAAACGCCTAAATGTCAGGATAATCATTCCTAGAAGGGTCATAAAACCGAAAAACCCACCCACATAGATGGCCCCGATATGATAAAGATGATCATTTACGCCGACTGCATGTAGCCACGATTTCGGGATTCCAAGTCCCGAAACATGGCCCAAAATAACTGGTATGATACCCAGGTGAAAGAGAATACTGCCAATCATCAATTGTTTCTTTTCAATAAATTCACTTGATTTTGCTGTCCAATGGAATTGGTCTGTCCTGTATCTATAAATATGTCCGAAAATAAATATAGCCATACAAATGTAAGGGAATATCACCCATAAAAATTGATTAACCATGTTGGGCTGGAGCCCCCTGATCTATACAAACTTTAAACGTTTCCCGCAATCCTTTCACGAGGTGAAAGTAAGGACTCTCTTGTTTTTTAAGTGAATCCAATAAATGATAGGTTCCATCTTCAAGAACAGCAATCAACATTCCAAAACTGTCTGGTGCTCGCGAATCGCCTATCCATTCTGCCGCGTACAGAAACTCACACATAAGTGGAAGGAAATCCGATAACTCCTCCTCTGGCATTTCGAGACCGAACATTTCATACATCACTTTTAATTTGGCCAGCATTTGACCGCGTTCTTTAGCGTCTTCAAATTTGAAATATGTCATGAACAATGTAGAATCTTTTTGGAAATCAAAGGTTTCTGTATACAGTTCTTTAATATCATCCAGGTTTGGATGTTGCATTAAAGACAAATACGATTTCACATGTTCATAAGCTGGATGGTTCGAATCAAAAGTGTCTTCAATAAGTGACGGGTGAAAGTCTAACTTTTTGGGATAAGAAAGCTGATGGGCAAAAAAACCGAATGAATGTTTATAATCGTATAACTTTTCGAGATTAATCACGCCATATACCTCCGTAGAAATTTTCTTCGTATATTTCTTTTCCTGTTTTCATAGCTGTTCCAGTTAGACTTTGACTCGGACTCGGACTCGCTGGTCCACAACCATCACAAGATCCACCTGTATCGCCTCCCATTCCTCCACTTTCATAGCCTTCCGATCCTTGTGCACGGTAAGGATTATTTTGTCCTTCTTTATGTGATGTTGGAATGACGAAACGATCATTGTATTTTGCGATAGCAAGTAGGCGGTACATTTGTTCTGTCTGATGGGCAGTCATGCCGATACGCTCTAAACGGCTGTTATCAAATTCTTTACCAGAAGATAAGGCACGCATATATGATCGCATCATCGCCATCCGTTGGAGAGATTTCTTGACAGTTTCTGTGTCACCAGCCGTCAGCATGTTTGCAAGATACTGGATAGGTGTGCGCATTTCTTCAATTGCTGGGAAAATCATATCGGGATTTTTGATTGAATCTTTTCCTTCAAAATAGTTCATGATGGGGCTTAGAGGCGGCACATACCAAACCATGGGCAATGTGCGGTACTCTGGATGAAGCGGGAAGGCTAATTGATGCTCAATCGCAAGTTTATATACTGGCGAATTTTGTGCTGCTTCAATCCAATCTTCCGATATGCCATCTTTTTTCGCTTGAGCTTTAACTTCCGGATCATTAGGATCCATAAATAGACTACATTGCGCTTTGTATAGATCTTTTTCGTCTGGCGTAGATGCTGCTTCTAGGACTCGATCTGCATCGTATAAAAGAACACCTAGATAACGGATACGTCCAGTACATGTTTCAGAACAGACAGTTGGTAATCCCGCTTCTACACGTGGAAAGCAAAACGTGCATTTTTCAGCTTTATTTGTCTGCCAGTTGAAGTAGACTTTTTTGTAAGGACAACCCGTCATACAATAGCGCCATCCCCTACACGCTTCCTGATCAACGAGCACGATTCCATCTTCATCCCGTTTATACATTGCACCTGAAGGACATGATGCTACACAGCTTGGATTGAGACAATGTTCACAAAGCCTTGGTAGATAGATCATGAATGACTTCTCAAAGTTGAATTTGATTTCTTCTTCGATTTTTTGAATGTTTGGATCAAGCGGCCCCGTTATATGTGCTCCGGCTAAATCATCTTCCCAGTTAGGACCCCATTCGAGGTCCATCTTTTTACCGGTAATGACAGAATGAGCTCGTGCAACAGGTGAATGCTCTAACTCGCCTGCATTTGTTAAATGTTCGTAATTGTATGTCCATGGTTCATAGTAATCTTTCATTTCTGGCATATCTGGGTTATAGAAAATTTTCCCGAGTGCCACTTTGGACAATTTATTACCTGATTTCAGTTCCAGTTTCCCTTTACGAAGTTGCCATCCACCTTTGTAAAGCTCTTGATCTTCCCATCGCTTTGGGTAACCAATACCGGGTTTGGTCTCAACGTTATTGAACCACATGTATTCTGCGCCCTTACGATTCGTCCAAGTGGTTTTACACGTTACGCTACAAGTATGGCAACCGATGCATTTATCCAAATTCATGACCATTGCAATTTGCGCTTTAATTTTCAAGCCAGTTAACCTCCTTCATTTTCCGTACGGCCACGTATTCATCACGCTGGTTCCCAATCGGTCCATAATAATTGAATCCGTAACTTAGCTGGGCATAGCCCCCAACCATTTGTGTCGGTTTAAGATGGATACGGGTAGGGGCGTTATGACTGCCTCCTCGTGTATCAGTAATCTCTGACCCTGGTACGTTAATGTGTTTGTCTTGAGCGTGGTACATGAACATGGTGCCTCGTGGCATGCGATGACTAACAACAGCACGCGCTGTGACAACACCGTTGCGGTTATACACTTCCAACCAGTCATTATCGTTGATATTATGTGCGTCCGCATCTTCGTTGTTGAGCCAAACAGTTGGACCACCACGGAACAAGGTCAACATATGCTGATTATCTTGGTAAGTAGAGTGAATGTTCCACTTGCCATGTGGTGTTAAATAGCGCAACACAAGTGAGTCCATTCCGCCCTTCACTTTCTTGTCATTCGGACCAAAGACCATTGGTGGTAATGTAGGTTTATAAATTGGTAATGCTTCTCCGAACTGTAGGAAGATTTCATGATCAATATAGAAATGCTGTCTTCCTGTTAATGTCCGGAACGGAACGAGACGTTCAATATTTGTTGTAAAAGGTGAGTAGCGACGTCCTAACTTGTTTGAACCGCTAAATACCGGTGTTGGTATAACTTCACGCGGCTGTACCGTGATGCTTTCGAAGGTGATTTTCTCTGCTGCTCGATCTGCAGAAATGTCTTTCAGTTCAACACCTGTATCTTTTTCAGCTGATGCATATGCTTTTTGGGATACTCGACCGTTAGTCGCAGACGATAAATTCAAGATAGCATCCGCTACTTGACGTGCTGTCTGAATTTTTGGTAAGCCGTTTTTGATGGTTTCATCATAGAAAGTACCGTTAATCTTTTTAAGTTCTTCATATTCTTCAGCTACTGAGAAGCTGACACCGTGCGCCCCAGTTTTTCCGGTAGCCAAGTTTGGTCCAAGAGAAATATACTTGTCATGAATTTTTGTGTAGTCTCGCTCAACAATAGTGAAGTTCGGCATTGTTTTACCTGGAATGGCCTCGATTTCCCCTTTGGTCCAGTCTTTTACTAAGCCCATTGGTTGAGAAATCTCACTTACAGTATCATGCGCAAGCGGTGTAGTAACGAGATCCTTGTAAACACCTGGTAAATGGGTTTTCGCCATTTCTGAGAATTTTTCAGCCAGTTTTTTGTAAATATCCCAATCAGAGCGAGATTCCCATAGCGGATTAACCGCTGGATTGAACGGATGGACAAATGGGTGCATATCTGTTGATGACAAGTCTGTTTTTTCATACCATGTTGCAGCTGGTAAGACGATATCCGCATAGATTGGCGTAGATGTCATTCGGAAATCAATGGCAACCATGAGGTCGAGCTTCCCTTCAACATCCTCACGCCACACGATTTCTTCCGGTTTCTCTTCCACATTTGGTGTGGCAAGAAGCCCATCAGATGCTCCGAGTAAGTGCTTCATGAAATACTCCTGCCCTTTTGCTGAACTTGAAATGAGATTCGAGCGCCAGATAAAGAGTGTTCGTGGGAAGTTTTCAGGTGCACCAGGATCTTCAACAGAGAATTTCGTTTCACGTGATTTGAGCTGTTCAAATGTATGTTGGATAATTTCTTCGTTTGTATGTTTGCCTTGCTTCGCAGCTTCTTCAGCAAACAATAAGCTGTTTTTATCGAACTGAGGATAGGAAGGTAACCAACCTAGACGCGCCGCTAGCACATTATAGTCAGCTGGATGCTGATAGCGAACATCACCGCCAAGTGGTGATTTCAACGAATCAACCCCACTTTCCTCATATCTCCATTGTTCAGTCGCAAAGTAAAAGAACGACGTGGCATTTTGCTGACGTGGTGGACCTTGCCAATCTTTTGCGAAAGCGATTGTCGACCATCCCTCGATTGGACGGCATTTTTCCTGTCCGACGTAATGTGCCCAGCCCCCACCATTAACACCTTGTGAAGCAGTCAGCATAACCAAGTTTAAAATTGAACGATAAATGGTGTCACTATTAAACCAATGGTTAATTCCAGCCCCCATGATAATCATAGAACGACCGCCTGTATCAATGGCATTCTGAGCAAATTCACGTGCAATCTGAACAACGATTGATGCTTTAACGCTCGTCACTTTTTCTTGCCAAGCGGGAGTGTAATGCGAGTTCTCATCATAATAATCCTTTGCATTATACGGGCTGTCGATTCTAGCAATCCCATACTGGCTCATCATAAGGTCATAGACTGTAGCGACAATACGTTCTGTGCCATCAGCAAGTGTCACTTTCTTCACCGGAATAATTCGTTTAAATATACCGTTTCCTGCATTATCGAAATATGGGAAGACGATTTCTACCCATTCTTCACCATGACCTTCCACACTGAGTGCTGGTTTGACTTGTTTTCCGTCTTCACGTTCAAGAATCAAATTCCATTTCTTGTCTTCTTCCCAGCGCTGGCCCATTGTGCCATTCGGAATCATCATTTCATCGGCTACTTCATCGAAAATGACTGGTTTCCACTCTGCGTGTTGAGAAGTGTCACCTAAATCACTCGCACGAAGGAAACGACCTCCTTTTAACGTATCTTCATGAGGGTCGAGCAGAATCATGAACGGCATATCAGTATATTGTTTTGCATAATTGATGAACATTGGCTCTTGGCGATCCTTATAAAATTCATCCAAGATTACATGAGTCATCGCTTGTGCTAATGCGGCATCAGTTCCGGGATGCGGAGCGAGCCAGTTATCAGCAAATTTCACATTTTCCGCAAAATCCGGTGCTACTGAAACGACTTTTGTTCCCTTATAACGAACTTCGGTCATGAAATGTGCATCTGGTGTACGCGTCATCGGCACATTCGATCCCCACATAATTAAATAACCGGCATTGTACCAGTCTGAAGACTCGGGCACGTCCGTTTGCTCTCCCCAAATTTGTGGAGAAGCTGGTGGAAGATCAGCATACCAGTCATAAAAACTTAGCATTTGTCCTCCTAAAAGCGAGATAAAACGAGCCCCTGAAGCGTAGCTGACCATTGACATTGCTGGAATAGGTGTGAAACCCGCAATACGATCTGGTCCGAATTTTTGAATTGTGTAAATCAATTGAGCGGCAATAAGTTGCAATGCGTCTTCCCAGTCAACACGGACGTGTCCACCTTTTCCGCGAGCTGACTTGTAAAACTGGGCTTTTTCTGGGTCTTCTACGATACTTGCCCAAGCTTCTACCGGATTTGGGTTAGAAGAAAGAGCCGCTTTCCACAAGCGCCAAAGTTTTCCGCGCATATATGGATATTTCACTCGTAAAGGACTGTATTCGTACCAAGAGAATGTTGCACCCCGAGGACATCCACGCGGTTCGAATTCTGGCATATCCGGTCCACATGAAGGGTAATCGATTTGTTGGTTTTCCCAAGTGATGATTCCGTTTTTCACAAACACTTTCCAAGAACACGAACCTGTACAGTTTACGCCGTGAGTCGTGCGGACTACTTTGTCATGTGACCAACGCTGGCGGTACATATTCTCCCAATCTCTACTTTTCTCTTCAAGGATTGACCAGTTGCCTGAATAGCTTTCTATCGGTTTAAAAAAATTAAGACCAAATTTTTTCTTCATCTTTACTATCACTCCTTTTCAAAATGAAAGACATTGTGGGTAATAATTTCCATCCTTCGTATAGATTCATTATGAAAGCCACTCAATCTAGTTCCCATTAGGGAATGTCCTATACAAATACCGAAATTCCCTTGTTCCTAAATAAAACAAAAAAAGCCTCCTTTTTTAGAGGCCACTGAAAAAGTACACTTAGTTTAGAAAAGCCACCCAATCTCAATTATCGAGATTGGGTGGCTTTTCTTTTTAATTGACCTGTTAAAATCTTAGTGATTTCCGTTACAGGCGGACGCTTTCCGCGGGCGGTCCGTGAGCCTCCTCGACGCAAGCGTCTGCGGGGTCTCACCAGGACCGCTTTTCCCGCTGGAGTCGCCGCCTTTCACTCCAATCACCTACTAAATTAAAAAGCAATAGAGTTTTAGGTAATTAGAGTTTTTAATTTAGGTGGTGTGTCGATGATTTCCAATCAAGAATCTTTAAACCTTAGTCTAAATTACACAAGGTGGACGTACGAAAGAAGAGGAATTTGAGTTTGGAAAAGATGCAGGCATGTATGTTTGTAAGGCTGGTCATTTGGCCATTCGAACAGCTTGAACAAATAAAAAATGTAGGTAAAAACCACATGCAAACTTATTATTTTGACGTTGGAAAATGTAAAATCTGTCAGTTTCGAGAAGGTTGTTACACCGAAGATGCGAAAATTAAAATCTATTCTGTGACCATAAAGTCGATAGAACATAAAGGTCAAGAGCCTTTCAAAATAGCGAGTAATTTAAAGGGAAAGAAAAATAACGAATTATGACCTTAATGAAGGAATCAAAATAAAAAATCACAAGGTAAAGGCGAGATTTCGATCAGAATTGAACGAAATCTCGCCTTTTTTCAAACTCAACTAAGAATGGATTTTTTAACGCGAGTTTTTCAGTGCCTCTTTATATTAGGAAGCTTAAGGTTGCATCTGTTCGGTCATCCTACCTTTTTCAATTCGAATAAAGCGGTTTGCGAGTTTCTGAGCATCATCTAAGCGGTGTGTCACAAAAATGATGGGAATGCTCCACAACTCGTGTATCCGCAACAGTTCAGATTGACAGCGACTTCTTGTCTCATCATCAAGTGCTGAAAAAGGTTCATCCAAAAGTAGCAGATCCGGTTTGGCAGCAAGTGCTCGTGCAAGTGCCACTCGTTGCTTCTCGCCACCTGAAATTTGGTGAGGATATTTTGATAAGAGCAAGGATATGTCGAGAATTTTCGTCAGTTCCCTTATATGCGCCAAATCATCAATTCGTGAAGTGCCATATAGAATGTTTTGTTCGGCAGACAGATGAGGAAACAGTGCATAATCTTGAAATAAATAACCGACTTTCCGCTTTTGGATTTTTAAGGGTTTTTTACCTTCTTTATAAAAATCCGTTCCATGCAGGGAAATCCCTCCTGCATCTGGTTGCATAATCCCAGCAATGCAATTGAGAAAGGTTGTTTTTCCTGAGCCCGATGACCCGACAATTGATACTATTTCCTTTCCCATCTGAAACTGCATGTGCAATTCAAACTGCTCCAGTTGTTTACGGAAATCCACATTCAACATCCGCGTCACTCCCTTCCAATTCGGTAAGCATTTTTTTTACGCCAGTAATTCACCCATGTTATGGCCGTGACACCTACTGCTGAAATTACGATGACCCAAAATACGGCTTTCTCCATCTCTCCCGCTTCATATGCAAAGTAAATGGCGAGTGGAATCGTCTCCGTTACTCCAGGAATATATCCCGCAATCATAAGCGTGGCTCCAAATTCACCAATGCCTCGCGCAAAGGAAAGGATCAAGCCAGCAAGTATACCCGACCAGGCAAGCGGAAACGTGATGGTCCGAAAAATGCGCCACTCTGAAACACCCATAGTCCGAGCCACATTTTCCCAACGAGGATCGACTTTTTCAAAAGCCGCCAACACACTCTGGTACATAAGCGGAAGTGACACAACAAAAGAAGCGATTGCAGCACCGATCCATGTAAATACGATGCGAATGCCAAATACGTCCTCAAGTAAGTTACCGAGGGGACCATTCATGCCAAATAACACAATTAGACCGAAACCGATAACAGTAGGCGGCAATACAAGTGGCAAAAGAATCAATGCGTCGATAGCACTTTTTCCGAAAAACTCGTGACGGCTCATGAATCGAGCGAGAAGAAGGCTTGTGAAAAACACAAGAATTGTTGAAATCGTGGCTACTTTCAGTGACAACAAAAGGGGCGATAAATCGTACGCAATCATGGCTTATCCCCCTTTAACCGTAATAAATCCGTATTGTTCAAGAATTTCCTGGCCAACTTTTCCTGTTATAAATGCCAAAAACACTTCTGCTTCTTCCCTATTTTGGGATTCTTCAGCAATGCCAGCGGGATAAATAATTGGATGCTGTCCTTCAGTCATTTCGTTAATAATTTTGATAGTAGGAGATACTTGAGTATCTGAGAAATAAACAATGCCAAGCCCCGCATTGCCACTTTCTATATAAGTAAGTACTTGACGTGCATCTTTTGCATAAATCATTTTCCCTTTTAATGCTTCCCATAAGCCAAGATTGTCGAGTAGTTGTTTTGTATATTCGCCAAGTGGAACGCTTGCCGGTTCGCCGATAGCAATGGTTTCATGAGTAGCCATCATCAACTGAGAAAAGTCATTACTTTCATCGTGGTTTATCGAAGCGAGCACTAGCCTATTTTCTGCAAATGGCCTGACAGTTTCTTTTATGATCAACCCTGCATCAGCCAGTACATCCATATCATTTACGCTAGCTGACAGAAATACATCTGCAGGTGCCCCTTGTTGAATTTGGCTCCTTAATTTTCCCGATGAACCAAAGTTGAACATCAATTTGGTGTTCGGTTGTACTTTCCCGAATTCAACTTCGATAGCTAACATGGCTTCTTTGAGACTGGACGCTGTTGAAATGACAAGTTCGTTGTCACTGTCTGTAGACGGTTTTCCGCAAGCTCCGAGTACGACGAGCATCAATAAGAGAATCATATTTTTCATACAGTATCTCCTTGGTCATCAAACGTAGAGAGTGGCATTTCAATCAATACAATTGACTTGAAATGCCACTCGTTTTTTATATAACCTGTCTTACACGATCAAAAAGCACATTATTTTCAAGGTGAATGTGATGGAAGGTATCTGCTTCAAGGTCCGCTAGTCGTTTTAATACGAGTCGGTGCGTCCCGCACGCCTCATCAGGAGGTTGAAAGCTATTTGTAATTTCATTCAATTCCTTTAATAAGTTCCCTGCATTTTCATGCTCGTCTTCAAGCTCTGTCAAATGAGGTTTTAATAAGTTTGCAGTCTCAGTAGATGGATTCAGGAAAAATTCTTTAATTAACGGAAAGACATTTTTGTCTTCATCATCTGTATGATCAAGTAATTCTCGTTTCAAATGTTTAAAGATTTCGTTGACCCTGATGATATGGGGGTAACGTTCACCATGAACTTTTACGAGCTTCGTTACGTATGGAGTGAGTGCCGGAAGTTCTTCACGCAATTTCACATGATATTTTTCTTGAATATGGGCAATCAGTTCCACAGGCTCGAGTGAAGATGGCAGTTTTCTATCATGTTGTGCTTGTTTTCTTTCTACTTCAAGGACTTGTGCCAAAACTTCTTCCACGTCGAGTCCGCGTTCTTTTACTGCTTGGTGTAAGGGGATTTTTCCGCCACAACAGAAATCAATGCGTAATTCACGAAACAAATCGCCGGTTCTTGGAACTTCCTTTACAATATTGGCTACTGTTGTATCTATAGTTAAAATCATCATATATTCCTCCTATTAGAGATTTTTATTCTCAATTAGAATACTAAATGCTTTGACCATTTCAGCCAATCAGGGACTTCCCTCTTTCACTTACGGGAATGTCCTAAGCGGGAAATTCTGCTAATTTCCTATGCTATACTAAAAAAAAATTGAATGTTAGATAGAAAGGGTGTTAAAAATATGTCTGGACCATCTTTGCGCCAAAAACATGCTCATCACGCGATTCATCAAGGAGGCCTGTCGGGTGCCATTACTAAAACCGACGAAGTGGAAGAGTTGTTAGCAGCGAGGGAATTTGAAGTAGCGCGTCAAGCTGCAGACCACTTAATCGAATATTGGGAAACCCGAGTTCTAAGCCATGCAGATGCTGAAGAAGAAGATTTTTATAAAGAAGTCGTAGAGCAGAATCCGCATCTCTCAGAAACTGTTGTCAAACTAACACGTGATCATGACCTATTGCGAATAATTGCAAAAGATATAAAACAAATGCTCAATGATGAAGGTCTCACTCCTGAAGTACTTCAGCAATTCCACGCTCTTCTTGTGATTAATGCCATACACAGTCGCGATGAGGAACGACTATTACTAGGGGAACCAACGATATGACAAAACTTCATGGAGAAAAATTCGATATTATTGGACGCAATACCCCCTGCTCTTGTCAAAGTGGAAAAAAACACAAAAAATGTTGCGGTACCAACGAAGGCACTGAACGGTTGAACGATGAACTTGATCAAGCCATGCAAAAAATATTGCAAGATTTCTTTGAAAATAATCCACGTCCTTCCGAACAAAAAGCATTACTCGCTTGGAAAGACAAAAACGAGGATCTTCTAGTACCCCTTTACGGCAAAGAAAAATCAGGCAGTATTATCGGTGATATCTATTTCTTCCTTGAGCGTGTAGATATTTGGAATTCATTTATTAATAGAAAAATACTTAAAGAAGAACGTCACCAGATTCGAAACATTCTTGAAGGTTGGTTAAATCCCGTTTTTCTAGTGGGGAAAATTATTTCTGTGACGAATTACCAAGCACAAATACAAGATGTGTTATCGGAAAACGTACTTCAAATAGATGTTAATGAGTCGTTTCCAGTTGAATCTGGAAATGTAGCTATCGGCTTTTATTTACCGGATATACGCCACTCGGATCGATTGATGGTATTGAATAGTGTGACCGTGGCTGTAGAAGTAAAAGAAGAAACCATTCAGAAATTAAGCGATATGTACGGTTCTTCAGAAATTGATACGGTACAAGGATTTTACAGAGAAAACATCATGACGTTATATCAACTTTTTAGCAATGGTTTGAGCGCTAGTAACACTGTATCAAGTGAAGTAATCGCAACGGTGAATGCACTCGAACAATTTTTAATTGATGAAGATTTGAAGAGTGACGAGTTAATTGAAGGTTTCTTTCATTATCTCGAACTCCAATCTGACGTGCCAAAAGCAGCAATTGCAGGTGCTGTTCAGTTTGGAATCGACTATAAACTTCTTAAATCCGAATGGAGTAAAGAGAAAATCGCTGATTACTTTGCGGTGGATTCAACTGAAATCAATCTGTTTGCAGAAAATCTACGTGCGTTTTACAGTGAAGCATCAACCCATGAAGATGAAAAAGAAGCGACCTATGCTTTTGAAGTGGGAACTGATCCGAAAACAAATGAATATCAGAACTGGCAGCTACTTATGCATTTGAAAAATTTAACGATTACAAGTGATACTGTGTTGAAACGCCACATGGATTATTATCACGGGGAACCATATGTTCCGAAATCTAAAACGGAAGAAGCTCAACTCCGTGCCTATGAGGCATATGCCATTAAAACGGACATATTGCGAGCTGAAAAAGCACTAGCAGTACACCACCTCCATTCACGAATTGTGGATGAGTTTCTCCTTGCTGCGGATGCTGAATTGAATACTAATGAACGTGAGAAATTAATAAAACAAGCCATTGCTAGTGGGAAAGTAGATTTTGAACCAGATATGGATGTTGCTTGGCTTTATGTTCCGAACCGCCCCTATTTACGTGCCCTTTTTCTGCTGGGTATTCAATATTGGCAACAAGGACGTTTTGAAGAAGCTTTTAAAGAATTTTACAAGTTGCTACAACTGAATCCTGGTGATCATCAAGGTGTCCGTTATTTGGCAATGTCCACATTAATCGCACTTGATAGATTAGATGAAGCGGATAGCATAATTAATCATTATGAAGACCAGCAAACAGATAACGCATTTTATGCTTGGTTTAAATGGCTGATTCAATTGAAAAAGACGAACTTGCTTTCATCAGCAACTCAGCAAGCTTTCTTAGAAGCAGTCGATAAAAACCCCTATGTAAAGAAACACGTGGAAAAACGTCCTAAATCTAATCCGTATCCCAAGTCGATTATCCTTTCTCCGCGCTCACCGGAAGAGGCTAAGTTAATTTGGACATTTTTAGAACCAGGTTTTATATCTGTAACCTACTAAATAGCGTTAGTAACTCTCTAACACAAATCTAAAAGAACGTGTCTTCACTGTCACATACCTTTCGAACTATTTTGATTAAAATGATACACTTTGAATATTGAGGAATCATAACAACTAAGGAGTGAAATTCGATGACAATTGAAATATATATGAACTTTGATGGGAATTGTCGAGATGCGGTAGAATTTTACACAGAGGTTTTTAAAACAGAGCAACCGAAGATTATGACCTTTGGTGACATGCCACCAAGTGAAGAATATCCGCTCCCAGAAGAAGCTAAAAACCTTATTATGCATACACGTCTGAATATGTGTGGAAGTGTAGTAATGTTTTCTGATATATTCCCTGGTATGACTTTTGTTCAGGGCACTAACCTCACTCTTGCAATCGTTAGTGAAGACCTAGATGAGATCAAGTCATTATTTAATCAGTTGAAAGAAGACGGAACTGTTGGTATGGAGCTTCAAGAAACATTCTGGAGCAAATGTTACGGTAGTGTTAAAGATAAGTTTGGTATTGAATGGCAATTTAACTACGGCAATGGTGACATATAAACACACCAAAATTGATAAAGTCTATCTACAATAATGGTTCTAACGATAGTGTTGATTATCGTACATTTGCATTCCGAAAGAGCCGACAAGTATGGGAACTCATACTTGTTGGCTCTTTCTTTATGCTTTTGCTGCATTGATAGGTTCAAGTGTTTCTTTTGTTTTTTTATATTTCAGCAGCATCCTTTAATACACCCAAAATAATAAAAACCCATTGAAAAGTTAATTTTCAATGGGTTTTCTTATGATCATTAAACTCGATTATTGTCTGCTTTCCAGTTAACAATCGCTTGCTTAATTTCTTTGGGCTTAAGATTTTCTTTGACTGCTCGTTCACAAAGAGTAGGATACTCCTGTTCATCTGCAAAACGTAACGCAATAATTTGACCGTTGCTTAGATTTGAATCTAGTAATTTACCGGTTAAAACAAAATGACGTAAATTTTCTTCTGCTCGTATTGCTCGATCTTGGCTCTTCAAAGGATAAATTCTGACCAGGATCGCAATAATGACAATGGCTACGGTCATCAGTAATAGTAAAACGGCTTGCAAGACGTTTTCTTCGGCATTAAGAGAGCGAACCAGATTAATAATTGACACGACCAAAGTTGCTAACAATAAGACCGTTAATACGTAATGGTAAAGCGGGTCCATTCTGACATGTGTTTTGTACGTTTGATTTTCCATAATAATCTCCTTATTTTTCACTATTTTATTCCCATTTAAAGGTGTAGCTTGCTACGATGAATGCGCCAACTGTCCAACATGCTAGAATTAACGCATCCGTGCCTAATTCCATAAACGGAGTACCAACGTTCATCGTTTCACGTAAGGCGTGACTTAAATGAGAAATTGGTAAGACGTTAACTATTGGTTGGAGAAAATCGGGCATATCGCGAATCGGGAAAAATACGCCGCCTAAAAACAACATGGGAAATGATAAAAATCCAGCAATTGGTGCTGCGCTTTCAGGTGTTTTGGCAATTCCGGCAATGATAAAGCCGATCGCCATAAATGCGAGTGTTCCTAAAACAACAAATGTAATTAAACTCAGCCACGAACCATTAACACTAATGCCAAAGATTAGATTGGCCACAACTAATACGATAAGTGCCTGCAATCCATTAAGCATGAGCCTTGCCGTAATCTGAGCTGCAATAAATGTTGAAGCTTTTAACGTCGTCCCTTGCATCCTTCGCAAAATCCCACGCTCTCTCCATGCGGCAATCTGGCCAGCTACGCCGTTCATATTGTTACTCATTATCATCATGGCTAAAATTCCTGGGACTAAGAAATCAATATACTTCAAATCCAAGGCTTCAATGCCACTTGAATTGGTCACAATGCTTGGTGTGTAATTCTCTTTTTCTTTACTAATCCCATCCACTACACTATTGACAATGGTCAAGCCAATTTGAGAAACGGCGAGATTGGTTTCATTGTAGTAAACAGGTAGCTCAAACGGAGTCGTGCTTGCAGAATCTTTCATCATTGCGGCATAGCCTTGTGGAATCACCACAACAAGTTGTAAATCTCCTTCTTTAACTTGATCAAGTGCTTTCTCTTTACTGTGACTTGATTCAAGATATACCGCTTCATTCTTAGCTAGTATAGTAGAGAATTCTTTAGATTGAGCCGTTTGGTCTTGATCCACTACTCCGATCGAGACCGAAATACCATTGCCATTTCCTAAAAATGTGCCAAGCATCACCATCAGAAAAATGGGGAATGCAAGTGTCCAGAAAAGAACTTGGCGATTTCGAAGAAAAATACGTAATTGTGCTAATGTTAATTGCCAATATGCTTTCATTCTTCTCTCAGACTCCTTCCTGTCATATGAATAAAGACGTCTTCTAACGTGGACGTTCTAGTTTGAAGGTCCGTCAATTTCAAGTTTTTTAAGGAAGTCAATTGTATTAAACTAATCAATGTCACCTGAAGATCATCGGTGTAAAGAACATATGTATCTTTTCGCTTACCGACTTGTTTCACTCCATTAATCGATTCAAGTTCATCCTTCAGGAACTCTCCTTCAAATTGAAATTCTACCGCACTATCAGACTCTAAACTTTTAACAAGTCCAGAAGGGGTATCTAAAGCAATGAGATTGCCTTGATCCATGATGGCAATCCGGTCACAAAGAACATGAGCTTCATCCATATAATGTGTAGTTAAAACAGTGGTTTTACCTTTTTCTTTTAATTTCAAGACAATATCCCATAGAGTTCTTCTAGCCTGAGGATCGAGACCAGTCGTCGGTTCATCCAAGAAAAGTATCCACGGATCATGAACCAGAGCAAGTGCAATTGCCAAACGTTGTTTCTGACCGCCCGATAGTGTCTTAATTCGACTCTTGCTTTTTTCCGTTAAACTCACATCTTCTATTAACTCAGGAATCGATACATTTTTTCGATAAAAACTTCCATATAGACGAAGAATCTCTTCAACAGTTAGCAGTTCAAATAGTGTGGTAGATTGAAGCTGGATACCAATAACTTCTTTGACCTTTTTTAAGTCACGAGAAATATCAAATCCCCCGATAATGGCTGTTCCTCCATCAGGTTTTCTGAGACCCACCATCATTTCTAGCGTTGTCGATTTCCCCGCTCCATTTGGTCCTAAAAGGCCAAAGATTTCTCCTTTTCCAACACTAAAGTCAATCCCATTGACGGCTGTAAAGTTACCATACTTCTTGACTAAATTTTTTACTTCAATCATGGTTTCTTGCTGAACTTCCATACTTCACTCTCCTACTGTGCTTAAATCTCGGTTAAAGTGCTCATATACCGACTACAGAACATTCGTTCTAATTATTGTGTTGACAAAGGAAAAACCCTTTGAACATCTTTATTAGTTCAAAGGGAAAATATAATTTAGTCCGATACTTAGTATGTTAAACTCGCTGCTACTAGTAATCCTACCACGATAGAAATGGAAAATAAGCTAAAACCAACGGCTAAATTTCCTTTTTCTACTTCTTCAGCTAAGTTGGTGTTTGGTGTAAGGCCGTACTCTACAATCCAGTAAGCAATTACTTGAGTGGCAATCCCGACAAGTCCCCAAATAAATGCATCTAGTAAATTTACACTTCCTGCCCATACTGTGTAAATGACAATGCCAAGACCGATTGCTTTCCCCCACAATTTTAAAGCAACTGCGATATTTCCTTCTTTAATTAACTTCACTTCAGAAAACTTCGTTGTAAATGCAAAAACGGTTAAACCCAGAATCATTAATAAAACGCCTACTCCAAAATGAGCTAAAAAGCTCCCAAATGCTTCAACTGTTATTAGTTCCATCTTCATCATCCTCTCGAGATCTATTCAATTCCAACCGGTAAAAAATAAGATAAGTTATTTGTAATAACACCGCCAGCTCGTATTCCTATCGCTCCTGCTTTGTTATTTATTAGAAAACAACCATACATAAGATGCAGTTGTTTTTCACCAGTAGTTGTTTGGACTGTCGCTTCTGGAAGCGGGTAGAATGCTTGATACACCGGTAAGGTATCACCATACGTTTGTTGTGGTTCTGCGTTGATGGTTTCACCTAAACCGTTAAATATTTCTACTGTATCTCCTTCGCGTCCAAAAGAAGGTTTTCGTACATAAGCACGATTTGTTTTCAAGAACTCATCAGGTTCCAAATAGGTCGGTAAAAAATATTGATTGATGATGGTATGTTCGTCTTCCGTGAAATACTTGCCATCTTCATGCAATGCCCAAATGAGTGCTTGAACGGCTTTTGATTGCAATAAAAATGCTGAAGGCGGATTGATGACCATTACTTTATTTTCTACAATGAGTTTGATTAATTCTTGACCAACATTCTCATGGGTTGCTGGCTCTATGTCGTTTACTAAATGTTCGATTGGATAGGTTTGACGATATAAGATGTCAACCCGCTCCCCGCTTGGAGTAAACAGTCCTGGTTCAGTAACAACTCCATCTACATCGACTGACTCTGTAAGAATTTTCAACTGGTCTAAACTCACGTACTCCGAGGGTAACTCTAGATGTTCTTGTAAGTATCGTGTCGTCCACATATCTTCAAAATTGTCACCGTGTGAAGTGAAAACAATTTTTGGCGTACCCGGCTTATTTAAATGTTTCCAAGAAGCGGCTACTGCTTTTCTCATTTCTCCACGAAGAATATCGATACTACTTTTATTAGGGTTTTGAAGACCAAAATAATCACAGACATAGTCGTTTGCGTCAAACGTTTCTTTAATAAAAGTTGGCGTATCAGAATTAAATTCGAGAAGCTTAATCTCTGAATTAGAAACAATAAAATCAAGTCGCCCAATTATATATTCTTGCGGTATGGTTTTAATTCGACAATAGGCAAGAGATTCTTTTGGAAAACCAAGCTGAAGAAGAGTCTCATCATCTAAATCTCTTAACAGCGGAGCAACTTTCACAAAAATAGTGCCTACTTTTTCTGCTGCTACCCGAATATCCCGAACTTCCGCTTGCGTTTTTTTATGAATGTCTAGCAACGCATATTCTACGTCATATAAATCCGGGAAAAAGTAAGGAACTTGACTATATAAGCTTTTTCTTTCACGGTGAAATTGAGCGTCAATCACCCGCCAAATCCTCCTTTAGAGCCACTTCCAATACCAGATTTATAATTGCTTTGCGTGTTTTTATATTGGCTTAAGTTACTAGAGTAATTTGGTGAACTTCTTAAAGATGAGCGATTACTAAACATACTACCTAAGAGATAATAGGCTCCAAAATGAGATGATTTTTTATCATCACAATAATAGGTTCCTTCTTCATCATCCCATTCCCAATCATCGCATTCATATTCTGTAGGTTCAGGCGGTAACGCGGCTGATTCATTTTGTCCACAGCCTGACATGCTGAAAGCCATAACAGATGTTGCTACTCCTGCCATCAACTTTTTAGTTTTATTCATTTTCCATTCGCCTCCATTTTGTAACCTGTCTTTATCAAATACAGGACATATACACGACGGTCTTCATCAATCTCAGCAGAGTCTTTCTCCCACTCCAGTCCATCTATGTAATGGTAATTAGCCCCAATGTGAGAAAGGATATCGATGTGGTGATCAAATTCTAGTGTTTTTTGAAGTGGATGATTGGCTCTTTCATTAAATTCACGCATTTCTAACTGTAACGCGCCATTTAGATTAAATTCTTCCCTTTCTATTTCACCTTCATCTTGCTTTGTCACGTAAATCACGTGCCATTCCCCTTCAATTGCAGAAGAAGTTTGTTTATATACAATTCCTTCTTTAACATAAAAATCACATTCTCTTCGTGCAAGAACCTGTTGTAAATCAATTTGTTCATAATGAAATAACGGTTCAGCGGAGTTGTTTCCTTTAAATAAGCGGTATTCAAGTGAAGTGGTCACTTGTCATCAGTCCTTTCAACAAACTTACTACATAAATATACGATTTGATTCGTTAATGGTTTCGTTTTTTTTAGTTTCATCAAATTCTATTGTATACTAGCTAAAAACAAAAATGCGAACTCCTTGAAATAAAAGGAGTTCGCTCTTTTTTTACGCCAGTATCTTTGGTTTTCTTTGTGCCAATAGCGGGTCTTTATAGTCAATTTCTTCGCCTGTTTCAATATCAATAAATGTACTTGTTTCATTAAACCAACGATCAGGTGCTTCATGTCCCCAGAACGTTTGACGAAGCGGATCATTTAAATCCCAACGAATTGGCTTTAAGTCTGGATCGGTAGTTAAATAATCGCCCGTATAAAGCTCAATGCGGTGTCCATCTGGGTCTCTCAAATACAGGAAGAATGCATTCGATAAGCCATGTCGACCAGGTCCTCTTTCTATCGAGTCCGCATACCCCATACTTGCTAGTACGTCACAGCAATCAAGAATGCTAAGTCGGTCTGTTAGCGAATAGGCGAAATGATGCAACTTTGGTCCTGGCCCATTCATGAAAGCTTGGTCATGAACTGTCGGTTTGCGATAAAGCCATGCAGCCCACAAGTCACCATCCTCAGTTTCTGTATACTCTGAACAAGAGAATCCTAAGTTGTCCATATAGAAATCATATGCTTTTTGAACATCTGGTACTGCGCAGTTAACGTGATCAATTCGCTGAATCTTCGCTCCGCGATACAGGTCATAGCGCTGAAGCATGCGAGTGACAGTCGTCATTTCTGCAAAAAACTCTAAAGGAATGCCGGAGATATCATGTGCTCTAAGTGTTCTCCCCATTGCATATTGTGTACCCTTTGGCATCCACTTTGTTTTAAGACCTTTAGAAATAAAAAGCTTTTCGATTTCATCGAGATCTTGTTCTTTTTCTACCTTGTAACTTAGTGCTTCAACAGTGGCCTTATGTGCTTTTTTCAATAGTAAACTATGATGAGAATGTTCTTCTAGCCCTCGCAAGTAAATATGATTTTCATCACTTTCTGTTTCAATCATGCCTAATCCATCTACGTAGAACTCACGAGATGCTTGTAAATTCGTAACGTGAAGAACTGTTCTCGCGATACGAATGATTGAAAAATCCATGGTGTTCACCACACTTTCCTTTTATTTTCCGAACTGTTGAATATGATGATCGGTAATTGAAACGTGAATAATTTTCTGCTCAGTATAAAACTCGAAGCCATAGTGCCCACCTTCTCGTCCGATGCCTGAAGACTTGGAGCCACCAAAAGGGGTTCTTAAATCTCGAACGTTTTGACTATTTACCCACAACATACCGGCTTCAACCTTATGTGCTACACGGTGCCCTCGTTTAATATCGTTCGTCCATACATAACCCGCAAGTCCGTACTTGATATCGTTCGCAAGTTTGATGGCTTCTTCCTCATCTTTAAAAGTCATCACTGTTAACACAGGACCGAAGATTTCTTCTTGTGCAACGCGCATATAATTTTTAGCATTTAAAATGAGTGTCGGTGCTACAAAGTTCCCTTTTGCTATTTCTGCCGGGATATCTGCTGTAGTCACGTCAGTACCTTCTTCTTTAGCAATATCTAAGTAACCTCTCACCTTCGAATAATGTCCTCTATCAATCAATGGACCTACTTCTGTAACTTCGTCTAGTGGGTCTCCAAGCTTAATGTTGGCAACGCGTTTCTTCAATGCGGCAACAAACTTATCTTTGATCCCTTCCTGCACAAACAATCGTGAGTTAGCCGTACATCGCTCACCATTAAAAGAATAAATCCCCCACACACAAGCATCTAATGCTCGTTCGAAATCTGCATCATCAAAAACGATAATCGGAGACTTACCTCCAAGTTCCATCGAGCAACTTTTCAGTGTATCGGCACTATTTTTAATAATGGTTGAACCGGTTTTGGTTTCCCCAGTAAACGAAATAAGCTGCACATCAGGATGCTTCACTAGCGCATCTCCAGCTGTTTCGCCAAAGCCATGAACCACATTGAAAACACCTTTTGGTAGTTCTGCTTTATGAATAATTTCAGCTAATAAGTTCGCGGATAGCGGAGAAAGTTCTGCCGGTTTTAACACAACTGTATTGCCAGTTGCTAGTGCCGGAGCCACTTTCCAAGTTTCTAACATAAATGGTGCATTCCATGGTGTGATTAATCCAGCGACACCTACCGGGGCATTAATTGTATAATTGATAAATTCTTCATCTACTTGATAGGCATCTCCAACTAGACGACTTTCCACCATCCGTGCATAAAATCTAAAGTTTTCTGAAGCCCGACTTACCATTTTTCTCGTTTGGCTAATCGGAAGTCCCGTATCAAGTGATTCTAAATACGATATTTTTTCGACCTCTTCATCAATCAAATCCGCAATTCGATAAATATAAGCCATTCTTTTCGTCAGTTTCATCGTTTTCCAAGGACCATTATCGAAAGCATAACGCGCAGCTGCTACAGCCTTGTTAATATCCTCGGGTTGGCCTTCCGCTACTTCATTGATTTGTTCGTTTGTAAATGGATTCATGTTTTTAATCGTTGTGCCGCTTGACGCAGGAGTAAATTCTCCGTTGATATACAGTAAAATATCCTTTTGTGTTTCATGTTTTAAAGCAACTTTCTCACGGGAAGAAACCATACTTATCACCTATATCCTTAATAATTTTGTCGTGATCATCAAGATATTATTGTTATGTTGTTGCTGCTTCTTTTGGTAATTTTCCAAGTTCGATGAGTGTATCGCGAACTTCTTTTTTTAGTCCCTCTGAAGGGAATCCTAAAGGCAGTCGAAGCTTCGGATTAATTTTCTCCATCATGCCAAGTGCTACTTTTACGGGTCCAGGATTGGTATCTTTAAACAGCACATCATTCAACGGCATTAATTCGAAATGAAGGTCCTGACATCTTGCTACATCGCCCGCTTCCCATGCATTATATAATTCGGCCACTTTGACAGGTTCAACGTTAGCTGTCGCACTGATAAATCCAGCGCCACCAATGGCCAGCATCGGATAGCAAAGCAGTTCGATTCCTGAATACAATAGGAAGTCTCTTCCACAATTAAGTAGTACACGATTTACATGTTCGAAGTCTTTATTCGCTTCTTTTACCCCAACGATATTCGGGCAATCTTCTGCTAATCTCTTCATCGTACTCACTTCCATATTGACAGCTGACCGACCCGGAATATTGTAAATGATGATAGGTGTTTTAACTGAATCAGCTACAGTTTTAAAGTGCTGATACAGTGCTTCTTGGTTCGGTTTATTATAGTAAGGGACGATGACCATTGCAGCATCGGCTCCCATTTCTTCCGCATATTTCGTTAGTTCCATGGTCTCGTCATGGTTAGTAGAGCCAGTGCCTGGTGCGAAAAATACGCGTCCATCAATTGCTTCTTTCGCAAGATCCATGACTCTTTTTCGTTCAGCCATCGTTAATGAGCTCGGTTCTCCACTTGTTCCTGTAACAGAAATCCCATGGCTCCCGCTTTCAATTTGCCAATTAATTAGTTCTTTAAACGCTTTTTCGTCAATTGCACCGCTCTCAGTAAATGGCGTAATGACGGGGCAAATAGAACCTCTTAGTTTTCTTTTAGCTTCTTCGTATGCCAATTTCATCTACTCCTTCTAGTCATTAAAGTGGGTGAAGGTATTAAAGGGTACTTGCATATAATTTTAAAACCTTTAGGCTACTATCCTAAGTCTTGAAGTTCTTTTAACTCACGATACTTTCCTTGGCTATATAATAAAGGAGCTTTTTGTTCAAGCTTAACCCCAGTTACTTGGCCGATATAAACTGTATGGTCTCCTACTACATATTCGCTATGTAGTGTACACGTTACGACAGCTAAAGCATCTTCTAGAATGGGTAATCCTTTATAGGAAGAGAACGTGATTTCATGTTCTAAATTAAGTTGACCTGAAAATTGTTTGGACTCATTTTGTTGCTCAGACGTTAAGATGTTTACAGCGAATTGTTTGGCTTCTTTGATATGGCGAAGCATTCTTGCGTTTTCTCCAACACTAATGGCAATGAGCTTGGGGTTCAAAGAAATCGACATGAATGCATTTGCGGTCATGCCATGTACCTCACCAGCAACTTCAGTTGTTATAACAGTTACCCCCGTTGCAAAACTCCCCATCGCATTTCTAAACAATCGATCATCCACTTCTTGGTTTTCTATCTGCATCTCACAATCCCCTTTCTTTCATATAACTTTTGATTTTTTTGTAATAGCGTTGTTAAATATTTCAAAATTTATAAAATCGATTTGTCGATTTCCGTTACGGGCGGACGCTTTCCGCGGATGGTCCGTGTGCCTCCTCGTTCGCTTTGCTCTCTGCGGGGTCACACCTGGACACACTTTTCGAGCTGGAGACGCCGCCCTTCACTCCAATCAAATTAGCGGAATTCTAAACACATCCAAGGGAATACACTTTCGTTTATCACACATTTGCGCTGGCCGCACGCGTTCCGCATGAGCCAACAAGTATGAAAACCACATACTTGTGGGTCTCATTCTTCACGCTCTTGCGGGATGCTAGCGCAAGTGTATTCTTGCTACTCCTATACAAAGAGCTTTAGTTTTAATAGCCAAACTATAGGCTCAGTAAATTGTGTCTTAATACTGAGGGTAAGTTATAAGAAATTTCGTTTTCTTTTAACAAGCAAGTTAAGTGATACTTATAATAAAATACCCGCTTCTTTTTTCGTTCTATTTAAGAAGTTAGTAACCATGTCTTTATATGGTTGCTTATCGAATTGATCATAATAGGCATTAGACATTCTCACTGGATCTCCGAAGAAATAGTATTCATACAATGCTTGTCGGTTACCAAATGCACTAATTGAAATATCCCATGCTAAGCGGAAAAGTTGTACTTTTTCTTCACCGTTCATATTGGCACCTTGCGTATAGCGATGAATTAACGGGCCTACATCGGTATTACTGAAATCTGCTTCTGTTGGCAATGCCATCAATCCTGATGCTCCAAGAATTTTAATGATTTCATTCATACGTTGATACATTTTCGGGTACCAGTTACGCGCTGCGTTTAAGGGTTCAAAGTCCGGTGTCATATTGCCGTATTTATCAATTTTTGCATTGTGCTCTGAGCGGTATAAATGAGAGCGCATTACTTCTAAAATAACCATGATTTCGCTTGCCTTTTCTTTAACATGCATGAATTGGCTAATACCAATTGCATCCATCATACTAATGACCACACCCAGAACGAATTCTGTTTTGACGATGTTTTTAGCAATAACTTGATGCGTCATATGAATAACCGCATTTGTTTCGGTATACGTACGATTACAAATATCTGTACTCTCACTGACAAATACTCTTTCCCATGGAACGAATACATCTTCAAACGAAATGATTGCATCGCTCTCATCAAAACGAGCACCTAATGGATGATCCCATTTGCTTTTTCCATAGTCGAAAGATTCGCGTGATAGGAATTTTAAACCTGGTGTATTATTTGGAATAGCAAATGCAAATGCATAAGGATCGTCTGTTGTTCCAGGAGTTCTATTTATAGTAGAAGGGAAAACAACAAGTTCGTCCGTAATACCCCCTAAAGTGGCTAGTAGGCGACAGCCATTCACAATAATTCCATCTGACGTCTTTTTCGTAATACGTGCGGATAGGAACGGATCTTTTTGTTCAGTTTGAGTCAGCATGGATCGATTCACTTGTGGGTGAATTAATGTATGAGTTAAGCTAAGGTCATTTTCACGTGCATATTCATAATAGTCTCTAGCATTTTTCGCGAATTGGTCGCTTCCTCCGCCCTGTTGTGCAAAAAAATCACTTGCTGTACCAAAAGCCATGATGCTCGTGTTCAAATAGTCTGGTGAACGGCCCATCATACCCCCAGAAAAAGTTGCCCATTCGGTATTCATTTCACGTCTCTTAAACAAATCTTCTTTTGTTTTAGGTGCAATAAATGAAAGGCCTACCTTTTTTCCTGATGTCGGTGAAGTGTATAACATTTTTTCCGGCTTCTCATGTTGTAAATCGTAAAGACCCGCAACGCTTTCGACAACATTTTTAAATGCTGGATGTGTAGTAACGTCGTCTACTTTCTTCCCGTGAATCCATACTTCTGTTTTCCGCTCTTTAATGCCTTCAATATATTCTTTACCTGTACGTGCGCCCATTCTATTCCCTCCTCATATTGAATCAACCTTTTCATTTATCTTCCATCGCCTGTAGTAATTTAAATCTTCTGACTATTAAAGTCGAAATGATAGACGATTAACTTTAACTACCTAAATGGTATGATGTTCAATCCTTTTTGAATCTTGAATGAATATTATTTTGTTTATAACTGCCGGCTTCACTAAATTCGTTTAGTTCCATCGATAACGCCAAGTAGCGAGTCGACATGAGTAGTGAGAAATGTTCTTTCATCACATCAAATAATGCATCCCCAACATCCTTCTTAATTTCATCAGAGCGACCAGCCCCTATTTTCAAAACTGCATGGACAAAAGCATCATCTTCTTCACCATCAGCCATTCGATAGTCATGTACTTCAATCGCTCTTGATCGAATTCCACCTATCGGGAAAATAGTGTCCCGAGCAATCAGGACTTTATGAATCTCTTCAAATAGCTTTGCGATATTCGCCTCATTTTTAATATTAGCTGTGTACTCTACAATAAAGTGTGGCAAGATGATTTCCCTCCAGTTCACTCTAGCGATTTGTAAACGATTCATCTCCAATAATGGTATTTACTAAACGTCCAATTCCCTCAACTTCCGTTACAACCACATCTCCAACAGCAGTATTGACAGATCCTTTAGGGGTACCTGTTAAAATAACGTCATTTTCACTCAACGTCATAAAGCTACTTAAATACTCGATAAGTGTTGGGATATCGAAAATCATATCTGCTGTCGTTCCTTGTTGAACGAGTTTGTTATTGACATGAGTAGTCAATTTCAAGTCCATGGGGTTAGCAATATCTCCTGCATCAACCATCCATGGACCGAATGGTGTACAACTATCACGATTTTTCACTCGCAAATTAGGACGGTAATAGTTCTCTAAATAATCTCTGAATGCATAGTCGTTGGCTACGCTATAGCCTTTAATATATTTGTAAGCGTTTTCTTTTTTTACATTGCGTACTGTTTGACCGATGATAACTGCCAGTTCACACTCATAGTGCATATAGGTGACATCGTCAGGTCGACGAGTAAAGCCTTGATGTCCAATAAATGCATTCGGACTTTTTAAGAAAACCAGTGGTTCTGAAGGTGCTGCAAATGAGAGTTCTGCTGCATGATCTGCGTAGTTCAGCCCTAATGCAAACACTGTCCGAGGTACGATTGGAGTAAGCCAAACAACATCTTGTTCCTCTACAATTTGACCATTATCTAATTTAAGTCGACCTTCCCATTCAATCGCTTCATGGATAGCGCCGCCATATGATATACGCGCTGTTCTCATTTCGTCCCCCTCCGAATGAATGCTTTTTCTTCAATAATTATATTCTCCAAAGAACCAATACCAGCTATTTCAATTCGAACCCTATCTCCAACACTCGCTTGTGGTACCTCTTCAGGAACACCAACGAGTAACACATCTCCAGGACTTAATGTCATAAATTCTGTTACATCTGCAAGTAAGCGGCCAACTGATCGAATCAAATTAGTTGTTGAATTTTCCTGTCGCAGTTCATCATTAATGTAAACCCTGATTATTAAATCATCCGGGTTCTCTATAGCGTGACGATTGATAACCCAAGGCCCTATTGGACAAAATCCATCGCGTGATTTGTGCTGAACAGCTGGACGATAAATGCTGTCATGTGGCACGCTCACATCGTTTACAATTGTATATCCTGCTATATAATCTAGAGCTGATTCTTCTGTTACAGCGACCGCTTTCTTACCAATAACAATGCCAACGGATGCACCCATTTCAAGCTTTGTAATTTCTTCCGGCATTGGAATACCTGCACCGTATCGATTAAATGTATTTGCGGGTTTAATATAAAGAACAGGAGCAACTGGCGGAGAAAGATAAGGTTTGTCGTTAACCGTATCGCCTAGTTCTTCAAGTACCCCCTTAAAGTTCACTAGCGTACCGAAAACTGTTCCTGAAATCGGGGTGTCAAGCTGTATATCATTTGTGTTTAACTCGTTGCCATCTATTACAACATTATTCGTTGCTGTATTCACATCGACTGCAATTAAGTCATGTATACCAATAACTTTCATCCTTGCATTGCCCACCTAATTCACTCCTCTAGTTAATAGACTATTTTTCCATAGTACAAATAACTATAGTTTCACTAACTCTAAAACATTACATAAAAGGGCGACCTTCTCGTAGAATGGAGTTTTCAAACTACAAACTAATAGAAGAGTCGCCCTTATAAATAGGTAAGAATCAACAACTCAGTGTTACATTTAAAGATGTTTTGAATATCGTCATTACACAGACAATAATGCTTTATCACTATTTAGTTTTTCGCCACGGATACGCTGAAATTCATCCATTAATTTTGGAATGGTTAATTTCTTTTTCTCGTCAGCATCAAATTCTAAAATAATTTGTCCTTTATCCATCATAATAAGCCTATTCCCTAAGTCTAAGGCTTGTTGCATATTATGAGTAATCATCAGAGTTGTGAGCTGATTCTTTTCAACAAGCTCTTTGGTTAAATTGGTAATTAACTCTGCACGAGACGGATCAAGTGCAGCAGTATGTTCATCTAGTAGTAAAATATCTGGTTGCGTAAAGGTTGCCATCAACAGAGAAAGAGCTTGACGTTCTCCTCCTGAAAGCATGCCTACTTTTGCATTCAATCGGTTTTCAAGGTTTAAATGAAGTGTTTCAAGAGATTCACGGAACAATTCTCGACGTTTCTTGTCTACACCTTTTCGTAAAAGACGTTTTTTGTTTCGTGAATAGGCCATTGCAAGGTTTTCTTCGATTGTCATTGTCGGTGCTGTGCCTGCCATTGGATCTTGAAATACTCTTCCAATCATCTGAGAACGTTTATATTCCGGCAATTTTGTGACGTCTTTATTGGCAATTTCAATGACACCAAAATCAGGAGAAAGCGCGCCGGAAATCATATTCAACATCGTTGATTTCCCTGCACCATTGCTTCCAATTACCGTCATGAAATCACCCGCATGTAACTTTAGATTTATTTGATCTAACGCAATTTTTTCATCCGGTGTCGCTTCATTAAATAATTTATTAATCTGGATGAGGTTTAGCAACTGCAGCGCCTCCCTTCGTTAGCGAATGTTGATACTCTGCTAAACGTTCAGCATGACGTTTTGATTTTCTGTTTTTTTCACGTTTCTTTTCAAAGTACTGAGGTAAAATCAACGCACAGATTACAATAACGGCAGTAATTAATTTCATGTCCCCTGTATCAAGGAAGTCCACTCTAAGTGCTAGACCCAGTACAATTCTATAAATAATGGCCCCAGCAATAACCGCAAACGTAGTTCGAACAATCGTTTTAGTTCCAAATATGGCTTCACCGATAATGACCGAAGCCAGTCCGATAATGATCATACCGATGCCCATTCCAATGTCTGCGAACTTCGAATACTGAGCAATGAGTGCTCCTGAAAAGGCAACTAAAGCATTTGAAAAACCAAGTCCTACAATGATGAGTGTGTCTGTATTAGCCGATAAGCTTCGAATCATTTTTTTATTATCGCCAGTAGCTCTTATTGCAAGACCAATTTCAGTTTTCAAGAACCAATCTACAAGAACCTTAATTAGTAAAACGATGATGGTCATAATAAACAAAGTTCCCCATGTGGAAGGTAAATATTGAACCCCCAGCATGCTGAAGAAATTGTTAATAGCCGTGTCTATCCCTAGAGACCCCCAAAATGATTGGAATTGATTAAACATGGTTTCTGCATTTAATAAAGGGATATTCGGTCGACCTATGGAATTCTCGGATGTTAGTCCCATTATTCGTAAATTTATAGAATATAAAGCAATCATCATCAATATTCCAGCAAGTAAGGCATTGATCTTCCCTTTTGTATGTAGAAGGCCGGTTACACAACCAGCCAAAAACCCAATCATAACGGCTACTGCTGTAGCTAACATCGGATGATATCCTAAGATAATCATCGTAGCAGCAACTCCAGCTCCTGTTACAAAACTACCATCAACCGTTAAATCTGGAAAATCCAACACTCGAAATGAGATATACACCCCGAGTGCCATAATTGCATAGATGATTCCTTGCTCTACAGAGCCAAATACAGCTGAAAACATGTAGAATCACCTCCTGTTTTATTAGTAAAAAGTATACGTTTTTTTAACACAATCATCGAACTAGGTAGTAGCTTTGTCTAGTTCCTAGAGCCAGCTCACACCTAAGCTTCAGAACCCCGATACGGAAACAAGTTTCCGAAACGCCGATGATAATCTAGAGGCGCTTTTACTATTCGCTAAATTCAGCTTTCCACTCGTCTTTGATATCAAGTCCGATAACAGACGCTGTGTCTTTATTCATAGTGAAAATTAATTTTTGTGGAATTTGAACAGGAAGGTCAGCTGGTTTGCTTTCACCTTTTAGAATTTTTACTGCCATTTCGCCTGCTTCGTATCCGATGTCAAAGTATTCAAATCCGTATGCAGCTAATGCACCTCGTTTTACAGAGTCAAATTCGGCAGCAACCATCGGTAATTTATTATCGTTTGCTACTGAAATGACAGATTCAAGTGCAGAAACAACTGTGTTATCTGTAATGATGTAGAATGAATCTACTTTGCCAATCAATGATTCTGTCGCTTGTTTTACATCTGCAGACGTTGCAACAGACGCTTCAACAACTTCCATATCCATATCTTTTAGCATTGCTTTCACCGCATCTACTTGTGCACGTGAATTTTGCTCGCCTGAGTTAAACACCATACCAACTTTTTTAGCGCCTAATTCTTCTTTTAGGAACTTCATCGTATTTGCTATTGCATCAGGATGACTATCAATCGTACCTGTAACGTTTCCGCCTGGCTTTTCCATTGACTCAACTAGCTCTGCTCCAACCGCATCAGTTACTGATGTGAACACAATTGGAATATCTGAAGTGGCACTAGCAGCAGCCTGAGCACTTGGTGTCGAATTCGCAAATATTAAATCAACGTTAGAACTGACTAAGTTAGATGCAATTGTCGTACTTGCACTTGCATCACCTTGGGCAATTTGAACATCATATTCTGCTTCAATTCCTGCATCTTCTAATGCTTTTTGAAAGCCATCATATGCTGCGTCTAACGAAGGGTGTTCGACTATTTGAGTAACCCCAATTTTAAATGTCTTTGCTTCTTCCTCATTATTAGTAGTACCAGTACCACTGTCATCCGAACATGCCCCAAGGATTAACGCCGTACTGAACATAGCTACCCCGAATTTTTTCCAATTGTTCTTCATACCATTTTCCCCCTCTTAAACTTAGTTATATGTTATTTATTTGAAACCAAGTTAGATTGCAACATTTAAAATGTTCCGATAATTTAAGAGTGTATCATGCAGTCCAATGAATAACTAGAAGGAATTTACGAAAATTTGTGAATCATACATTAAATAAGTTTTTCTTACGTGCGGGCGGTGTATGAATCGCTTGTCCGATTAAACCTTCAACCGCTTCAAGCAATCCTTCATTGAATCCTGGATGTGCATAAAGAGGGAATTTTACATCTTCTTCTTTTGCTGCCATTTCAAGCAATTGTATAAAGGATCCAGACATTTCAATGGCACCTTCTCCAATCATGTGAATACCACAAATGATTTCAGTTGAAGGATCTGAGATAATTTTAATAAAGCCATCTTTTTTACCAGTGATCGATGCATAACCGTTCCCTCCAAGAGAGAACTGACTAACGCGAACACCCAAGCCAATTTCGCGAGCGTGTTGTTCAGTTAGTCCAACAGATACTGCCTGCGGAATGGTATGAGCAACCATTGGTAAAAAGGTAAGATCGACTTCAGGTTTGTGACCCGTGATAGCTTCAATGGCTGCTTTCCCTTGCTTAATTGCTTTAATTGCAAGGAGAGGGCCTTCTGTTACATCTCCAATCGCATAAATAGAAGGAATCGATGACTGCATATTTCCATCTATATGGATGAACCCTCCATCCGTTTGAGCAATTCCAATGCGACTAAGGCCAAGAGATTCCACATTCGGTTTCCTTGATCCAGTCACGAAAAGATGAGATCCATGTATGGTCTCTTCAACATTTTTCTCGGTTTGAAAAGTAACAGCAATTTCACTATCAATTTCATGTGTCGAAATCAATTGAACATCCTTATACACAGATATTTTACGTCGTTTAAATAATCGATTCAGCTCTTTGGTAATAGATTCATCGAATGCAATTGTTTTGTCATCCAATAGAATGCTTACTTTCGCACCTAATGCTGCAAAACTAGAAGCTACTTCAAGGGCAACATAATCCTGTCCTTTTACGATAAGATGTTGCGGTATTTCTTCAAGTTCAAATATTTCATGGGACAAAAGAATTCTTTTCCCTTTTTCGTTCAAGCCTGGTGGCATTATAGGAGAACTTCCTGTCGCAATGATTACTTGGTCAAATTCGAAAATATCGAACTGATGTCCTTTTTCTACACCGATTCGATCTACTCCAAGGAACGTTGCTTTGCCACTAATTATTTCAATTTTGTTGTCCTTACATAGACTTTCTACGCCAGCTCTAAGCCCGTCGATTACTTTATCTTTGTAAGTAAGTAGCTTTTTAATATTGAATGTGTCATCGCCACTACTAATCCCTAAGTCTTGCAAATGAGCGGTTTCTGAACGTTTCGTTGCTGCATGGGTAAAGACTTTAGACGGGATACAACCCTTGTTCAAACAAACGCCACCCAAGTCCGCCTGTTCAATCAAAGTGACTGAAAGGCCGAGCTGAGCACCACGTATGGCGGCAGAATAACCGCCTGGTCCTCCACCGATGATTATAAGATTTCTTTGCTGACTGATTTCCCCGACAACCATTAGATCATCTCCATCATTAGTTTGTGCGGATGCTCAATAAGACTAGCAAAGCGGTTCGTAAATGCAACGGCTGTGGCTCCATCAGCAACCCGGTGATCAAATGCCATGGAAAGTGTCATGATATGACCAATAACGATTTCATCATGATCATTTACGATTGGTCGTTTTTTCGTTTTATGGAAAGCAATTAACGCAGTTTCTGGATAGTTGATAATTGGTGTGGCTCCCGTACTGCCAAGTGGACCAACATTACTGACCGTGAATGTACTGTTTTGCATTTCAAAAGGTTGAAGTTTTCCAGCAATCGCTCTCTCCGTCAATCCTTTTACTTCTTTGTGAATATCTTTGATTGATTTTTTGTCCGCATCATGCAGTACTGGAACGATCAAGCCACTATCTGTGTTAGTTGCGAGACCGATATGGTAATTCCTTTTAAGGAGAATCCGACTATTTTCTTCATCAAGTTCAGCATTAAAAATAGGGAAATCTTTTAATGAAATAACAAGTGCCTTAATGAGAAAGGCAGAAACACCGACTGATTCACCAGACGCTTTCAATTGTTCTCTTAATTTAAATAAGTTTGTCATATCTACTTCGTCAAAATGAGTAACATGCGGTATCGTAAATAAGGATTTCGTCATCTTTTCAGCAATCTTTTTACGTATACCTTTAAATGGTATCTCATCAGGGATTTCTTTAGTAATGGCAACTTGAGGTGCAACCTGAACGGACTCTTCGCTAGTTTGTTGTCCTTTTAAGAATCGATAAACATCTTCCTCAGTCACTCTGCCAGATGGATCAGTAGCGTGGACATCTTCAAGATTTATATTATTATCACGTGCAATCTTGCGCGTGTAAGGTGCTGCAAGGACCCGTGAAAAAATTGGCTGCGAAGATTTTTCAGCCTGTACACTGGGTGTGACTTGTTTTTTCACAGTCTGTTTCGATTCAGGTTGAGATTTTTGTTGTGATTTAACGGCTCCAGCCGCTTCTATGTAGATTAAACTAGTTCCTACTTGGACCGTTTCACCTGGTTCAATTACAATTTGTTTCACTATTCCTGAGCAGGGAGAAGTAAGTTCTGCGACCATTTTGTCTGTTTGCACTTCAACGAGTGGTTGATCAATACTTACCGAATCTCCAACTTTGACGAAGTAATGGATGACCTCTCCTTCGGTCATCCCTTCTCCTATATCATGTAATTTCACTTCGAGCATGACAGTTCCCCCTTAAAAATGAACCACTTTTTCAATCCCCTCAAGAACACGTGCAGGTGTTGGAAGATAATGTTCTTCTAATGTGAAGAACGGAACATGGACATCAAAGCCTGTTACTCTTTCAATCGGAGCACGTAAGTAAAGGAAAGCTGTATCGTTAATAATCGAAACAATATCATTCCCGAGTCCTCCGGTATTATGAGCTTCATGAATAATGACCGCTCTCGTCGTCTTTTGCACTGATTGTGCAATAATGTCACGATCAATTGGATACAGTGTACGAAGGTCGATAATTTCGCAACTCATCCCTTTTTTCTCTGCTTGTTCAGCCGCTTTCTCTGCGATTGAGACCATCGCGCCCCAAGCTATAAGTGTGACATCAGCACCTTCACGTACTATTTTGCCTTTGCCAATTTCTACTGTATATTTTTCAACAGGTACTTCTTCTCTTTTAGAGCGATAGTGTTTCATCGTTTCTAGTACAAGTACTGGATCAGGATCTTCCATTGCTGCAATCAATAGCCCTTTTGCATCATATGGATTAGACGGGCAGACCACTTTAATACCAGGCATATGTGTGAATAAAATTTCTGTACTATCAGAATGAATTTCTGGAGCACGAATTCCCGCTCCGTATGGCGCTCTTATGACCATTGGCACAGTAAAGTTAGACATTGAACGCATTCGAACTCTTGAAACATGTGTCATAATCTGTTCGTACGCTGGGTAGATAAAACCAAGAAATTGAATTTCAGCAACTGGTCTGAAACCGTTTACCGCCAGGCCAATTGATGCCCCAATAATCCCTGCTTCTGAAAGCGGTGTATCAACTACCCGATCAGCTCCAAACTTTTCCTGTAGTCCTTCTGTTGCTCGGAATACTCCGCCGTTTTTTCCGATATCTTCTCCAAGAATAATTGTTCGATTATCCTCTTCTAGCATCAAGCGCATGCCATCATTAATCGCTTGAATCATCGTCATCTGTTGAGTAGTACCATTTTTTTGATCCGACTCTTTCAATTGGGTCATCATGTCACTGCCTTTCTAAATGTGCAAGATATGCTTCTTTCTGTTCAGCAAGTTGAGTAGGCATCTCAGCAAATATATGATCAAAAATGTCTTCTACGTTTGGTGGTGGGAAATTCTCCATTTCTTCTACAGCTAGTTCTATTTCACTTGTCGTTTTTTCTTTAACTTCTTGAATCCATTGTTCGTCCCAGTAGCCATAGTTTTTCATAAACAATTCCATACGAGTAACGGGGTCAACGATATTCTCCCCTTGTTTTTCAGGACGATATTTAGAGGGATCATCGGCAGTGGTATGGGCACCTGTGCGCCACGTAACTGCTTCAATCAAAGTAGGTCCATCGCCGTTGCGTGCATGATCAAACGCTTTTTTTGTTTCAAAATAAACAGCAAAACAATCATTTCCATCAATCCGAACACCTGGCATTCCATAAGCAACTGACTTTTGTGCGATCGTTGCAGAATTCATTTGTTTTTCAATAGGAACTGAAATAGCATAGCCATTATTTTGGTTAAAAAAGACAACTGGAACTTTGAAAACACTCGCAAAATTCAATCCTTCATGAAAATCACCTTCAGAAGTTGCGCCATCTCCGAAATATGCAATTGAAACATTTTTTGTTCCTCTCAATTTTTCAGCCCAAGCTGCACCCGCTGCATGGGGAAGCTGAGTCGCAATCGGAACTGCAGGGGGGAAGATATGTCTATCTTTTGGTGGTACACAACCCTCTACTCTGCCATTCCAATACAAAAATGTTCGAGCCATATTTTTTCCGAATGTTAATGTCGCACCGTGATCACGATATGTTGGGAACACCCAGTCATCAGCATTAAGGGCTAGAGCACTCCCCACTTGTGCAGCTTCCTGTCCCTCGAAAGGAGCATACGTACCAAGACGGCCTTGACGTTGCAAATTAATCGCTTTTCTGTCAAATGTACGAATTCGTATCATGTTGTAATACAGTTCTTTAACCAATTTCTCATCAATCAGTTTTTCAAAACTCGCATCAATTAGTTGACCTTTATCGTCTATTATTCTCTTTATCGGATAGTTTTGTTCCATTAAACTTGCCTCCAATCAGGTTAAGTTGCGAATGGACCACTTTGGTTTCGCAGGTGCTGTATAAAAGCTATTTCGCTTTGATCTATCTGCAATTCTTTTTTCACACATCTGATTTGCCGATTCCTCAGTTGTTCTTCCACTACTAATCGCTTCCTTATAAACTTCCAAAATCGCATCGTATATATGTTTGGTTTTTGCAAGTACACGTTCATGATTAATGCCATACAATTCATCTGCTACTTGAATTAATCCCCCTGAATTGACGATATAATCTGGCGCATATAAAATTCCTTTTTCTTGAAGCATCTTTCCGTGTCTATCATGTAACAGTTGGTTGTTTGCCGCACCTACAATAGCTTTCACTTTAAACTGAGCGATTGTGTTGTCGTTAATAATTCCGCCAAATGCACAAGGCACGAAAATATCTGCATCTTGAGAATAAATATCCTCTTTGGCGATTACGATTACTTTACCTAGTGTTGTTGTTGCCAATCCTTCAATGGCCTGCAAGTTCTCTTGATTAATATCCGTTACATAAATCGTTGCTCCTGCTTCAAGCAATCCGCTTGCCACTTTAAAACCGACTTTACCAAGACCTTGTATCGCATATTTATGTCCGCCCAATTCATCATTTCCAAAAAGCATATAGTTGGTCGCTTTAATACCGTACAAAACACCTGCTGCGGTTGGAATAGATGAATCTCCACCGCCACCATACGCTTCCGGAAGTCCGTTGATGAAATTTGTCTCTTTCATCGCATGAATGAAATCGTCCATCGACGTTCCCATATCAGTGCCGGTATAAAAACGTCCGCCTAGTGAATTAACAAATTGACCAAATGCACGGAATAATTCAGGTGATTTGTCTGTTTTAGGATCCCCGATTATTACTGCTTTTCCACCGCCGAAATCAACATCGGCTGCAGCGCATTTATAGGTCATTCCTTTCGAAAGTCGAAGGACATCTTCTAATGCTTCATCCATACTGTTATATGGTTGCATCCTGCATCCGCCGAGTGCTGGTCCAAGCGTTGTATTATGGATGGCGATAATTGCACGTAAACCTGTTGATGGGTCATTACAAAAGACAACTTGTTCATGTTCACTCATTTTATCGAAGAGTTCGAATTCCTTAGTCATTGATGTTTCCTCTGCTACTTTCATACGGAAGGCCTCCTTAAAATCTATCAAACAGCTTTTGCTTTACTAGTTAGACTGCAGCTTCGATTAACTTTTGCGCAATTGTTTCTTTTGGCAATATGACTTGCCTCACTTCACCTGTTCCGATTAATCCTAGATGATTTTTCGCCGTTACTTTTGTTATCACCACATTGGCACGAAGTTCAACTAAAGTGGCAGTTAATGTAACGGTAGAGCCGAGCGTTGATGCAGCTACATGCTTTAGTTGCACCGCTGCACCCATTCCCTCTTCATGCTCTTCTAAAAACGGAAGAATGATTTTACGGGAAACCCATTCCAGATGATAAGTCATCGCTACTGTTGAATAGACAGGATGCACAACGACACCTTCAAATGAAGCAAACATATCTTCCGTTACAATGATTTCAATTGTTTCTTCTCTTCCAACGACCATTCCTTGTTTCATCATCTATCCCCTGCTTACGTTGTAGATTATGTAACCGAAGTGAATGTGAACTGTGATTTCAGCTTCACTTTCGTTTCTTTGTAAACGCTTACATAAAGTGATTTAGCTTTTAGCGTTTCTCTATTTTCATCGACTCTGCCCTTATTGATGTCGGAATGACCATTTAGGTTTCACTGATGACGTGTAAAAGTCATTTCGTTTTCCTTTGTTCTCTATTCTTTTCTCACACATCTTATTAGCGGATTCCATTGTCGAGATTCCGCTAAGCTCTGACATCTTGTAAACTTCTAAAATCGCATCATAAATATGTTTTGTTTTAGCAAGTACGCGCTCCTGATTGATCCCGTACAACTCATCTGCCACTTGGATGAGTCCACCAGAATTGATAATGTAATCTGGCGCATAAAGGATTCCTCTTTGTTGAAGCTTCCTGCCGTGACTTTCATCTAAAAGTTGATTGTTTGCTGATCCTGCGATTGCTTTCACTTTAAACTGATCAATTGTGAAATCGTTAATAATACCGCCTAGGGCACAAGGAACAAATATATCTGCTTGCTGTGAATAAATATCTTCACTTGCCACGATTTTCACTGTTCCAGCTGAAGTTGCTGCTTTTGCTTCAATTGCCCGCAGACTTTCTTGACTAATATCTGTTACGTAAAGCTCGGCACCTTCTTCAAGTAACCCACTAGCCACTTTGAATCCAACTTTACCTAAACCTTGAATGGCGTAAGTTACACCGCCTAAATCGTCTGTACCAAACAGTATTTGATTCGTCGCTTTTAACCCATAAAGGACACCGGCTGCAGTAGGTATGGAGGAATCCCCTCCACCGCCATACGCTGCAGGTAATCCTACGATACAATTGGTCTCTTTCATTGAGTGTATGAAATCATCCATCGATGTCCCCATATCTGTACCGGTAAAGAATCTGCCTCCTAATGAGTTAACAAATTGGCCGAAAGCACGAAATAATTCAGGTGTTTTATCTGTATTAGGATCGCCGATAATGACCGCTTTCCCTCCACCAAAATCCACGTCCGCTGCTGCACATTTGTAGCTCATTCCTCTTGATAAACGAAGTGCATCCTCCAAAGCTTCATCGATACTGTTATATGGTTGCATCCGACATCCGCCCAGTGCAGGTCCAAGTGTCGTACTATGAATCGCGATGATTGCTCGAAGTCCAGTTGCTGGATCATTACAGAAAACCACCTGTTCATGCTCAGCCATTCTTTCAAAAAGATCGAATTCTCTAGACTTTCGAATTCTTTCTGCTAATTCCATCTATTAATCCCCCTCAGGATTTACGACATACTATAAATGAGTTTCATTTATTGAGATGTAAGATGAAGCATTTTTCAAGTAATTTGGCATTTATATACTGAACGCACTTACAATTAGTGTATGAGTCTTCTTTATCGTATAACACTATTTCAACGTAATATTATCAAACCGTAATATTATAGTCAATACAATAATTAGAAAAATCCATATTTTTAGAATTAAAAGAAATTAACTCATGCATTAACTGAGGGGAAAATGTTAAGCGCAGAATTGTATCACCCTAAGTGCTAAATCTGCTGCTTAGTGCAAACGAGAAAGGGCAACTAGTAAGTTCACTGAACTTACTAGTTGCCCTTAACGAATTAAGATAGATTATTTGTTTTTAATCTTTTTTCAATGAGTATATCTAATTCATTTTTAGATAGATTGATTTGATTACTCGCTTCTTGCATCATGCTGTCAAATAATTCTTTGACACTTGGAATATGGTCGATTAGTCCTGCTATTTGTCCACTGTTGATAAATCCATTTTCCATATCGCCTTCGATTGCACCTCTGACGTGTTGCTTTTCTGTAGTCATTTCACCGTATTGTGCACGTGTCATTCCTTCCTTTTCACGTTGATCCAGCTTCATTGAATATGGCGTCTTTAACATTCTTCTTATCATTCCTACACTTCGCCCAACAATGATCGTTTCCGTATCGATTGCATTCACAAGACTTTGCTTATACGTTTCATGAAACGGAGCTTCCTTCGTAGCAATTAATCGAGTGCCGATTTGAATCCCACTCGCACCTAACATAAGCGCAGCAGCCAGTCCTTTGCCGTCTCCAATACCTCCAGCTGCAATTACGGGAACTTTCACATTCTTCACTATCTGAGGAATTAATGTGAAAGTCGTTAGTTCAAGAGTAGAGTTGATCCCTGCTGCTTCAAAACCTTCTGCAACAAGAATATCCGCTCCTGCTGCTTGTGCTTTTTGGGCATGTTTCACTGAGGCTACAAGAGCAATGACTGTCACACCGTGTTCATGTAATTTCGCAATATATGGCACTGGGTTTCCCGCTGAAAGAGAAACAACCGGAACATTGTGTTTGATGACAAGATCAATGAGTTCTTCTGTATAAGGAGAAACATTAATTGCGATGTTAATCGCGAAATTCTTCTTTGTCATTTTTTTCGTTTGAAGTAGTATTTCTTCGACTTCATTTGGAGTCATTGTACCGCATCCTATTGTTCCTAAACCCCCAGCTTCTGAAACAGCCGATGTTAACTGAGCGTTACTAATATTCCCCATTCCGCCTTGAATAATGGGTAAGTCGATTTGAAGCATTTCGCAAACGTATTTCATTAATTATCCACCTCTACTCAATTATGTTATAGTAAATTCATTAGAAAGACAATTGCGTTAATTTGATATAGGGGGTAATAATTTTGATCGTTACGTTTAAAGGAAAAACACCGGTACTAGATCCTACGGTATTTGTTGCACCAGGAGCTAAGATTATTGGGGAGGTTTTAGTAGGAGAAGAATCAACTATTTGGTTTAATACGGTACTTCGCGGAGATGAAGGGTTGATTTCAATTGGAAAACGATGCAGCATCCAGGACAATTCGACGATTCATTTATATGAAGATGCCCCTGTTATTGTAGAAGATGAAGTGACAGTTGGACATAATGTCATCCTTCATGGTTGCAAAGTGGGTAGACGCTCAATTATCGGCATGGGTTCAACGATTCTTGATCATGCAGAAATCGGAGAAGAATGCATCATTGGAGCGAATACATTAATTCCACCGGGTAAGAAAATTCCTCCCCGTTCATTAGTGGTTGGATCACCTGGGAAAGTAGTTAGAGAATTAACCGACAAAGATTTTGAAATCATTCAACTATCCATTGATACATATGTACAAAAAGGCTATGACTATCGTGAAATTTTTAAGGACCAAGAATACGAATGATAAAAAAAGTATTTTGAAACAGCTATAAAAAACGTTTGGATTATTCTCCATTCCAATGAAAAAGTACACTTGATTTATCAAAGCTACCCAATATCAATAAAATGAGATTGGGTAGGTTTCCTTTTTAATGTTCCAGTTAAAACGACTTAGTTGATTTTCGTTACAGGCGGACGCTTTCCGCGGGCGGTCCGTGAGCCTCCTCGTCGCAAGCGACTGTGGGGTCTCACCTGGACACGCTTTTCCCGCTGGAGTCGCCGCCTTTCACTACAATCACCTACTAAATTAAAAAACAGATTTTTAGGTAATATCTTTTTATAATTAAAGTACTTAATTTAAGTGGTGTCCCGATGATTTCCAATCAGGAACCTTTAAATCTTAGTCCATCTATGTTGATCTACGATATGGTTGTGCCAAAGAATAATATGCTTCGTCAATTCAATGAACTTGTCGCTGTTTCGAGTAGGTTGCTACACCGAAGATGCGAAAAGTAAGACCTATTCCATGACCATAAAGGTGACAGAACATAAAGATCAAGAAGCCTTTCAAAATAGCGAGGAATCGCAAACGAATTATGATCTTAATGAAGGAATTAACATGAAAAAACGTAAGGTAAGGCGAGATTTCGTTCAGAATTGAACTAAATCTCGCCTTTTTTTCAATCTCACCTACGAATGGATTTTTTAACGCGGGTTTTTCAGTTGCCTCATTATTATCCAAACATTCTTTATGCTTTTGTTAATTTATATTGGTTTATCGTACATTTGCGCTACCCGCAATTTCCTCATTAGCCCACAACCATGAAAACCACATTCTTTTCGGTCTCATTCTTCACGCCCATGGCCCAATTATGATAATTCTAATTAGGTTTTAATCAATTATTTGAATAGCTACAAAGTTCAATTAAAGTGCCATCAGTTGATACGGGATTAATATAAATGAGTCTTCTTCCACGTGTGTTAGTACGCAGTGTGTCCTCGAGAAAACGAACTCCATTATTACTTGCCTCGAGTATTGCTTTGTCCAAATCGTCAACTCGATAGGCAATATGATGCACGCCTTTTCCTTTTTGTTTTATAAAGCGAGCCATTGGAGAATTCTTGTTGGTTGGTGCTAGTAATTCAATGACTTTATCATTAGTTCTGACGACAGCAACGTGTACTTCAACACCTGGTGCATCACTTGTATATCGGTCCTCTAATAGTCCATTTAATACATTCAGATAAAAGGGCAGAGCGTCATCAATACTTCTAACTGCAATTCCAACGTGATCTAAAACTTTTTCCAATTAAGTTCCTCCTTTAACTCTATAAACTTGTATTTTCATTAATTCTTTAAAATTGTGATAGAATCCACGATGACTTATTCGTTTCAATGTGGATATTCTTATTTTCAACTCTAACACTTCTGACTACGCCCATAAAACAAATCAATATTTCTTTCCTTCTTATTATCGGAACTTTCATATTGAAAGCTTTCTATGTATTAACTACTAGCACAGCACCATTCATGTTCATTCAAACATATATATCCAAATCATTCTCTACATAATCAAAACTTATGAATAGTTAATCAAAAACCCAGCGAATAAAGTTAAGAAAATGGCATATCCTAACTTTTATTCAGGAGGTGAAAATATGACAAACCAACAAAATATCGATCAACAAGGAAACCAAATTCCCAAAGCCATTAAAGACACGGCGGGAGCAGCATTTCATGCAGTGCACAGTGCTTTGGAAAAAACTGAGGATGCTGCTATGAATACGGTGGATAAAACTTCTAATGCGGTTAACGGTTTAACTGATAAAGCAAAAAATAAGTCCGTCAATTCTCCTAACAATTCGAATACAAGCAATAATTTAAAAAACTAGTAATAATAAAGCGCCCACGAAAAGTTAATCGTTGGGTGCTTTATTATTACTTCTTCTTAAAATAAACTGCTCTAACTAAACAGAACCACAATTCAGTGCACGACCTGCTAGCGTATCTTTACTGGGGGTGAAGATAACTTTTCTTACGAGTGTCGGATCATAGACCATTCATATAATAATGCCCTGCCTTCATTAATCATCCATTTAAATTCCATAAAAAAAGCTGTTCAATAAAGGCACCGTTTATTAAATTTTTATTTCTTGGGAAGGTTTGCTATTATCTGTAGCAGTTGTAACGAATGTTTCTTAACATTTTAATGGAAATGTCTCGTCTGATAATAAAAAATCATCCTGTCAGCTTACCAGAATGATTTTCGTGGCTATAGAATTAATCTGAGGTACCATTGATCAGGAAATATGTAAAAACATCATAACCCTTAATCGATTATTAATGGGTGATCATCTGCATCATACGATTTGTCTTTCCACTGCATATCATTATCAACTTCAAAAACGTCTTCAAAAAATTGACTTGCCGATTTCGCAAGCAACTTATAGTATTGCTCGAACAAAAGGGCGGCATGATTACCGTTCCATATATCTGGTAGTAGCTCTCTAGGAAGTCCGGGATCAGTAAATAAGAACTTACGGTATTCGTGGACGAGGTTTGTCCGTTCTACGAAACACTCAGCATCTGTCATTTGTCCTTTATTCATCATACTTTGATGGACAATGAATTGTTTGCTGTAGGTCGTGATAAATTCTTGGTATTTCCCTTCGATTTCTTGCAACGGCCAGCTTTTTTCAACGAGAGATTTATCCGCTTGTGGTCCTTTATATGAGGACACGAAGAAATCTACATGAGATTGAATTTCGTACTTTTCAATAAGAAGATTCACTTCTTTTTCAAGATCGTTTGGAGAAATCCAACAGCCATTTGAAAAGCTACCAAAACCGCTCCATAATAGTTCTTTACGAAGTTCATCACGAATCTGTCTTTTTTCTTCAGGAATCGTATACATGAGCATACGCCATTTCCCATCCCAGTCGTTTGGCATCAATTTAAAAATTCGCACGGCAGCTTCTTCCATCCGAGTTTCTCCACGAAGTGTTAAGAAATAATAGCTTTTATTTCCCTTCTTCTCTGAGTCAATCCACCCTTGCTTCATCATTCTGGAGACGGCTACGCGAACTGATTGTTCATTATGTCCAAATTCTTTTAATAGACGGATTAAGCTTCCAATCCAGATTTTGTTTCCGTAATGTCGGATATAGTCACCATATATTGTAAAAATCATGGATTGTGTATTTGCCACTTGTACTCACTCTTTCTTTTTTTGCGCATTATTATATTTCACGATACATCCTGACTCTCATTATATCGTTATATCGCAAAAAGGAAAATTTAATTACCAGTGAATACAGGACTTCTTTTTTCACTAAATGCGGTAAGCGCTTCCATTCGGTCTGAAGTCGGTATGGTTAATTCGTAAGCTTTCGATTCAATTGCCAGACCAGTTTGCAAATCCGTATTCATACCTTGAGTAATGGCATATTTTGCTTGTTTAATCGCAACCTGGCCATTTTTCATGATATCGAAAGCAAGTTGTTCGCAAGCTGTTAGAAGCTCTTCTTTCTTAACAACCTTTAACACGACTCCAAGATCTACACCTTCTTCTGCGGTGAATTTTCTTGCTGTGAAGATTAGTTCCTTCGCTTTCATTTCCCCTACGAGCCTTGGAAGACGTTGTGTACCTCCGGCTCCCGGAATAATAGCCCAGCTCGTTTCGGTGAGTCCCATCTTCACACCTTGTGCTGCAATAGAAAAATCACAAGCAATCATTAATTCAAAACCACCACCAAATGCATAGCCGTTTACAGCAGCAATTGTGGGTTGTGGAAGATTAGCGATACTGTTAAAGGCGTCCCTGATGGCTTTGACATTTCTTCGCACTTCAGTTTCTTTCAATGTTTTGCGTTCTTTCAAATCTGCTCCAGCACTGAATGATTTTTCTCCTGCACCTGTAAAAATGACGACACTCACTTCTGGATCAAGAGAAATCGAATCAGTCACCTTTTGTAGTTCATCAAGAGTTTCGTAATTGAAGCAGTTCATTGCTTCTTCTCGATTAATGGTTACATAAGCAATATGGTTTTGTTTTTTAATTAATATAGTTGTCATGGTATTCTCCTTCATTAAAAACTGTTCAACTTCAATAACATGAGATTGATTTTCACTACCTCACTGGGTTTATCGACTATTTTTAACCGACCAACTTTGGTGCGTTTTCGACCAACTTTATCGGCATTCCGACCAACTTTTAACTGTTTCCGACCATTCTCTTGGAGGGAGACACCATTCCACCGGAGAAAGACAATAAGTAAACAATTAATGCGCGAATCGATCTAGAAAGAGATTACCGATAGTATTATTCCGATACATTCTCAATAATTACCGCGATTCCCTGTCCTACGCCAATACACATGGTAGCAAGTCCGTATGTAACATGTTGTTTTTTCATTTCATATAAAAGAGTAGTCAAAATTCGTGCACCGCTAGCACCAAGGGGGTGTCCAAAAGCAATCGCTCCACCGTTTACATTTACTTTCTGGTCGTCTAATCCTAATTGTCTTATACATTCAAGTGATTGTGATGCAAAGGCTTCATTCAACTCAACTAGTCCAATATCATCTGTAGTTAATCCCGCTCGTTCCAGTGCCTTTCTAGTTGCGAAGATGGGACCAAGCCCCATTACGTCTGGTTCTAGACCAGCTGTTGCTCCAGTAACATATCGGGCAAGTGGTTTAAGGTTAAGTTCTTTCGCTTTTTCAGCACTCATAAGAAGTAAAGCGGACGCACCGTCATTGACTCCTGAAGCATTGCCTGCTGTAACGCTACCACCATTAAATATCGGTTTAAGCTTAGTCAGTTTTTCAACGGTGGTATCTGGACGAGGATGTTCATCTTGGTCCACTACAATTTCGTTGCCTTTCCGATCAACATAAACAACCGGGACGATTTCTTCAGCAAAGCGATTTTTTTCCATTGCTTTTTTCGCACGTTGTTGACTTTGATAAGCAAATAAATCCTGATCTTTACGCGTTATATTAAAACGCTGCGCCACGTTTTCAGCTGTTTGTGGCATCGAATCTGCGCCATACATTTCCTTCAACTTATTATTAGTAAAACGCCAGCCGATTGTTGTATCAATCATTTCCATATTCCCTCTTGGAAATGCCTGATTTGGCTTAGCCATGACGAATGGTGCACGCGTCATACTTTCGGTTCCACCAGCAATGTAAATATCGCCTTCTCCTACCGCAATTGCTCTTGCGGCATACATAACAGCATCGAGGCCTGAACCACAAAGTCGGTTAATCGTAGTCCCTGCCACTTCAACAGGTAGACCTGCTAATAAGCCAGACATGCGCGCTACATTACGGTTATCTTCTCCTGCCTGATTGGCATTTCCTAAAACCACTTCCTCGATTTGCCCCGTTAATAGCTTAGGATTACGTTCTACAAGGGCTTTTATCACGACTGCTCCTAAATCATCTGGCCGCACATCTTTTAATGCACCATTATATCTTCCGATAGGGGTCCGTACAGCATCTACAATAACTACTTCTCTCATTTTTTAATCAACTCTTCTTCTATTGTATAGTCGTATACACCTTTACCACTTTTTCGTCCGAGGCGCCCTGCTTTAACATACTGTTCAAGGATAGGCGCAGGACGGTACTTCTCCCCAAGCTTTTCGTGTAAATACCTCAAGTTATTTAAGCGCGTATCTAGTCCAACGAGGTCAACAAGTTCGAACGGACCCATTGGATAATTTAAGCCAAGTTTAATTGCCTTATCAATTTCTTCAGGTGTCCCAAGACCTTCTTGAAGCATGTAAAATGCTTCGTTACCAACAAGTGCGCTGATCCGACTAGTGATGAACCCTGGGAATTCTTTAATAACGACCGTTTCTTTGCCCATATTGACAGCAACTTGTCTGATCGTCACAGCTGTTTCATCGCTTGTTTCTAAGCCCCTGACAATTTCTACTAGTGGCATTTTATGTACAGGATTAAAAAAGTGCATCGCGATTGTTTTTTCTGGACGCTTAGCGAATGAAGCAATCTCGGTTGGACTCATCGTCGATGTATTCGTTGCAAAATAACAATGTGCAGGTGCATATTGTTCAATCGTTTCAAACACCTTTTTTTTAATAGCCATTTCTTCAGGAACAGCTTCAATAATTAAATCAGCTAGTCCCGCAGCTTTAGATAAATCACTTTCAAATCTTAAGTTGCGGTGTGCTTGTTCAGCTTTTTCTGAAGAAATCTTCCCAAGTGAAAGGCCTTTTTTAATAATGGTTTCAATTTCTTGTTTCGCATTTTGCAATGCAGCTTCATTAATGTCAACAACTGTCACTGCATAGCCGCCAACTGCTCCGACATATGCAATGCCTCTTCCCATTAAGCCTGATCCGACGACAACAATTTGCTGAATCATCGTTATACTCCTCCTTTTTAGGTGAAAGAATACGGACAGGGATTGGAATCTCCCTGTCCGTCAATTAACTCAAATATTACAGACCGAACGGGTTTAGTGGTCGACTGCCGTAGTAAGATAATATACTTTTCGTTTCTGTATAGAGGTCCAGTGTTTCGATGCATAATTCGCGTCCAAATCCTGATTGTTTATAACCACCGAATGGCGTTCCAGGAAATGCGGAAAACGGACAGTTAATCATGACGATTCCAGCTTGAATCTGATTTGCAACACGTGTAGCTCGTGCACCATCTTTTGACCAAACAGCTGAGCCTAATCCGAACTCTGTATCGTTAGCTAATCGGATCGCTTCTTTTTCATCTTTAAACTTCATCACAACCACTACAGGGCCGAAGATCTCATCTTTCACAACGTTCATATCGTGAGTAACGTTCGCAATAATCGTTGGCTCATACCAGAATCCATTTTCGTAGCCTTCAGGTTTCGTAACGTTACCTCCAGCGAGGATTTCTGCACCTTCTTTTTTAGCCGATTGAACATAGCCATCGATTGTATCAAGTTGATCTTGATCGATAATTGCACCCATATGTGTTGTTTTATCAAACGGGTTCCCTAACTGTAGTTTTTTTGTTTTTTCTACAAACTTGCTCATGAATTCTTCGTAAACGTCTTCGTGAACGTACAAACGAGAACGTGCTTCGCATGATTGACCTGAGTTGTAGAAAATACCGAATAATGAACCATCAACTGCTGCATCAATATTCGCATCGTCAAAGACAATACTTGGTGATTTGCCGCCAAGCTCGAGTGTGACGCGTTTTAAGGTTTGAGATGCTTTGCCCATAATGTCTTTACCTATAGGAGTTGAACCTGTGAATGCTACTTTATTTACTTGTGGATGTTCAACTAAAAAGTTCCCAACTTCAGCTCCAGAACCTGGAATAACGTTCACGACGCCTGCTGGAACTCCTGCTTCTAGGCAAATTTCTCCTAGGATAATAGCCGTTAAAGGAGTAAGTGATGCCGGTTTAACAATGACAGTACAGCCGACTGCGATAGCGGGTGCTACTTTCCAAGCAGCCATCATCAGTGGATAATTCCACGGGATGATTTGCGCACAAACACCTACTGCTTCTTTTTCAGTGTAATTATGGAATTGTCCTGGAACATTATTTACTGTCCCACGGTGACCAACGATTGCACCAGCATAAAACTCGAAATCTTCAATTGCTTGCGTGACTTGACCTTGAGCTGCATGAAGAGATTTACCTGTATCTAAAATTTCCAGTTCAACAAGCTCATTGAAACGACTACGCATAATAGCAGCAATTTTGTTTAAAACTTGTGAACGCTTACCGACAGGGAATAATTTCCACTTGCCATTATCAAATGCATTGCGCGCAGCAGCAATTGCGCTTTCCGCATCCTCTTTTGAAGCCTTTGCAACTTCTGCAATAAGTTCTCCTGTAGCGGGGTTAAAGGTTTTAATCGTTTCTCCAGTACTACTTTTCACTTTTTCTCCATTAATAATTAAATGATAGAAATCACGTTTCATCGATTCTTGTCCTACTTCATTTTCACGAATTGTTGTCATAAGCTTTTCTCCCCCTATTGACCTGTATAAACAGGTTTTCTCTTTTCCATGAATGCATTGAGGCCTTCGCGGTGATCGTTTGTAAGACCTGCAATTCTCTGTCCTTGGGCTTCTTGTTCAAGATAGTCTTCAAAAGATAGGTTGGTTGCCGATTTTAATGAGCGTTTAATTAACCCAATTGCTTTAGTTGGTAATGCAGCGATTCGAGCTGCAAATACGGTTACATCTTCTGTCCATGATTCTGCTGAAATCAGTTGATTTGCAAGACCCATCTCAACGGCAATGGCAGCTGGCACCTTTTCTCCTAAAATCGATAGTTCCAAAGCTTTAGAATGTCCAACGAGTTGTGTTAAATAATAGAGATTTCCTGAATCAGGAATAAGGCCGACATGAATAAAAGCGTTCATAAAACTACCACGTTCTGAAACAACTCTGAAGTCACATGCAAGCGCAAGACTGAATCCCGCTCCTGCCGCTACTCCGTTAACTGCTGCAATAATTGGTTTTTCACATTGTCTAATTTGTTTAATCATAGGTCCGTAATGGTCTCTTAATACTTGACCATGATCCATATGTTCATCAACTTCGGAAAGATCCTGACCGGAGCAAAATGCTCTGCCTTCACCAGTGATGACAATACAACGAACTTGATCGTCAGAGGAAGCTGCTTTTATCGCATCTTTCACTTCGCGGTTCATTTGTGCAATAAATGCATTCAATTTGTCAGGTCTATTTAGATAGAGCCATGCAATGTTGTCTTTAACGTCATAGCGAATCGTCTCAAACATAGAACACTCTCCTTATTTCCCTTGATAATCCGGTTTTCTTTTCTCAATAAACGCATTCATTCCTTCTTTTTGATCTTCTGTAGCAAATAACAAATAGAAGTTTTTCCGTTCATATTGCATTCCTTCATATAAAGAAGAATCTACTGCTTTATTTACTGAGTCCTTAATAAGACGCATGGATAGTGGTGGTTGTTTAGAAAGTCTGCTTGCAAATTTCATCGTTTCTTCCATTAACAGTTCTGGAGCGACGATTTTATTTATGATTCCGTGTTTTAGAGCTACTTCCGCAGAAATACGTTCGCCAGTCCACAACCATTCCAATGCTTTCGTGCGTCCGACAAGTTTAGTTAGACGCTGCGTTCCACCTGCACCAGGCATTACGCCAAGACTTACCTCTGGAAATGCAAATTCTGTATTACCTGCCGATATTAGTACATCACAGCAAAGAGCAAGTTCGAATCCACCACCGAAAACAAACCCATGTACGGCACCAATAATCGGCTTTTTAATAAGCGCTAAACGATCCCATTCAGCAAATTGATTCAATAATTCCAGACTGATTGGATTAGCTTCCGTCATTTCATCGATGTCAGCACCAGCTGAAAAAGCTCTACCTTTTCCCGCTAATACAATAATACGAACCGTATCGTTCCGATCAAAACTTTCCATGGCCACAACTATTTCACTTATCATTTTGGTATTCAATGAATTTAACTGACCGGGGCGATTAAGTTCAATTACTGCAGTGCTTCCCATTAAGGTAGTTTCAATGAAATCAAAGCTGTTCATTATGCATCTTCACCGATCATTAACGTCACTAAGTTGCCCGCAAATCCCATTAAGTCCTTACCAGATGCTTTCCCTTCAGGTGAACGTACGCCTTGTTGCAATGATTCTAAATCATCGTAAATCATCTCACACATCAAATAGTATTTTGCTTCTCCCCCCATTGGAGATCCAGTCATTTTTGTTACTTTCATTTCACGAAGTCCTGGAATTTTTGATGTAAGTGGTCCATGAACGTTGAAATAATGATGATCAAATTCCTCTTTGTTTTCAGGGTGTTTGTATAATGCGATTAATTTAGCCATTTTTTTATTCTCCTCACTTTACATTAGTGTCGAAACTGGTTTCATTGCTTCAAATACATTTTTACACGACTTACAATACAAAATGCTTCTACATGCAGTAGGTCCGAAAATATTTTCCATTGTTACATAGGTAGATCCACAATATGCACAATCTACATGCCATGAGCCGTCTTCTTCAAAATGACGGGGCGGCGGGGCTATTCCAAATTTCCGTAAATTAACATGACCTTTTTCGGTTATTCTGTCAGATGTCCATGGCGGATGAAAGACGAATTCTACTTCAACCTCACCCACTCCTGGCAGTTCTTTAACCGCATTCATCGTATTTTTTTTAATAATTTCGAGTGCTGGGCATCCAAGAAAAGTCGGCAAGAGAACTACTTTTACGTTATTTCCTTCGGTAGTGACTTTTTCAACCATACCAAGGTCAATAATGCTGACTGAGTCAATCTCCGGATCTTTTACATGTATAAGTGCTTCATATACCATCTCAGCAGATACTTTTCCAAATGTAGTCATACCCGAACCCCTTTCCATTAACTGATTACCAGGTTGCGACTGGATCAAGCATGTAAACTTCGGAAAGTGTGATTAGTGCTTCATCCAAGTCTTTCGTGTGTTCACCTTTTCTCCCATTTTTCACAGGATGTTCAGGAATCTTTGGTACTTCCATTTGAAGTGCACTAAATACTGGCTGCAGGTTTGCTGTCCAGTTTGCCTTCATCTGTTCCTCATTATCTATTAGTTTAGACGTCTCAATCGCTTGTTTTTGATTGCCATATGAGAAGACATCGCCAAAGTCATTCATAACAAGTTTAAGTGCTGCATCCATTTTCGTTTTTGCGACATCTGTCGAACTCATTAGTTGTTTAAACCATGTTTCCCAGTGTAGCTTGTGGTAAAAAAGTTCAATTCTCACTTTTACAGCAGCTTCTGCTAAAGGTTGATATGTACTTCCACACAATGAATCAACCTTTACTTTTTTCGCCTGTGTATATAGATAACTTCTGACTACGGCATAGGCCCAGTCATAGTGAGGAGTTTCCATATAATAACCTTCGCCATTCACGCGCTCGGTCAATATACTGTTTCTTCTGTCGGATGCCTTTCGGAAATGGGCAAGGTCATTGGCATTTCCTGCTCCTAAATTTTCAAGAAGTGTGTAATACATGGCTGCATGGCCCATGCTGTCTTGACTAATTGATGAAGAAGCGATGTCTGCCTCGATATGAGGAGCGAGTCCTAGCCATTCAGATCCACGGTAGGCATACATAAAGTCATCATCTGCTAACTGGAATAACAAGCTGGTGATTGCTTCTTTATTTTCTACTGTTAAATCATTTGGACTGTTGCTCATTTTTTTCGCCTCCCCATGACAGAATCTCTTTTTCATCGAGCATTTCTTGTTCATACTGACGCCATTTTTTCTTTAAGTAGCCATAGCCCTTTGTCGTGCGATAATCTTTGTTTTCAAGACGGCCGAGCGTCAGTTTCTCATCGTGAGTCATTTTTCTAAGGTGTTTTCTATTAACAATCCAAATGTCAGCAACTGGCTCTCGGCGCATAAAGTTTTCCTGTGCCATAATAAATGCCATTTCTTCATTTGGAGCCAGTAAACTGAATTGGTGCTGCACGACAGAACTTGTTGTCCGTTTGCTAAAGACTTCATATTCTTGATAAAATGTATTCTCTTCCCCCATTTTTTCTGACTCCTCTCTTTATCTGACTGAATGACTTAGAGCGTCCCTCACCCATGAATTATATTCATAAGATTGACGTCTCAAGTTCAGACGTGCTTCTGAACGAGGTCCCTGATTTTTAATGATTTTCTTGAATTCATTCCAATCTGGTTGTTGATAAGACCACAATTGTTTTTCTTTATCGTAGTGCATCGTTGAATCTGGAATCGTCAAACCTAGTGATAAAATTCGTGGAATGTATTTATCAAAGAAGAGCTGTCGAAATTCTTCATTTGTTTTCGTGCGAATTTTATATCTTATCGTTAAATCTTGTTTGGAAGAGCCCGTTGTTTCCTTGCTAGCTGGACCAAAGAACATCAGAAGAGCTTCCCACCACCGATTTAGTGACTCTTGAATCATTGCCTTTTGTTGCTCTGTTCCTTCTGTTAACGCCATGATAATGGATTCTCCATGCTGAGCATGAAATACTTCTTCAGCACAAATGCGTTGAAGTGCTCGACCGTATGGACCATATGAAGCTTTAAGCATATTTGTCTGTGTAATAATCGCCGCTCCATCAACAAGCCAACCTATTATCCCAGCATCAGCCCATGTCTTCGTTTCCATGTGAAAAACATTGTGGAACTTTAAGTCTCCATTAAATAAATCCTGCATTAAATCTCCACGGTTTTTACCGTAAGGTACTAGTAAATCTTCTGTGACTCGTAAAAGGAGTTGGCCATGACCCATTTCGTCTTGGACCTTTGCCATAATGCCAAGCTTTCGATAAAGAGAAGGAGCTTTTGGTACCCATTCTTTTTCAGGCAATGCACCCATTATTTCGCTCATCCCATGCATTGAAATTAGTTTAATCAATGTCTGCCTGTAATCTTCAGGCATCCAATCATCCGCTTCAATCTTTTCTCCAGCATCAATCCGTTGCATAAAGTCCGCTAACTGATTTTCTTCAGAGATCGTGTTTAAACTGGCCATCCCAACTCCCCCTTTATGTAATATATGCCATCATATCTTTCGACATAACGCTTTTGTTACGTATATAAATTTCAGCGTTATGTTTGTAGGTATGTGATTTAGTTTTATAAATATGTTCTCTTTAGAACTCAACTTAAATTCTTACCTAATTCGCAAGCCTATAAAAGAATAGCTTTTTCAAGCTTTTCACTTGTTAAGAACCATTCCAACCAGCTAGTTACTTCAGTGTAATTATTAGCATAACGTTTTAATAACGATATATTATAATTCAGTAATATGTTTATAGATTAATAGTGTCCTCCAAAGAAGTCAACAAAAATCTCTGAAAATTCTAATAAATAGCACACTCTTTAGTTTTCATCTTTTCTTTTCCTGCAATAAAAAAATCTCCACATAAAAAACCCAATGACTGGGTTTAATCCAAGTCTTCGGGTTGTTTGATTCTATAAGAAAACGCCAAGTTCCATCATGTAATTAATTTTTAATTAACAGGTTCTTTTTTTAGCCACTCCGAAATATCAGTTAAATGTCCCAAAGCATCCAAATACCCTCGATCATATAACATCGTAAGTTTTTCGGGATTTCGTTCAATTCCTTTAATATTAAATGTCTCACTTGGACGGATGACAATCGCTTTCTTTTGTTCTTCTAATGTCTCAATAAAATCCATTGTGTCGTTATATAATTGATACCTGTTATCTAATGCAATTCCTAATCCTTTGAAATCTTTATAAACATAAGAAGTTAACTTTGATAGTGAGGATTTTGATTTACGATAACCTTTTTCTTTCGTCAATACAATAATAGGTTTTTTAACTTGATCAGCAAGTGCTTTGCGAATTGGAATAGGATCACTGATGCCTCCATCCAACAATAAATATCCGCCATAGCTTATAGGGCGGGACATGAAAGGCAAAGAACTGGAAGCTCGAATGATAGTTAAAATATCTTTTGAGAAGATTGATTTGTTGAAATACACAGGCCTACCTGTTACACAATCGGTCGTTCCTATTACGAATTCTTCCGTTGCTTGATTGAAACGAGTAAAATCAAAAGGAACTAAAGTATTGGGGATTTCATTAAAAATTAAGTTCATCCCAAACAGTTCTCTTTTCAAAAACAGGTTCTTCACTGATAGATAGTCAGGATGCCTCACATAACCGATTGTTACTTGACGATTTCTACCTGGTTGTCTTGATATATATGAAGCTGCATTACATGCTCCGGCAGAAACGCCAATCACATAGTCCGGAAACAGTCCGTTTTCTAGAAAGCATTCTAAAACTCCTGACGTGTATACACCACGCATCCCGCCACCTTCTAAAACCACACCGCTTTTCATTTCAGAACCTTCTTTCCAAATACTTCTTGATTAAATACTAAATATATTCAGTTTCTAAACTTAAGATACCTGGTTTCTAATTCTTTTTTGCATGACAACCCAAATAATCGTGTGTTCAATTAAGTCCAAGAACATTGTTCATTATTAAATAAATGTAGAGTGTGAGTGTCACCATACTCTCTCTATAGTTTTTCGCTTTTTATGAACAGCAAGTTCGATATTTCCGTTTTGATCATAAATGTATTTTTCAGTACCCATGCGAATAAGTGCTTCTACCATCTGTTTATATACATCTGTGGTTAATAACTGTTGATATATTTGTTGTTCTGCATTTATTTTCCCTAGTTCCGACAATTCTTCGAATTTCATGATAATTCCTCCGTATGATGATTAAATATCTTTTTACGAGTAAAATGTTAATAATTAATTGAAAAATCTAACATATTGTAATATTAACATAATAATACCCTATGGAATCCCTACAATAACCAATAATAAAAAATAAAAAAACACAGTTATAATTACTAAACCACTGAAAGGACACTTTGATTATCAAAACACCTAAACTAGTATTATCGAGTTTAGGTGGTTATTCTTTTTAATCGCACTGTTAAAATGATTAAGTGATTTTCGTTACAGTCGGACGCTTTCCACGGGCGGTCCGTGAGCCTCCTCGACGCAAGCGTCTGCGGGGTCTCACCAGGACACGCTTTTCCCGCTGGAGTCGCCGCCTTTCACTACAATCACCTACTAAATTACTAAATAACAGATATTTAGATACTATCTTTTGTTTAATTAAGGACTTAATTTAGGTGGTGTCCCGATGATTTTAAATCAAGAATCTTTAAACCTTATTTAAAGAAGCCCTTCAAAATAGCGAGGAAATTAAAGGGAAAGCAAAATCTCGTTATAGAATTGAAACGAAATTCAGTGAGTTAAAACATATACATGGATTTGATGTAGCTTCATCTGCGGGTCTATTTGGTATGCAAATTCAAGGAGCCATGTCCATATTTGCGGTGAATCTCAAACGAATAATGACCTTAATGAAGGAATCAACATAAAAAAAGACAAGGTAAAGGCGAGATTTCGTTCAATTCTGAGCGAAATCTCGCCTTTTTTCACCAAAGAATGGGTTTTTTAACGCAAGTTTTTCAGTGGACCTTTAATTACGAAACTGTGTTTTAAATGCCAATTTTATAAATGACATATGACGTAAAAAGATTAATCCATTATCACGTTTCTACATCATGACTTTTTATTTACTTCTTTAGTAGGTGCATTAAATTTATCTAGCAATGTTATGGTATCAACCAAGTGGTTATTAAAAATCTGTCGAGCCACGAGGAGCAATTCAGAAATCATCGGATCTCTTAAAGAATAGAGCACACGATTTCCTTCTTTGGTTCCAATAACTATATTTTTAGCCCTTAAGATGGTTAACTGTTGCGATACCGCCGATCCTTCACTACCTAAAATGGTTTGAATTTCGTTAACATTTTTATCACTTTCAGCTAATAACTCAAGAATTCTAATACGAAGTGGATGAGCGAGAGCTTTGAAAAATTCAGATTTAAATTGCTCTATTTCAGTGGTCATGTAAATGCAACTCCTATCCCGACGATTACGTTATCTAGTTTTCAATTACTTTTCTTCTATCACGTGAGTACCCTTGGATAAAGCCGTGCATTCTCTAAATGCAAAATGCTTGCAGCCTAGGCATGTATCTCTATTTAAATATTGAAGTGCAGAGTTAATGGCATCTCCGGTATGTTCAAAAAATTGATCTTCTCCTATTAAAGTGGCCAAACCTGTATTGGTCATCAATTTTTTGGGCTGAGGATTAATGCCAGATATTAATACAATACCATTTTTTGAAAAGTTTTTAACTATACTGGTTAAATACGCTTCTCCTGTAGTATCCATAAAAGGTACTTTTCCCATTCTTAACAGTAACACTTTAGGCTTAAAGTTAATGGCATTTAAAATGGTTTGCTCAAAGGTTTGTGCTGCTCCAAAAAACAATGGACCTTCGATCGTATAAATGCTAATTTGTGGACAATCATGGATGGAAGACACCATATTAGCATCTATTTTTTCATTTTTATGTTTTGGATTTGGAAGACCTTTTACTGTAACAACGGATTCACTCATTCGTTTTATTAATAATAAACCTGCTAACAGAAGTCCTACTTCAACTGCGACAGTAAGATTAACGAAAACAGTCAGTAAGAAAGTAACGACTAACACGAGTGAATCGCTCGATCTGGTTTTTAATAATAGATAAAAAACATGCCGCTCACTCATGTTCCAAGCAACCACCATAAGGATAGGCGCCATACTTGCTAAAGGAATATTCGAAGCATATGGAGCAAAAAGCATTAAGATTATCAAAACAATTAACCCACTAAAAATCCCGGAGAAAGGAGAAACTGCTCCATTTTTAATATTGGTTGCAGTTCGAGCAATAGCTCCAGTAGCCGGAATACCTCCAAATAAAGGAGTGATGATATTGGCAATTCCTTGTCCCATTAACTCCCGATTACTATTATGCTTACTAGTTGTCATCCCATCAGCGACAACTGCCGATAATAATGACTCAATACTACCAAGGACAGCAATAATAAATGCAGGAACGATCATTTGTTGGATTCGTTCGAAAGTAATCTCGGGTATCCGGAAGTTTGGAAGAGTATTTGGAATCTCTCCAAATGTTGAGCCAATTGTTGCTACTTGATTCGGGAAAAATAAACTGGCAACCACGGTTGAAAGTAGTAGCCCAATAATAGGTCCCGGTATTTTCGGGGCAAATTTAGGTGTAAGTAATATGGTGATGAGGCATATTATGGCGGTCAATACACTGTACAAATTTATGGTGGGTATATGAATAATAATTTCTTTAAGATTGCTAAAAAAGGTTTCATGGTTTTCAACATTTTTTAATCCTAAAAAATTGGCTATTTGACTGACAAAGATAATAACGGCAATTCCTGAAGTAAATCCAATAGTTACAGGTTTAGGAATGAATTTTATCAAAGATCCGAATTTAAAAATCCCCATTAATAATAAAATGATACCAGCTAAAAATCCTGCAATTAACAGATTTTCATACCCGTAAACCATAACAACACCAAATAAAATGGGAACGAATGCTCCAGTTGGACCTCCAATTTGAAATTTAGATCCACCTAATAGTGCAATTAATATCCCTCCGATGATACTTGTATAAATACCATACTCAGGCTTAACTCCAGAAGCGATTGCAAACGCCATTCCTAAAGGGATTGTGATAACGGCTACGATTAATCCAGCTAATAAATCTTTTTGTAAACCTTGCAATGAATATCCAGCATATCTTCCACTAAATTTAAATTTCCTCTTCATATGCAACCTTCTCTTTTTTTAGTGTTTAAACATCTGTATATCTGATTATTTGAATATACTATACATAAAGATACCTCGTATTCTACAATATGTCAAAGGAATAGTTTAAGAAGTTGAATTTTAAAAAGACACACAATATAACAGACACGCTTGTTGCAGAAATTGCCGAGTTCATTGATGCAACAAACTTCAGTGCGCTTCGGATGAAATCAATCACTGCTGCATTTTTGCCCACCTGTTTTTTTCTAATCCTCTTGCTCCTAGTTTTTGTCCTCCACTCTCTCACTACAATAATACCTCAGTAAGTTGACATAATCCCCAAATGAGGGATTATTCAACTCAACTGAATAGTTAGTTCAAGAACATACAACAAACTTTATCCCATTTCTCTTTATGCAAAACTAATAACGATTAGCTGATTACTCTTTATCAAATGGATTTATTACTTGTTTAATTAGGAATAAGGATTTACTTTTTTAAGAATAATTTTTTATCTAAATATTTAACAAAGGAAAAATCCCAATCAGTGAGGTATGATTGGGACTTTTAATATTTATTGGCATGTCTTTTTAATAACAATTATCGTTTTTATTTAGAGCATTTTAATAAAACGCAATTTCTTCTCTTAATTGATTTTCATTCTGTCTTTTCAGAGCATACTTATCATATGGAGCTCTTTGTAAACAATTTGTTCTTATCCTACTCTACTCTTCCAATCTTAATTTACCTGACTAAAATTCTTAACCTTATTTTGGACAGAGTCTTGAATCATTAATTCAGCTGCATATATCTCATATGCACTTAATGTTAAATATAACACTTCGCTCTGGAAGTATTTAAGAAAACAGAAGGTGTTTTATTTAGCCATATTCGATAATTTATATTGTTCCGAGACGATGAAATCATCTTCCATTAGAACATAAGGATGTGTTTCCATTAAACTCATTTTGAGGTAGTCTGGCATCTTCTTTCCTTCGTAAGCACAAATTAATGGAAACGACAGCAGATTTACAGCTTCGTCTACTATTTTCTCTAAATCTTCAATAAGATGCAGTGGCTCTTCCATAGTGGCCCACTCGACATGTGCCCATGCTCGGAAAGAGATTTTATTTTCTACATAGGGCTGAACCATTTTACTAAAATAATCAGCGATGGAAGGGGGATGATAACTTCCACTTGAACAATAGAAATCAAGGCTGTTTACATGGTGAACGAACTTCATTTGCTCTTTCGTAAACTGTGTGATCAGTTCTTTGTAAATCATAGGGTAAATACGAGCATTCTCAATGAGAATCACGTAATCTCCAACTGCAATACCATCTTGGATATAACCTAAAACCTGTTTAATGTAATTTTCCATTCCATTATACTTATACAGAACATGAATATGAGCATGGTTAATTTTTAAATCCTCAAATAACTGATTCATTTTACTTTTCATGTACCCAGTCCCTTCTCGCTTGTATCTCCACGTATCTTTTCGAGTATGCTAGTAATTCTTTAATGAGAATCGAGAACATATTTTTAGTTAGCAAAACATTGAGTCAAGCAAAACTTTAGAGCTACATCATTTTTTTAGGGAACGATATATTAAAAGTATTTTAATAGTTCTATAATACTTAAATGGTACAAAACTATTAGGTGAATCGTATTCACAACCAAAAGCTATTTCTAGTGTATAAATGGTTGATATTATGATTACCATCAAAGAAGCACTAGAGGATTAACACTTAGTTAATTAATGGTTTTGAATTAATGGATTTCTATTACTATACGGGTAAGACAAAGAATTTTGTAGTTTATTCGTTCGTCAAATTTCGACATGAGGTACCATAAAAGACATTAGAGAACTATTTTTTAATTCCTTACATATGAAGGAAGTCTTGGAAGTTATTTTAAGGATAAGTTGTACGCCTTTTTGAAACGAAGAATAATCATTATCTAAATAATTATTAAAGAAAAACACCAAACACATGGAGGTATGATTGGAACTTCGAGTTCTTTTTGCGAGTTTTTATTAATGATTATATTTTTGAATTAGCTTTCTTCATAGAACGTGATCTCTTCTTTAGTTGTTCTTGAAAAGACTCATATAACGAATACAGCAACTTAGATTAGTACAATTTGGCATACAAACATTAATAACAGAAGAAATTAATAATGCGCATCGAGCATTTATTAGTCTTAGTAACTAATATGTTAATCGCTGGTTGTGAAAATGTGAGTCAAGCTGAGCTATCAAATGATAAAGAAAACTCTTGATATATCAGTAATTTTGACCTTTTTCAGTTGGAACGATTTTAAGTCTCGATAATCAACTTTAGCGTAAGGCTTGTTTGAGCGATAAACATCTCAAATGTAGTGATAACTTTTTCATAATCCAAAATGACACTCAGAATACTTCTCATTTGCCAAGATGACTTATTGAAATAAGGACCGCATTTTATTGAAGCAAAACTACCTAAAGAAAGAGGAGGATGTGACATTGTCACACCCTCCTCTTTCTTATTGATTTTCTCGTTAAAGTGCTTTATCATCGATCGAATTTAACCATTGTTCAATTGGTCCAATTACTGATTCAACACAACCATCATCGAAAGGCGAGATTAGGTTTGCTTCTTTGACGAGTCCTGTAAATGATAAGCTCCCACCGATATTACATAAGTGTACGTAATCTGCCCAAGCTTCTTCACGGTTTTCAAGTGTCCGTTTAAAGAATTGGAATGCACAAATTTGTGCCAAGGTATAATCGATATAATAAAATGGACTTTGGTAAATATGACCTTGACGTTGCCAGAAGGCACCTCTATTTAAATAGTCGTTGCCGTCATAATCACGGTGAGGTAAATATTTCTCTTCTAACTCTTTCCATGCCAATTTACGTTCAGCTGCAGTTGCTTCAGGGTTCTCGTAAATAAAGTGTTGGAATTCATCCACAGCTACACCGTATGGTAAAAATTCAAGCGAATTACTCAAGTGAGAGAATTTATACTTATCCGTGTCTTCTTTGAAAAAATTCTCCATCCAGGGCCACGTTAAAAATTCCATACTCATCGAGTGAATTTCACATGATTCAAATGTTGGCCAATTATATTCGGGGATTTCAAAATGACGACTTGAATACACTTGGAACGCATGCCCCGCTTCATGGGTCAATACATCAATATCTCCAGAAGTTCCGTTAAAGTTTGAGAAAATAAAAGGTGCTTTGTAGTCCTCTATGTACGTACAGTAGCCACCACTTGCTTTCCCTTTTTTAGCAACAAGATCCATTAAGTTGTTGTCGATCATGAAATCAAAGAATTCACTCGTTTCAACAGATAATTCATCATACATCTTCTTGCCACCTTCAATAATCCACTCTGGTGACCCTTTTGGAGTCGCATTTCCTGTTTTGTAATTAAAAGATTCATCGTAGTACTTAAAGTCGTCTACACCAATTCGTTGTTGTTGACGCTGTTTTAATTTTGTTGCAAGTGGCACGATGAATTCCTTCACTTGGTCACGGAATTTCTTGACCATGGATGCATCATAATCCGTTCGAATCATTCGATAATAGCCAAGTTCCACAAAGTTTTCATACCCTAATGTACGTGCAATTTCTGTACGGACTTTGACTAAATCGTCATAAATGCGATCAAGTTGTTCTTCATTCTCAGCAAAGAAACTAAAGTAGGCTTCTTTAGCTTTCTTTCGCATCTCACGATTTGTCGATTCTGTAAAAGGTTGCATTTGCGCAAGAGTACGTTCTTCATTTTCAAAATCAATCTTTGCTGAAGCTATTAATTGCTGGTATTCAGAAGACAATTTATTTTCTTGTTGCACCAATGGAATAACTTCTGAAGAAAATGATTTAATCTGAGCTTCGGCAATAGCGAATAATTGCGAGCCCCACTTTACTTCTAAATCGTGTCGGAAAGCAGAACTCACTAATGCTCTGTAATATTTAGTGATTAAATCATCTACTTTTGGGCTAAGTTCATCCAGGTAGTCTCTTTCCGCTTTGTAAAATTCATCATTTGTATCAATTGAGTTTCGAACATAAACGATGTTCATCATCGTCCCTACTTTATTCCTGATTTCATTTATCGACTTCATTGCTTCACTTTGTTCATTTACACTTTTAGCACCTGTAAAATGAGCTAGTGCTTGACCAAACTTTTGCTCAATGTCTTCAAATTCTGGTCTTGTATACGTGAACTCTTCAAATTTGGTAACCATATCTATCCAACCCCTACTCTTATAAAAATTATCATACTGACTATCATAGTATTATTCTTTACTAACTATTACTAAGTTTACTATTATTTCAAATGGTACAACAAGGAAAAATTTTTATATTAGGAATAATTTGATAAGTTCCTAGAGAAAATGGATAAAATGATTTGCAGCCTTTTCATAAATGTCATTACAATTATCGGGTGTAAATACAAAAAATTCTTCAATTTATAAAATACATAAATTGAAGAATTACATTTTAGTTATTTATCATTTGAAAAATTCATATTTTCTTGTCTACGCAAATGATATATAAAATTAAGTAATGTAAAGTATTTTTCAAGAGGCTTCCAGTAATTTTCATACCAACCAGACCAATATAGTTTTATACTATTTAATCATCTTCATTCTGACCAGTTATTTTGTTGCTCTTCTTCTGCAATAAGTTGTAAATCGTCTGCCGATATAGAAATGATGTGATAGTCATGATTTTCAGCATATTTTATGGCCAGTTCTTTCATAAACTTTGGAGAACCTTCATTTTCCTCATCATAAATAATCAACAAGCCATCAGAGTTCCGAATGATAAATTTGTTTTTCTCGATAAATTGCCAAGGTCCTTCATAAGGTTTTTTAGTTACGCTAGTTTGAAAATCTGCTTTGGCACAAATCTGTTGATACTTTTCTTTTTTAGGGTCATTCCAATTTTTTTCTTGCTCTAGAAACGGTGTAATAATGGCATATTTTAATTTTGGGTAGTCCGCTTTCAAGTCTATGACTAATTCTGCAGCCCATGTCTCAACACCTAATTGTCCGCTAAAAATCACCCATTCGAGTCCTTCATCTAACAATTGAATGAGGTGGTTTTCTAAAGCTTTCTTAATGTAGCCAACACCGGGATGTTTGTCGTCGAATACGCCAATTTCGTGTTGTTTATAACCTGTAATGACTAATCTTTTTAACATGTATTTCCTCCGAATCAAAGTCATACTTATATATTCTAGTTTAGCATGTGGAGAATGAATAGTTCCATCTTCAGAGTTCGCTTGAACATGATAAAAGATCCTCGATTAATCGAGAGTCTCCATCTACATCTATTAAATTAAAAACATTGCCACAATCGTTGTGACAATTAAACCGATCGTCACTGGTAAAAGGTTTCTTCTCGCAAGTTCAAATGGATCGACCCCACAAATCGCAGCAGCTGGAATAAGAGCCCATGGAACCAATGTCCCGCCTCCGACCCAGATTGCTGCTATTTGACCAAGTGCAGTCAGTGTAGCTGCTCCAGCCCCAATTGCTGTTGAGAATATGTTTGCGACCGAACCAACAAGAGAAATCCCTGAGAATCCAGAGCCATCGAGTCCGGTAATAGCACCAACTACTGTTAATGTAATTGCCCCTACTTCTTTACTTAACGGAACAATGGAAGCTAAAGACACACCTAAATCATTAACAATTCCATGAGAATTTTTAGGCAATAGGTCACCGATAATTTTTGTGAATCCCGCGTCACCCAAATAGAAGAATGCCGCAATTGGAATAACAGCTCCAAATACTTTAAAACCAAATTGGAATCCTTCAATAAAGTAACTAGTTGCTTGTTCTAATCCTTTATTTTTATGGCTGACCATCGTTATGAGTAATAAAATGAAAACCGATGTACCACCAATTAAAGCTGTCGCATCTCCACCCTGTAAGTTAAGAATCGACATGGCTATTACATCAAGTACGAAAAGTACAGGAATTAAGAGGGCAAAAAAGCGTTTTTGATTTAATGACAATAGTTTTAATTGTTGCGGGGATGGCTCAATTGTAGGGGTTGCGGACAAGCCTGTTGTAGCGGTTAATTTTCCTGATTTCATATCACGTTTCAAGAAATAAAAAGCTGTAATTGTCGTAACCAGTCCCATCACGAATACGAGCGGAATACTTGCGCTAATAACATCGCCGACAGGAAGACCCGCGGCATCCGCTGTTAATTTAGGCGCACCTTGTATGATAAAATCTCCTGAATAAGTGTGTTATTATAAGGTACATAAATACCTTACTAATTGGAGTGAAACACATTGTACAAACCATTTTCACAAACTGACTACAAACCTTCTACTAAGCCTAAAGCATTGTATTTAAGGAAGTCTAAGAAAAATGACGGCAAGAACAAAATTGAAACAATAGAAAGCCAGTTAAAGCAATTGACAGGCTTCTGTAAGGAACAAGGCTGGAATGAATACGTTATCTATAATGACTATGTGGCAAAATCTACAAACTTAAACAGAGAAGAATATAAAAAGATGCTAAAAGCATGTTTAGATGGAAAGCACGATTTAATTATTTCTGCAGAAGAATCAAGAATATATCGTACAGTGTATGAACAAACGAATGTATATGAAGAGTTAAAGGGCACTGACATTGCTATTCTTTCCATACGTGAAGGTTATATATTCCCAAACGATAGGAATCAATTTCTAACTAATATCCTTCGCGGTGCTATGAATCAGCAAGAACTTGAAAACTTTGCTTATAGGATGAATGTGAAGGTGTTAGCGAGTGCTAAGGAAGGAAAATATGTTAATAAAACACCTTTCGGATACTTCAAAGATAAGGACAAGCTAGAACCACACCCTGCTGAAAGTAAAACCTTTAGATTCATTGTAGAAAAGGTATTAGAAGGTTTTGTTATTGCTGAAATCATTAGTCTACTTAACCGATTGGGATATAAGACAAAATCAAATAAGAAGTGGAAAGACGTGGGAACAATTACACGAATGTTGTCTAATCGTGTTTATCTTGGTGAAAGTCATTATAACAGTAAGATGTTTGATAGTGAAGTCGTGGTACGTGATACACACCAGTCTTTAATAACGATTGAAGAATATCAAGAAGTACGTAAAATAATTCAGTCACGCAGTCGAAATCCACAAGGTATCAGGTACACCAAAATTAATACCGTATTGGATAGATTAGTTGTTTGTGGGAAATGTGGAAGCAGATTGCCCATCCATAAATCGTGGACAAATAAGCAAGGTGTAACATCTTATCAGATAGGAAAGTGTCAAAAGGTTTTAGGTGAATACAATGATAAGAAATGTAGCAACAAGTCAATATCTTTAAATGAATTGCTGCCCCATTTCTACAATGCTATTGAAAGCTACAAGGAAGCATTAATTGAAGAAATAGAAAGCGTGGAAATAGATATAACTAACGATAAAAAAATCACTGTTATGAATGAAATAAAGGATATTAAAACACGCATTACTGAAATAAAATCTGAAATACAAAACGCCAAAAGTTTTTTAATTAAAGGTATTCTAACCGAATCTGATTATGTGGGATTGTTACCGCCACTGGAGAAGGACATGAAGGAATTGAATGTGTCGCTGGAGGATAATGAAAGATTGTTAGGAAGTTTATCTGAATACGATAGACGTTCAGTGATTCAAAATGCAATTGATTCATTAAATAACATCGAAAATGAAAGCATTGAAACTCAGAATAGAATTTATCGAACACTGTTTGAAAGTCTTGAATTGGTGAATACATTAGATGAATACGAAATCAGAATAAAAGAAAAAGACGTTTTCCAGTAATTAGGAAGCGTCTTTCTTTATTTCTATTTTAGCTAGTGATAATTTCACGATGCATTCAGCGACTTGTTTATAATTGTTATTCGTGGCTTTGATTATGGTTACTTTAGGCTTTCGATTGTTCTTCATAATCACATCACCTCTTGTAAGCCATAATATGCAGATTGATTATTTGGGGTACTTAAAAATCCATCTATTTTTTCGGTGTACTTTCTTCTTCTTTTTACTAATTCCATCATCTTCATTCCCCTTGTTGTTTAGGTTTCTGAACCATCAACAACAAAAGAAACAAATACAGACACGTGCATCTTCTGTGTAACTTGTTGGTGGTTCTACAACCCATCAACAACTAAAGGTGGATATTCAGACGACAATTATATAGAAGGTTTACTATTGGTAGAAACACCTTCAGATTCATTCACACACAACTGAAGCGTACAACCATGTGTTGAAACTTAATTAAAAGCGTGAGAAGTGTTCAGTATGTACGTTTAACCGTATAGAAGATTAAATAAGTAATTGAATTACTTCCTATTCTGACATTTCAACTTCTATAACCCGTCTTAAAAATGGACAAAAAAATAGCCGATGCATTTTAAGCACCGACATTCAATATGAATAGAAGATTTACAAAAAAAATAGAAGTTTGTCTTTCTGAACCAATTGATTTAATTGATTTTAACCGATTAAAAATATCTTTTTCATACGTTCCCTTTTTGTTGTAGCACATTGGGGATTTTTTTATTTTAGTTGGTTTTAATCGTATATCCTGATAGTTGTGAATGTGGTTCAGGTGTCCAGTCATCCCTTAAAGCAAGTAACCCCTGATACAAACTTCCACCAATAATATTTTCTAACCATTCACCCAATTCTTTAATAGTGGAGGCTTCTTTCAGATAAACACCGTTTTTGTAAAGTGTGTATTTCTTCATTTAATTTTTCCTCGATTCTTCGGTTGTGTAGATTTAGCTGATAGTTTCACCAATTTTTATAATTTTCGTATGCTTCATTTACATAAGTAGTAAATTCACCAGTTGTCATTCTGTTACGTTCTGCCATCATCGGAACTAATACAGTGTGAAAGTTATTTTGTATGTGTTCAGGTTGTGCTGTAATCCAATAGAAAGGGTTTCTGTTGCCTTTACTACTATTAAGTACATCATTCATGTAATAGCAGTTTTCCCACGTAGTACCACCAACACCCCAAACTATAGGAATGAAGTGTTCCAGTGTGAAGTTGGTTCTTCTATTTTTAAAATCTGAATAAGCTGGAATATTTGATAAGATACATTTATTGTTTTGTATATCCTTTAGAAGTGATTCTTGTTCAGGTGTTAAAGTTGAAGGAAGTAAAGCTTTTCGTGTACGTCTTATGTGGTCATTTAATGCACTTTGTTCAGGATTCTTTTTTCTCCATACTACACCCTTTTTTCTATTCCCTTTTCTAACCAATTGTAACTTTTCAGCTTTGTGTTTTTCAATCCTTTCAATTACTTCAGGCATTTCAGCAGAAATAGATTTTTTTAGTTTATTAAGATTTTCCATTGAATACAGATTCATTTCAAACATATGTATTCCCCTTTTTTATTTGGTTTATAAACCCTACATCAAAACAAATCACTTCAGACATAAGTATACATTAGAATAACCACCAATTAAGCAATGACATACTTCAGACCAACTATAAAAAACATCAGCATCAGCACCAGCCACTTCTTTAGTTAATCTTCAAGTCCTACTATACCAATTGTGACCCACTGAATCAGCTTCAGATTCCATGTACATATCCATCATTTCTTGAATAATTAGTATGTATTTGAATATATTGAAGAACTACAAATATTGAGGGGACTTTGAGAAATGGTTATAATAGGATTATTGATTTGGTGTTATTATTTATTCGATAGTTATTGGGCAGTAGGTTTATTATTTATAGTATATTTACTAACAAAGTATTGGCATATAGTTATGACTTTAGAACGTAAACAAGACAAATGGAATCCTACAAGGACAAAGGTAGAACAAAAGAGAATATTCCTCGAGTTAATTATTCAAGTGATAATAATGTTGGCAACTTGTTTATTAGGATGGAAATTATTTGGTGTTTTATTTGTTTTATTAAGTGTGGTAACTTTTTTTTGGAACTATTTTATAGAAAAAGTACATATTTTTAGAGAACAAAGGCGATAGTTCGAAATTGTTTCAAATGTTATTAAAATAATTAAAAAAATAACCAGCTACTAAACACCTGAAGGGGAATCAACGGGGGAAAGTAACTGGTTGTTTTTTTATTTTAGTGTACCGTTTTCACGTGCTTCCTTTAATACCCTTCGTAAATCACCGTTCATAGTACCAGCTTTAATTGCTTCATGCACCTCTATCTGTTCAACGCGTAAATTTACATAACCACCATTATTCACGCTAATAGTATTTAAGGATTCAAATGTATCAGTGATATAAACATTTTTTACTAATCCTAATCGTTTTTGTAGGTGCTGGAATCTGATAGATGGTGCAATTGCTTTGTTGTGGCGTATACCCACATCATGAAGTGTCTTTAAATAAGTTTCTTTCGCCTGTAACGCTTCAACTTTTAATGCACGAATAGCTTTCGATTCTTCAACACTATGTTCTTTGCGTGTGGTTTCTATTTCAGCCATTAATTCAGTAACATCTGAAATCCCGTATTGCTTAATCATTTCAACTTCTGTTTGTGATTGACGATATTTTGCCTGAAGTTTTAAGAAAGCTTCATTCTTTTCATCAAAAAAACTTTCGGTTATATCGCCAAAAATTTTCATCTTGTGAAGTTCAGTTACTTCTTTTTGCTTGTTCTGAATTTCAGATTGAAGCACCAGCAATGATTGTTCTTTTTCCTGTAAAGCTTTTTCATAACGTGCATCAATTTCATCTATCTTCTTAAATAACCCACTCATTTTTTCAAGGAAATTCATATTATTTCGCCCCCATTTGTTTTGTAAGTTCTGCAACTAAATTAGTAAGATTTGCAATCTGTTCATCTGTTGAAAGTGCTTTTGCTGGTTGTTGTGAAAGTGCGTAAGCTTCAGCTTTTTCAATTGCTTCAGTTTCAACACGTTTTGCTTCATCGTAATAAGATGCAATATCTTTCAGTGGTTGTTGCCTTTCGGTTATACGGTTTTGAATCTCCATACCAAATTCACTAAGTTCAGTCATAAGACCGTTTTCACCTTGTATAGTTGTTGTACCATCTTCATTTTTTGTCGTAGTCATTATTTAGTTCCCCCAATTTTAATTTTTTCGGTAACTTCTTTCATTGCCTTTTGTAAAGCAACTAATTGTTCTTGTAAGGCTTCAGGCACTTCATCTTCTTCAGAACCAGTTGTTTCTGCTTGTTCCTGTTTCTCAATCATTTCACGTGCTTGTTTTTCTTCTTCATTGCGGAAAAAAGCTTCACGTTGTTTACGTGCATTTTCCTGAATCTTCACACCTTCAACGATATTTTGCATTGCACTCATTACGTCATCCCCTTATATTTTAATTGAATATTTTATATTCACTAATTAACCTTTCAAACGTGCCATTAAATTTGAACGTCTTGCTTCTTCATTTGTAAACTTTGCCGAACTTGTATTTTCAGAATCCAACGCTTTTAATTTTTGGCGTTTCTCATTTTCAACTAAATACGAGAACGTATCACCGAAAAATTCCAACTCCTTTATTGAAGGATTTTGCTTGTATGGAATCCGTAACACGTGATTTTTAAATTGCTGGTATGCGTCCTTCTCTGAATTTGGAATCACTGCATTTTGAACTTCACCAAGATAATGTTTAAATTCAGGTGTTTCTAAAAATCCATACCAAGTTTTTGTACTGATTCCGTTATGTTTACAAAAATCTGCAATCGTAAATCCTTCCATCTGCTTTCCACGTGCAAATTTAATAGCCAGTTCAACGTGCCTTTCATCAAGTATTTTTGGCACTGGAATCAGCTTTATTAAATCTTCATCATACTGTTTTTCCATATCAGTAGACCTCCAATTTATCCGTATGTGTTGTGGTTGTTCTTGCAAGTTTTCTGTCCTTCTTCATTTGTTTCTGCAATTTTCCCTGGTATAAATTAGTAGATAAAAGATTGTTCAGCATCCATAAAATGAAGCGTTTGTTTGGTCGTTTTGCTGATAGTTCTGCACGTATATCTTCAAGTGTAGAAACCACTTTAGCTTTACACCCACGCCCATATTGAAAGAAAGTATTCTTTTGTTTATCTTCACGATGTGTTGCGTAAACTTCATAAACAAATACTGTTTCCCGTGACTGTACAATTATTTCATCAAGTCTATTCAGGATATTTTTCTTGTTGTAATCCCCTATTTCAATAGCAGTTGCAATATAAAGAATTGAAGTTTTTAAATCATTCATTTGATGCACCAGCTTGTTTTGTGACTTGCTTTGCTGAAGCTGAAGCAGTGATTAATTTCTGTAGCATCAAAATATCGAAATCTGTGATACCTTCACTTTTTGCTAGTTCTTCCATATCAGATGCAACCTTTGCTGGAATCCGTAATTTACCGCTTTCATAATAAGCGATTGTACTTTGGTCTTTCCCCCCAAGAAACGCCCCTAGATGCTTTTGACTGATACCCATGAAACCACGTAGCAAACGAAATAAAATTCTATTATTCATTTTTCATATCCCCTTTTGTATTCTGATTTATATTTGTAGTAGCTTGTAAAACTCATAAATTATGATTAAGTAAGTAAATAAAGGAAAAGGCTTGTAAGGATTTACCCCTACAAACCTTTAAACAATTATTGTTGCCATTTCAGACAACTGGAAAAAGTAAACACCCGATGCACCACATGGAAAGCGACTTCTTTAAGCACCACAACAACTACACGATTGTTGGAAAATTCATCTGAATCAATAGATTCACGTTTTCAAGTATATGTACTTCTGCGAACCGTAAAGTCAGTCATATTTCAGGATTATTTTAAAATGATTATAAAGTCCTATGTACATATACACGATTATCTGAATTCACTTGTGAAGTTATTCGTGAAGTTACTTGTGTAAATTTTTCAATACTAACAATAGCACTTCTATATATCTTTAGTAATTAAAAGATGGTGCTGAAAGTCCATTAAAGAAAGTTAACTGGAAAAGAATCAGTGTTAAAAATAGTAAAATTATTTTGTAGCACCGTTGTGTATATTTCAGATGATTGCAGTTGCTGCAGATACCCCCGTTTGATACATGAACCAAGTAACATTTCGTTACGTGCTTCAGGTGGTGCTGGTGTGTTCTAAACCTTGAAGTTCAGGGTATAGAAACCGTTGGCTTCAGCGTGTGACATAATATCACTGCCTATCTTCTGAAAATTACAGGTGGTCAAAATTAGGTGCGTATTTATGAACTGCTAACCCACACGCCTTGCCTACCCCATCCCCCCTATGGGTGGGTACTTAAACCAGACTCAATGGTACTGTGTTTTCAATTCCATTAATCGGCTTCAAATATCTCATAAACTTCATACCACTTTGCATGCTTTTAGCAATTATGTAAAAAAGACGGGTTAACCAATAAAACCACCAGCTAATTATCAGCTGGTGGTAGTTTTTTATTTACCGTGACAATATTTGTATTTCAATCTACTTTCACATGGACATGTTTCATTTCTGCCAATTTTTCTATTAGGTAACATAAAAGGAACATCTAATTTAAAAGCTGGTGTAATTTGTTGATTTGGCTGTTCTACATAAATATTTTGATTGATTTCTGTTTTAGGGTTAATTTCAATATTGGGATTTATCTCTATATTATTTCCACTCAATGAACCTATTAAAGATGCAATTGCAGCTAGATAAACACCCAACTCTTTAGCATTCTGCGGAAGATATTTTGCTAAAAATGATAGTTTTGGAATTTCCTTTTCTATTTCTTGTTGGACTTGTTGAGGTTTTGATTCCAAAAAAGAAGCTTTTTGAATTATAGTATAAAACATTTGGAGGTCTTTAATATTAGCCTCAGTAGCTTGTAGGATTTCAATACCATTATTATAGAAATTAAATACACCATCAGGGACTCTAGCCATGTGGCGACACTTAGGACATTGCGACTTATTACCAATCATTGTTATGTTTATACTATTTTCAAATCCGAACCCTGACGGAAAAATATTACCACAGTTATCACAAAATGCAGGTACTTGGACCATAACAACACTCCTATTATTTAATAATACAATTATACCATAATTTAGAAATAGGATAATAAAGAAGTCCCGCTAAACTACCCCCTTCCCCTTTTTGTATAGGATTAGGGAATCATCTATAAACCTTGATTTCAGTGGGTTTTAAAATTCCCTATTCTCATCCCCTAAAGTATTTGCTATAATGGTGTAACAAACTTACATAAGGGATTGATAAGAATGATTTATGGATATGCACGTGTTAGCACCAAGGAACAGAACCTAGATACACAAATAGAAACGCTGAAGGGTTATGGATGTGAAGTAATAATAGAAGAAAAGCACACTGGTACAACTTTTAAGCGACCACAACTGGACAAGCTAATTAAAGGTTTCAAAGCTGGTGATAAGCTTATAATCACTCGTGTTGACCGTTTAGGAAGAAACACAATACAACTGCTTCAACTTGTGGAACAACTAAAAGAAATGGATGTTTCATTGTTCATAATTGAATTAGGTATTGAAGCAACACATCGTAATGGAAAGTTATTTCTTACAATCCTATCTGCATTATCAGTAAATGAACGTGAACTATTAACAGAAAAAAGAATGGCTGGATTAAGGAACGCACAAGCAAACGGAGTTATAATGGGAAGAAGAAGAAAACCAAAAGGTTTAGTGGATGAAGCTATTAAACTATGGTTACAGAAGGAATACACAATTAGAGAGATTGAAAAAGCTACTGGTGTAAGTAACTCCATTTTGTATCGTGAAATTGCAAAGCGTGGCTTAAAAAGGGAACTGGTGTAACTGCTGGTTCTTTTTCTTTTGTACATTTTTAAATTTCATTGTCTGTGAAACAATCCGTGAAACATTTTCGTGTCCTTGTCCATAGCTTGTTTCATGTACTTTTTCCCACCTGTTCCACTAGTCATTTATCAGTAGTTTGTTCACAATTAGCTTCACAATAGAAGTAGCATCATCCACAAAGGTTGATTTAATAACCTTTTCATGAATCGTCATTCAGTTTGTACGGACACATATACACTTAATTCACATTTAATTACTGCATCTAACTGGAAGAAATTCTTTTCCTACGGTTAATATATTTCACCTTCATTTTCCTAACTGGAATACACCTGAAGGCATCTGAATCACCCTGTATATATAGTAAAAGCGTAATAGTTCAAACCCTGTTCTCGTTCCTCGAACCTTTTCAGCATCAATCTTTACAATGTTTTTATTTAGCTGGTGAAGGTGCTTTTCCTTCACAATGTTTGTTCTTGACTTTTCTCTAAAATCTACTATATCTATAGGTGGGATTTGGCCATTTACACATCTAAACTCCTACTCTCCCAACGGTTACAATCATTTATACACCCTTAAAAAATCAACGGTTTAGGTGACCAAGATGCCCTAAAATCAACGATTTAGGTGACCATGACATTTTGCACAACACCTTTAATCTGAAGATTCTACTCTACTTCGATATAACTTTTCACTTTAATGTTGGTCTGTTTACTCGCCTTTCGTTGTCCATATAGGTGTAGGGTACTTTTTTAAACATCTGGAGAAAGAAGGGAATAACAATGGGTAAACCGATGGGAACAACTGAAGGTAAAATATTGAAGATGGTGGATTCTGAAACTGGCGAAGTAATGAGTGTAATGAATACGGACTTGCAATATGTAAGAAGTAAGAAACAAGATGACTTTATGAAAAAGAATTCTGAAGCAAAAGAAGAATTTACTACGTTTAATCTTGAAGCTGGAAAATTCATTTGGGCATATCCTGAAAAAATTCAACACCTGATTCAATCACCTGATTTTAGTAAAGCTAATTTAACTATGGTTTTCTATCTTGCAACATATGTAAATGGATTAGGTTATCTTGCACACGACAACAATAATATCAAGATGGGCAAAGCTGACTTGCAAAAGGCTTTAGGATTAGGAATAAACGCTTTCCCTAAATTCATCAAGAAACTGACACAACATGAAATCCTGATTGAACTCACCATTGATTCTAAGAAGGTTTACAAATGGAATGAAGAGTTTAACTTCTATGGTTCTGCAAAAGGTATAGCAAAGCCGACAATGCTTGTAAGAACGTACGTGAACCAAGTGCGTGAACTTTATGAAGCAACTGATGTAAATGGTAAACGGAAATATTCAGCAACAATACTTTATCCGATTTTTGCACTCGTTCCATATCTTCACCGCACCAGCAACATTATTTGTAAAAATCCTGATGTGAAAGATATAAATGAAATCGAATACTTCACACTTTCAGAAATTGCTGAACTATTGGATTTAACCAGCAGTAAGAAAATGAGTACCGCACTTTCATCAATCTTACTGGATGGGCAAACAACATTCCGTAAAGTTGAAAGTAAGAACGAAAAATACTTACAAATGAATCCACGTGTTTTTTGGCGTGGTGTTGTCGCACCTGATGCTAGATTGGTTTCTGAATTTAACATGATTAATTATAACCGCATGAAACGTAGTAAAATTAGCAAATAAATAAAGAAGTAATTTATTTTCATGGTAAAATATAAACATATTGGAAATTTTATTCTATGAGGTGAGTTAATGAAATTGAGTAATAGAGATTACCTGGAACTAACAGATGAAGAGATTGCTGCGTGGAAGATTGTACAAGAAAAAGAAAACATTAAAATTGAAGGTGTTTCATTTGGTAAAAGAAATCACTTCCGAGAATATCCTAAAGCTGTACGTCATTATTTATCATTATTCCCAAATAAGTACTTAGATATTGAGGAATTAAAAGATGAAGAAAAAATTAGTTCATCATTAAAACATCTTCTTGGAATTATACATGATGATACATCAACAGAAAGAACAATATTAAACTATATTAATGACAATAAAGCATATTTTATTATTGGTTCTATACTAAATTATTTTCCCTTCGGACATCATGATGCATACGTTTTCCCTGAATTCCAAGTAGGTAATTCATTTAAGGTGGACTATTTAATAATTGGAAAAAATTCAGACGGTTATCATTTTGTGTGTGTAGAACTTGAACATCCTAATAAAAATATCACTATTAAAGATGGTTCTTTAGGGGATGCCTTTAGAAAAGGATTAAGTCAAACTGAAGACTGGGAAAATTGGCTTGAAAAATATCATGGTTCTTTAAGAGAAACTCTAGAAAAACATTTAAATCCTTCTAAACAGCTTCCTTCAGAGTTTTTCACCAATGATAAAACAAGATGGCACTATGTAGTAGTTGCTGGAAAAAGAAGTGATTTCCAAGAAAAAACACGGAAATTAAAAAGAAATTTACTTCCAAGTAGAAAATTATTATTGCACTATGAGAACCTTATTGATTCTTCAGAGGCTGTAATCGGTAAACCTTGTTATTAATCGAAAAAAAGCACCTTAAAAGGAATCAGGGTGCTTTTTTTCTTTACTCTTAATTTCTTCATACGTTCTTGTTAAAAAGTCAATTGCAACATCTGAGAACTCTCTACAAAACACTGAATCTAATGCAATAACATCACCCTGATTTAAACTAATACCATTTGTTTTATCAATAAATCTATGAATCTCACGTTGTTCATGTTCTTTAGAGTACAAATATACCACTCCATCAGCATGAAGAAAACAGTTTCTAACCTTACTATACTGTTTTATCAAATTCCATTCTGCACCTACGAACAGCTTACCAAGTCCATAATGTGATGTTAAATATGTTTTTGCTTTTTCTATGCCTGTTCCTTTTGTAGCTTTTAATTTCACCCTGTCCTCACAAAGTTCTATTAACATATGTTCAAAGTAACTATAAAGACTTGTAAAAATAGACCTTCTTAGTATAGTCGGAAAAAGAGTGTGATATTTGTAATGTTCATCCTCGTAGTGATACAAGTATTCTTCGAAATCTTCATCTAATATTCCTTTTGCTTGTTCTTCCATTATCGTGTTTTGTTTTTCAATAGAACTTTCAATTTCTTCTAAATAATTTAAGTAATCTTCTATACCACTTTTGTTTAAGTTAAACAAAGCATCTTTCCCAAATAAAACCAAAATAACGTCACCTTTCTATTTTAAACTTGTTTGAAGTATGCCTTTTTCTTTTTGATATTCGTATGTGTGGAATAGAAAACTCGTCACTGTCTTTGCTGAATTAACAGCAAGTACTGCGTGATGAAATGATGGATTTACCGTTTTCGAATGACTATCACTACTCAAATTTCTTACTTCAGCAAGACCTTGAATAACTTTAGTAAGACCAGTTGTAATTTCTTTTAAGGATTTTTCAAAACTTTTATTACTTGAATCTAAGTTCAAATGCTTAGAAAGATGATTAAACAATTTAGGAAGATTATAGTTTTCAACACTAATATCTTCTCCAAGTATATTTAGAATTTCTTTACAAACACCTTCTACCAGTGTTTTAGCAGATGTAATTGCACCTGAATAATCTTTGTCAGCAATACGTTTATCACAATTATTTAAATCCCTTACTATGTTTTGATAAGTTAAATCAACTGGTACATCACATTCAATTTTGACAATCTCAACATGGTACATGTTATCTTCAAGGTAATTACTATATTCATTAAATAGATTTGAAACTCCCACCATAGAATCCATAAATGCATCATTCATTAAATACATTTGGTCTATGAATTCTTCTACTGTCCTACAATTTGTTAGTTCTTCTGAAAGTACCTTTCCTTCCTCCTTTGCAAGTTTTCGCATTATTATTAAGCACTGTCTCAGGTCTTTATCGGAAACAAACTCATTATAATAATTTGCAGAATAATTGTTATTGTTGTGATTTGCTTCAAACGTCTTTCTTAAACCTATTTTCACTTCGTCTAAAAGTTCAATTGTATTATTCATTTTTAACCCCTTGATGTAAATGTATTATTATAATAATACCAGTAATTCCCTTCTGATGTGATATTGAATAATCTTGATTCCATTTTGATTAACAAGGCAAACTTACCCTATTGTTCTATATCTAGTTCATAATCTAATTGTTTAGGTTCTGCCCATCTGTAAGTTCTTTCAATCTCTAATAAATCTAGTCTTTCCTATTCATATGAATCATTTCATTTGTTTCTTTAGCCTTATTAATTCTATACATAATCTGATAACCATTCAATAATTGAAAATCATCTTTTTGATTATTTACCGCATGGAAATGGATTTGCTTCATTGTGCTTCTGATATGTTCTGAAGGTATCTGTGTGCATTAATGAATAAACTAACATGTATATAAAGAGAAACCCACTGAACGCTTTACAGTGGGTTTGTGTGTCATTTATAAGTTGTATCAATAGTTGGTTCAGTACTGCCTTTCTCATACGTCCAGCCTATTCTTTTGATTAACAGATGCAATAAACGGTTTAATTCTTCAGCAGATAAACATTCACCGTCTAATAGTTCTCATTTGCTGAATGGTTGTTCTATCACTTGCAATTGTTCTGATAAAACTTTTTTAATAACACATTACATTAATAAGTTTTATCTCCTGATAAAGCGATACCATGCCCAAATAGATTCATTGCCATAGCAACTCCCAGTGCTGGCAAACCTACACGGATCGCGATTGGCAACAATACAGCTCCCATTAATGCAACAGCTGGAGACGGCCAGAAAAACCAAGAAATAATCATCATGAGGATTCCAATTGTCCAGTAGGCAAGTGCAGGAGTCCTGATCAGTTTAGAAAATGGCGAAATCATCACATCATTTACGCCCGTTGTGGTTAACACTTTACTCATCGCTACAATAATAGAGATAACTAAAATGGTTGGCAACAACTCGGTTATTGCATAAATAAAACTGTTGAAAATACTACTTATTGAGGCACTTAATGATCCAGTGGCTACAATTGCAATTAAAAAAATACCGACAATGCTTATAAGTGTCGTATCACGTCTCATCACCATGAAGCCAATAATTAAGCAGATGAATAAAACATAAATCCAATGTATTGCAATAAGCTCAACACCCATCTGATTCCTCTCCTGTCTGCTATCCATTTGCATGAAGTGGGTGTTTCCCCCAATTCAAGTTGTACTATAGGATATGTGCAGAAAGAAAAGGAACCTGGGAATATGAAAATTTCGATTCATATTATTTTGTTATCCAGTATTTTCTTGATTCCATCCAAGAAACAACACCAGCTAAACGATGAGTTTAACAGGAAATTGGATATTAAATTTAAAATATTACAAGGATCTTATTGTAGACATCATATAAATAACATTTAAGGAGGTGAATTGATTTCGAAAAAAATTTCATTCTCTTTGCTAGGCGGTCTATTAATCGGATTGGCAATATCCCTTGTTCTTATGGATTATAAAGATATGAGTTTTGAAATACTTGACCAAGGAGGTATTGAATCTCGCTGGATAAGGGAAATTGATTTTAATTTCATCTTCAATGCATCACTTTTGGTTATTGGAACGTCTATTCTCCTATTTGTAATCTGGACATTTATAGAGAAATTTGTAGCTAAAAAATATCTGTCCGATTCAAATAATTAAAAACACCTTTCCATTTTGGATTGGTGTTTTTAATTTCCATCATATTCTTTTGAATTAGTCATTGATTTGATGTCTATTTTTAGCGCATCAACATTGTGTGGTGTTTATTAGCACTAGTTAAAAGTCAAAAGTATCTGGATCTGGACCTATGCGTTTGCTTTCATTAAGTGAAGCAATTTGCTTCATTTCGTCTGTTGATAATTCAAAATCAAAAATGCTTGAATTCTCAATAATACGATGTTCTTTTGTGGATTTTGGTATCGTAACGACCCCGTTTTGTAAGTCCCATCGTAAAATAACTTGTGCTACCGATTTTCCGTGTACCTCTGCAATTTCTTTCAGTTTTGAGTCTTCAAGCAGTTGACCTTGCATGAGTGGTGACCAAGCTTCAAGTTGGATATTATGTTGCTGACAGTAAGCAAGAAGTTCTGTTTGAGATAATTTCGGATGGTATTCTACTTGGTTTACCATCGGAATGATTTTGGCATCTTTCATGACATCTTCTAAATGATGAATTTGAAAATTACTGACACCGATCGATTTCACACGATTTTCTGAATACAGCGTTTCTAATGCTTTCCAAGTGTCAATATATTTCCCTTTAACCGGCCAGTGGATCAAATATAAATCTAAATAGTCTAATCCCAATTTGTCTAAACTCGTTTGGTAAGCTTCAAGAGTAGATTCATAGCCAAAATCTGCATTCCACACTTTCGAAGTGACAAATAAGTCTTCACGTGAAATACCTGCTGCTTTTAACCCTTCATGAATACCTTGGCCCACGCCTTCTTCATTTTTATAAATGGCAGCGGTATCGATACTGCGGTATCCCTCTTTTATGGCAGTTTTAACAGATTCCACAACTTCAGGACCTTCTTCTACTTTGAAAACACCTAATCCAAACCAAGGCATTTTAACCCCATTATGTAAAGTTGTAGTTGATTGTAAGTTCGTCATCATACCAATCAATCCTCCATTTAAGTAAATTTTTATGCTTTTCTATTTTCTCTCTAATCAATTCGAACTTCAAATGAAATGACTCCAATTGCATCATTTCTTAATCAACAGACACGTTAAAACGATGTTAAATCAACTTTTTTCATATAGTTGCATCTTACATATATAAGTCCCTTTATATACTTGTATATTGCATGCATATAACATTACTTGCAATTTGCACTTAAACTATTATACATATAGTTGCAAGATGCAAGTTCAAGTATTATAAAAAGCCATTCCCTAATTAAAGGAAATGACTTCTCTTCAGTCTTTATTTTATTAATCTAAATCTTTGTTGAATACAATTTCATCTTCATCTTGAACATCTACTGCATTTAAAATAATGATAGAAGTCCTTAGGAAAAGCTTCACGTTGTCGCCCTCAGAAGACCATCGTTCGTCTGGTACTAATTCAAATGGAACCATTCGTGTTTCTTTTGATTTAACCGAGCCAACCATTTCTATTGTGTGTTTCGCAACACACTCACTTGTAACATCAAAGTCACTATCTTCACGATGCCCTTCAGTTCTCTTAAATACTTCTAATTTAATAAACTCAATTACTTGATCGCTTTGACCACCATCAATATAAATCGTTCCAGAAAGTGTCTCGCCATGAGCGATTACTCGTTGGTCTACAATTGTATCAACTTTCATAGATCCGATACCAATTGTGGATAAAAATTTGTTCAACATTATTCTTCCTCCCAATTTTAACTAAACCATTTCATGGTCATTCCTCATCTACTACAATAGCGGGTTCAAAGTGATTTTCAAGTAATGTCTCATGTCGATTGTAGCGACGTTTGAATAGCATATACATATGCGTTACCAACACTTTTAGTAAAGCATATCCCGGAATACCTAAAATTACTCCAGGTACTCCAAACAAAGAACCTGCAGTTAATAACACAAAGATAATGGTTATTGGATGTATATGTAGTGATTTACCCATGATTTGGGGAGAAATAAACTTCCCTTCCACTAATTGAACGACCGTCCATACGATAGCTAACTTAGCTAACATAAAAGGAGAAGTAACTAGGGCGATCACAGCTGCAGGTGCAATGGCGATAATCGGTCCTAAATAAGGAACTACACTTGTAATCATAGCTAACACACCTAAAAGCAACGCATATTTCATTCCAATAATTAAGAATCCTATGAACACCATAGTACCAATACATATCGCTACTAATATTTGCCCTTGAATATACGCACTAATTTGTTTATCGGCATCTTTCATTACTTGATGTGTATCTTCTCTCATACGTGGTGGTAATAAATTAAGAATATATTGTGGTAATTTTTCACCGTCTTTTAACAAATAAAACAAGATAAATGGAACCGTAACAATAGCTAAAATTAAACCGGTTAAAGTAGATATTACTTTCCCGATACCACTCGCTACCCCACCTACTGCATTTTGGAGAGTGTTGCCAATATCTTCAGGAATTTGTTGCATAAGAGAATCAACATCGAATTCTAAGTCAGCATAGTAACTAGAAAAAATCGAAGTTCGAAGAAATGCATCAAACGATATGACAAGTTGTTTGAAATATTCAGGAAATTCTTGAATTAAATTGGTTAATTGCAATTTCAAAAATGGAAATACAAGTAAAACTAATCCTGTAATTACGCCAATTAAAGCGAGGAAAATAATCAAAATCCCCCAAATTTTCGGGATTTTCCATTTCACTAATTTTCTTAATAAGGGTCTCAATAAGTAATAGCCAATGGTGGCCAAAATAACAGGCAGTACTACATTTGCTAATAATACTTGTAGTGGATAAAACACAAATGAAACGACATCAAAAATCCAAATAATTAACCCAATTAAAAAGACTAAAAACAATAAAAAGAGCGTATTCTTTCCACCTAGAAACTGAATAAATCTAGTGTTGAAAAAAGGAGCTTTTTCAGGCTGCATAATTTTTCCTCGCTTTCAAATTCTCCTAATCTAAAAATAGAGTATGATAACTTTATCATACAGGAGAAATGCGTTGATTATCAATAAATCAACGCAAACGCGCCCCAATAAATTCACTTAAAGCTTGCTTGTTTTTTTCTACATCAATATCAATGACTGACCCTACTCCAGGATATGATCCAAAATCATAACTATTTTTTACGGGTATCGTTAATTTGTTAATTTCTACTCCCCCGCTAAATGCTAGACTAAGTACTTTTCTCACTTCATCAGTTGTAGAGTAATCAGATTTTACATACCCTTGGATTGCGCCAGCAAATTTAGGATAATAAATAGTATTTGTTGGACTAAGAACTTCATCTTTAAGTGCTTCTATCACTTTTTGTTGTCTTGCAACTCGACCGAAGTCACCTTCAGAATCAGCACGGAATCGTGCATATCCAAGTAGTTCTTGTCCACTTAATTGCTGAACACCAGGTTCAAGTGTGACACCAATCTTCTCAGACATCGCTTTCTCAACATCAACTTCGACCCCGTTTGGTGCAACGATATCGACTAATGTTTCAAAGTTATTAAAATCAATAAGTGCGTAATGGTGGATAGGTACGCCAAACATGCTTGAAATAGTATCTTTAACTAATTGAACGCCACCTAAATAATAAGCTGTATTTAATTTATAACTTTTGTATCCAGGAATATCAGCATATATATCTCTCATAAATGACACGATGTTAACTTCATCTGTTTCTTTGTTCCAAGAAACGAGCATCATCGTATCAGAACGTGATTGTTCTTCTCCTCTGGTATCAACGCCAAGGACCAATATATTTTCAATAGAGGAATTCTTTACGTCAAGCGGATCTCCTGTAAATTCAACTTCTTCATGCTCGACAGTGGAAGCTAAGTCTAAACCAGCTTTATATTGAACGATTGAGAACACAATAATTCCAATAATTATTAGAAAGATAATAGTCATAAAAAATCGCCCTAAACGAAACTTTCTTTTCCTTCTCATGGATCTACGATTTGGAACTTGTTCTTCCAAAATGCTACCCCCTTTATTACTTACGTATAATAGAACGAAAAATGACTAATTAAGTTGCATTTTCACATACTCAATCATAGTTCTTGAGCACAAATGATGCAAGTGCTACACTATGGTTTATGAAGAGAATGGATGGTGTTTTTAATGGAGAAAGCTACATTTGCAGGCGGTTGTTTTTGGTGTATGGTCAAACCATTTGATCAATTTGATGGGATTGATTCTGTTGTCTCCGGCTATATGGGTGGACATGTCGGAAATCCAACTTACGAAGACGTGAAAAAAGGCGATTCAGGTCATCTTGAAGTCGTACAAATTCAATTTGATCCAACAATTTTTACATATGAGCAATTGCTAGATATTTATTGGCAGCAAATTGATCCAACCGATAATGAAGGACAATTTCAAGACCGAGGAGAGTCGTATAGACCGGCAGTTTTTGTGCATACTGATGAGCAATTTGAAAAAGCAACAATTTCAAAGCAAGCTCTCGCTGACAGCGGTCGCTTCTCTAAACCAATCATAACAGCCATTTTACCAGCACAAGCCTTTTATATTGCAGAAGAATATCACCAAGATTTTTATAAAAAAGAGCCGGAACATTACGCTAAAGATCGCGAATTGTCCGGCCGTGATACTTTCCTTCAGGAAAACTGGAATAAATAATAAACTTTAGCCTTGCACATGCAAGGCTTTTTTATTTAATAACAGTGTAACCACGAACATTCCTACAATTAATACAAGCAATACATAGTATGTCATTTGATGAGTGCCGCTAAAGTCATACAATATTCCAATCGCGAGTGGAACAAGCCCTCCCATAATGAACCCACCCGTTTGAACCATTGCAGTCCAAGCATTTGCTTCTTTTGCATCTGTGGTTTCATCAAGTGGTAACAACAAAGCTAATGGGAATAACCCTCCAAGCGTGAAACCTAATAATATCGATGCCGGCCAAATAAGTACAACATTTCCTGTAATTAAAAGAACAACCCCTATTGTTCCAATAAATAGTGAGAAGTAAATCCAAAATGAGCGATTAGGGAATTTTTCAAGTAATAATGGAATACAAATATTAGCTAGTATTTGGGACACTGTCAAAACACTAATAACCGATCCTGCTTCAATCACGCTAAATCCTAATTCACTTGCAGCAGAAGCAAGCCATGTGGTTAATGAGAAAAATAGTGAAGCTTGAAAACCAAAGAATAACAAGATGAGCCATGCTCTTCTATTCGTCCAAGGTGAACGGAATGTAGCTTGTTGTTGTTCGGTCGCTACGGCTCTTTCGTGCTGAGGTTTCATTGCCACAAACCATACTAAGTAGGCTAATAAAGCTAGAGTGGACCAAAACGCAAGTGCAAACTCCCATCGTTCACCAACCCATACGTACAACACTCCAGTTAAGCCAGCACTTAATGTTGCACCAGCCCCCATTCCTAAAGAATAGATTCCTATTGCTGAAGCCATGCGAGTCGGGAATTTTTCTTTTATTAATGAAGAAATAATCGGTCCAATAATGGCAATCGCTACTCCAATTACAAAAGCCGTTATCAAAAGTGACACGTAATCATGTAACCATACACGAACAAGAGTTAGAATCCCGATTACACCGATTAATAGTGAAATTCCTCGTTTTTGGCCAAACTTGTTCAACCAATGAACAGCAAGTGGTGCGAATAGTCCCATACAAATGACAGGTACCGCAGTTAACAAGCTAACTTCACTATTTGATAAATGTAAATCTTTTTTTATTGTTTCTAATAATGGGCCGATTGATGTAACAGCTGGTCGTAAATTTAATGCTATTAGAAAAATGGCGAGTAATAAAGATGTCATTGATTTTTGAGAATTCATCATGTCAGTCCTTTAATTAGTATAGTTCCTTATCAAGTAAATCATATCAGAAGTCTGACCACAATAAAGAAATCTCGATTTTTGATAATGCAAACTTGTGTTCCCTTTTGTGGATTAGTATAATTTAAATATGAAAGGGTGAAATAGTTGAAACTTATTCACTGGAGTTATGCTAAAAGGTACCAAGTAAAAGCGATTTTTGACAAATTCCCAGATATGATTCTCGTTTTCAGAACAGTAGGTTCGTATTATTTTGTTTTCACTACAACAGGTTCGGTTGGACATACTTACCCTACCCGTAAAGATTATGTCGAAATGGAATTGTTAGTAAACGAGCAACTTCAAACGTTGCCAGCCTATATAAAACGAAAGTCTGCAAGGGAAATGGAATGGGTTGAATCATGGATACACGAAAAAGAACTTCCAATCACATAACTGGAAGTCCTTCCTTATAAAGAATAATTTGCTTACGCCCAAGTGATTTAGCTTCATATAAAGCTTGATCAGCACATTTTATAATATCTTCTAGCACTTGTTGATTTTTCACTTCACATATCCCAGAAGAGAAAGACAATCTCACTGAATCTGTGCGATATTTTAATAACTGATCGTTACTACAAGCACCTTGTAGTGCTTCTAACATCTGTTTGGTTTCGGGACCATTATGATTTGGGAATAGTAAGAGAAATTCTTCCCCTCCCCATCTAGCGACAATATTCGGGCTTGTTATTTGTCTTTTTAATAGATTCGCAAATGTTTGGAGAGCAATATCACCAAATGTATGGCCATATTGATCATTGATATTTTTAAAATGATCTAAGTCTATTATCGCCACTGTGAAGGCTTTGTCATTTCCTTCGAACTTCTGTTGGACGTGTTTAATTTCTTCAATCATTTTGCGTCGATTGAATAAAGATGTTAAAGGATCCGTTATTGATAAGATTTTCACTTGTTCTACTAATTGTTCCAGTTCTTTGTTGCGATCCTGCAGCAATTTTTCAGTTGCTTTTCTTTCTGTAATATCAACATGTGTTCCAATCATTCGGACGGCTATTCCCTCTTCATCACGCTCAACAGCTTTGCCGCGATCTAAAATCCAACGATATGTACCATCTGCATGCAGCAAACGATGTTCACTTTCAAAAAAACTAGACTCGTTGTTAATATGCTCTTCAATGACCTGATCCACTCTTTTAACATCCATTGGGTGAATTCGCTTTCTCCACTCACTTAATTCATTAGGTAATTCATGCTCTTCAAAACCTAACATCCCTTTCCAATGCTTTGAGAAAAAGACATCATTCTTTTTCATATTCCAATCCCAAACGCCTTCTCTCGCACTATCAATAGCAGTTGCCCATCGGTGCTCTAAAGAAATATGCATATTAATTTCTTGTTTAATTTCAGTTTGATCAAAAAGATAAGAAAAAATGGATGTTTTATGCTGGTGTACACCGTGTTTTATGTATGTGTAAGATTTCATGAACCGAATATCTCCATTTTTAGCGTAAATTCTATATGAAGATTCCCAAAACGGGCTTTTTGAAGCAATGCGTTGATTTAAAATATCTCGGAATTTTTGTCGATCTTCTTCGAAAATAACCGATAATAAAGGCACTTTTCCTGATATCACTTCATCAGCTGTGTAACCTAAAATTCGTTGTATATTTGGTGTTATATAATCGACCGGTTGTTTATCAACTCCCATGGTCCAGTGCATAAAAATTACCGGACCATTCCAAGACATCTCTTGAAAAGATTTAGAAAAGTAATGTTCCATATTACCCACTAATTACCACCTCGCTTATGCCATAAGTATATATGATTACACATTATTTGGCTACTTAAATTGAGGAATACCATTTCTGAGCGTCTTCTACTTCATTCATGGTAAGTTGATGACCACTGTTATACCAAATGTCTTTTACAGTTGCTTGATTAGAACGTAATACATCTATTAATTCCTGAGTCTCATTTTGTGGGATAATCGGATCGTTTGAACCTGCACCAATGAACACATATGTGTTGTCTAGTGCTAGAACTTCTTGATTTCTATAAGGAACCATTGCATGGAATAAAATAGCTCGATCCACTAATTTTTCATGTTTCATAAGTAAGGTAGCAGCAATGTTTGCACCATTCGAATAGCCTATCATCGTAATTTGTTCACTTTTTGGTGCATAGTGTTGAATAGCATCATTTAAGAAATCATGCAGTTCTTGCGCACGGAAAAACAAGTCTACTTCATCAAAAACACCCTCAGCTAAACGACGGAAATAGCGTGGCATGCCACCTTCTAGAACATTACCTCGTACACCAAGTATCGACGCATCCGGATCAATGTGCTTTCCTACATTAATTAAATCATGTTCGTTTCCACCTGTTCCATGTAACAAAATCAAAACATTCTTGTTGTTAGTACCTTCTATAAAAATATGGTGATGAGTTTCATTCATATAAATCTCCTCCTTTTTTTAATCATATCTCGAATTCGAGATATTTTCCACTTATAAAGATTCAGCATTGTTATCACTATCCGTGTTATAATAGTAGCATTGTGAAAAATAAGGAGGTACTAGCATGATTGCTGTAAGTAATGTAAGTTTGCGCTTCGGAGATCGTAAGCTATTCGAAGACGTTAATATAAGATTCAACCCAGGTAACTGTTATGGATTAATTGGTGCAAATGGTGCTGGAAAATCTACATTTATTAAGATTTTATCAGGTGACCTTGAAACACAAGAAGGAAATGTCATCATGAACCCGAATGAACGTTTAGCGGTACTAAAACAAAATCACTTCGAGTACGAAGAGTTTGAAGTATTAGAAACAGTGATGATGGGTCATAAACGTTTGTATGAAGTTATGAATGAAAAGAATGCTATCTATATGAAAGAAGATTTTTCTGACGAAGATGGTATGCGTGCTGCAGAACTTGAAGGTGAGTTTGCAGATATGAATGGTTGGGAAGCAGAATCTGAAGCTGCAATTCTCTTGCAAGGTTTAGGGATCGGTGAAGAATCATTAACGAAAAAAATGGCTGACTTAACAGGTTCTGAAAAAGTAAAAGTATTACTTGCTCAGGCATTGTTCGGCAAACCGGATGTTCTTTTACTAGATGAGCCTACAAACCATTTAGATTTAAAAGCGATTCAATGGTTAGAGGAATTTTTAATTAACTTTGCCAATACAGTTATTGTTGTATCCCATGACCGTCACTTCCTAAACAAGGTGTGTACTCATATTGCAGATCTTGATTTCGGTAAAATCCAAGTTTATGTTGGAAACTACGATTTCTGGTATGAATCAAGTCAATTAGCTACTAAACTGTCTCAAGATCATAATAGTAAAAAAGAAGAAAAAATTAAAGAACTTCAAGCATTTATCGCACGATTTAGCGCAAATGCTTCGAAATCAAAACAAGCAACTTCTCGTAAGAAAATGTTAGATAAAATTGAATTAGACGATATTCGTCCTTCTTCACGTAAATATCCATATGTAAACTTCCAAGTAGGACGTGACATTGGTAACGATGTTATGGCTGCACAAGGAATTTCATTTGAACATGACGGTCATGCATTATTTAAAGACATTCATTTCTCTATAAACAAAGATGATAAAATTATTTTAATTGGTGATCCAATTGCTAAGTCTTCATTACTTCGAGTATTAGCTGAAGAAGTTGAACCAAGTGAAGGCTCAATTCGTTGGGGTGTAACAACAGCACGTACGTACTTCCCTATTGATTACAGCGAATACTTTACAGGAAATGAAAACTCGTTAGTAGATTGGTTACGTCAGTATTCACCTGATGACGAAAGTGAAACATTCTTACGTGGTTTCTTAGGACGTATGTTATTCTCTGGAGAAGAAGTGAAGAAAAAACCTTCTGTTTTATCTGGTGGAGAAAAAGTACGTTGTATGTTATCAAAAATGATGCTTGCTAATGCCAATGTATTGCTTTTAGATGAACCGACAAACCATTTAGACTTAGAATCAATTCAAGCGCTCAATAACGGTTTGATTTCTTTCAAAGGCGCAATGATTTTCACATCTCATGACCATCAGTTTATCCAAACGATTGCTAATCGTGTAATTGAAATCATGCCTGATGGTTCAATTCTTGACAAGCAATTATCATTTGATGACTTCTTAGAGTGGAAAGAATCTCAAGGAATCAAAGCATAATAAATAAAAAGTGCGAAGGGTTTATCCCCTTTGCACTTTTTATTTGGATTTTTTCAAGAACATTCCTAGAAGAGATCGAGCTGGCAATTTCGCTAGCAAACCATCGCTTGATTTAGAAATTTTCTTTAATACATCAAGCAATTTTTCATCGCCTAACCAATGTTCTTCCAATACTTCTGGGGAAAATTTATTTACTAGCGTATTCACAACGAATGTTGCTACAATAATGTCATCAATAAATCCACCTGGACCAATTAAGCCTTCAGGAATTACATCGATTGGAGCAATAAAGTATAAAATACCGCTGCCAATTAAGGCTTTGCTTTTCCCATCAATGCGATTATCTAGTATTGATTTTGTTAATAAGTAGAATAAATCTGGTGCGAATAATAAGTAAGATGAATATTTACTTGCACTTCCTGATTTTGATTCTAAAAATGAAGTAATCTTACCGCGAAGTTTTTCATAAAAATCTTGTTGTGTCTTAATTGTTGGTAAGTCATGTTTTAATTCATAATCTGTCATGTTTATTCCCCTTCCTTACAACATACTATACCAAAAAAACAGAATTTTGAAACGTTTAATCATTATCAACCGTCTATATTACTAAACAAAGTGATTGGAGGTCGAGTCATGTCGTTAATTAAGTTTATTCCAATTCTTATACTTTTCTTACTGTTGAGTGCTTGTGGTGAAGATCCAGTGGAAGAACCTTCCGATTCAAATGAAAATCCTTCTACGGAAGAACAACAACCTGAAGAAAACATTGAAGAACCAGAGAAAATCGTTACAGAACCAGAACCAGTACCTGAACCTGAACCTGAACCTGAACCTGAACCTGTTATTATCCAATTTTCTAATTACTTCATGCAAGACGGAGCAACAGCTACTTATTTAGGTGACGGAAACGAATATGCAAGTTATCAAGCACGGACACAGTGGCACAATGACACTACGGTTTCCATCTATGAAGACAATGGCGGAACCACACTTTTACGTACTTATCGAATTTCAGATGAGTCAATTGATTTGATACAGGAACAAGGAGAATTTTATGACGAGTTTAATCCAACTGATGAGGAGTTGCAAGAACTCCCTATACTTTCGACTTTTCTAAAACTACCTTTAGAAGCTGGCGAAGTATTTGACGATTGGGAAATAATTAGTGTAGATCAAACGCTTGAGACACCATATCAACTTTTTGAACAAGTAATCGTCTTGGAAAAAACGGATGACACCGGAGCCATTCAGCGTAAATATATCGTAGAGCAATACGGTGAAATTAAAAGAGAGTTTATTATGCTAGAAGAAGACACTGAATTTATCGTAACATCAACGCTTGAATCAGTTGAATAAAAAAGAAGAGGCATCCGAATTTGGATTGCCTCTTTACGTGTTCAATTAGATTTTAGTTACGTTAGCAGCTTGTGGTCCGCGGTTTCCATCGACAACTTCAAACTCAACTTTTTGACCTTCTTCTAGAGTTTTAAAGCCTTCTCCTTGGATTGCTGAGAAATGAACAAAAACGTCGTCTCCACCATCAATTTCAATGAAACCAAAACCTTTTTCTGAGTTGAACCATTTTACTGTACCTTGTTTCATGAACAAACCCCCAAAAAATAAAGTAAACAATTTAGATTGAATTCGTTAAAACCAAAAAATCCACATACACAATAGTACCAGCAAACGCCGATCACTACTGAAAATATGTGAATACCGGTTTACGGTGAAACAATTTCAATTGTTAACAATATTATAACATTTGTCCAATAACTGTCAATTTTAATTTTTGTGTTTTTATAGCCTTTTGTGTCTTTTTATAATTGAATAGGCTTCCCGTTTTTAAGCCACAATACACCATGATACGTTTGTAAATCATCATCGCAAGCCTCACAAAACTCCTGTTCATCTTCAGTCCAAAAAGCCCAGCATGTTCCTTTTTGATTAGCCTCATTCGGATAAATAGCACGAAATTTACTTAGCAATGAATCTACGTATTCATTCGCTTCTTTTTCAGAAGAAAATACCTGCTTTTCGATAATATATTCTTCCCAACCCGTGAACATCCACCAAGGCTCATATCCGGCTTTCATATAAAATACTTCATTCATAACTTTTCATCCTTTTCTGTATTGCCTTATTTCTCATTTTAACAAATGAATCGTCAGCGTCTAGTGATTTGCTTATATTAAATTTCACTTGTAGCACGTAAACCCTGTTAACAATGCTAAATCATTGATTACTCCCCAAATTTAATATAAGTTTAGTCTTAATACAGATGAAACCTTTTGTACCGCCAATCGTATGTAATAGAGAAGAACTCTTAAGGAGGGTTGCAAGATGATCGATGTAAAGTACTTTATAATTCGACATTTGCTTAGTATCCCCATATTTTTTGGAAGCTGGATAGCGTTCCAATCTGGATTAGGTATTCATTTCGCACTTGCAGGAATCTTTTCCGTTGGTACTTATGCTATATCCAATCAACTTTTAAAAGTGGTACAATCGCGAATGATTGTTTCAAAATATGGCTTGTCGATGGCTGAGTATCGTCATATTAATACGCAGTTAAACGAAGCAAAAACTAAACTTAAACAATTAAATGGATACTATATGAAAGTTCGTTCAATCAGAGCATTTAAACAATTATTTGAAATGAACCGTCTTGCAAAACGCATTGTCCAGATCGTTAAAACCGATCCAAAGAAATTTTATCAAGTAGAATCGTTTTTCTATGCTCATTTGGAAACGGCAGTAGAGCTTACTTCAAAATATACTTTACTTGTCTCACAACCAGTTAAAGCACAAGATATCCAAATTGCCTTGCAAGATACTCGTGAGACATTGTTAGAGCTTAATCAAGTGATGGAAAAAGATTTGCGTCAAGTGCTGTCTTCAGATATTGAACATTTAAGAATGGAACTTGATTTCGCTAAAATTTCATTAAGGAAGCAAGACACTCCCCTACTGCTGAAAGGAGATTTACAAGATGACCGAAAAACAATCGGCTCCTAGCCAATCGAAAACTTTAGATGATTTACTTAATTCACCATTTGAAATGCAACCACAAATGAAGGATCAAGACGACCCTATTAATGAAAAACTGCCTGTAAAAATAATTGACAGATTATCTGAAGAAGAAAAACAAAAAGCCTATACACTTGCTTCTCAAATTCCTGCTGGTAATTATGAGGCAATCCTAACATATGGTGCCAATGCACAAACGGAACTTTCCAGGTTTTCACATCAAATGCTTGACCATGTACAAAAGAAAGATATTGGTCCTGTAGGAGATATATTAAAGGATTTAATGGACAAGCTTGGGGAAATGAATCCTGAAGAATTAACCAATCAAAAAAAATCAGGAATTAAACGATTATTTGGCAAAGTATCTCGTTCTGTTCAAGAGTTGATGACTAAATACCAAAAACTTAGTACACAAATTGACCGTATCGGTATTCAGCTCGAACATTCTAAACGAGGTTTAATCGAAGATGTTCATATGTTAGATAAGTTATATGATCAAAATAAAGCATATTTTCAAGCTTTAAATGTGTATATTGCTGCAGCTGAAATTAAACGAGATGAAATTCTAAATGAAACCATTCCTGCCCTTCGTCAGAAAGCAGAAGCATCTTCTGATCAAATGGCTTATCAAGAAGTAAACGATATGGCTCAATTCTTAGATCGCTTAGAAAAACGTTTGTATGATTTACAACTTTCACGTCAAATTACGATACAAAGTGCTCCTCAGATACGAATGATTCAACAAACTAATCAGACATTAGCTGAAAAGATTCAATCATCAATTATGACTTCTATTCCATTATGGAAAAATCAAATTGCCATTGCATTAACACTTAATCGTCAATTTAAAGCAGTTGAGGCGCAAAAACAAGTGACGAAAACAACGAATGATTTACTATTGAAAAACTCGGAAATGTTAAAGATTAACAGCATTGAAACTGCAAAAGAAAATGAGCGAGGAATCGTTGAAATTGAAACATTAAAACAAACGCAAGAGAATTTGCTACAAACAATCGAAGAAACACTTCGTATTCAAGCAGATGGCCGCGTAAAACGAAAATCAGCAGAAGTTGAAATAGCACGAATGGAAGAACAGCTAAAACAACGACTATTAATCGTTCATCAAGAACAAGAAAACCGTCCTCGCTAATGAGGACGGTTTTCTATTTATGTTACCTTTTAAATCCACCTTCTGAATGAATGATTTGACCGGTAATCCAGTTGGCATCTTCACTTGCTAGGAATTTAATGACTTTTGCAGCGTCACTTGGCTCACCTATTCTGCCGAATGCGAACATTGGTTCTAACTTCCCTTTTATATCTTCTGACATCCATCCTGTATCCGTAGGTCCTGGATTTATGGCATTAACGGTTATTCCAAGGTGAGCTACTTCTGCTGCCAAAGTAATAGTTAAGGCATCTATTGCACCCTTCGTTGTTGCATAGGCTAATTCGCCAGCCATGGATCCTTGAAATTGCCCAGAAGTAAGACTAACAATTCTCCCGCCTGTTTTCTTCTTAAAATTCTGTGCAAATTTACTACTTAATAGAGTCGTCGCTCGGATATTCACCACATAGTGCTTATCCAACTCTTCCATAGTAATCGTTGAATAATCATTATTAGTTGAATATGCAGCATTATTAATTAAGATATCCGGTTGACCGAGATCCTCCACTACTTTTTGAAACAGTTTCTCTGGTGCATCTAAAGTTGTTAAATCTAACTCCATGCTAGACACCTTAACGCCTTTCAGCAATAACTCCTCTTTTAATTTCTTCGGCTCATCGAAATCTAAGCTTAAGCCAATTTCTCTATCATAATCAGTCCAATAAGTGAAAAAAATGTGGTACCCTGCATCGACTAACTCTTTACATATTGCCGCTCCAATACCTTGCAGGCGACCAACTCCAGTAACAATTGCAATTTTATTTTTTAAATCGACCATGGACATCTCCCCTAACATAGATTTTAAATCTCAAATTTCACTTAACAACTAGATATAACATGCGACGAAGTAAGCGTAATGTTTGCGTGGTGAATTCATCGACATTCTTCGCTGTTGCAGTTTTTGCGCCAAACATCATGTGGAATAATTGTAATTGCTCTTCCACAGGTTGCTCTGCACTTAAAAACAAGTGAAGTAAATGTATCCCTTTTTTCTCTGCTTCGATGACAGCCTCTGCGGTATCGATAATCCCATTTGCTGCATAGCCATATGCAGATGGTTCTCCATCCGAAAACAACAATATAAATTTATGCTTTTCACTTCGTTTTAGAAGTCGTTCAGCCATCCATCGAATCGCTAAACCATCACGATTATCATCATGTGCCTCTAACGAAAAAATGGCTTCTGAATGATCTTTCAAACCGTCTTCTACTTGATGGCAAAATAAAAAAGAGTTTGGTTGTTCTTGATCAGATGCCTCATAAGCGTCTTCATAATAAGAAACAATATCGTGTCGAATGCTTAAATCACGTAATACATCATGAAACAGCAAAACTGCTTTTTTCGTTTCCTCCATTTTATCAATCATGGATGCCGAGCTATCAATTAGCAGACCAAAAACAGCGTCCATTGGAAGCGACGGGTTATTCTTTTTATAAAATGGTTTGGGTCGTTGTTCAGTTAATAATGAGGTAAGATTTGGCGTTAATCTGCCTTTTGATAATCGAGTACGTTTGCTCTCCTGCTTTTGGTCCATCCGTTTTCGCATTTCTTTTGTAAATGCTTTCACATATGGCTTTTGTTCTGCACGAATGATAGAAATAGTATTTTTTAAGTTATGATTGGCTTTTTGATTTATTTTCTTTTCTTCGAATGTCACATTTTGGTGTTCATCACCAAAGCGTTCTCCCGATTGCTTTGTTTGCTTTTTCTCAGACTTCCCATTCATTTTTGCTGTTTGTTTACTTTTCTTATTTGCAGAAGATGTGCCTGAACCCTCGCTATCAATATCATTAGACTCATCGCCTTCTTCTACACGGCCATTGTTTGTCTTCCCCTTATTTCCTTTTGTCAATTCAAACTCAAGGTGAGGACCTTGTTGTTTTTCACTCTCTCGATGCCATGTTCTAAACATTTCTTCAATGGATTCACTAGGAGCAAGATCATCTGAGTCTTGTTGATCGATCCGTCGTTTATTTTTCTCTTCATAAACAGGAACTTCTTTTAAGTTTTCGTGAAGAGATATGAATATATGTGTTAAGTCTTTCATCATCTCTTCTTCCAACAAGTACAGAATATCTAAACAAATTTGGCAACTTTCAGCTGTGCTCTTTGAATCAAAGACAAACTGCCATTTGGCAAGTACTCGATTGAAGTAACTCGGATATTCTTCTATCAATATAGATGTAGGTGACCCTTTACGAAGTGCAATATACAAAAAACTAAACAGGCTGTCACTCATAAATCCCTTGCTGAAGTTCACCATCAATTGTTGTTCATGAAAAGTTGTATAAACTTCTTCGCGAATGACAAATGCACTGTCTGTTCCTGGGCGTTCTTGACGAATCAAATTTGAAAGCCGAAATTCTTCCGCACTTATAGCGAGTTGTAGAGCAAATTCTCTAATAGGAAGATGAGACACTTTTTTCTTATAGGTATCCCATGCTGCTAAATCGAAATGTCGCCAAAAACCCGAAGTTAATAAATATAAGTCAGATAATTGACCTTTTTGTTCAATTTCAGGATCCCGATGGTTCCAAAAATGACTAATCGAAACAGCGCCTTCTTTTGGGCGAAACTCCATCAATTTTCGAACAGTTAGTGTTAAATATGGACTGCGTCCTAAAGCTCTAGCTAATTGCTCTAACTGAATCATACGTTTAGCGTTGATCGTTTCATTGTTAAATTGAATAAATCGATTGACCGATGACAATTAAAACACCTCACTTAAGCCAAGTATTCGCCAGTTCCATGACCAATTCTTTTTCACTCTCGTCTTCCAATTTTTCAGCTATTGCATATCGAATCGCTCGCTTTGGATCTATATATTGAGCCAGTTCAGTCGCATCAAGTAAACTACGAATGGATGCAGCTTCCTCACTAAGTAAGCCATTTTGAACTTGAATAAACATATCTTCCGCCAGATTAAGCATGGTTTTAATTAGTGAAGGTATAGCTTCAGGGTATTCTCGTTCGAATAATGCCCGAAGCGGCTCTCCGGTTAAATAAGGAATTGAAAATGATATAAAGCGATTTTTCAATGCTTCATTTAACGGAGAAGTTCCAATATACCCTTCATTTATTGCAGCTATTACAGTGAAATCTTCATGCGCTCGTAGAACTTCTCCCGTATAAGGATTTGTCAGCATACGTCTGTGATCGAGTACGCTATGGAGAATCGGTAAAGTTTCGGGCTTTGCCATATTGATTTCATCGATATATAAAATATGGCCGTATCTCATGGCTTGGATTACAGGTCCTTCGACGAAATCGATGGCTGTTTGACCGTTATCTTGAACCAACGTTTTAAATCCGAGAAGTGCTTCCGCATCTAGATCAACCGAGCAATTAATACTGTGCATTGGTTGATTAAAGAATGAAGATATCGATTCGGCTAATTTTGTTTTACCTGATCCAGATGGTCCTTTGAGTAAAACATTCTTTTGCAACACAACACTTAGTAAAATGTCATTCCACAAATGTGCTAATGGAGATACATAACCCCCTCGGCCAACTAATGATGTATGGTCAACTGTATGCTCTCTTATTTTTCTGTCGTTTTGTGATTGTTCAATGATTGATTGTACATTCAATGTTAATCCCTCCAATAAAAAAACCGATGAAAAGTCATCGGTTATTCGAAATATTCTTTATAAAAGCCACCAATGTGACCTGTGTTATCAAGTATGAAAATGAATTCTTCTGTTTCGTTCTTCACTTCATATGATTTACCAACTGTAAGTACATTCGACACCGAAAACTTCGATGAGTTGGTATGTGTGCATGTAACTGTTTTTATTGTGGGTGCATCTTTCCAGACTGTATGTAACATAATTCATCTCCTCATTTCGTTCTCTTCCTCTAGTATAAGCAAGCTGTAAAAGATTATCAACAACACGGTTGAACCTATTACAATATCTCGGAAATTGATGGTTGAAATAAGATGAAACCAATCCTTTTTAAGTCTGTAATTAGTCGGACGAAGATGATATTTTGTCAACCTAAAGTATCTTTGTTCCACCTAATCCTATGAAATTTAGCCATAGTGATTGAAAGTGCAAATCTAAATAAGTTTATTTCGCATGATCCAAAGTGATAACTACATTGCCCTTTTTGTGTCCTTTTTCTACATATCTATGAGCTTCTGGGATTTGTTCTAGCGGATATCGTCTATCGATAACCGGTTTTATCTTCCCTTTTTCCATAAGCTCTTTGAGGAAAATTAAATCATCCTTACGAACTTTTGCGATTCCTTGTCCATCAACTGTCACGTATGACCCGGTAGGAGTTAGTGCTTTCCTGCAATTAGATTTCGACGTTTTCCCGACAGCATCAAAGATGATATCATAACGTTCATCTCTTTTCGTAAAATCCTCTATGGTGTAGTCAATTACCTTGTCAGCTCCTAGAGTTCTAACCAATTGGGCATTTGCCGAACTGCATACCCCGGTAACCTCCGCCCCAAAGGATTTGGCAAGTTGTATCGCAGAAGTTCCTACCGCTCCAGAAGCTCCATAGATAAGTACTTTTTGTCCTTTCTGGATATTTCCTTTTCTAAGAAAATACAATGCTGAGGTTCCCCCGAAAAGAACACCAGCTGCTTCCTGATAGGTCATATTAGAAGGCTTGATCGCCATCATTGCGCTTTCAGGCAGACATGTATACTCGGCATGAGCTCCAAAACTCATTCCGGTTAATGCAAACACCTGATCGCCTATCTTAAATTGGTTTACGTTTTTTCCTATTTCTACAATTTCTCCAGCTAACTCTACTCCAAGTATCGGTTTTCTAGGTTTTCTTAGACCTAATACTAGTCGCATAGGAATCCACAGTAATACAGGGCTATCGAAACCTCGAACTCTAAGGTCTCCTGCCGTTACGGTCGTTGCATGAACTTTAACCAGTACTTCATTGTCCTTAGGAACAGGCTTTTCTATCTCTCTTAGTTCAAGAACATCCGGTGATCCGTATTGTGTACATACCATTGCTTTCATACCTTTCCTCCTTCATTTCTTTGGTTTAATCATTTTATATTATGCATACCAACAGCCTGATACTTGTAATCAAATTATTAGAGCCTCCGCTAATTTCTTTTACATGGTCCTTTTATATTTTATATACCTAATTACCAAGAATCTTGTGCAATTACGGTAAAGCTTTCTATTCTTAAACTTACCTTGTCTGTTAGCGAAAAGTCGGAAAATTCGCTGTTATTTGAAGTTAATTCTATCACAAATATAATTTTTATCATGAAAATTCTCGGGAAGTAAGGACTCGATAGTACCTATCCATATCTCAGGAATTACCGTGCTTTAAGAACGGAATTGCACAAAAAATACATACCACATGAACAGTATTTTTCGATTTATTAGTCAAAAAAAACAGCTCCGCGGGATGCGAAGCTGAATTGAATATCTTATGATTCTAATAGTAAATCTTCAGGGTTTTCAATTAGTTCTTTTATTGTTTTCAAGAATCCAACTGAATCTTTTCCGTCAATTACGCGGTGGTCGTAAGAAAGAGCCACATACATCATTGGGCGGATTTGAACTTCATTACCAATAGCAACTGGACGTTTTTGGATCGTATGCATTCCAAGAATACCAACTTGAGTACCGTTTAAAATTGGAGTAGACATAAGAGAACCGAATACACCACCATTTGTAATGGTAAATGATCCACCAGTCATATCTGCAATTTGAAGTTTTTTGTCGCGAGCTTTTTTCGCTAACTCACCGATATTCGCTTCGATTTCAGCAAAGTTTTTACGGTCCGTATCACGAACGATTGGCACGACTAATCCTTCTTCAGTAGAAACTGCGATGCCGATGTCATAGAACTGTTTAAGTAGAACTTCGTCTCCATCTAGTTCTGCGTTCACATAAGGATATTTTTTCAAAGCAGATGTAACTGCTTTCGTGAAGAATGACATAAATCCTAAACGAACATCATGATCTTCGAAGAATTTATCTTTTTTGCGAGCACGTAGAGCCATAACATTCGTCATATCGATTTCATTAAAAGTAGTTAACATAGCTGTTGATTGTTTTACTTCTAACAAACGTTTGGCAATTGTTTGACGACGACGAGACATTTTCTCACGTGTAACACGAGCATCAGCTTCTTTTGGAGCAGCAGTAGCTTTAGCTGCAGCCGGTGCTGCAGGAGCTTGTTTTGGTGCATTAGAATGTGATTCAACGTCTTGAACACGTACACGTCCCATTGGATCAACTGTAGAAATTGCATGTAAGTCAATGCCTTTTTCACGAGCCAATTTACGAGCTGCAGGACTTGCAATAGTGCGATCTGTTGAAGATGTTTCTTCTTTTACAGCTGGAGCCGCTGTAACTTGTTGAGATGTTGGTTGTTCTACATTCTTAACAGGTGCATCCGCTTCTGCAGGGTCTGCTTCAACTGGGTTCTTAGTTGAACTACCGCTACCAGAACCTTCTCCAACAACTGCAATTACTTGCCCAACTTCAACTGTATCACCTTCAGCAAAAAGTAATTCTTGAACTACTCCTGCTTCTTCAGATATTACTTCAACATTAACTTTATCTGTTTCAAGTTCAACGATGAATTCACCTTTTTCAACTGAATCCCCTACTTGTTTTAACCATTGTGCTATTGTTCCTTCTGTAATCGATTCTGCTAATTCTGGTACTTTAATCTCTGCCACTATATTTTCCTCCTCTAATCAATCGGTCTTTAAAGTGAAACTGCTTCTTCAATAATGCGATTTTGCTCAATTTTGTGAGATTCGCCATCGCCTTCAGCGGGACTTGAACGTTTAACACGTCCAATATATCTTACGCCCTTCGCTCCAGCCAAATCACGTAAATAAGGGTCTGCAAATGTCCAAGAACCCATGTTTTGTGGTTCTTCTTGTACCCATGCAATTTCTTTCGCATTCGGGAAACGTTCAACAATCGCTTGGATTTTTTCAGAAGGGAATGGATACAATTGTTCAACTCGAATGATGTGAAGATGGTCAAAATTTGTGCCATCTTTTACTTTATCGGCTAAATCAATGGCCATTTTTCCACTAGCTAGTAAAATACGTTCTACTTTTTCAGCTTGATTGCCTAGACCAGGTTGCTCTAGTACTGTTTCAAACTGACCAGATGCTAAATCTGCTACTTCTGCTCCAACAAGTGGATGACGAAGTAATGATTTTGGCGATACGATAATTAATGGTCTCATTGTTTCTTCACCAAGCATTTTAGCTTGACGACGTAAAATATGGAAGTAGTTTGAAGCACTTGAAAGGTTCGCTACTGTCCAGTTGTTTTCTCCAGCCATTTGCAAGTATCTTTCAATACGAGCACTTGAATGCTCAGGTCCTTGTCCTTCATATGCATGTGGAAGTAACATGACTAATCCAGATTTTTGACCCCATTTTGCACGACTAGCAGAGATAAACTGATCAAACATGACTTGTGCCATATTTGCAAAGTCTCCATATTGAGCTTCCCAAATAACTAGCGCTTTTTCATTTTCCAAGTTATATCCAAATTCATATCCCACAACCGCTGCTTCAGTTAATGGACTGTTATAAGCGACAAATGAAGCTTTCGCATCCGAAATATGATGTAGTGGAACAAGTTCCGCTCCAGTTTTTTCATCATGTAACACGAGATGTCTATGGGCAAATGTCCCACGTTGTACATCTTGTCCAGTCAATCGTATAGGATTTCCATCTTGCAAAATTGAGCCAAGTGCCAAAGTTTCTGCATGTGCCCAATCAATTTTCCCTTTGCCATTGAAAGGTTCTTCACGACGTTTAAGAATTTTTTCAAGTTTCTTAAAAGCTGTAAATTCTGAAGGCCAAGACAATAAGTCAGCATTCATTTTCACTAGTGTTTCTTCTTTCACGCCAGTTGGTACTTCAGGATAACCATTTAATACGACCTCAGGAATAACAATATCTTGATGCTCTGCTGCAGGCACTTCTCTCACACGATCGAAGGCAGCTTGCATCGTTTTTTGAATATCAGTTTGAAGTTTTTTCACATCTGTATCTGCAACCACTTTTTCCGACACTAATTGCTTACCATACAATTCACGTACAGTAGGGTGTTTGTGAATCGCGTGATACATTGTTGGATTGGTAACTAACGGCTCATCCATTTCATTGTGACCGAAACGACGGTAACCGATTAAGTCTATTAAGATGTCTTTGCCGAATTTTTCTCGATATTCAAATGCTAGTCTAGCGACAGCTATTACCGCTTCAACATCATCTGCATTCACGTGTACAACAGGAACTTCGAACCCTTTTGCAGGATCTGAAGAATAATGTGTCGAGCGTGAATCATAATATTCTGTCGTAAAACCAATCATATTGTTTGCAATAATATGAATGGATCCACCTGTTTGGTACCCACGAACACGACTGTAGTTTAATGTTTCAGTTACGATGCCTTGTCCTGGGAACGCAGCATCTCCGTGGATCAATACTGAATATGCAGCTTTTGGATCTTGACTAGCTACACCAGTTTTTGATGTAACTTCTTGAGCTGCACGAGTTTGACCATTCACAATTGGACTAACTACTTCTAAGTGAGAAGGGTTATAAGCAAGTTTCACTTTCAATCCTGATTTAGCAGTATGTGTAGCGCCCATGTGATATTTCACATCGCCAAACCATCCTGTAGTAATTTCAAGTGAATCATCTTTCGGTAAAAATGAATCATTTGGAACATGTGCAAAATCTGCAAACATCATGTCATATGGTTTATTAATAATGTGTGTTAAGACATTTAAACGTCCACGATGTGCCATACCAATTAAAATTTGCTTAGTATGTTGCTTTTCAGATTGACGAACCAATTCATCAAGTAATACAACTAATGTATCTAATCCTTCAATCGAAAAACGTTTTGCTCCAACAAACGTGCGGTGAATGAATTTTTCAAAACCTTCAATTTCCGACAATCGTTCAAGCAAAGATTTGCGTTCTTCTGCCGATAATTGAACTTTCATAGATGATGATTCAATTTTAGATTGAATCCATTGACGTTCCTGAGAATTAATAATATGAGCAAACTCATATGCAATCTTATCGGTATAGAATGATTTCAAATACTCAATTGCTTGTAAACCATTTTGAATATTGCTAGGTGTATTTTTCATTAATAAAGAAGCTGGGATCTCTACAAGATCAGCTTCTGATAATCCATATGTAGAAGGATCCAATCGTGAAGAGTCTTTAGGTCGATCGTTTAACGGATAAATATCCGCAGCTAAATGACCATGAGCTCGAATTGCGTCTGCTAATTGAACAGCCGCTAATACTTTCCCAAAGTTATTTGGATCTACATGATTGGCTGCAGAAAAATCTACAGTGTCTTCAGACTCTGATGGTGCGCCAAATTCTTTGAATAATTCACTTAGATCTGCATCTACAGATTCTGGTGATTTCAAAAATAAATCGTACATTTCTAATACATATCCTAAGTTTGGACCTGATAATTTAGCCCATGGTGACCCGTTCGGTGTCCCGTGCTTTAACATTTAGAAAACCCTCCAACTTTTGCCAAGCGGCATTTCCTATTTCTTTTTTATACATACTACATTATTTTATCATGTTATAACCTGATATCAAAGGAATCAAGCATGATGAATGCAGAACTTTTTTTTCATTTCAATCTTACTCCTATCTATAGAAAATACAATGCTTTTCAGGAAATTAAGCAAACTTTATCGTAATGTCGAAATAACATGTATTTTAGACAAGGAAAATTCATTTTATAAGCGGGAACATCAAGGAAAAAGTTGAACCTTTGTCTTTTTCACTTTTCACAAAAATAGACCCTCCTGCATTGTCCATAAGCATTTTAACAATACTCAACCCTAATCCACTACCACCCAAGTTTCTAGAGCGAGCTGGATCGACTCGATAAAAACGATCGAATATTTTCGATATGTCATTTGGCGCAATGCCAATCCCTTGATCTTGTATATGAACGATGACCTCATCAGGCTTATATTCATATGCAATAGATACGTGCGCTGGCTCCTTGCTGTAGCGAATTGCATTTGTGAGGATGTTGCGAATAATTTGTTGATAGACATTTGATGAGATAAGAATTTCTATTTCTTCTTGCACAGGAAGATTATGTTTAATATATACGGTCGGGTGTACTTGCATTATTTCTTTTATTACGTCTATTGTATGTTTCACAATATAAGTAGGAGGACGTTCTTTCAATTGTTCTCCACGAGCTAATTCAAGCATTTCGTCAATTAATGTTTTCATTTGTTTTACTTCACGTAACGATATTTCCAATGATTCTTGTAAAATGACAGGATCATCTTTCCCCCATCTGTTTAATAAGGCCAGATGCCCTTCTACCACTTGGATGGGTGTACGGAGTTCATGTGAAGCATCAGCCATAAATTGTTGTTGTTTTTCAAAAGATGACTTTAACTTTGCCATCATACTTTCGTAAACGACTATAAGTTCCCCAATTTCATCCTTTGCATGATAGGAAATTGCTAAATCCTTTTCAAATCCATGAGCAGCAACATCATCCATGGATATTTTCAAATCTTGAAGAGGTCTTAATAAATAGGTCGCTAACATGTAACCAATCCATCCCGATAACAACAAAGCACAGACGCTAAAAAGCAACATGGTAGTTATGATATAAGTCATAATTGATTGGAAACCTTTTAATGGGTGTTCCAGTTGAACATACCCCACAAATTTTCCCAACTGTATATTTCCGATTGCTGAAATCGACGAAGATTTGTCCGTATTTAGTGCATAACCCTTCCTTGGCAAGTCAATGTCATCAAATAAAGGGAAAGTCGATGTATCATTTATTTGTAGCAACTCAATACCATCTGCGTTTAACAATCGAACAGTTTGGTCTTTATCTACTATAGAAGTCATCAATCCTTTATTTGACTGAATATCTTGAACGGTTAAAAATGGACCTTGAGATTCGAAAAAGCTAGTTAAATCACGCATGGTGCGATTTACTTCTTGCTCTTCTTGCTGATACAACCAGCCTTTTAGAGCGATAAATAAAATAATACTCATCGTTGCAAAGCTTAAGAAGATGACTGCCCCTGAACCTATAGCCCATCTCTTCTTCAACGATTGTGATGCAATAGACTGTTTCCATCGATTCAATGTAGTCATTCTCGCATCACATACCCGACTCCTCTTACCGTTTCTATGTAATTTGCTGCTTCTAATGGTAACTTCGAGCGCAAATGACGAATATAGACATCTACCACATTCGTTTCGATATCAGCTAAATAGCCCCATACATTCTCTAAAATTAAGTCTCGTGTAGTCACTCGATTTTTTTGTTGTATTAAGTAGACCAGCAAATCATATTCTGTTTTGGTTAGGTCTAAACTTTTTTTGTTCACTTCGACAAGGCGTGCATCCATGTCGACTGTAATGTCTTTAAATTCTAGCAGAGAAGTAGCTTCATTTACGTTGCTTGTTCTTCTCAAAACGGATCTTATTCTAGCGAGCAACTCCTCAATCGCAAAGGGTTTTACGATGTAATCATCAGCCCCTGCATCAAGTCCTGCTACCCGGTCCATTACAGCATCTCTAGCTGTGATTAATAATATAGGGAGTCGCGAGAACGAACGAATTCTACGGCATACTTCTATTCCATTTAACTCTGGCAACATTACGTCTAACAACACGACATCAAAATCATGTGATTTAGCAGCCTCTAACCCTTCTCTCCCAGATATATGATGAACTACTTCAAAGCCTTCATGACGCAATTCCAGTTCGATAAACCGAGCAATGTTTTTTTCATCCTCCACAAGTAATATGCGATTCCCCATTCTTTCACCTTCTTCCATATTTCAAGAAAAACCGCTCCAATGACAGGAACGGCTTTCAATAAATCAATCTAAATAAATAAGATGTTGATTTTTCCCCATGCGTTTCACTTGATACAGCGCAATGTCTGCTTTTTCCATTAACTCGTCAATCGTGCTTCCGTGATCAGGATAAAAAGATATACCAATCGAAGTAGTTGGAGTGAAAATGTTTTCTTTAATGTACCATCCTTTTAGCAAGGTCGTTTGGATGTTCTTTATGATTAGGTTTATTTCTTCATTTCTCAATTGTGGCTCATTAGACAAATGTGTAAGTAAAATGACAAATTCATCACCGCCAACACGTGAAACTAAATCATCTGGACGAACACTAGCCAAAAGTGCATGCCCAAACATGCGAATGAATTCATCGCCTACATCATGACCAAATGAATCATTAACTGATTTAAAATCGTCACCATCCAGAAAAAGAATACCTATTGTCGAACGATTTGCCTCAGCATTTGAAACAAATTGAGGGAACTCTTTTAATAAATAACTACGATTGGGTAGATTCGTAAGGCTATCGTGATATGCCATAAAGCTAAGATGTTGTTCTAATTTTTTGCGTTCCGTGATCTCTCTTGAAACGATGACATGTTGTAATTCCCCAGGACGTTCTCGGTCTTTTACGGCCATAATAGACGTTTCAGTCCAAAGCTTCTCTTCATTTTTCCGACAATATTGTAGTTCCAATCGTATTTCTTCTTGTTCATTGACGCGTTTAGAAATATCGCTTTCCCATAAATCTCGATACTCTTTAACTAGCAAGTCACTAAACTGTTTATTTCCTATTTCCTCATTTGAAAAACCTAATATTCTTGCATGCGATGGTGAGGTATATAGAATAGAACCATGTTCATCTGTAATCGCGATTAAGTCGTTAGTATTTTCGGTGATTAAATTAAATGTTCGTTCAATAGATTGTAAATCAATCATGACATTCTTTTTTTCAGTAATATCAAATTGAATGATAAGAACGTTCTCAATGTCCTGTAATTCATTGTATAGCGGAATAATCGTTGTATCCCCCCAGTAAAATGTACCATTGCTCGCTCGATTTTTAAGCTCACCACGCCATATTTTATCTTTCATGACGTCTCTCCACATACGCTTTATATTAAAATCATTGTAACGGTCCACTTGTAATGAGCTAATATGTTGACCCATCATTTCATGATTCAGAAAACCAGTAATTTCTTCAAATAAATCGTTCGCATATACGATGACGCCTCTAGGATCTGTCATTAAAACCATAGCAGCTTTACTAATGGCACGTTTATAACTTTCCAAAATGTGTCTAGTGTTTCGAAGACTTTCTTTAAGCTCGACTTCATCTGTAACTTCTTGTAGCAAAATATACATAGCAACGGTCTCTCCATTTTTCTTTATAGGAGAGTAACTGACTAGGAATGTACCATCGTCACCTGTCGATTTAATTCTTTTTACGAGAACAGAAGATTTACCAGTGCCTTGTAAATTCGATTCAAAATGATGTTCCACTAGATTACGCTCTTTCAAAGGGACAATTGGTAAGTTTAAATAGTGTTTTCCACGCCACTCTTTCAAATTGTAGCCAAAAATCTCTTCAAATTTGGGATTCATATCGAATATCTTCCCATCCCTTGTCACGACGATCGTTGGATCTACGGTCATGTTTAGTAACGATTGCATGAATAAATATTTTTCTTCTATTTCCTTTTGATTAGACACTTCTTTCGTAATGGCCAGTATATATATACCTTGTTCCGTTCGTATTGGTTTTACAGTGGTTTCATTTACTAATTCAACATCAGAAAACAAAAAGAAATCTTGGAAGGTCACCACTTTATTTTCTCTAATTGCCTTTGTATAATTTTCATTAATTTCTTTTGCATGTGTAACAGATACCATATCATGCAGACTGGAGTGAAGTGGATCCTCTTTAAAGATGAGTCTTGCACTTTGGTTGATATAGACATACTCAAATGAGTGTTCTTTTTGAATTAAAAAGAACACTAAATCTGGCGTATCTTCATATAGTAAATCAAATTGCGCTTGAGTGAAGAAATGTTCCATCTATATTCAACTCCTACAAATTCTCGTTGCGAGACCATCCATCTTTTATTTTCAGTTGTGAATGGTGTTCAAGTTCTTTGTATTCTTTTATCTCATGTTCATGAAGAATAATAGAATTACATAAAAATTCACCATCATCAGATAATTCTCCTGAATATGTGGCGAAAAATGTTGCATTACCAATTAAGGAAAGATGAACATGCTCACCGTTTTGTTCAATGACGCACTTTACAAAACCGCCTGGATTATACACCGTTACATCTCCGAATGGCACGAGATTTATGGTTGCAGATACCAACGCTGAAGCCGTCATTGCAGTACCACATGCATTTGTAAAACCTACTCCGCGTTCGAAGGTTCTGACGAAAATACTTGACTCATCTACAGGATGAACAAAACTGACATTAACACCGTCAGGAAAATATTCATTTTCTATATTAAAAGACGTAGCAAGCTGTTCTTGAAACTGTGATTCTTCAATATACTGAATAGGAACTATTCCGATTAAATGAGGATTTGGTACTGACACTGCAGTAAAGCGGATATCAGATGCAAATTCAGGTATTACTGAATTCATAACCCTTTTGTTATCATCATACATCATTGGGAGGGATGATAGTTCAAAAGATACTGGTGAAATTTCAACTGAATATGTATCTATGCTTTTAAAGATCGGGTCTACTTGTTGCACAGACAAGACAGCTTTCATCGTTTCAATCGTAGCTTTAGTTTGCTTTAATTTTGTTAAGACAAATCGAGCAACACATCTTAACCCATTTCCACACATGGACGCTTCTGACCCATCAGCATTATAGACACGCATTTTCGCATCTGCTTTAGTGGATTGTGAAATGATTAATAATCCATCTGCTCCGTTGTCATTAGAAGGGTCGCACATTTTTTGTGCAGTTAATGGCCAATCGTAAGGAATGTTGGGCATTTCTTCATGCAGATAAAACGTATTGCCAGAACCGTGAACTTTATGAAAAATGATGGTCATGATAGTCCTCCTAAATACTTTATCTTTTCATGATAAATCTTATCGAAAACGGTTACAACTATTCATTCAAAAAGGCGTATTATATTTGTAACAAAACTTACACAAATTTCACGATTTTTTTGTTTGCATTTCGAAAAAAAATTAGTATAGTAAATATGCAAACAATTTTATTAAACGATTTATTCACCATAAATCGTGAGGGAAGGCAAATGGTGCGCCACCAGCATTGTGACTGGTTCTAGTGGGTTCGATTCCCACCCCGGAATTTTTTATGCACCACAAAATGAAAAATTTCGAGGGGCTAGAGCCAGACTTCTGTCTATATCTCTGCCCCGTTACGGAGGCGTTAATATTGATAAAAAGACGAGAATTACAAGAATGCGGTCATTTATTCGAGTACTTATCTCACCCATCTGTCTTCCCTTTCGTCCGTCAAAAAGCAACTTCAGCTGAAGAATTCTTGTTTATGACGAAACAATTAATGGAAGAAGAAGAACGCGGAGAAGTTATTTCACGAACGATCACTGATGATTATGGGATGCCAATTGGCACGATAAATTTATATGATATCCAAGATCAGGCTGGTTTTCTAGGCACTTGGATTGGCCAACCATTTCAAGGGAAGGGCTTTAATCTAAAAGCTAAAAACCTGTTCTTAGAAGAACTATTTTATCAACATCAGATCAATACAGTGTTTCTGCGTATTAAAAAACATAATGAAAAGTCTATCCGTGCAACAGAGAAGTTAGCTTATACCATGAACGCAAAAGATTCACATCCTACTTTATTTGAAGAAATCAATTCTGGCGAACATCAATATGAGTTATACCAAATACCTAAAGACTTATTCTACTTGTCAACAGCTGCTTCTCGATTTACAGAAGAGGAAGAGCAAGCAATGTAATGAAGAACAGTCTATAGTGCCTCTTTCTCGACTACAACAGAAGAATCAAGCTGGAATGAGGAGTTATTGGGGCTGACTAATATGCCCCTAAAATAAAACAGGTGGAGAAAAACGAATCGTTTTTCTCCACCTGTTTTATTTTTTCACTTAATACCTTCATTCTACAATAAATGATTGTAGTTAAAGGCGGCGAATAATCGCTGCGCTAGCTTCGAAACATGAAAGTTCATTACAACGGAAATCAATTTGTTTATCAGAAGATATTAATATGAAGAAGGCTGTTCGCAAAAGTCAGGTACAATGACTTTTGGAACAGCCATTTTTTTATTTTGCAAAAGAAGTAATGAGTTTCACCATTTCATCTGGTGTTTTGGGAAGTTCTGAGCTCTCCATTAAAAGGCGCATATGTTCTGCTCGATTAGCTACATCTTTTAATGCATTCAAAAACGAGGTAGGATTAACAGCTTCTTCTTCAAGAACAGATGCCCACCCTTGTTTTTCAAAAATTTGGGCATTTAATAATTGATCACCACGACTTTGTATTTTAGACAATGGAATTAGAAGCATCGGTTTGCGTAAAGCTAAGAACTCGAATATTGAATTTGAACCAGCTCTAGAAACAATTACATTTGCCGCATGTAGTAAATCGGGTAATTCAGTCGTGACATATTCGAATTGTTTATAACCAGAAACGGCATATAAAGCCTCATCAGCTTTACCTTTCCCACACAAGTGAATGACGTCATAGGATTCAAGAAGCTTTGGAAGATTGCTTCGAATAGCCTCATTTACTATGGCTGAACCTTGGCTACCTCCCATGATCAGAAGGACTGGTTTCAATCCACTAAAACCACAAATGCGATAACCTACTTCTTTCTTACCTTCAAATAACTCTGAACGAATGATTGAACCCGAACAACTGGATTTCTCAGAAGGTAAGTGTTTCAATGTTTCTGGAAAGACACTAAATATATGTTTTGCAAAAGGCATCGCTAGTTTATTTGCTAGCCCTGGTGTCACGTCGGATTCATGAACTACAACCGGAACACTAGATAACTTTCCAGCCATAACAACAGGAACCGAAACGAATCCTCCTTTTGAAAAAATAACAGCTGGTTTTACTTTTCTAATAATTAAAAGGGATTCAAGAAATCCTTTGCCCACTCTCAGTGGATCTGTAAAGTTTTTAACAGAAGCGTAACGTCTTAACTTACCACTTGAAATGGCATGATACTTAATATGAGGAAAAGCATCTCGAATTAATTCCAATTCAATACCATCTTTTGATCCGATATAATGAATTTCAAATGACTCTTTTTCTAAAGTTGGGATAATTGCTTGGTTAAGTGACACGTGACCTGCAGTTCCCCCGCCTGTTAACACAATTGTTTTTTTCTTCATTTGTAAATCTCCTATCTTCAACGCATTCATTTCGTGTAAAATTCGATGTCATTTACTTGATAATTATTATTTAAACTTATCCTTTACATAATATACACTATTTACTGACTTAACATGAACGTCATCTGCAAAATCAAAGGATTTGTTGAGTTATTTAAGTAATGAAAATTCCGATAAATTACACATTCTATTTGTCTGTGTCTATTGTGCTATACTGAGGGAAATTTGTAGAAATTAGGGTGATTCCAAATGCATGAAACAACACATCTTAAAGAGAAATGGTCGCTCATGCTAAAAATTGTTTTTCCAATTTTAGTGACACAAGTTGCCTTATATTTAGTTTCATTTTTCGATATTTTAATGTCTAGTCGCTATGGTAGTGAGGACTTAGCTGGAGTTGCGGTAGGTTCATCCTTATGGGTGCCTATATACACTGGATTAGCAGGTATACTTCTTGCTATCACACCAATAGTTGCTCAATTAGTAGGTGCCAAAAAAAAGGATGAAGTTAAAACGGTCGTTCAACAAGGATTATTTTTATCTTTGGCACTATCTACTTTGATTATCTTCCTCCTATTCATCGCTATTGATCCAATTCTACAAATGATGACATTAGAACCACGAGTTGAAAGCATTGCTAGATCTTATGTATTTGCAATGATTATCGGTATAATTCCTTTATTCGCATACACTGTCTTACGATCTTATATGGACGCACTCGGAAAAACGCGAATCACAATGATTATCACATTACTGTCGGCTCCCATTAATATTATTTTTAACTATTTGCTTATTTTCGGGAATTTCGGTTTCCCAGAATTAGGTGGTGCTGGAGCTGGTTATGCTTCAGCAATTACCTATTGGTTGATTTTTTTAATTGCTGTTGGTGTTGCTCATAAGCTCCAACCATTTCGGCAATATGAACTTTTTAAGAATTGGACAAGTGTTCAGTTTTCAAAATGGCGGGATATTAGCTTTATAGGTGTTCCCATCGGATTATCTATATTTGCTGAAACGAGTATTTTTTCTGCCGTTACACTTATGATGAGCACGTACAGTACAGCTGTCATTTCCGCTCATCAAATCGCTTTAAATTTCACTTCGTTACTGTACATGATTCCTTTAAGCATTTCGATTGGCGCAACTGTTTTAGTAGGATATGAAGTTGGCGCTAAGCGCTATAAAGATGCTCGAACATATAGCTGGCTAAGTGTTGGAGCAGCCGTTATTATCAGCTTCTTCTCTGCATGTATTTTGTTCTTTTTCAGAGAACAAATTGCCTCTATATATACAACAGACGAAACGGTTATTCAGTTAACGATTCAGTTCTTCGTATTTGCTGCACTATTCCAGTTGTCAGATGCTATACAAGCACCTGTACAAGGATCATTACGTGGCTATAAAGATGTCAATGTTACATTTATCATGGCGATTATATCGTACTGGGTCATAGGTTTACCTATTGGGTACCTGCTATCTAAGTATACTGATTTTGGACCTTTTGGTTACTGGATTGGTTTAATTGTAGGGTTAACTGCTGGTGCAATTACTTTATCAGCACGTCTAATTCGAATACAACGCAAAAAACGTGAGCCGGTCCTTTAAGGATTGGCTCATGTTTTTATTCCATCCATTATTAATGTAAAATACCTGTTCGTTCAACAATTACCTTAATACTCGGTTCAAGCTTCAATGTACTATAGGTTTCTTTCCATTTACCTTTTTCCCAAACTTCCGGATGAAAAGCACGCACTCTTCGACCAAGTCCTAAAGGATCACTTTTTGATTCTTGGAGTACTTCTAGTAGTTTTTGTGCATCTTCTTCTATTTTTTTAGATAAAAATTGCTCAATATCATTTCTCGTTTCTTTGTCATTCAAATGATCGCGTGAAAATTCTTGTACGTCAACTCTCAATGTATAAGATAACTTGATACTATTTGAATTCTCGATTTCACTATAGTCCCATTTCTTCTTAATACCTCTTATAACGGTTGTTATCGGTGTTCCTTCAAAAGTATACGTAAAACTGGCATTCCTTCCTATTGTATCTCTTAATACAGATAACGTAATGGCTTGTTGATTGTTAATATAATCTCCTGTATAAGACTTTCCATTGAATAAAGCAATGCCTTTTATATCCGCTGACTTTTCATCCTCAGAAATTTTGAAATAAGGCAGTACGATATCTTTGCCTTCGTCAAACAACATCGTGCAAATGATTTGAAGGTCTGTTTTCGGATAAATAGAAACCCTTTCAAGACCTTCAATATAATCATGGAAGTACGTTCCGGCATCTTCTTGTAATTCATTCCCAACTTCTAAATAAGGTTTAGTACTCCCTTCCGTTATACCGATATACGTACTTAATTGATTGCGGGCATTGCGGTAATACACATCCAAATATTCATATATATCGGTTTTTACCGTTTCATCGGAAAAGAGAATGACGATTAATTTTGACACATCCATTGATTGACTTGTTTTTAAATTGGCATCCTCCAGTGCTTCCCGTATGGAAACACCCTTTCCCTCTATAACATGTGTTGTTGCCGTCTCATCTTTGATTATTGGGACTGTAAAATAAGAGGTTATTTCGCCTATTTCCCCATCATGTCCAACGATTGGAACGACAGAAATGTCTTTATATTGTCTTTCATCCCAACATCCACTTAACAGGGCGACACATATAAGAAAACTAAACTTTTTCAACATTTTTGGACCTCCATTTGTTATACACGATAACGAAGAATGGAATGATTAATGCAAACAGTAAGTGACCATAAATAAGCATATCTTGGGCAACTTGATGATAATCTTTAGCAATAATAATGAGCGGCAGGATAAACAATAATAAATGAAGAATAACCTTTTTACTATTTAGTTTCTTAGGCGTATTTTTCTCCATAAATAATGTCACAGTAAAAGCTAAGTAAATCACGGTAATAATACTCCATGCCATCCAAATAAAAATGAAAAACAAGTCAAGTCGTTCAATAAAAGTGACTTCCTGAGATTTCAATAAATACAAAAGAGGTTCAGGAATGATTTTTAGTTCATCAATCGAGAAAAATAATAAAGATAATAAGATAGTTATCAAATAAAACGTACTTAACACTAATTGATAAATCAATATAAATCTAAACTTAATTTTCTCTGATTTCACAACAAATCCTCGATAAAACAAATAAATTTCTGCTCCAATAAAAGCATGTAGTGATTCTTTAGTTCCGCCGAACCATTCTTCTTTTGATATATTCCCCATAGGAAATAAATTTGTCCATACTAATTCAGGTACAGCCAACATTAAAAAAATAAAAATTAACGGGATCAATGGAATTAACAAAACCCCAAGATTAATAACGGATTCAGGTCTACTCATATTGGCATAAAAAGATAGAGCTACTACTGTACCGATGATGACATAAGCTGGTGTCAACGGGAAAGCCCAAACAGAGAGTGATTTTTGAATATATGCAAGAAATGAAACAATTAACAAAATCCAGTATGCTGAATACATCCATTGCAAAAATTTTGGTAACTTGAAATGACAATGAAATTTCTCATATAGAAATAATTGGAATAGTTGCATCACACAAATAACAGCAAATACTATCCATGCATCTCTTCCTGCCTCATTGATTATTGGCTCTTGAAAGGAAATAAACACTGATCCAGTTTGAATAATAAAGAACAAGAGAAATAATTGGTTTTTTGAAATGGAAAATTTCATAGCTTGTCCTCTTTGGAACGATCCTCATTCTTTTTAGGTGTAAATGAAGTAGCTTGGAGATGCGGCTTCGGGAAAGGACGTCGGAAAAAAATATCTTTAAAGACAGAAGGTTTAAAAGGTACCACTGGGTAAAAGTAAGGTTGTGTAAGCGATCGTAAATTAGTTAAATGAATGAATAGAATAAGGGTCCCAATTACGATTCCAAAAAAACCAAACAAAGATGCAGCAATCATAAATGGATATCGCAATAATCGAATGGACATATTCATTTCGTTAGATGGGACTACAAAGCTAGAAATAGCGGTCAAAGCTACTACAATAACCATTAAATTCGAGACAAGTCCTGCACTAACAATCGCGTCCCCAATGACTAACCCTCCAACTATTCCAATTGTTTGACCGACTGGACTAGGTAATCGAATACTCGCTTCTCGAATAAGTTCGATTGTAATCTCTAAAATCATAGCTTCAATAAATGGACGGTAAGGAATTTCATTTACTGATGTTTTAACCGTTTTGCTAAGTTCCAAAGGCAGCACTTCAAAGTGGAAGCTAACAATGGCAATATAAAATGCGGGTAAAAAGATGGCCGTCAGAAAACTGAATATCCGTAAAAGTCGAAAGAAAGAACCAACAAGAACTCTGCCGTTATAATCATCAGGTGATTGATAAAACGAAAAAAATGTAACTGGACCAAGTAATGCCGTTGGTGACTGATCAACTAATATGACTACCTTTCCTTCCATAAGGTTGGTAGCCACTTTATCTGGCCGTTCAGTAGTCATTAATTGTGGAAAAGGAGACCAGATATTGTCTTCTAATTCATCTTGAATCTGTCCAGTACTGAACAAAAAATCAGTTTCGAGCTTTCTAAGTCTGTTGTGAATTTCATCCAATGTAACTTGATTCACTTTTGATTCAATATACATATAACACATCGGTGTTTTTGAAAAACTGCTGACAACTACTTTTCGAACAACTAAATTTGGAATGAGTAATCTCTTCCGAACTAACGCTATGTTTACATCCATACTTTCAACAAAACCATCATGTGGTCCTTGAACGACAATTTCGTTTCCGGGTTCCATTGGAGCGCGATGAGGAACGTTTGGCAAAGTTATACGTAAAAGCAAATTGGCTTTCACTAGAATAATGGTGGATTCTCCAGCACAAACATATTCCACTAGTTTTGAAGGGTGAAATGTTTCAAGTGAGGAAGTAGGCGTTTCTCCCCAATTTGGTAATTTTTCTTGAAGTCTATTTTGTATCATATTTAATTGTTCGCTAATTACCGAGTTATCCATTAGAACTGAAAAATGACAAAGAATGGCCTCATCATCTGGCCAATCAATTTCTCTAACAACTAAATCTGAAGAATCATGAAATAATTCTTTGATGTATTCGGAAAGTTTACTGAAAGATTCCATGATGTCACCCCATTTTTTACTTTAGTTTAGGGATAATGCTCATGATTTAAACCTTTTTAAGACAAATTAAGCAATTGGAATTCTCCTATGATGAGTTACTTTGGAAAGCAAGGCAAACGAGGGACCGGCGCGTGGAACAGACATAGTTCCTCCAAGTTAAAAGGAGAGGGTTGAAAAAACTTTTAATAATAGAAAAGAACCGTTTTACGAAAAAATCCGAAAACGGTTCTTTTTCTATTTTATCGTCTACTTAAGAGATCTTTATAGATTTCAAGATATTGTTGACATGATGAAGTCCAACTAAAATCAAGCTCCATCGCATGCTTTACTAAAGTCCCCCAGATATCTGGTTGGGAGCGATAAAGACCAACAGCCCGCTCAATCGTATAGAGCATTTCATAAGCATTATAATTAGCAAAGCTGAAACCATTTCCTTCCCCTGTAAATTCGTTATAAGGACTAACCGTATCCTTCAGTCCACCTGTTTCACGGACGAGGGGTAATGTTCCATAACGAAGCGCAATAAGCTGCCCAATGCCACACGGTTCAAATTGAGAAGGCATCAAGAAGAGATCAGAGCCAGCATAAATTTTTTGAGCCAATGCTTCATCAAAGTATAGGTTGACTGACACATTGTCAGGATAGCAATCAGCAAAATATCTAAATGACTCTTCATACTGAGAATCGCCTGTTCCTAGTAAAATGAACTGAACTTTTAACCCAATTATTTCATGGAAGACATGGCGAATCAAATCTATCCCTTTTTGATCAACCAATCTGGTTACCATTGAAATGATTGGAATATTAGCGTCCACTGGAAGTACAAGCGTTTCCTGAAGGTCTTTTTTATTTATAGCCTTCCCCTTCTGATCATCGTATGGTAAGTGAATCAATTCATCACGTTTAGGATCATTTGACTCATTGTCAATTCCATTGACGATACCACGAAGTTTTGAACCTTTTTTTCGCAAAAACCCATCAAGCCCTTCCCCATAATAGGGGGTCTGTATTTCTGAAGCATATGTAGCACTCACGGTAGTCACACAATCTGCAAAGGCTAGTCCTCCTTTGAGATAACTAACATTTCCATAAAACTCTAATGCGTCCATGTGGAAATATAAATCACTTAAATTCAGTAAATCAGAAAGCACAGACTTAGGATAGACACCTTGATAGCGCAAATTATGAATCGTAAACACTGTTTTAATTCCTTCATAAAGCGGGTGATTGTTATAATGAGCTTTCAATAAAACTGGAATGAGACCTGTTTGCCAATCATGGCAATGAATAATATCGGGACTTTCTTCTACATATGGCAACGCCTCAAGAACAGCACGTGAGAAGAAAGCGAACCGTTCCCCATCATCCTCAAAGCCATAGCTACCATGTCTTTTAAAGTAATATTCATTATCAAGGAAGTAAATGTTGATTCCTTGATAATGAAGTTTCTCTATTCCACAAAACTGATTTCTCCAACCTACTGGAACTTCAATGCTTTTTATCCATTCCATTTGTTCTTGAAAGTGCGATGGTAGATCTCCATATTTCGGGAGTATCACACTGACGTTAACTCCCTCTTCATGTAAAGAGTGAGGCAAGGCGCCAATAACATCGCCAAGTCCCCCGGTCTTAATAAATGGGACGCACTCTGAGGCTGCAAATAAAATATTCATGCTCGTGTCCCTCCAGTTTAAACTACTTCTTCTTTTTTGATTACAGTCGGCTTGTTCCGTGCTTTAATGATTTGATCTTTTGTAATGATGACTTGTTTATCAGTAATAATATTTTCAATATGGGCACCTTCTTCAATATCACCCTTTTGCATGATGATACTGTTTCTAACAACTGCACCTTTTCTAACTTTTACACCGCGGAAAATAATACTATTTTCTACGGTGCCTTCAATAATACAGCCGTTGGCAATTAAGGAATTAGACACCTTAGAGGAAATCGTATATTCGGCTGGTGCTTCATGTTTAATTTTCGTAAATACTTCCCATGAATCATAAAAATAAGTGCGAAGAATTTCCGGGTTAAGAAATTCCATGCTACTAGCATGATATGTTTCTAGAGAATGTATAAACGGCATATGACACGTGAAATGATAGCCTTGTACATTAAGATTTTTCAGGTTCGCTTTCACAACATCTTTCAAAAAATCATATTCTTCATACTCTATACAATTCTTAATTAAATCGATGAGCAGTTGTTTTTTAATCACATATGTTTCTAAACATATATGGTCACCTTTTGCTGGTGATGTATAAAGGTTTATATCTTGGACTGTTCCATTTGAGTCAAGTGAACATTGATGATAAAGCGGTCTGTTCACCGGCTTCCCATCATAATCTTTATACAGAACTGTAATATCTGCTTCCTTACTGTTGTGTTCTTTAATCACTTCGTTAAAGTCGATTTTACAAATATGATGACCAGGAGCAATGATTACGGTGTCCGCAGTTGCCCGTTGGAAAAATTCTAAATGATCATAGAATTGCTGGATATCTCCTTTAATTTTTTCATCAGGATGAATGGAAGGCAGAATGAATAGTCCTTGTGAACGGTGATCAAGATCCCATTCCTTCCCCGAGCCAAGGTGATCCATTAGCGATCGATATTTATCTTTAGTAAAAATGGCCACTTTACTGACGGAGACATTCATAAAGTTCGACATAGTGAAATCAATCATCCGATAGCGTCCGCCAAATGGTACGGAAGCTAAACAACGGTGATGAGTCAATTCTTTGAGTATAGGTCGTTCATTTACAAGATTAATTACACCTAATACATTTCTCATTTAAGATACCTCCTATTATAACGATTGCTGCAAAGCACTTTCCGAAGAAATTAGCTGATTTTCACCAATTAAGGTAAGCCCTTGTTGAGAGTCTCTGATTACAGCCCCATCTTCGATAATTGTACCGCTACCGATAATCGCTTTTTCGATTATGACATTATTTCCGATTTTTACGTTTGGCATAATGACGGAATCCTTGATTGTACTGCCGCTTCCCACTTGTACATTATATGAAAGAACAGAATGCTCGACCTTCCCAAATACCAAACAGCCTTCATTGACTAGAGACTGTGTTACATTAGCTTCTTTGGAGATATATTGTGGGGGGTGATTGGCATTCCCTGCGTATATTTGCCAGTTAGGGTCACCCAGCTCGAAAACAGATGGTTCTTGTAATAGGTCCATATGGGCTTCCCACAAGCTTTCAATCGTTCCGACATCTTTCCAGTAGTCTGTAAATCGATACGCTTGTAAATTCGCTCCATCATCCAGCATCTTCGGAATAATGTCCTTACCAAAGTCATTGGACGAACTACTATCCTGCTCGTCTTCCGTTAAATATTTTTTAAGATGTTTCCAGTTAAAGAGGTAGACTCCCATAGAAGCTAGATTGCTTTTTGGGTGTTTTGGTTTTTCGTCAAATTCAATAATTTGATCGGTTTCGTTGGTATTCATGATACCAAAGCGATTTGCCTCTTCCCATGGCACCTCAATGACAGCAATTGTGGCATGGGCGCCTTTTTCAATATGATCTTCAAGCATTTTATTATAATCCATTTTGTAAATATGATCTCCTGAAATCACAAGGACATATTCAGGGTCATTATGATCGATAAAATGGAAATTCTGATACACTGCATTAGCTGTTCCTTTGTACCATTCACCGCCATCTTTCCCTTGATAAGGTGGCAGCATCGAAACCCCACCGTTATTGCGATCAAGATCCCACGGGCGTCCATTACCAATATATGAGTTCAAAATATGCGGACGATATTGAGTAAGTACACCGACTGTATCAATACCTGAATGTGTACAGTTGCTTAATGTGAAATCGATAATTCGATATTTACCTCCAAATGGAACTGCGGGTTTAGCTAAGTCACTTGTCAATTCTCTTAGCCTTGACCCTTGACCGCCTGCTAATAACATGGCCACCCATTTTTTAGATTTCATTTGTATTGACTCCCTTCAGTCTTGCTTTTGTCTGTTTCATGAATATCGAAATGCCTAGAGGCGGAACCGTAATTTTCATGCTGCAAGGTTGGTTATGATACGGCAACTTGCTTGATTGAATTGGATTGCTATTTACCTGATTCGATCCGCCAAATGATGCTGTATCGCTAGTAAATGCTTCAAAGTATGTCCCAAATGAAGGAACACCAATTTGATAGTTATGGTAAACATCTGCTGAGAAATTACAAACAATAAGACAATAATCCCCTTTGCGTTTGCCTTTTCTCATAAATGTAATCACACTTTGATTCGAATTGTCATCGATCCATTCAAAGCCAGCTTCGTCATGATCGAGACGCCATAGTGAATTAGTTTCTTGATAAAATCTACTTAATTGTTTGTAGTAGTGAAAGAAATTGCTGTGCGAGTCAAAATCTAAAAGCATCCAGTCTAATTCATCTTTGAATTTCCATTCGTCAAACTGCCCAAATTCACTGCCCATAAATAACAGTTTCTTCCCTGGATGAACGAATAAATAGCCTAACAGCAAACGTAAATTCGCAAACTTCTGCCAGTAAGTACCTGGCATTTTATTGACTAATGAGCGTTTTCCATGGACGATTTCATCGTGCGAAAATGGCAGTACGTAATTTTCCGAGAATGCGTAACAAAATGAAAACGTCAATAACTGATGGTGCTTTGGACGTTCATTTACATCCAGCTTCATATATTTTAGGACGTCATTTGCCCAGCCCATATTCCATTTATAATTAAAGCCAAGTCCGCCTTGACTCGTAGGACTCGTAACTAGGGGCCAATCAGTTGCTTCTTCGGCCATCATGAGAGCATTCGGATACTTTTTGAAAATGGTTTCGTTTAACTTCTTCAGGAATTGAACAGCTTCGACATTTTCTTCTCCACCATACTGATTTTTTAATTTAACTGGGAGCGGGTTATCATGATTTAAATAAACAATTGACGATACTGCATCGACTCGGAAACCATCCACATGATAGACATCCATCCAAAACATGGCGTTAGAAATTAGGAAGCTAACCACTTCAGGCTTACTGTAATCAAAACTGTATGTCCCCCAGATAGGTCGCTCGGCGCGTAAGGGATCTGCCGATTCGTAAAGAGGTGTCCCATCGAATCGACCAAGACCTTGGATATCCTTACAAAAATGAGCAGGAACCCAGTCAAGGATTACACCAAGACCTTTTTGATGGCATCGGTCAATGAAATACATTAATTGCTCAGGTGTACCGTATCGGCTGGTTGCAGAAAAGAAGCCAGTAATCTGATAGCCCCATGAACCATCAAACGGATGCTCCATTACCGGCATTAACTCAATATGTGTAAAGTTGTTATCTACTGCATAATCGACTAATTCATCAGCAAGTTCTTGATACGTATAGAATTGACCATCTTTCTTTTGTTTCCAAGAAGCTAAGTGAACTTCATAAATCATCATTGGCTTTTGGTAAGGATCCGTCTTTGCTCGTTGTGCCATCCATTTTTGATCTTGCCATTCATAGTTATTTAACTCATAGATGACAGATGCAGTATCAGGACGTAGCTCTGTATAAAAAGCATAAGGATCTGCCTTTAATTCTTTGTGCCCATCTGGTCCAGTAACCTCATATTTATAATTAGCTCCCTCGGACAGTTCAGGTACAAATAATATCCAAATTCCAGAATGCTCTATACGTTCCATTTGGTTTTGATAGCCATTCCAATTATTGAAATTACCTACTACGGATACTTGTTTTGCATGAGGTGCCCAAACAGCAAAGCGAACTCCTTGAAAATCAGTTTCTGATAAGACATGAGCTCCCAGTAATTTATAGCTTTCAAACAGTGTTCCTTCATGGAAAAGATATATATCAAAGTCACTTGGATATAGGTGATTTGGCAACTTTAGCAATTTTTCCAATTTAGCACCTCCTCCATTCTATGTTTGTAGTTGTTTTTTTATCATTTCTTATTCTAGATTATTCGTCGTAAGTTACTAAACTCCTCTAAAACAAGCATATTTTTGTTAAGATTATGAAATTATGATTCAAAATAGACAAATTTGTATACGATTTAGGTGAATATTCGCTCAGTTGAAAGATTTGAGTGCCAAGTTGGAAAAATTGAGGTCCAAGTTGGAATACGAACTTAATTGAATTGTCTTTAAGACTTCACGCTTTTTTGTCGTCGTCTCTGGACGCATCTCTGCTGCAACTTTGTTTAGAGAAAAAAAAGAGATCAAGTGACAGTGTCACTCGCCCTCCTCTCTTAATGAAAAGTTTTGGTAATATCACCTCGAAACTTTGTACGAGGTAAAAAAACTGCTGTTTATGTGGGAACTCCTCGACAATAGGAAAACGTGATGCGAAAGAAGAAAGGCAGAAAAGGTAAGATTAATTACCTTCGCGTTTTAAGCACTTATATTATTTTGCCTAATAAGTTGACTAGTTTACTACTTTTCCATGGGTATTCACTATTATAATTTCATAAGAGTCAATACGGGATACTGAATTTAGTTCTTTAGAATGCAAGATTTCATTTACTGTCTCTTCAATTTCTATTGCTAACTTATGTGCATCTTTATCTAAAGCTTTAAATGATGTTTGAATGGTAATGGATTTTTGATAATGAAACCCTATATCTCCAATTACGCCATAACCTTTAAGACCTTCCATTAAAGTCTTTCCTAAATGGAGAAGTTCTTTTTGCTCTTTTTTAAATTCTTCGGGCATCTTAAATAAATCCCATCTCTCTAAAACAATTGAATAATCTTTTATTGTGGAGGTTTTGATTACACTTTTTGCAATGGACTCGATTTCCTTTTTCACAGAATTAAAATACTCTTCATCTCCCACAACTTGTATTAGCAATTCTTTCTTTGAAGTCGTTTTTACATCAACCACCACGTATTTCTCATTAAGCTTTTCTTTCACCATCTCCAATGTAGGTATATGTAGTTCTTCTACTTTAACTAAAGGTTCTTGTTCCTCTTTATTTGCAACTGCAGAAGGCTTATTTAACAGGCTAAATGAAGCTATTCCCACTATAAGTAATCCTGCAATAATCAATATCCTTTTTAACACATAATCCCTCCTGTTAAGAAGATATGCCCTATATCCCCAAAAAATCCGATAAAAACACAAAATTCCTCTTCTTAAAGGCAATTGCTTGTTTAGTATATTTAGTTCAACAAATAGGAGCGTTGATCCATTAAGGATCAACGCTCCTATAGTTAAAGTAGAAGTCTACGCATTTTCTATTCAGCAAGTGATTGTTCATTTTTCTTGATGCTTTTACTCTCTACATATTTTTACTTTGTTGAAGAAGTTTGGATTCTCCTGTCCGTTCCCATTCTTCCACTGTCTTGTATGCTCTTTCAGGAGAAAATCCTTTCCCAACAAGTACTCCCATTAGAATGAATTCTTGAAGAATATGTGTAGAATTTATTCCTCTTTTGACATCTTCTAATCCTTCATTAACTAAATATTTTGTGTGCTGTATCCATTCATCAGGAGTTTTGCCCAAATTTGCAGTGTTTCCATTGTGATGATTTTCCATCATTTCCGCAGCTTCAGCATCTGCTTTTGTCGGATGTACAGTACCAAATGGATGGTTGGGAGGAGCATATATGGAATAAAGTTTTAGTGGGATATTTCCTGTATTTGTTAGGTTATGGTAATAGCCAGCAGGGATCACTATTGCAGAGTCATCGTAGACATTTCTTGTAAAGTTTAAATTGTCTTTACTTTGGCCCATTTGAACAATACCTTGGCCTTGTTCAATTCGTATAAATTGATCAAGGTTAGGATGCACTTCCAAACCGATAGATTCTCCAGCTTTGAGACTCATTAAAGTAACTTGAAAATGTGTTCCTGTCCACAAAGCAGTACGAAACGTATTGTTTTGCAGAGTTGCTTCATTAATATTAACGACATATGGATTCGGTCCATAATCCTTTAACGATATTTCGCCACCATTTGCAGAGTGATAAGTATCCCTTCTGTTAGTATGCTCTACACTACTAGGATATGTTGGGTAAGCTGTTTGTCTTACATGGTTATACATAGGTACAGCTACACAATAAGGGCATTGGCATTGATACATATTAGGAACATAATACATTTTTCACAATCCCTTCACATTTCATTTAATTATCCTATGCAAGCCGTTAAATGAATGTACTTATTATAATGTCTATCTTAACCATCAACATTTTGTTCCTAACTTCCCGCTGGTACATCTGCTCTCTGCCATTTGCCTAATTTTTAAGAATGACAGATGTATTACTTCGAAACATTGTAAAGCGGCATAATGGTTTGTGCTTGAGTCTCTTCATTAATCTGCTAACGTAAGAAATCTTGTAAGTTTACCGTTGTCTTGGGAAACTCCTAACTTTTTAACGAAAAATCAACCTATCCTTTCACATAGCCAAATACAAAGAGGAGCGAAGTGAATAATCACTTCGCTCCTCTTACACATACATTAGGTAGTGTGTCTGGAATCATCACGATTCTACCTAATTAAAACCGTATCAACTTTTATTATTTAATGTAGTTAATCATTTCCTGTTAATTGAGTAGTGGTTGTGTGGCTCATTCGGTTTAAAAATATATAGGATAAGGAAACGGACCAAGCCAGTGGAGTGTTGCCATTTGGGACATTTTTTCCACCGATATATAATTCGGGTATTTCCCAATTATCAGGAATGAGACGTTCCGTTTTATTGACATATTCAAAAGCTTTTTCATACATACCTAATTCAAAGTAACATAATCCTAACCAAGGCAATCCGAAGCACCATTCTGCTTCACTACCTTCATTGTAATATTGATCATTTTGATATCGGATGCAGCCATTCTCTCTTTCAAGGCGTTGTGTAACTCTCTCAATAATCTTTAGAGCTGTTTTACGTTCAACGATACGGTATGGATAAATAAGCGACAACAGCGCTAAGTCGGTATCTTTTGTTGCGCTTTCTCGTGGCAATATAAATCGCAATGTTTCTTCGCCTTTTTGGATAAGTTCATCCTCAACGTGCACAAGCATTTTCACTGATTGCAAGCCAGCCACACATGCGCCGACACTTGAAGCATGCAGTTCCATATTTTCTTCCCACATGCCATTATCATGTGCCTGCCAGTATTGAAGACACTCCAGGTAGTCGACTAATTTTTGGACGATATGCAGATCTTTGTCATCACGAATAACCTTTCGGCCGTTGCTAACACCTTCGCCTACACCCCATAAGAAAGCACCAATAGCATCATTTTGAGCATGGCCCCATTCTTGATTGATCTCCTTTAATTCTGTGGAATAACGAGAGTGAATATATTCAAATAGGTGATACGGTTTCTGTTCACGGTGAATATCGATTTTCCATTCGTACCTTTTAAACAAATCAAATAATGCATGGTACGCTTTTTCATAGCGTTCCGAACTACTTTGTAAAAACGGCAAAACCGTATAAACCACATCACGTATCCAAACGAAATTATAGTCCTGTGAAATACTAGCTGTATAAGCACCATTCGGAAGGCGCATTCGATCCAAAACTTCAATTGCATCATTAATTTTCATATTCAAACACCTCCATAAATTACAACCTGTCAATTATCGTTAACCATTTGTAGTGATTCTAGACACCATCTTTTCATCTCATTAAATAAAAGCGTTTTCATTTTACAATCGTAACAAATAACTACAAATTACGACAGAGATAAGATACTAATTAGTTTATGTAAAAGATTGTTTTTTTCATAAGCAAGCAGACTCAACTCTCGAAATTGTACACTTACTAGTTAAAAATCCTTACATCATGCATTGGTAAACTCCTGAGATTCATTAAAAGGCAATGAATCTATCAAGTACTCATGTGATACCCTATCAGATAGGAACGGAAACCCATTGCGCGATACTATGTGCGTTTTAAAACATTAGATCTCGGTGCTTGAATCCGTTAAAGGCTCAATATGTAGATGAAATTCTATCTTACTATGCATTTTCTGGATTAGTTTTGAGTTATAAAGGATCTTCTTTCAATTCTTGCTCCTTGTTAAATATACAGTGCTATCTCATACACCTCTAAGTTTGTCGAATGAAGAAGTAAAATGGCATAGAAAAAACGGCCATCTCTACAATGAGATGACCGTTTATTTCATGTTGTATATGTCACATATTATTTTTGAATGAATTGTTGAGTCCAGTAATTACCGTTTGCATCGTATCCAATACCAATATGAGTGTATGTTCCATTCATGATATTAGCGCGATGTCCCGGTGATTCCATCCATCCTTTAACGACTTCAGCAGCCGTTCTTTGACCCATTGCGATATTTTCAGCAGCGGCCTTGTATTGAATGCCATTTGCTTTCATTTGATCGAATGGTGAACCTAGTGTAGGACTAGTATGAGAGAAATAGTTGTTGTTGCTCATATCTGCTGATTTTTGACGAGCAGAATTCATCAATGCTGAATCTGTTGCAAGTGCTTTTAAACCTGATTTTGCACGTTCTTGATTTGTTAAAGTTAATACTTGTTGTTCAATGTTTGAAATTGAACCCGTATTTTGTGTTGCAGGTGCTGAAGCAACAGGTTGTGCTGCTGGTGCAGTTGGAGCTGGCTTCTGAGCAACTGGTTGAGCTGCTACAGGCTTAGCCGTTTCTGCTGGCTTCTGAGCAACTGGTTGTGCTGCTACCGGCTTAGCTGTTTCTGCTGGCTTTTGTGCAACTGGTTGTGCCGCTACCGGCTTAGTACCTTCTGCTGGCTTTTGTGCAACTTGCTTAATTTCTGCTTGCGTAAATCCTGCAGCTGCTAGTTGTGCATATAGTTTTTCTAGCATTTCTTTTTCTATGGTCGAGTAATCCACCTGTTGTGCTTGAGTACGTGTTGAGAACTTATAGACAGTTTGAGTCTCAAACGTGGGTGATGAAAATGAAGCTTCTGCTGTTGTAGCTTGACCTACTGAGAACACCATCGCTCCCATTGTTAAACCTAGTAACATTTTTTTCATTTTTTATTCCCCCTTCTGCCACTTAGTCTATCTTTTGAATCTCTCAATAAAATACCTAATCGTTACCAATACTGCCAATCACAACGAAAATGTACTATTTATACAGACTCAAAACATAAATAAATGTGTGGTTTTAGAGGAATTTCCATATGTTTCATCTCAAAAGGTATTGACGTTTTTATAGACAGTCATATAAAGCTTTTTTAACTCCATTTTTAAATTGTCTGATAACCTGCTATTTTCTATTCTCTCATATGCAATTTGCAGTTTTTCTACAGTTGTTTTACGTACACGTGGATGAGTTAACTCATCTAATAACTCCATACGAATGATTCCTTCAAGTTGTTCAATTGTTGTAATTGATGAAGATGCTTGACGGAACGGAAATAGGGTTTGGTATGCTCGAATGATTTCGTTCATCAGTCAATCACTCACTTCCAGGAATATTTAAATGAGCTAGTTGTTCGCCAATAATGACAATAGTAGGTTCCATTTTCACATACTCTGGCAACCATTGAACCATGCCGTATGAATATTGAAAGAGCATTGGGTTTTTTATGCCTTTGATAGGAACATATCCTTTCATTCGGTATATAGTGGACGGTAATGTACGTAACCACTCTTCAAAGGTTTCTTGATCTACAGATTCTTTAAATGATACTAGTCGTGTCGACAACGCAAGTTCTTGACCCACTCTCGCTTTGTTAACGTCTTTATCACTAACGGTACCTGCTAAACTTTCTAATATGGACAATGGGCATTTAGCGTGTGATGTTTGAATTAAAGTAGCGGTTGGATTAAAACTTTGCAATTCGAAGGTGACCTTTGCTTGTTGAGCTTCAGATAATAAATCCATTTTATTGGCTAACAGTAAATGGGCATGACGAATTTGTTCTAAAAATAAAGAGCGCATTTGTGGTGGCAATAAGTGTCGATCGAGCCACCTCATGCTATCTACAACTGTCACGATTCCTTTTACATTCAATTGATTTGCAAATAACGGAGAATAAACAGCGTCTAATGCTTCAACTGGATGTGCAGCGCCAGTTGTTTCAATAATAAGCACATCGAAATTTTCACCTGTTAATAAAGTTTGCAGCTGTGCTTCTGTTTTCTCGGAGCCCGAACAGCAAATACAGCCTTCTAACATTTCTTTTAATGGAATGTCTTCCTCGATTGCTTGTGAATCAAAAGGCAGTTTTCCTAACTCATTCATTAAAACAGCAGGCTTCAACCCTTTTTCTTTCAATTGACGTATCGTGTCAGTTAGTAAAGATGTCTTTCCACTTCCTAAAAACCCACTAAATAAATAAACATCCTTCATATCATTCATCCTCACTTATGTAAAAAGCTGGCCTCAACTTGCAGGCCAGCTTTTGTTTATTTTGCTAAATCTTTTATTAATAGATCTTTTGCTTTTAATAATTGTGGATCATCTTTTTCAATTTTCAAACGTAAACGATCCATTAAAGCATAAGTCGTATCACCCGTTAAAATACCGGTTTCATCGAGTTTTGCTTCTTTTTGCAATTGCTTAACAGCTGTTTCTGTTTGATCATCGAATAATCCATCCACTTTACCACCATCAATGCCAATAGCAGTAAGCATTTCTTCTGCTGCTTTAACTTGATCTGATAAAACGCCGTTTTTCATTTCAACTGATGCGTCCAAATAAGGCAATTTCGTATATGTTGGATACTCTACTTTCACATCCGGAGCTATACCTTTTTCATGGATCCAGTTGCCATCAGGCGTTAGCCATTTAGCAGTTGTGAATTTCATATTTGAACCATCATTTAATTCATTTGCCGTTTGTACGGTACCTTTACCAAACGAATTCAATCCAACAAGTTGCGTACCAGCCGATTCACTCATTGCGGCTGCTAGTATTTCTGAAGCAGAAGCACTACCCTCATCAATTAATAATGAGACTGGTACTTTTAATTTCTTACCATCGGTAGCTAAGTAAATTTCTGCATCTTGATCTTTTTCTTTCGTTTGGAATAGAGGCTTGCCATCTTCAACAAACAGATTAGAAATATCGATGGCTGACGTTAATAATCCACCTGGATTTTGTCTAACATCTAGAACTAACGCTTCCATTCCCTTATCTTCCATTTCGGTAAGAGCTGTTAGTAATTCATCATATGTGTTTTGTGAGAAACTTGTAATTTGAATATGTGCTACATTATCTTCGAGCATTTCAGCATAAATCGTTTCTATAGGAATTTCATCACGAACGATTTTAATTTCCAATGGTTCGGTCATTTCACCACGTTGAATAGTTAACGTTACTGAAGTTCCTTTTTCACCACGGATTAATAGAACGGCTTCAGATGCACCCATGCCTTGAATATTTTCACCATCTACTGCAATGATGTTGTCATTCGTTAAAATCCCTGCTTTTTCAGCTGGTGAATTCTTAATAGGTGATACTACTGAAATTACGCCATTACGTTCTTGTATTTCAGCGCCAATTCCTTGGAAACTTGAAGAGATACTTTCTTCAAATTGTGCTGCTTCATCTTGATTCATATAATCCGAATAAGGATCGTCAAGCGCATCAATCATCCCATTGATTGCTCCATTAACTAATGATTCTTGATCAATATCTGCATAGTAATCAGATTTCAACTCGTCATATGCTTGGTATAATTTCTGAAACTCTCGTCTTTCAGGTGAACCTACTTCGACTACTTTTTCATCGCCGAATGTTAAAGCAAATATCGTTAACCCTGCCGTACTGAGAATTAAAGTAAAGATAAGCATGATGAAGAAGAAAGGTTTCAAGCGAATATATTTCCCCGCTGGCCCATCATGTCGATGTTGTTCTGACTGGTCTGTTTGTTGTTCAGGATTGTTGTCTTGTTCATCCATTTCATTCACCACTTTCAAATCGAAAACATTAGAAAATATGTTTCAATAGTTATGTATAGTTTATCAGTAAATAAGCTTAAACGGAAAGAAAAGGCTGTCAAAAAACAGATGACAGCCTTTACTCCATGCCTTGATTAATCTTGGATTGCAGCATCTAATGCTACAACAATCATATCGTTAAATGTTAATTGACGTTCTTCCGAAGTTGTAACTTCACCAGTCAATAAGTGATCACTTACAGTTAGGATTGAAAGTGCTTGGCGACCGAATTTAGCTGCTAATGTATAAAGTGCTGAAGACTCCATTTCAAGCGCTAAAATTCCGTATTGAGCCCACTTTTCATGCTCTGCATGCTCATTGTAGAAAACGTCTTCTGTAAATACGTTACCTACTTTAAGATTTAAGCCTTTTTCAACTCCAGCATTATATGCTTTTAACAATAAGTCGAAATCAGCTGTTGGTGCAAAATTGATCCCATTGAAAATGATTTCATTCATTTTCGAATCAGTTGAAGCACTTTGTGCAAGAATTACGTCGCGCACTTTTACGTCTTTGTGAATTGATCCACATGTACCCACGCGGATTAATTTTTGAACATCATATTCAGCCATTAATTCCGTAATATAAATAGATATAGATGGTACTCCCATTCCTGTCCCTTGAACAGAAATACGTTTTCCTTTGTAAGTACCAGTGTATCCAAACATGTTACGAACTTCATTGTATTGAACAACGTCTTCTAAAAACGTTTCTGCAATGTATTTCGCACGTAATGGATCTCCTGGTAGTAAAATCGTATCGGCGATATCGCCTTTTTTAGCATTAATATGAACACTCATTTTTTTACCCTCACTTTATAAACATTTCCGTACTATCATACTGTTTTTTAACAGGAGATGCAAATGGTCTTATGTATATCGTGTTATTTCTTTTAACAGTTTCGATTCAAGAGACGCTAAATCAGTTTTTGACAATGTTAAGCGAATAAAAGATTCGTCCATATTTAGTGCTTCTGAAAATAAACTACCTAAACCACGGACTTTTCGATCTACTTGAATTAGTAATTCAACTTGGTCCAATCCTTTATAAATGAAAGTAAATTCAATTTCATCAAACTTCCCTCTAAACGGACCCCCATTTGCAACAAATTCAAATTCCTGAACAAATTTAGTTAGTCCTCTGTAAGCCCGAGGAGCTTCTTCACAATCGACATTACGTAATTTCAACCCTAAATTTTGAGCAGCTGTTAAACCCGCATGAATAAAAGCATTTGGTCGAATTTCAATCATGTCTTTATCTCCAGGGTCGACAGAATTTTTAATATCTAGACCAGTTTGTAGCCAAACACGAGTTTTACCCATCGTTACAGGAGTATTTAATGGAAGATTAAACGAAAAAGGAAAAATTTTCTTCTCATCTTTTTCAATAATAAATGGTTCGTTTACCATATGAGAATAGATGGACACAGATTCGGTATATTTTTTATCGTTCGCTTCACGTTCATATGTCGTGTAAACATTGATATAAATTGATTTTACCGATTGTGAAGTATTACCTCCTTCTATCTCAGTCACGCCAGATATGAGATCCCCTGACATAAAAGTTGAATCACTTAATTTAGTATCTACTTTTGCGTTTCCAACTCCTATAGACGCTAAAACTTTATTGAAAAAAGACATTACTGTATTCCCCCTAAAATAGTTGTATCTATTCTACTGTTGGAAAGCGACATTGGTTTCAAATAATAACCACAATTCATCAAAAATTGATGCGGACATATCTGAATGGGCTAATTCTTCAATGTATCTTGAAATTTCTTCAAAATCATTTGATTGTTTTGGGAACGATAAATCATAAAACATTGCTTCAGCAAACATCGCCAGTTTGTCTGAAACTGGTCCTCCTCTAAATGTAAGTGCATATTTATAAAATGAATGATTCATAATTTCCCTCCAAATATTTAACGTTGTTTACTATATATACATGATTTTGAGGATGAAGTAAAAACAAAAGAATAAGTTCGATAAGAGTAGCAACGTTTTGAATCTATTTTGTTTTTAAGAATTAGTGTGAAGAACTGTCCACTTCTTTCTGAAAATGGCTATACTACTCTTTTGATTTTCGTTACAACGAACTTCCATGTTTCGAAGCTAGCATAGCGATGCAGAAACAGAAACAGGCGGACGCCTTCCACTACAATGAGATATCCAAGTAACCACCTTAATGATCGCTGTGAAGGTATTTTAAAGATTTTGTGAGAAGTCCGCTTTTTTTCATGATTTAGAGGATGAAACAGTGATTTTCGATTCAAATCATCCCAAAAACTCTGTCAATATAGAGGATATTTCTCATGATTAACATTTAGTAGTAAAAATCACAGGTTTAGATGTAATAGTAAGTAAAGATTGTCGTCACACTTGTTGGTCTCATTCTTCAATAAGTTGATTCTGCTAGTTGAAAAAAATGAAATTTTTTGTTTGTTATAATTTCAACCGAATTCATTCATGGCAAAATAAACGAAGCAGAAAGAGGTCGAAATTGCATCTTCGACCGAACATCTACTTAAAGAAACCTTCTATTCTATAGTAAATTTTTATTGTACGTCCATGTTGCAATAGCGTGAAGAAAGCACACCGCAGTAGGATAATCTAATTTAAAGAGGATACGTTACTCGAAGTTCCTTAACTTCGAGTATAAAAAATAGTAGCACAAACCAACGGCATTGGTTTGTGCTACTAATGTTAAATATAGTGTTGATTAAAATTGGGATACGTATTCGCTGTATCCTTCTTCTTCTAATTTTTCTTTTGGAATAAATTTTAATGATGCTGAATTAATACAATAACGCAATCCTTCTGGACCAGGACCATCTGGGAATACGTGTCCTAAGTGTGAGTTAGCTGTTTTACTTCTTACTTCCGTTCTTTTCATACCGTGAGAAGCATCAACATGTTCTGTCACTTCTGGACCTTCTATCGGCTTACTAAAACTCGGCCATCCACAACCTGCATCGTACTTATCCTTTGAACTAAATAATGGCTTGCCGGAAACGACGTCTACATAAATACCTTCATTAAACTGTTGGTCATATTCATTACGATGAGCTGGTTCCGTACCATTTTCTTGTGTTACATGAAATTGCATAGGTGTTAGTTTATTTTTCAATTCTTCTTTTGACATTGTTATTCACCCCACATTTTTTGTTTGAAGCCAGCTCTACCTGAGCCCACTTGATAGCGGTTGTAGTGCGTTGGATTTTTTTTATAATAATCTTGATGGTATTGTTCTGCTGGATAAAAGGGTTTTGCTTCTAGAATAGGTGTGACAATTGGTTTTGAAAACTTGCCACTTGTTTGCATTGCTATCTTAGATGCCTCTGCAATTTCTTTTTGTCTGTCACTATGGTAAAAAACCGCTGATTCATACGATGAACCTCGATCATAGAATTGACCACCTGGATCGGTAGGGTCAATTTGCATCCAAAACAATTCGACAAGCTGCTCGTATGGGAACACGCTAGAGTCAAACGTTATTTGGACAGCTTCTTTATGTCCTGTTGAATTTGTACATACTTGCTCGTATGTAGGGTTTTCTAAATCTCCACCTGTATAGCCTGAAACAACCGCATGAATCCCGTCATAAGAATCAAATGGTTTGACCATGCACCAAAAACAACCTCCTGCAAACGTTGCTTTTTCTAAGCTCATAAAGACGACCTCCTTTAATTATTCGGAACCAGTATTTCGAGTGTGATTTCATCTTGTTCCAAATTAAATTCTTTCGCTCTCACTTCAACATCCGATTTCATAGGGATGCGAGATAGATCGATATAGACATCCTCTTCCTCAGGACGAACAATCATCCATTCAGGTAAGGATACGGAATCTTTCAGTAACTTTAACACGGTTTCGGGTGGAATTTCTAATTTACCGACTTCGACGCCTGTTTGGACTAATCTCAAATTGCCATCTGGTTCTACCACGGGATCGAATTTCATAATAACTGGTAACTTAATCGAGAAAATTGTGAGTTCCGTTGATAATAGAATTTGGTTCTCAACGCTTAATTTAACAGGTAAAGGTTGCGTATTCATTGCTTCCATTATGTAAGAATTTGCAATTCCTTCAAAATCTTTTTTCGTTGTTTTTACTGTCAATACATGCCCCTCGGAAGCTGCTTGTGGTTCAGGAATGACTGTTTTTTCTGAAGGTGTACTAATCCAGAAAACAAACATGACCGTTGCGGTAATTAATAGTGCGATTAGTAATAGAAAAGCAACTTTCCATAGGTTCAAAATTATTCAACTCCTTAGAAATCCATTTCCCCTTTTGTTAATTGATTTAAACCGCATGATTTTAGGGATTTGAGTACACGGTTTGTCATTTGTTCATAGCCTTTACTATTTGGATGGAAAAAATCCGTATGGTAAACCATTGTTGAATTCGAATTAAACAAATCGTCTACCGGAACAAAACAGGCATTAATATCACTGTACGCAAGATTACTAATTGTATTGTTCCAGTCCGCTAATATTTGGTCAAATTCATTTGCTTGATCAGTTACAAGTGAAAAAGGATTATATAACCCTAATAAGATAATGGGGCTGTCTGGGTTAAGTTTACGAATTTCTGATAATATTTCTCCGTAACGGTTTGCGAATACAAGTAATTCATTTTGGAAGGCATCCACACGCAATTTAAATAAATCTTGTTTTACTATACGCATAATGTCATTGCCACCGATTGTCATGACAATTACATCTGCTTTTTGAACAGATTCATCTATTTCACCAGATCTTAGTTGCTTTAACAATTGATCACTACGTCTTCCACGTTTTGCTTCATTCCACAAATCAATTTCACTAACTCCTTGGAACGTCTCCATCTCAGTTGCTAATCGACCAAGATAGCCCCCCATTTTAAGTTCGTCACCAACTCCTTGAGTCAATGAATCGCCTAGGCCAACCAGAATCTTCTCTTCCTTAATAAACATATTATTTAAAGTGAAACTTTCCAGTTCAATCGACTGTCTTGGTGTGAAATCTACTTTACTTGCTTGGTCAAATTGACATCCTGTCAAGATGAATAAACTCACCAAGATGACAAGTATCAACTGTTTTATCATGATACTCTCTCCTTCTCATATTAAAAGCAGGGATCGCTCCCTGCTCGTTTACATTCTTTATTCAACCGTGTACATAAAACCAATTGCACCAATTCCCGTGTGTGTACTAATAACTGGTGAGGTAAATGCAACTTGCACATCATTAAAACCAGAATCCTCAATTAATTTTTTCAATGGATCTGACATTGCATAGCCATTTGCTTGTGACAATCCAACATATTTAACAGTTTTACCAACCGTGTCGTCAATAAATTGTTTAAAAAGATACTGAACCACTTGTTTGTGACTTCTTGCTTTATGGACAGGGGTATATTCTCCGCCTTCAAGAGACGCAATAGGTTTAATGGAGAGTAATGAACCAATTAACGCTCTTCCTTTTCCTATTCGTCCACCCTTGACTAAATTATCAAGTGTATCAACGACCACAAACAGTTTTGTTTTTTCACGTACATTATCCAAGTGTTTGACTATGTCTTCAACAAGCTTACCTTGTTGTACTAATTGGGCAGCTTCAATTACTTGAAATGATAAAGCATATGAAATAAAACGTGAATCAATCACTGTGACATCAGAATTAGTGATTCCAGCAGCAGCTTGAGCCGACTTTACTGTCCCGCTCATTCCCCCGGTCATATGAATCGAGATAATTTTGTCTCCATTTTTTCCTAGTTCATCATAAAGTTCTTGAAAAACACCAACAGCAGGTTGTGAACTTTTCGGAAGTTCTTTTGACGTTCTCATCATCTCTAGAAAAGACTCCGCTTGAACATCTATACCATCTATATACGATTTTCCATCAATCTGTATGTTGAGTGGCACAACATGTATCGAATATTGTGCAAGTTGTTCTGTTGTTAAGTCAGCTGTTGAATCGGTTACAATATGAATTTTTGTCATCTCAGTCACACCCTTCTACACATATCTTTATTATAAAAATATGTTCAGGTTCTGTAAACTATTAGTAATTCGCAAGTCTAACGTAAAAAACAGATGCTATTGTTGGGGCATCTGTTTTTTCGTGTCTTGCAGTCGTTTTACTTCTAGTGCAATTTTCTGTTGAACATGCACGATTAATTCTTTTGACGAAAGTTCCTGAATAATTTCAACTGAAATAGGTGGTAACACAGATATTAGGACATGAGCAGGTTTAATTTTATTTTTATTGTTTTCCATAATGTCTGAAGTTCCAGCAATGGCAATTGGAACAATTGTCACCTGTGCTTCTTTGGCAATTCGAACAAAGCCAGACTTGAATTCTTGTACCCCAGTCCCTTTGCTACGGGTTCCTTCAGGGAAAATGATCATCGAATGACCCGCTTGTAAGGTAGATACCATATCGGTTATTGAACGCATTGAACTTTTGCGGTTAGTTCGATCAATAAAGACGCAGTTCATGACTTCCATCCAGTCTTTAATAATTGGAAGTTTCTTCACTTCGACCTTTGACATAAAAGCAAAAGGTTTTGGAATATGTGCAATGAGTGAAGGAATGTCAAAATTCCCTTCATGATTGCTGACGAAAAGTACAGTTTCTTCAGGAATTAACTCTAATCCTTCAATTTGAAAAGTACTTTTTGTTCGTTTTAGAATGCCTTTCGCCCATTTTTTTGGCTGCTGGTGTACGAGTTCATCATAGTCTTTTGTAGTAAGTTTATCTTTTTGTCGTTGGATTTTGCGTAAGTCTCTTAAAGAAAATGGCAAGTATCCAAATAGAAAAGAAAAAGTTCGTAGTGAATTATACATCTAATTTATTTAGACCCTTTCGTTTAAACAGCATATATGTATACTGAATCCCGCTATCCGTCGTATTTTGGTCTGAAGTTGAAATGGGTTCCCAATCTTGTTCATATGACGGGAAATAGGTATCGCCTTCATACTCGTGTTGAATAAGCGTGATATACAGAAGGTCTGCATACGGTAAAACTTCTTTAAAAATTTGCTCCCCACCAATAATCATGACTTCTTCATGATGTAGGTTAGCAGTTTTTATCGCTTCTTCAATCGAATGAACAACTGTCACGCCTTTAGCTTCATAAGATGTGTTTCGTGTAATGACGATATTTAAGCGACCTGGCAAAGGTCGTCCAATTGACTCAAATGTACTGCGCCCCATTACAATGGCTTTTCCTATTGTTTTTTCTTTAAAATAAGCAAGTTCGTTAGGAATATGCCAAGGCATTTTATTGTCCTGTCCAATGACGCGATTAAGATCATGGACTACTATCAATGAAATCATGATTCTCCCTACTTTCTACACAGCAATTGGTGCTTTAATTCTTGGATGTGGATCGTAGCCATCTACTGTGATATCACTTGTTTCTAAATCAAAAATAGATTTTTTATCATTTGAAATTGTCAATGTTGGTAGTTCACGTGGTTGACGTGATAGTTGCTCATTGACTTGGTCCATATGGTTTGAATAAATATGGGCATCGCCTAGAGTATGGACAAAATCGCCCACTTCTAAATTACATTCTTTTGCAATCAAATGTGTTAATAAGGCATACGACGCGATGTTAAAAGGAACCCCAAGAAAAACATCTGCACTACGTTGGTACAATTGACAAGATAATTTCCCATCAGCCACATAAAATTGGAAGAAAGTGTGACATGGCGGAAGCGCCATTTGATCTACTTCTGAAGGATTCCAAGCCGTCACAATATGTCTTCTTGAATCTGGATTTTGTTTAATGGACTCAATAACGTTTTTCAATTGATCAATTGATTGCCCGTCTTTTGATGGCCATGAACGCCACTGACGACCATAAACAGGTCCCAAATCACCGTATTCTTCGGCAAATTTATCATCAGTTAATATTTTTTCTCTAAAAATAGTCATTTGTTGATCCACAATCTGTTGAAATTGGTCATCCTGAGCCGCACGTCGTCCAAAGTCTGTCATATCTGGCCCGTCATACTCTTCACTTTTCACCCATTTTTCAAAAGCCCATTCATCCCATATATGATTTCGTTCTGCTATTAACGTTTTGACGTTCGTATCACCTTTAATAAACCATAATAATTCAGAAGTAATGAGTCGCATTGCCGTCTTTTTGGTGGTCACTAAAGGAAACCCTTTGCTTAAATCAAATCGCATTTGATAACCAAACATACTCTTCGTACCAGTTCCTGTTCGGTCATTTTTCACCGTACCCTCAGCTAAAATGGTTTGACATAATTGTAGATATTGTTCCATTTGCAAAAACCCCCTATTAATAGGCATGTAAAAAAACCTTCTTCAAGTATACTTGAAAAAGGTTTTGTATGTATTAAGAAAGCCATTTTGGCGGCATATTTTTTGACCAATAAATATCACCTAATGTGTAGTGTTTGGCAAATTGGTCTGAAACAGAGTGATAATGAAAATTAAAGAAATACCCTTCTTGCGGCTTACGGTCAGTTCTTACATGGAAACGAATAACATCAGAACCCGTCATTGTGTCGTAAATATGAAAAATCTTCTCACTATGATCACCTGAAGGATTCTCACTTATTGCTAAGTAGTTAAGAGATTCATTGTCCATATCTAGTAATGTCCATTGAATAGCTTCTTGAATTTTCGGGAAAATGATATCGTCAAATTCATTCGTAATAACTGGCCCAATGCGTGAACCGAATTTAACTAATGACTGTTCTTTTGCTTGAATAATGGCATCTTCAATAAACGTAGAGGGTTTTTCTTCAAACCACTCTATTGCATATGTATCTTGCGTATTTTGAGAAGATATCGATTTCTGGTTCGCTTTGTCATCTAGTAAATTTTCCCAAATAATATGGCTGGGAGAGATTATACCAAAGGTTAAAAGAGCGACAGCTACGACTAATGTCTTCTGAATCCAATTTTTCATTCATGATCACCCACAAGTTTGTACAATTTTTAACAACTTATAATACGTATTACGAAATCAAGCATGAAAAGGTTTCATCTTTCTTCAATTCATTGTACAATAAAGTTGCAGAAACAGCTTCGTTTTTTTTTAGCTAGGAGGAATTATTATGGACATGCATACAGTTATCGGAATTGGCTTATTAGTATTGCTCGGTTATATTACTTCTTTATGCTTTACAGACTGATTAAAAAAAGCTGCACTCATTATTGAGTGCAGCTTTTTTCTATGAAACCATAATGAAATTTAGTGTTAGGACGAATGATTTGATGAAAGCCAAATTGTTCAAACCAAGGCGACCTAAATTGAGCTTTTAATACCACCCGTTTTTTCGCCACACGCTTTGCCTCGTTCACCCATTCAATCGTTAATGCATCTTGCACGCCTAAAGAACGTAATGGGCTTATATTAACAGACTCTGTGATTGACGTTTCAAACATCGGATCCATATAAATCACATCAACCGACTCATCAGCCAATGTTTTCAAATAGGAAACTGCATCAGTAGATACAACTTGAATTTTATTCATATATGCTTGAAAATCAATATATTCAGTACGACCTTTTTGAAATGCCTCATGCAAAATAAAAGCCAAAACAGGATTAGCCTCACATCCCGTTATGCAACCTGATTCTCCGACTGCAAAGGCAGCAACTAAACTATCAGATGCATAGCCTAGGGTACAATCTAAAAACGAATCTCCTGTTTGCAATTGACACACTTCAAGTAAGGGATCTCGTTCCCCTCTCTCAACCCTCTTCAAACGAAACATCGCTGAACTAGGGTGATAAAAGAAAGGTTCTGTGGAGGTTTGCCCATAATACTCCCAGCGACTCTTCGAAGCCACTAGAACGTCACTTTGGTAATATTGTTGTAATTGTGTGACTGTCCTTTTTTGACGGTCGATGTATGGCAAGTCCAATTGAAGTGCTGCAGTTTTCGCTAATTGCTTTGTAAAATCAGTTGGTCGCCCAGCTGTGGTGACAATGGTTTTCATTATGCCGTTACTTGATTGAGTACTTCCACTAAATGGTCTTTAATTTGTTCCATTGGAAACCCTTCAATCTGCTCACGTGGAATAAAGTATGCCAGTTTGCCATCTTTCACAATTGCGATAGACGGTGAGCTTGGTGGTACTTCTTCGAAATATGCACGCATTTGATAGGTCGCATCTTGATCTTGACCTGCAAATACAGTTACTAGATGTTCAGGTTTGTTTGTCACTTCGTTTAACGCTTCAGCAACAGCTGGGCGTGCTAATCCAGCTGCACAACCACAAACGGAATTAATCATAACTAGAGAGGTACCTGTTGCTTGTGACATGTGTTCGTTCACCATGTCTGCATTTGTTAGTTCTTTAAAGCCAACATTCACTAGTTCAGCTCTCATTGGTTTTACTATTTCTTTCATGTACTCATCGTATGCGTTCATGTGTTTTCCCACTTTCTTTTTCTACTCGCTTGATATATATGCCTTTTCATTATCTATCATAACTTGTATTTGATATCTTTTCACGTATTCGTGTTATTTTTATGCTTTCTTATGATTTTTTGATTACCTAGTTTTTCGGATTTAAGTGATGCAGAGTGGCTTTCAGTACATTTCGTGCGTATCTTTTGCTGGACCTTGATTAGAGAATAAAGAATGGTAAAAAATTTTCACTCTGATATAGAAGTTTCCAGTACAATGCTGACGCTCTATCTACTACACCAAAATCTCAAGAATAAAAAGTGTGAGCATTTGACTTCGTCAATCGTCCACACTATCTATAGAGAAATCAAAATAATAAAAGAAAATTTCCACTCTTAGACTGAGAGGTTTTCAGTGCGCTTCGGACGTATCCTCCACTGCACCTTGGTCTAGAGAACAAAGAGTGTGGGCTTGTGACTTCGTCACTTCACCCACACTTGCTTTTTTCAGATCATCTTGCTGCGGATGTACGTCCTTCGCTCCCTTGCAACCTGGATGGGCACAGTTAGGATCGTTTGGTTTACTAGGGAATCGTTGGTTTCTTTCTATAGATATTCGGCCGAAGATGATATTTCGGCCTCATCCTGCTTTATTTATTCTAAGGATTTGTGTTAAAAGTAACGCTATAGAAAATCGAGCGATGACTTTCATCAGCACTCTTAACTCTCGTGGGCTCGTTAGTGTTAAAGATGGTGTCGATTTATAAGTAAACCGAAATTAATGAAAAATTTACCCGAAAGCGATGAAAGTAGCCAAGCCGCAAAATTACCTGTAGTAGTTATAAGGGTGGAGCATAGTGCTTTCCAAAGCTCTCTGGAAAACTGAGTTATGATTGTTTAAACAGGAGCGCAGCGAAAACAAAGCTATTCAAAAGTTCTTAGATTGGAGAAATCGCGTAAAGCTTTTGTGACTATTTTTTGTGTGGAGGTTGTTGTTTCAATAAGTGAACTAGGTGCTGAGATGAGTTTGAGCGATAAATCTCTAGATTGAGCGATAAATTTATCACAATTGAAATTGCACCTCAAAAGACGTCTCATTACTAGTTGACTAGTCATGATACAGCCCCCACACAACCATATGAAATCTCGGCTCTTCCATACATAACAAAAGGTAGTGAAAAGTGTCCGCATCACTTTTCACTACCTTATTTCTAGTTTAAATTAATTTCTTGATTCGGTCATTTGTTTCCAAACTGACCCTTTTGCTTCTTCGCCTTGCTCGATTCGAGCGATGGCCATGTTTACTTGTAATTTCACTTCGAATTCGGCATCTTCTGTTGCTTGGTGAAGTGCAGGAAGTGAATTTTCAGTGCCTGTTTCATACAGGAACATCGCTGCTCTCCATCGAACCAGTTTGTTTTTATCGCCTAAAGCAAGTTTCATGGCATCTTCAAATTGTGGGAATCCAAGATCGCTCATGCAGTCTCCAGCCGTACGTCTGACTGATGGACTTTTGTCTTGCAAAGCTTTTTCCATATAAGGAATAACACTTTCGTCGTCAATCATCCCTAAGTACACTGTCGCTAGTCGGCGAATGGACATTTGGTCATCTTGTAAGGCTTGGTCAAGAAGTGCGTAATCATTTACAGACGGATTAGCCATTTGGTCAAGTAATTGGAATCGATCTTGCCACGCGTCTAATTGGAAATCCTCTAAGGAAACGTGACGACCTCGTGCAATACTTTCATTTTTAGGACTTTTTGCGTCTTCAATTAATTGTTGTAATCGGGAATCTGGATAGGTAGCTTCAATTTCTTCTTTGATTTGTTCGGCAATGTCTTTCTTATCACCGTAACGCACACCAAAATCTGCCCATTTACGCTGCAAGATGTAATTTTCGTCTTGCTCTTTCATACTTGCATTCATCGCTTCAACAAAACGAGGTGAAAGTCCTAAACGTTCTTCAGCAGTTTGGTCGAATACTTTGACTTGAAGTGGAATACCTTTAATTTGTTGGACATGCACGGTTACTTCACCAAAGTGTTCATTTAATTCCTTATCACTTTCAACTGCCGCATGCTTCTCACCAAAAACAGTACGCACTTCTGCTAAAATTTGTTCCCAGTCATTTTTAGCAAGACGCTCAATCGCTAAAAAATCTGCAACATGGTAAATTCCTTTGACACCTTGAATATTTAATATGGAAAGAATCTCTTTTGGAGCTTCTAAGTTTTCATCTTTTTTATAATTAAAACTTTTCCCAAAAGGAAGTTCAAAATCCACAATAACTTTCATTGTATTTGGACTTGGTGTTGGTTCAATTGTAAGTATTTTCACGCAAAATCCCTCCTACCCATATTGTACCATTAGCCAATAACTTCTTGAAGATATGTCCATCGTTCAATTAATTGATTGTATTGTTCATTTAAAGCTTCTAAGTGGCTTGTAGCTTTTTGAAGTTTCTCAAAATCTGCGCCGGCAGATTCAACATCTTTTTCAGCAACGGTAATGGCACCCTCTACTTTTTCGATGTCAGCTTCAATGGTTTCCCATTCTTTTTGTTCTTTAAATGATAATTTCTTTTTTGTTTCTTTCGTTTTAACAGGTTCTGGTTGTTCTACTATAACAACTGGTTCAACCATAATTTCTGGTGCTTGATCTAGGAAGTCAGAATAAATCTCTTGTACTTCACGTGTATTTCCTTTTCCATCAAGTACCCATAATTTATTCGCGATACGATCTAGGAAGAAGCGATCATGCGAAATCGTAATAACAACACCCGGGAATTGTTCGATGAAATCTTCTAGAACTGATAACGTTTGAATGTCTAAATCATTTGTTGGCTCATCTAATAATAAAACGTTTGGTGATTCCATTAATAATTTTAATAAATGAAGTCTCTTACGTTCCCCACCTGATAATTTACCAATCGGAGTTCCGTGACCATTGAGTGGGAATAAGAAACGCTCAAGCATTTGTGCAGCTGATTGTCTTATACCATCAGCACCTTCAATATCGTTTGAAGACTCTCTGACATATTCAATCATGCGTGTATTTGGATTCATTGGCGGGATGGTTTGCTCAAAATGAGCGATTTTAACGGTTTGACCAACACTCAATTCCCCACTATCTGGCATGATTTTCTCAGCTAACATATTGATAAGCGTACTTTTCCCAGCACCATTTGGTCCTACAATACCAATACGATCACCTGGTTGAAGTAAGAATGAGAAGTCTTTAATGATTTGTTTATTGTCATACGCTTTTGACAAATCAATTCCTTCAAGCACTTTTTTCCCTAGACGAGTTGTTGCTAGTTTCATGTCTAGAGAAGTATTGTCATTGTTGCGTACCATTTGTTCGTCCAATTTGTCAAAGCGTTGGATACGAGCTTTTTGTTTAGTCGTTCTTGCTTTGGCACCACGACGAATCCATTTTAATTCTGCACGGAAACGGTTTTGTAGTTTTGACTGAGAAGAAGCCGCCATATCTTCACGGATTGCTCTAGCTTCTAAATAGTCTCCATAATTTCCACGATGTGTATACATGGTTTGGTCAGCAATTTCATAGATATGTGTAGATACACCATCTAAAAAGTAGCGATCATGGGTAACGAAAATAATCGCACTTGATAGACGCGCTAGACTTTCTTGTAACCATTTTGATGATTGCACATCTAAATGGTTAGTAGGTTCATCTAATAATATTAAATCTGCTGGTTCCACTAACACTTTTGCTAATGCAACACGTTTAAGTTGTCCACCAGAAAGTTCATTTACTTTTCGATCGAACATGTCTATTCCAAGGTTTTGCAAGGCAGTCTTAGCCATTGCGTTAATATCCCAAGCATTATTTAGATCCATTTGAGATTGGATTTCCATATACGCATCCTGATATTCAACAGATGAGGAATCCTCATTTAACTTATCTAAAGCTGCTTCATACTTTCGGTTAGTGACTAAGGCAGGTGAATCTCCACTAAATACTGCTTGAAGTACAGTTAAATCATCATCAAACTGAGGATCTTGCTCTAAAAATGCAATTCGGTATTGATTAGGATGGTCCATTGTTAAACTATCCGCTTCAATTTGTTTCGAAATGATTGATAGGAAAGTCGATTTTCCTGTACCGTTTACGCCAATTAAACCTGCACGTTCACCAGCATAGATGGTAAAATCGATGTTTTCAAATAATGTCTTTTCTCCAACCGTCTTTGTTAAATTTGAAACTATTAAATGGCTCATAATTTTTCACTCGTTTCTATTTTAAGTTGGTCAATAAATGCCAACATAAATTCATGTCTTTGCAAGGCTAGTTTTTTTCCTGTCTCGGTTACCATTAAATCTTTTAACAGTAATAATTTTTCATAAAAATGTGTCACAGATGATGTTTCTTTTGAACGGTATTCTTGTTCAGACATATTCACTCTTGCGGTTTCTGACCAGTCATATAATTTTCTGCCTTTTGCGCCACCAAAAGCAAATGTTCGAGCGATTCCGACTGCACCAATAGCATCCAGTCTATCTGCATCACGCACAATTTTCGCTTCGATTGTTAGTGCTTCTTTTTCGTGACCACCACTAAAAGAAACTGATTCAATTATATCAACAATCCATTGGCGATCAGTTGGCGATAGTTGCAGTTGATCTAATATTGCTGTCTCTTTTGCTTTACCTTCATTGCCACTATATTTAACGTCACTAACGTCATGGAGTAATACTGCCAGTTCTATGATATCAAGACGCACTAATCCTTCTTCTTTACTAATCATTTGTGCATTATGTCTGACACGTTCAATATGTTGAAAATCATGACTAGCATCAAAATGAAGATAAATATCTTTTACTAAGTGTTCACATTTTTCAATGGCATTCATTTGGTTCTACCTTCCTTACCGAGCGACTAAACTCACTAATTCTATCATTGCATAGATTACATTCTATTCGCAACAGAACGATTCGACAAATAATTGACTAGGTTCGACAAATAATGTATAGTATAGCCATCCATTCACAGAATATTTTGTGTGTTGCGGATCGAGAAATTGACATTTCACTCTACCCCTACGAGGAGGAACGTTCATGCATCATGGCAAAGTAAAATGGTTTAACACCGAAAAAGGATATGGATTTATTGATTATAATGATGGTGACGATGTGTTTGTCCATTTTACTGGAATCCAAGCAGAAGGGTTCAGAACGTTAGAGGAAGGTCAAGAAGTGTCCTTCGAAATTATCGAGGGAACTCGTGGTCCACAAGCCGCAAATGTGTTAATAATTTCATCATAAGATGACCCACCAATCCTTCGATTGGTGGGTTTTATATGTGTATGTTATTTCGTTTTTACTTTATTCAATTCTTGACCTAAAAATTTCAACTGATCCCCGACCGTACAACTATTAATACAAAAACGATGTGCTAATGTTTTTCCACCGTTTGATTTTAGCTCTCTTTTAATGAAGCAACCATCACAATAAGTCTCAAGCAAATCATCGATTTCATTGATAACTGTAAGTTTATTCAATTGCTTCACCCTTTCATTATAGACTTACTTGCCTACATTGGTATGTTTTATATCGAAAACCTGTCAAAAACATAGCTTTATCTTACACCTGCATTGCTTTTACTTGCAACTGCCATTATAATTGTCAGGTTGGAAATCAAGACATGTTTATACGCGGTTCGCTAGCTCCCGCGTTATCAAAACTACAGGAGGATATATATGTTTAATGAAGTACTCGGAATAGGTTTTGCTATTTTGAACATGATATTCGTATTACTCATGTACAAATTTTTTGGCAGAACAGGATTGTTTGTATGGGTTGGATTTGCAACCGTTTTAGCAAACATTCAAGTAGTAAAACTCATCGAAATTTTTGGATTAACCGCTACACTTGGGAATGCTGTATACGGAAGTATTTTCTTGGTTACCGATATCTTAAATGAAAAATACGGTAAAAAAGAAGCAAAAAAAGCCGTGTGGTTAGGATTCTCATCTTTAATTATGATGACGATTATCATGCAGGTTGTTTTGCAATTTGAACCTGCTCCCGACGATTTTGCACAAGAGTCGCTAACGACGATTTTCGGCTTAATCCCACGAATCGCACTTGGTAGTATGATTGCATATATCATAAGTCAATATACAGATGTTTTTATCTTTAGTTTCTTACGTAAATTATTTCCTTCTGACGGCGCATTTTGGATTCGTAACAACGGTTCAACGATGCTCAGTCAATTGCTAGATACGCTCATATTTACTTCCATTGCATTTTTAGGTGTCTACCCGACAGATGTTTGGATTAGTATATTTATTTCTACTTATGTATTGAAATTCCTTGTGTCAATTGTTGGTACTCCTTTTGGATATTTAGCAAAACGTATAACACCAGTGGATGAAAAATAGGGAGTTGAATGTATGCTTGAGGTATATATTGATGGAGCGAGTGCTGGAAATCCCGGACCAAGCGGTGTAGGGATTTTCATCAAAGGAGAAGGCCATCAGCTTCGATTTTCAAAGTATGTGGGGATTTACGATAATCATACGACTGAATTTATTGCTTTATTACGAGGTCTAGAGGAAGCACAAAAACTTTCCAAAGAGTTCATATCTGTCAGGTCTGATTCACAGGTTGTCGTTGCTGCTGTTGAAAAACGATTTGTTAAAAGCCCCGTGTATAAAGAATGGCTAGATCAAGCTTTAGAGATTGCTGATACATTTGATTTCTTCTTTATTAAATGGATTCCGTCTAAGTCAAATCTTGCAGCTGACCAATTAGCACGTCAAGCTATTATACGAAAAATGGACTCTTGAGCGCTCAAATGCTCAAGGGTCCTTATGTTTACAAATAGAAAGTATAAGTTTTTTAGAGCTTTGAATTACATATCGCTAGCCCCAACAGCTCGCTGGACCTTTATGGGGTCAGCCCCTTATGTTATTCCTAACATAAGAAAACCATTAATACAAAACATGCCTTATTTTAAGCTTATTTATTCTAACCACTAAGACGACACCTAACAAAGCGCCACTTAAGCTCGAAACCAAAAATGCTGGCATGAAGAAAAGTGCTGCTACTTCAGTATCCATTAATATTTTGGCATATGGGACAGCGACCAATGAAGCGATAATGCCCGTTCCAATTATTTCACCTACCGCTGCAAACCATACTCGTCCAGAAACCATGTAAAGAATTCCTGCCAAAAATGCTCCAATCATTCCACCTGGAAATGCTAATAGCGAACCTGTTCCTGTCAATATACGAATGGCACCCGTCAAAAAAGCAATTAATACAGCAGGTCCTGGACCAAACAGAACTGCCGCCATAACATTAACAGCATGCTGAACTGGAAAGGCGCGTGCGACTCCTGCCGGAAACGAAACAAAAGCGGCACCAGCGACAGCTATCGCAACAAACATTGCCATTAGCACTATTTGCTTAGATTTCATGTTACCTCCCCCTTTCGCTTAGAGCCTTGAATCTGTTTACTTCCCCTATAACATCTTCAGCATCTGCCAATGCCGAAATGACGGCAATCCCGAAAACACCGGCTTTCCAAACGGTTTCTGCATTGTCTGGCGTAATTCCACCTATTCCTACTATTGGAATCTCCGGATACTGTCTAGAGACTTCCATGATTTTATTAACCCCTACCGGTTCTTTTGCATCTACTTTCGAGTGAGTTCTGAAAACTGGCCCCATTCCAAGGTAATTCGCTCCCGCTTCAACGGCACATTTTGCTTCCTCCATTGAATGGACTGAAACTCCAAGAACTTTCTCTTTTCCAATACGATAGCGGACTAGTTCGCATAGTAGATCATCTTGTCCGATATGGACGCCATCCGCTCCGATATCAATCGCTAATTCTACATCATCGTTAACAATGAACGGCACTCGATGGGCTTTGCACAGTCTTTGGCATTCCAAAGCAAACCTTTTCAAGGCTATTCCTGTTAATGCCTCCGGACCCTTTTCCCTCAACTGGAAATGGCTTATTCCTCCAATAAGTGCTTGTTCAAGAAGTACTAACGGGTCCCTCTTTCGAGCGTTACCAGTTCCCATTATGAAATAAATCGCTGGTCTATTTAACAAGTTGCACCACTTCCTTAACAGCAGCTTTATTGTATGCAGCATGATTGGTCGGTCCGTGACCCGAACCAATATGTAACGGATGAGCAAGAGCGGCATATATGAATTGTTTTGCTGTATATAAAGCTTCTCCCATTTTCTTTCCTTTGGCTAACTCTGCTGTTAGTGCGGCTGAGAAGGTACAGCCAGTACCATGTGTTTGATTTGTCACAATCCTCGGTGAGCGAATAATCATTGAATCTCCCAAATAGTCGAGGTAAAAGTCCTCTGTGAAAAATCGATTTGTTCCATGCCCATCTTTTATCACGACTGCCTTTGCACCTGTAGCTATGATTCTCTCAGCCACTCGCAAGCGCGAAATCGAATCATGGATTTCTAAACCGCTTAAGACTTCCGCTTCAGGAATATTTGGTGTCACGATAGTAGCTAAAGGAAGTAAATGTTTTATCAAAGCAGAAACTGCTTCCTTTTGTAAAAGGGATGCTCCTCCTTTTGCAATCATGACTGGATCGACCACAACGTTTTGCCAGTCATACTTTTTGATTCCTTGGGCCGTTGCTTCGATGATGTCCGCTTGAAAAAGCATGCCAGTTTTTAAAGCAGCAATCTGAAAGTCTGTACCAATAGCATCGAGTTGTTTTTCTACAGCATTTCTAGCCATTGGATAAATGTCAGTCACTCCTTGTGTGTTTTGAGCAGTTACTGCAGTTATAACTGAAGTGGAATAAACCCCTAGCTCCTGAAATGTTTTAATGTCCGCTTGAATCCCAGCCCCACCACCTGAATCTGATCCGGCAATCGTCAGCACTTGTTTCATCATTTCCATAAGACACCATCCTCTACACGGATTCGCTCTCCAGCATTAAGATTATCCGGTTTTGCCAGCTCATCCAAAAAAGCGAATTGGAAAGTTCCCGGACCTTTTAAAAGTTGTGCTGCTCTTTCTCCACAAATCGCGTAATAGTGAAGCGCTCTCGAAACGGCTACCAAATCATTTGCCGGTGATACCGCTAAAAAGGACGCAACCACACTGCTTAATAGACAACCCATTCCTGTCACTGATGACATAAGTGGGGACCCATAAGGAATTTCAACCGTCTTCTCGCCGTCTGTCACAACATCTGTCTCTCCGGTTACTGCAACAATGAATTGATATTTCAGTGCTGTTTGCTTAGCCAATTCGACGACATTTACATTACCTTCACCCGCGTCTACGCCTTTCGCCTGCCACTCAACGCCAGCAATCGCAGCCAATTCTCCTACGTTACATCTCAGTACAGTAATATCCACATCATCAAGCAACTGATGAGTAGCAGCAAGTCGAAAAGAAGTAGCTCCTGCTCCAACAGGATCTAATACGACCGGAATTCCTTTGCTGTTCGCCGTTTTACCCGCCAAAAGCATGCTCTGTAAAGATTGTTTATCCAAAGTCCCTATATTTAACGACAACGCATCTGCTAATGAAGCCAGTTCCTCTACCTCTTCATGTGCCTCTCCCATAATCGGGGAAGCCCCCAACGCCAATAAACCATTTGCCAGGAAATTTGACACCACATGATTGGTGATACAGTGAACAATTGGTTGTTTCGTGCGTAATGAATCCAACATGTTACACCCCCACCTTGTTTTGATCCTCTACTGTCCAAGATTCCATCGTCCACGCTTGTTCCCAGAAGTTCCATTCGTAATAACTACTTCGGCGGAATCTTTCTTTTAATTCTTTCTGTCTTTTGTCCGGCAAGTTCTCTGCAAGATGGTTCATTCGGTCAATTTGTTCATTCACGAGCTCACTAAACCATTCCGATCCATATGTAGCAATCCATCTTTGATAAATGGGATGATCCGGTTTAGCATCTTTTAACTGTTCTCCTATTTCATAATAAAGCCAGTAGCATGGAAGAATTGTAGCTAATACATCTGCCAAATCTCCTTCTGCCGAACGGTACATATGAGAAACATAAGCATAGGCACTAGGAGATGGCTCAAAATTTGCCCAGTCCTTTTCGTTCACACTAAGCAATTCCATAAATGACTCATGTAAAGCCATTTCTGCAGCACAAGTTTGCTCGGAATGATGAGCAAAGCTTTTAGTTGTTTTCAAATCCACAGCCTTTACAGCACCAATTGCCTGAATTTTTGCAAAATGAGTTAAATAATAGGCGTCTTGCATCACGTAAAACTTAAACACATCAAGCGACAATGTCCCGTCTTCAATTCCTTTTACAAAGGGGTGATTGAAACTCGCTTCCCATAAATCATTACACTCAATACGTACTTCTTTGCAAAATGTCATCTACTCCATCTCCTTTTTGGCAAATAAAAACACCGCTTTCCAGTAAAGGAAAGCGGCGATTGTAGGTAGCAGAAAAATACAAATAAGCATACGTTCGCCCACTTTCCTCCGCTGGTATAATCCAGATCAGGTTCAAAGGGTCCGAGCTCTGCTCGTCTCAGCCGTTAAACGGCTCCCCTAGTGGATAGCGATATTCTTTTGTCGACACAACTATAGCATATAAAAATAAAACACTCAAAAATAAATTACAAAATTATTCTGAACCCCTACATTATGGGAACCGCTATGCTATTTGTCGCTTCCATTTTGTGCGCTCAAATGCTCTCGCGTCCTTTTGTCTTTATGCACGAAAAAAAACAGACTCTCCGAGGAGAGTCTGTTTATAGGTTAATTTTTAAAATTAAGCTTTGTTTACGTTAGTAGCTTGAAGACCGCGTTGGCCTTGCTCAATTTCAAAAGTAACTTCTTGACCTTCGTCAAGAGATTTGAAACCTTCGCTTTGAATAGCGCTGAAATGTACGAATACATCGTCTCCGCCGTCACGTTCGATAAATCCAAAACCTTTTTCTGAGTTAAACCATTTCACTTTACCTTGTTCCATATGTGTATATCCTCCTCGTGTACAATTGTACACATTGTGTTACTATCCTTGCTCAAATCGTGGAGATAAATCTCTTACAAGTCTTACTCATATCCGAACAAAAATAATCCTCTATTAATGTAACATGAATTCCCGATTATTGCAAATGAAAAGTTAATGCATTTTCAAGAAAAATGGAATTTAATTATGAATTATTTTCCATCTATTTTGCTTAAAAGAGCGCCAATTGCACCACTGTAACCATTGTCTGTGAGAAATATTGGTGTTCGTTTTTTACGCTTAGTATAATTTCCAATAATCTTTTGAAGCGGTTCATTGTTCGCTAAAGTGGAACCAATATAGACAATATGTTCGATGTCTTCAGCAAAAGCGCATTGAATACTTAACGTGGAAATAACTTCTCCAACTAATCCTTGAACTGTTGCTAATACATCTTCTTTTGATCGTTCCATTAGGGGTCTTAGTCCGGCATCTCCAAAATTACTCGCCGTTAATCCTCCATCAATAGGTGTTTTGTTGCCAAAGTAAATATCACTCACCAACATATCTACCTCTGAGCGACTACCTAAAGCTGATAGTTCGACGATTTCATCGAATTGATGAATTCCGGTCATTAATGCAGACATTCCGAGTAAGGTGCCTCCTCCAATACCGGTACCAGCAATTCGTTCGTGTTCAGTCCCTTTGAGTGAATGAATAGATGTACCTGTTCCAATATTCGTAATCACTGCATCCGTAAATTCGTGGTTATCTTTTTTTAATTGATAGTTCACTCCTGCAATCGTTGCATCGAATTCCACTAAATATTGAAGATTTTCATGAGAACGTAAAAATGTTTTTAACTGCTCCGCACGACCACCTGTTAGGCCAATTTGAATATCTTCTTTATACGAGGTAATCCATTCACTTACTATATGTAGATCTACAGATGGAAAATGTAATAATTTTAGTTGTTGATTATGTTCAAAGAAAGCTACTTTGGTTAAAGTGCCGCCTACATCTATGCCTATTGCTTGGACCATGTTCATTCTCCTTTGAACAAATGAAAAGCATCGCTTTTAGGCGACGCTCAAATTTTCATACGTAATTATATACAGTTTAGAGAAAACCATCCGTTTTAACAACAATTTATTTTAACTTACTTGGTTCGATACACTTTTACAGTGTGCATACCCCACTGTTCATCTAGCTCTCTCATGTGAACTGTTTTCCATGGGTTGAAGAATGTTTGTCCATTTTTATTGAAAAAATAATGTTTATCAATATGGAAACTCGCATGCACAATGTGTTCTTGCTTGTCTCTCCAAACTAAAATATCATGCGGGAACATGGCATCCTTTGAAAGAGGAGCTTCTTTATAGCCTAGTTGTGCAAGTCCATTCATAAATGTCGTAGGATGAACCCATTCCTTAATTATCCAATCGAGCATTACACCTTCTGAAATGGAAGCAGCCAAAAACAAAGTGGATGATAAACAATTTGGGCCATGTTGATTTGGATAGGTATTATTATAAGTACTTGTCATACTTTCAGCAGGAACATATGGATCAAATACTCCTGGTGTATCATAATCATAGGCAATTCGATTTAGTAAATCTGATTTCAACGATTTTGGCAGTTGATTCCAAACTTCTTTTTGGATGCCTATATATGGTTGATTATTAGAGACGAATTCATAAGGTAAAAGTAATGACTTAGCTGGTTCTCTTAATATCCCTTCGAAATAGCTACCTTCAAAAATAAGACCTCTTCCTACTTCGTGTTGAATCGTTAAAACAGCTGTCTTAACGGAGTCTTTCAAAGAAGGAAATACTCGATGCGGTAATACCACAACTGTCGTGATATCCTCTGTTAACGTCCAATATGTATAGCTACTTGCATATGAAATAGCAGCATACGTAGGATGATTTGAAAATTCTTCTTTAGAGAATAATAAGCAATTTTTCCCGAATTCTTGGAGTAAGTGAAGATCTTGTTCACGTAGAAAAAATATATCTTTTTCAGGAACAAATGATTCTTCCCATTTTTCTAGTTTACCTTGACTTAAGCTAATTCTTTTGTTCATATAAACCACCAACCTTTATAGATTCCTACCTATACTACCAATACTTTATGACGCTCGTGTAACAATCACTTAACAATCGGTTTGCCTTGCTCAAGTGGAATGTTTTTTGCTAACAAAGCTTTATCCAGAATCATTTGAATGGAGAGTTCTTTTTGAGTATCAGCAAATTGCAAAATTACACGATCACTTTTGATGCGAACGATATGCCCTTCACCAAACTTTGTATGAACAATCGCTAATCCCACAGTGAGTGCGTTGGCTTCATATATAGTGTGTGGATGCGCATGCTCTTTTTGGTAAATTGCTTGCTCTTGTTGTTTTTTATTTTTTAATATAATACTTCTAACTTCACTTACAAAGCGGGATTCCGTCTTATCTTTTCCGTCTTTTGCTACATATGTCAACAATTCGAGATGATGTCGAGCTCTTGTCATTCCAACGTAAAATAAGCGTCTTGCTTCTTCAAGCTTTTCTGTATCACGCGTATCTTCTTCAGAAGGTATCGTACCATTATGACAATCAATCATATACACATGATCAAATTCTAATCCTTTGGCACTATGGAACGTTGAAAGTGTAACAGCTTTCGGATCTTTTATTTTCTTGGCTTTTTGTGTGAGCGTATCTAAATCTTTTAATCGCTTCGCAAATGCTTCCATTGTCGTATAAGGCTCAGCTATTTGTTCAAGTGTGCTCAAGATATCAAGTAATACTTCAATTCGAAAGCCAAATTTTTCGGCTCGATTCTGTAACATTTGTTCAAAACCAAGTTGCTCCCTTACTAGCTTGATGACAGTTTTAGGGCGTGAAATCTTCATTTGTTCATATACTTTTGCATAGGCTAGCAAGGATTGTATTTGATATTCCTTTAATTGGACGTGTCGCGATAGTAATTGAAAGACATTGCCTACCTCTTCTATACGTTCAAATTTACGAATTTGATCATTTGATAAATACAAATTGAATTTGCGTGCAACCTTTAAGAAAATATCTTTCCGTTCTAAATTAAAACTTAAGCGCATGAAATTCAAGATATCTTCTACAACCCAGTGAGAAAAAAATCGTTGATCTACATCTTTCATATAAAACGGGATACCTCGCCGCTCAAGTTCACTGATATAGAGGATGGCACTCGCATTATTTCGAAATAAAATGGCTGCACTTCCTGTATCTTTTAAATCTAGCAGGCCATAAATGACATAACGCATTTGAGCTTGGTCATCATGTAATTGTTTTAATTCAATGTCTTTACTCATGCTGTTTTCTGTAAACATCTCTTTTTTGTATCGTTTTGTATTTCTTTTAATTAATTGATTGGCCACTGAGACAATATTGGGTGATGAACGATAGTTTTGTTCCATCTTCAATATGCTTGCGTTTGGATAGGTCTCTTTAAAGTTGAGCAAATACGATGGGTCTGCAGCTCGCCATGAGTAGATTGTTTGGTCATCATCTGCAACCACACATAGATTTTGGTGAGAAGATACGAGTTGTTCAACAATTGCATGCTGAAGACGCGAAGTATCTTGACTTTCATCAGTTAACACATAGTCATACAAATTAGAAAAAGCAGCATGAATCGTTTCGTCATTGGATAAGGCTTCATATGCAAGGACAAGTAAATCGTCAAAGTCGAGCCATAAATGGGAAGGATTTTGTGATTTTACAGCTTCATACTGGATGGCAATTTTGACAGCTTCCTTATTTGGTAAGGTTTCTTGACCCCATTCCGACTGAGGAACCATATAGTTTTTGATAAAACTAATGAAGTGCATCATCTCTTGCAATTGATCATCTGAACAATCTTCTTTCAATGCTTGTTTATAAAGATCTTTCAAAATTTGTGATTTCATAGGGATATTCGAATTTGGCGTTCCTTCAATCATAGTGAAAGCAATTCCTTGACTCTTCAAGTAGCGTGATGCGATTGAAAACGCCAGACTATGAATCGTCGAAAAATCGACTTGTCCTAATGATGGAAAAAACTGTTCGTAGCGTGATTTCATATCATTCGCCGAAGCACGGCTAAATGTAATTGCTTTGATTCGTTTAGGTGTAACCCCAATTTCTTCTATTAAATAGCCAATCCTCATAATTAGTGTGGTCGTTTTTCCAGAGCCAGGGCATGCTAATAATAGCAGGGGTCCCTGCGTTTGGAGAACCGCTTTTTGTTGCACTTTATTCAAACGAACATTATGTGTCCTCGCTTGTCTATCAAAAAAATCGGTCATAGTAAAACTCCTTTTCAACAAAAAAATCGCTATCTTATAAAAGACAACGATTTAAAACATACTTATGAGTATAACAGAGCTTTTTTTGTGATGCTATTTGTCCGATTACTATTAAATCATTTACGCCAGGATGGTTTGCAAAGGTTTTCCAGTTTCTAAGTAACTTTTTAGATGGCTTACTATTGCTGACCAACCATTATAAGCGGCGCAAACGTATCAGATGTTGCTTCTACATAATCCGTCTCTATTAAATGAGAGTGAATTAGTGTGATTTTAACTGTTGTCTGATTAACAAAGTTACAACTGATTGGTTGATTGCGAATTGAATCATCTTTAGGAACATTTCTAGCAATAGTCTTCTGTATCTGCACTAATGGGTAAGACTTGCCATACTCGCTCAGCTATAGAAATAAATATGCCGTTTATTCATGCGTTTGATTTGCCAATTCATGCACCCCACATGAAATATGCTATAGTAAACTCAAATGATTTAATTTAAATTACACATCATAAGAAGGTGAAAATATGCCAAGATTTAAACATGGGGTTCTGTTATTTAATGGACAAGCAGGTCAAGCTTCCGCAGAACAGTCTTTATCTCAAGTTGTACCCGTTATTGCGACGCATTGTCATCAATTAACCATTGTCCAAACGTTTTCAGCTGAAGAATTTAAAAACGCTTGCATGGAGGCTTCGTATGCGGACGTTCTATTTTTAATGGGTGGAGATGGCACGTTGCATACGGCAGTACAAGTGTTGGAAAATGTAGATGAATTTCCGATTATAGGTTTACTTCCTGGGGGCACTTGTAATGATTTCGCAAGAACTTTGGGAATTCCGCTCGCCTTAAACGCAGCGGCACATGAAATTGTGAATGGTATTGTACGGGATATTGATATTGCACAGATTAATGATAATTTATTTATGAATTTTGCTGGAATAGGCTTAATTACAGAGGCTTCTGAGAATATTAATCCTGATTTAAAAGGGAAATACGGCAAGTTAAGCTATTTTATGAGTGCATTGCAAACGTTTAAACAAAGCGAACCTTTTCCAATTTATCTTGAGATTGATGGCATATCCTATGATGAGCACGCGGTCATGATCCTCGTTATGAATGGAAAATCAATTGGTACCCATCGCTTCCCGCTCGATGATATTGATCCTAGTGATGGAGTACTGGATGTTTTGTTAATTCAATCGTCCACCATGTTAGCAATTCGCGAATGGTTTTCACTCGCTCAAACAGATGTGATACCGGATGATTTGACGAATGTAACACATTACACCGGGCAACATATTATCATTCGTACAGAGGAACCGAAAAATGTAGATACTGATGGAGAAATATATTTACAAACACCTATCGAGATTAAATTAAAGCCAAAATCCATTCAATTTTTAGTACCGGTTGAAAGCGAATAAAAACGCAGTTGCTTTAAGTAGCAACTGCGTTTTGTTTAGGAATATTTAAGTTTACATAATATTATTATTTGTTTGCTATGTGAACTTTTAGTAATTTCCCTTTAATAGTTGTATCTCTCATCTGTTTCAATACGATAGCACCTTTACCGTTTAGAATTTCCACGTAAGATACGTTGTCTTGAATCTTGATGATCCCGATATCTTGAGCAGTTACTCCACTTAGCTTAGCAATGGTTCCAACAAAATCCACGGCACGGATTTTCTTCTTCTTACCACCATTAAAGTACAATTTCGTGATATTTTCGTTTAACTGCTCATTTTTATCAACCTTAAGCTCAGGTTGTTGAGTCATTTTTTCTTTAAATGCTGCTTTCGCTATTACCACATCTTGTTTTGATGGAGCATCTTTTTGATCGATATTAAAACCAATATATTTTTCAACAGCAGCAAGGAATTTGTCTTCGTATGGCGTTACAAGAGTAATGGCCTTCCCTAATTCTCCAGCTCTTCCTGTACGACCTGTACGATGGACATAGCTTTCTTTTTCAAGAGGCATATCGTAATTAATTACATGTGAAATACGATCAATGTCAATTCCTCGTGCAGCAACATCAGTTGCTACTAAATAACGGAAGTCACCGCGTTTAAAATCATTCATGACATTAAAACGTTCATCTTGTTCCATTCCTCCGTGAATTTTATCCACTGTGTACCCATCGTCATGTAATAAATCGACTATTTTATCGACATTATCTTTTGTACGACAGAAAATGATACAACTATCAGGGCTTTCAACAATTGTAATGTCTTTTAATAATGCATATTTCTCTGCTTCTTTCACAACATATACGGAGTGTTCAATTTGTTGATTTATGCTCTCTGTTTTCTCGATTTCAATATCCAAGGGATTGTCCATATATTTATGGCAAAGCTTTTCAACGTCTTTTGGAAGTGTCGCGGAAAACAGCATAGTCAAGCGCTTTTTGGGCAAATGGCTAATAATTGACTCAACTAGTTCGATAAAGCCCATGCTTAACATTTCGTCAGCTTCATCAATAACCAAAATTTCAACTTTGCTTAAATCTAGTGTGTTTCGTTCAATATGATCCATTACACGACCGGGGGTGCCGACTACAACATGTGATTTTTGTTTTAACTCTGAACTTTGAAATGCGAAAGGCTGTTTCCCGTAAATAGCGGTTGCTTTAATTCGCTTGAATCTGCCAAAACTCATAATGTCTTGCGATACTTGCATGGCTAATTCTCGTGTTGGTGTTAGTACCAAAGCTTGTGGTTTGTTTTCATCCCAGTCAACTAGTTCACAAATTGGAATACCGAAAGCAGCTGTTTTACCACTACCTGTTTGAGATTTAACAGATATATCTCTTTTAGTCAGTGCGATTGGAATAACTTTTTCTTGCACTTCTGTTGGTGATGTAAATCCTAATCCTTTTAATGCGCGAAGTATGTCGTATGAGATACCGAAATCTTTAAAATTTGTGTTTGTCATTTAGCTCTCCCTTTATATAAGAGTTTTTCAACTCTTTATTGTTTCCTTAGTATACCAAGTAATCGGGTGTGATAGATTAAAACAGAAAACTATGTTATAATAAAAAAATAATAACTTCATAATACGACAAATTTCTCAAGAGAATTATGTGGGCTCTTTTTTGGGCATTACGGATTCGATTTGAAATAAGTTGTATAGAAATGGGGAATTCAATTGACGTTTCAAAAACATGAAAAAATAGTATCAGAATTTGTACAAGCTAGAAGAATTAGAGAGAAAATTTCATTTGTTCGTCGTGATGTGGAAGTTGAAGCTACGATTTTCAAAATACTAGAAAATTCTTGTATCGTTGAAATTTCTCAAGAAGATGCCAAAAAAATTGGTGCCGCTTCAAACTTAACAGTAGTATCACATAAAAATTATAAAGTATTCACATAAAAACACAAAAACGAAGAGAAAAATTCTCTTCGTTTTTTGTTTGTTCATTTTAAAGTAAAAAAAACGCAAGGCCATTTAAGTACAAAACCTGTTTTCTTTCGTTTTCGGAGGGCTTTGGACTGACTTTTGCTACATTTATTATAGCCGGGGCATTATGAAGGGGCATGATGTTCGCCACACCTCTTCATTATAACGCGGGATATAGAAGCTGTCATACTCAAAAAACAAGCTCCCGAAGATACAATTTCGGGAGCTCTTTTGCTACTTTATTCGATAGCTGCGTTCTATATTTATGTCGTATACGCATTGATTAGAAGATGCGCAGGAGTATTATAATTAAAATTGATTCGAACACACATTGACTTGATTGTAGTGGAAGGCGGCGTCTCCAGCGGGAAAAGCGAGTCAGTCGAGACCCCACAGGGAGCATTTTGCGACCGAGGAGGCTCGACCTCGCCCGCGGAAAGTGTCCGCCTGGAACGGAAATCAAGGGAATCGGTAACCAGACTATTCTTTAAAATACTAGGAACACTGGGTTCATGGCTTTTAAAATATATACTTTCTTATCTTTTTAAGAAATCCAAGACAATGGACCTCTCTTTTTAACTTTTTTCAACTGGATATTGTGTGATCCAATCACTATAACTTCCTACATATAACTTCACTTTTGGGAATCCCGCTTCTTTTAACATCGCATATAAAGGCGCAGCGGTTACCCCACTTCCGCAATACACCGTAATTTCTTCATTCATATGGACTACTGATTCTAGTTCAGGCAACACATCCAATATGTTTTTAAACTGCTGGTCTTGTTTTAACAATTCCCAGTCCAAATTTCGTGCTGACGGGATATGTCCAGCGACTTTATCTATAGGCTCATGCTCACCTGCATATCTAGGTGCTGAACGAGCATCTAAAAGAACACCTTGTTTACCTTCTGTAACGTCTTTTACTTGCTGACGACTAGAATAAATGTCTTCGTTCCATTTAAGAGTTAAAGAAGATGTTTTATACCTCGGTTCAACAGTCGTTACTTCGATCCCCAAATCAACTATGTCATCATAGCCTTCACGAACCAACGTAACCTGTGGAAATCCTGCATAACAAAACATCCAATACGCACGAGCAGCAAAAGGCATGCCGCCTTGATCGTAAATTGCAATATGATCTTCATAGTCGAATCCATGAGATTCAAAAAGTTCCTGCATCGTTCCTTTGTCTGGAAGTGGATGACGTCCAGTTGTCTTTGTCATATCAGATAAATCTTGTTCAAGATCCAAATACACAGCGCCTGTAATATGTCCTTGTTCATACAAGTTTCTACCTGCCTGTGCATTTTGCAATGAAAATCGTGTATCTACCCATCGAATAGGTGAATTCATTAATTCTTTAGCTGATTTCCACACTGTGCCCATCCTGTCACTCTCCTTTAGACAATTTCGAGTAAACAACCTTCCATTCTTCTAATCGGCTACTTTCTTGCATCGCCATACGTTCAGAATCAATTTGACGGATCGATTCTTGAAGAATATGTTGTCTTAAGCCTTCCGCTTCTAAATCAATCACATGTGTTGCCCATTCACGTAAACGTGTATTTTGTTGTGATAAATAGTATTCAGCTTCTGGTTTAGTTGCTGCCTGAAGAGCATCCCGAAGCTTTTCCTTTTCGTTCTTTTCAAAGAACGATTTATTATTTTTGTAATAAGACTTCACATGGACATAAGGTTCATAGTTTGTTAATGGACCATCAAATTCAAGTAACTTAGCTTCTGCCACTTCATAAGGAACAAATGAGAAACTACTATTCATTTCTTTTAATACATGGATATCGTCTTTTTGGCGATGTTGCAAAGCTTTGCCAATCCATTGATTTAGGCGGAAATTAGTAACCCGCATTTCTTGCTCAAAATCAAAACTTAGCATAGCAAGCGTTTCTTTCAGGGCATATTCAAGTGCCTGTTGAGATGATTTATTAGCAAATACTGAAGGGTTATATGACTCTTTAAAGAAATCAGGGTATCTGTAATACACGCGTTGCAACACATAATACAATAGTTCGTCTAATTCTTGGAAAGCATTTTTAGTTACTACCCCTGCCGCTGAACTGACAAAGCGTTGACGCACTTTTTGTTCAAGTTGACGAAGTTCTTGTAAACGTTCATCTTTACGTAATAAATTCGATTCCGTTTGTTTTATTAATCCAGCAAGGCGCTCAATCGTTTTATTCGTTTCTTCAGCTAAGGCTAAAACCGCCATTGCTTTTAAATCAGTAGATAAAAAGTGTTCGAATGATTCTTCAAAAACAGGCATTCCTGAATCTAAATTAATCGATTCAACTTTCTCTTGTAACGCTTGTAAACTAGAGACACCAAATACACGTGGGAATCGAATACCGAATCTTTGCAGTTCTGTCGTCACATAGTTTTTCACATCTTCGGATTCCTCATCGTTGGCAGCTAGATCTATGGCGTTTACGATAAAGAACATTTTATCTAGTTCAAAGGCATCTTTCACACGACCTAGTTGGATTAAAAATTCACGGTCTGCTCGAGCAAATGCATGATTGTAATACGTAATAAAGAGAATAGCATCTGCATTTCGAATGTAATCAAAGGCTACACCGGTATGTCGTGCATTAATCGAATCCGCACCAGGCGTATCCACTAACGTAACACCCATTCTTGTTAATTCACAATCATAATAAAAATCAATGGTGTCCACAAAACAACTTTTGTTTTCTTGAGCGACAAACTCTTCAAAGTCACTACGACCCACTCGGAGTGTTGTTCCTAATTGATTTTTGAACGTTGGATAGCCTTCTTTAAACGCATGAATAAATGCTCTGTGTACTTGTAAGCCTTCATTTTGCAATGACATTCCCTCTACGTCTGAAGCTTTTGTAAATGCTTCATCTAATGAAGCAACCGTTAAACCAATCGCTTGAAACGAAAAAGAAACATCAGAAAAGAATTGATCATGTGTTTTTAATTTAACATCAGCCGTCTCATGAGGATGATGCTCAGTCACTGGACGTATTTTGTTAATCGCTGCCGTCGTTGGATTAGGTGACACGGGTAATATATTTGCGCCCATTAAAGCATTTGAAAATGATGATTTTCCAGCACTAAATGCTCCAAATAAGGCAATGGTGAAATCTTGATTTTCTAAACGTTGAGATTTGGATTGAAGATATCGAGAAACTTCAGAAAACCCTTGAATATGATCAATTTGATTCGCAATATATTTTGCTCGTGAAATAGTCTCATGCACAGCAACAGCTTCAGTTTCGGGACTGTCGATTTGTACGTCAACCGTGTTTTCTACACTATCATTGACACGAATCATCGAAGCATCAAAAGGAATCATTTGTTGCTCTTCCAAGGCTTGATCATTCGCCCATTTACCCACTAAATCCAGGGAGTCTTTTTGAACGTTTTTAGAAGGCATTGCCCATTCTTTTGTAAAATCTTCTAGTTGTCTGGTTAACTGCTCAAGCGTTTCAATCGCTAATACTTTTTCTTGATAAGCCCTTGATTTTGAATCCGCTTGTCCAGATTCATCCTCCGGTAATTCATCAATGGCTTTTGCTTGCTCGTTTTTCCATCCATCCGTTTGTTGAATAAACCATTTTTTCGTTGCATCAGCTACTCGGTTAGCAAAGTTTAGAACCGAGTCAGCCGTAACGAGTGACCCTTTTTGTAGTTGATCATCAATTAATTGTAAAGGTGGATGAAATTCAATGGTATCAATCGTCAGTGATTGTTCATCGCTTAATAATCCAACGTCTTTTATGGATTGCTTCATTAACGAACGCATATGCCCAGCAATTTGAGATTGAATAACGACATCATATTCTTTTTCTACTTGTTGCCCACGAGCCATTCGCTCTTCTTCGGTTTTCTTCCCACTAAAAAATAAACCAACTTTAAAATTGTCTTGTTTCGCTTCAACATATGATTTCAACTTATCACGAAGTTCATATGGCATCATGTTCGCATTATCGAGTAGTTTTTTACGATTGAGTTCAAACGTATCAATCCATGCTTTTGAAGTGAGTAAAGTAAATTGTTTTTGATACAATTCAGCTGTTTTACGGACTTCTTCTTTTGTCGCCCACTCTTCCTCAGATAACACACTGGCGAATGTTTGCTGACACTCTTCTTTTTCATCTTGCAAATATTCAAGATGTTCATCATGTAGTTTTTGTAACGTATTACTTGAAGACAATACTAATTGTTCTTGCCAATTCGTCATGCTGTACATCACAATTTGTTGAACTTCATCAAAATCATTGGACGAATGGTTTTTCTCTTTTAATGAAGTGAAAAAGATTTCTTTCGGTACAACACCCCATGCTTTAAATGATGAGTGCACGGTTTCTTCAAATTGCGCAAACGTTAATTCATTTTCACGATGTTTATCAATTTGGTTGACGATTAAATACACATTGTCATTGTATTTCATCAGCTGCTTCGTAAAGCTAAAGTTTAATTCCGATTGAACATGATTGTAATCCATCATATAAAAGACGATATCCGCTAAATGCAAAGAAGATTCAGTCGACATCCGGTGTGCATCATCAGTAGAGTCAACACCCGGTGTATCCATAACCGTGATTCCTTCTGGTAAGACGGAAGATTCATGGCCGATCTCAATTTGAGAAACGGCATCCCCGTCTTTACAAAACTCTTTGACTGTTTCGAAATCGTAATCTCCTGTAAATTTAACAGGTTGCTGGTCTTGCATGTATACAATGGCAAAATCACTTGTTGCTTTATGTATTTTGACGATATTCGCACTCGTTGGAATGGGGCTTGATGGAAGAAGTTGTTCACCTGTTAACGCATTAATCATCGATGATTTACCCGCTGAAAAATGTCCAGCAAAACCGATAGTAAACTCCCGATCCATTAATTTTCTAGCAAATAATTCGGTTTTATTTAATCGCTCCACATCGTTCGTTCGTTTAAATAATGTAGAAGCTTGAGCTGATTCTTGTAATAGTAGATTTATTTTTTCATCAAATGATTGCATACTTTAATTGAACTCCTTTGTTAAAAAGTATGTCTATCATATCATGTTTGAAACTGCTGTATCATGCTAGGATATAACTTGTTAAAAACAAGATGAAGATATTTTCAAGATTGACTCATTAACGGTCCTCAGCACTTTGATAAAATTAACCTCTAATGTTTTTCAAGAACAGTAAATCACTACTTTAGACAAGTCCTTTTCTCTAATCCAAATTACTTTGTCTTTACATCGACTTTGGCGATATTGATAATTTCCCGAATTACAGACTTCACTTCATCCGCGTTTTTGATGACAAATAAATGGTCCGCTTCACCTTCAATTGGCGCTATTACTTCTCCGATATTCGTCTCATCTTGCTGCCGAGCATGTACTTCCTTAAAAGATGTAACGGTTCTTAATATCGTTGTACTTCGTTGACTTTTCACAACTCGCTCTTTAAGAACATGTTCTGATATATCAAAATTTACAAGGATGCTGGTGAATCCATTATTATGATAGTGTTCAAGCAGTTTTAAACGCCCTTTGCGATTTCGGTTTGAGTTACACAGTATGAGGTGGCAATTAGTCTCATCGACTGCATAATTAACAATGGTTTGTGTGAGAGCGTACTTGATCATATTTTGTCCTTGTTTCGGTACTAATGTTTCGTAATAAGTGTGGAGGAATTCAGCATGGTTATCTTGATCGATCACAATTGAGTTGGTCATCTCTTTTTCTAAAGCTTTCGCAAATGTAGTTTTACCGCTATGGGTTTTACCGACTGTCATAATTACTAATCTATTCATGAACGCAACTCCATTCTCAAAATCCAGGATTAATCTTTCCTTGAATAGCATCATCTCATATTTTGCTATTTGTCTTTTAGGCAGATTTAACTAACTAGTTTGCTTGTCATAAAATTACCACTGACAAATTTTTACTAATACTATTTAATTCTATATAGGTATAGAATATTCCTTCTTAAACTAACATATCACTGGCTTGGTTCACTAAAGTAGCTTGAGAAAAACACGATTTGTAATTCAATAAAAATAGCTGTCCTTTTAAAGGCAGCCATTTATTCAACTCAAGTGTATACAAGTTCTTCAAAAAAAGTTAAAGAAGTAAATCTACAAATCAATTTGTTTAATAATTTTTGCAGGGTTTCCACCTACCACCACATTATCAGGTACATCTTTTACTACGACTGAGCCAGAAGCGATGACGACGTTATTCCCTATTTTAACACCAGGGTTAATAACGGCCCTCCCACCAATCCAAACATTGTGTCCAATTTCCACTGATATTCCATACTCTACACCAGAAATTCTTTCGTTTGGATGATGTGGATGAGTTGCTGTATATATGTGCACTCCTGGTGCGATAAAGCAGTTATCACCGATGCTAATTTCACAAACATCCAGAAATACGCAATCAAAATTAGCATAGAAATTCTTACCAACATGTATGTTGTAACCATAGTCACATCGAAAAGTTGGTTCTATAAATAGATTTTTTCCAGTTGAACCGAACAATTCATGAATCAGTTCTGTTCTATTGTTCTCATCCGTTTCGATTGTTTGATTGTATAATCTGGTTAGTCTTCGTGCATTCAATCTTTCTTTTTGTAATTCTGGGTCAGCTGGATGATAAAGATCACCGTTCAACATTTTCTCTTTTTCAGTTATCATTTTTGTTTCTCTCCTTATCAAATAGTAATGAAGATAGATTCAAAGTATATCTTATTCATCTAAATCTTATTTCAGGTTACATAATAATATTATTCGTATTTCATATATTTTCTTCTCCAATTACATCTCCTCAATCATACGCAGACATTTACCTCTTTAAATAGTTCTTTGAATAAACTAGATTACCTTTTTCAACTCTATTTCGTTAATTGAACAAAAATATGCACTTAGTAACAACTAATTTTATTAAATAACTTGAGAAATCAAAAACCCGTAACAGATTTGAGATCCGTTACGGGTTACTTTTGCCAGACATTATTCTTTCCCTGTTCCACAGGAAGTTCTCCTTCCTAAATTAAGCTACAATTCTTTCCTTATTATTCTATTTTTGAAATGGAGATATTTTTTGGAGAAGACTTGATTCAGCTAATCCTTAATCGATTAATTTTTAGCATAGATATTTTTTTCAAACAGACATGAACACTTCGTATATAGCGAAATTTTCAGACTAAACTTAATAATTAATTACATTGACTAAAGGGTTGCTCAAATTCATAGTTAGATGGTATGTTTTAAAATGGATTCTAATTTAGGGAGGCTTATTATGAATACTTTTATGAAAAAGAAACGCTTTGTATTATTCACAGGAATTATGTCTATTTTCCTTTTAACTGCTTGCAACAATGATGATAGCAGTAATACTTCAAATGAATCAGAAAAATCAGCGACAGCTTGGGATAAAATTCAAGAAGAAGGATCAATCACAGTTGCTACGTCTGGAACACTTTTCCCAACTTCTTACCGTGATGAAAACTCAGATGAGTTAACAGGCTTTGAAGTAGAAGTCGTTCGCGAAGTCGCAAATCGCCTTGAACTTGAAATCGAATTTAAAGAGCTTGGTTTTGATGAAATGCTGACGAGTGTCAAAACAGGACAAGTTGATATGGCTGCAAATGACATTGAAATCAGTGAAGATCGTTTAGAGAACTTCATTTTCTCTACACCGATTAAACATTCATATGGTACTGCAGTCGTTCGAAAAGATGATTTATCAGGAATTAAAACGTTAGAAGACCTCAAAGGCAAGAAAGCTGCTGGAGCTTCTACATCGGTCTATATGGAAATGGCACGTCAATATGGTGCAGAAGAAGTAACGTATGACAATGCTCCAAACGAAGTTTATTTACGTGATGTTGGTATTGGACGAACAGATGTAATTTTAAATGATTACTACCTCCAAACACTTGCAGTAGCTGCATTTCCTGAATTGAATATTACGATTCATCCAGATATTAAGTACAGTCCATCTGAAATTGGTTTTGCAATCAAAAAAGAAAACTCAGAGCTTGAAGATAACGTCAATCAAGTAATTGACGAAATGCTTGAAGATGGGACAATTGCAGAAATTTCAGGTAAGTTCTTTAATGGAGCAGACGTTACTCAAATTATAGATATTAAGAAATAGAAGTTGGGGGAAATGCTAATGAATGAAATTGAATGGGGTCTGTTATTTGACCCTCAACTCGCCATTGATTCTTTCCCCTACGTTCTAAGTGGGATAGGATATACGCTGTTAATTGCTCTTGTAAGTATGGTAGTAGGATTAATTATTGGTTTTTTCCTTGCACTTGCACGGACATCATCATACTTAATTTTACAATGGCCGGCTCGAATGTATATTTCATTTATGAGGGGCGTACCAATCCTTGTTATTTTATTTCTTTTGTATTTCGGTTTTCCCGTAATCGGTATCGAATTTTCTGCGGTACAAGCAGCATTAATTGGATTTACTTTAAATAGTGCTGCTTACATGGCTGAAATTCTTCGCTCGTCCTTGTCTTCCGTTGATATTGGTCAATGGGAATCTGCAAAAGCACTTGGACTTTCTTATTGGCAATCGATGAAGCGAATCATCCTTCCACAATCCGTGAGAATTGCCATTCCACCGTTATCTAACGTCTTAATGGATTTAATAAAAGCATCTTCTCTTGCGGCTATGATTACAGTGCCAGAAATTTTTCAAAAAGCACGGATCGTAGGTGCTCGCGAATACGATTTATTAACACTCTTAATCCTTGTGGCTCTCATTTACTGGGCCATTTGTTCTGCTATGAGTGTGCTACAAAATTACTTGGAAAAACGCTATGCAAAATATCTATAATGTTATGTACGGTATTAAAGTATCATAATCATAAATCGGAGGGGCTGTCCCACTAGTCATTAAATATGACTAAGGGCAGTTCCCTTTTTATATTTAGGGAGTCAATTTCATAATAATAAAACCGGATGTAAACACGAAGATACTGACGATTTCCGTTACGGTCGGACGCTTTCCGCGGGTGGTCCGTGTGCCTCCTCGTTCGCTAGGCTCTCTGTGGGGTCACACCTGGACACACTTTTCCCGCTGGAGTCGCCGCCCTTCACTCCAATCAAATAACCCGAAATTCTTAACAAATGATTACACTACAAATATTCGTGTATCATTCATTATAAGACACTTATGAAATTGACTCAGTAGAGGTTGAATACCATTGCAACGAACTTCCATGCTTAGTAGCGATGCAAGAAGTGAAACAGAGGAGCACATATTTTTCTCTTCGCCTTTTACTCCAATCTCCATAAGATCATCATGGGCAAAACAGACAATTATAAATGGTTATAATGTTCAAATGTAGGTACAGAAAAATGAGTCATTTTTCTCTACTTTTTTAATATTAGGGACTTATTAAATGTCCCCTTCTTCTTGTTAGTAAAATATCTACGTTCTATTCTCCAAGTTCCTTGCTGTTTCACTTTTCTCCACTTGGTCTTGTTCTTTATACGTTCCCATCGTTTTGTCAAAAGTAGTATGTGTTACTCCATACCAGTAATTTTCATTTTTAAAGTGATGCCATAAATGAGCTCTTTTGATGTCTTTTCCAAATTTCGTGTAAGGTTGTAAAGGTTTATGTGCAACAAAGTGCTTCCACTCATAATACAAAAAATATCCTATTAATCCAGAAGCAAAAGCAAGAGTCGCTCGCAAATCAGTAGAAATTAAGTAAAAAATAATGGCACTCATAATAAAACTTGGTAGGCTAAACCACATAGGAAGAAACAGTAAATGTAAATCACTTGGTTTTTCATGATGGTCAAAATGCAATCGTTTAATCGTTTTCAATAGAAAAGGGTTTGTTGGCGTTTTCATATGGAAGAGGAATCGATGCATGACATACTCACTAACTGCATAAAGAAACATACCAATTCCGATTGCTATCCATATATCGAGCTCCAATAGATGGGGGATCGTTACAATGGTGACTCCTAAAAAAATCACTCCCATGATCACAACATCTGGAAAAGTGATAAATTCTTTCACATATTTATTCATTTATGGCTCCCCTTTCTTACTAATCCGCAAAAAACATCCTACTTTAGAGTATGTTATACGCTAAAGTAGGATGTCTTCCACACCAGTTTGAAAATTATAGAACTTTACTCAAAAAAGATTTTGTTCGTTCATGTTGTGGATTATTAAATATTTGATCGGGTGTTCCTTCTTCAACTAAAACGCCTTGATCCATGAATAGAACCCGGTCACCCATTTCTTTTGCGAAGCCCATCTCATGCGTTACGACTACCATGGTCATGCCTTCATAAGCAAGTTGTTTCATTACATCCAACACTTCATTAACCATTTCCGGGTCAAGTGCAGAAGTTGGTTCATCGAATAGCATGATTCTTGGTTCCATGGCTAATGCTCGAGCAATCGCTACACGTTGCATTTGTCCTCCTGAAAGCTGTTCAGGATAAGAATTTGCTTTGTCACCAAGTCCTACTTTTTTCAGTAACTGATGAGCAAGAGTTTGAGCATCTTTTGGTTTCATTTTTTTAATTTTGATAGGTGCGATTGTGATGTTTTCCAATACACGCATATGCGGAAACAGATTAAATTGTTGGAACACCATGCCCACTTCTTTTCGGATGGCATTGATGTCGGTGTTGGCATCATTGACTTTTACACCATCAATAAATACTTCTCCAGCAGTCACATCTTCTAACATATTTATGCATCGTAAGAAGGTGCTTTTTCCTGAACCACTTGGACCAATCACACAAATAATTTCTTTCTCTTTCACTTCATAATCGATGCCTTTCAGCACTTCTAATCTTCCAAACGATTTATGCAATCCTTTGATTTTAATCATCTGTCCACCGTCCTAACCATTAACGCCGAATTGAAAACAACCCTTTTTTCTGTTTAGGAACAAAACTGTTACTAAAACGATTCTCAACATACGTAATAATTTTCCCAAAGATAAACGTAAGTACTAAGTATAAGATTGCCACTGTGATATACGGTTCCCAGAAGCGAGAATACGCTCCTGCGACTACCTTACCTGCATACAATAAATCGTTTGCTGCAATTACTGTAACTAGGGATGAATCTTTTAACAAGGCAATTAATTCATTGCCTAGTGGTGGGATCATTCGTCGTAAAGCTTGAGGCAATATAATATGTCTCATGGCCATATTGGGTGGCATTCCGAGTGATCTTGCTGCTTCCATTTGACCTTTTTCAATCGACTGAATACCAGCACGGATAATTTCAGCATTATAAGCAGCACTGTTTAAAATGAGTGCCACACTACCTGATACAAAATACCCTAAAGAATGACCAAAAATTGCCGGAATGATCGCTAAATGGATTAACAGAATTTGTACAAGTAAAGGCGTTCCTCGAAAGAAATCAACATAGAATTTACTAGGATAATATATCCATTTCTTCTTCGAAAGCTTCCCCATACCTAAGAATAGACCTAATACAATTCCGCCTAAATAGCCGACAATTGTAAGAGCGAGTGTAATCCAAATACCCCGTATAAATAATTCTCTATAGCTCCAAATTATATCCCATCTAATGTCCGGAAAATCCATGTCCATCACCTCCACTACCTGTTAAATGTAAAGTTACTCTACATCAAAACCAGTGATTTCTTTTAATTTCCCATTTTCTTTTAATTTCGCAATACCTTCATTTAATAGTTCAAGAATTTCTGTATTTCCTTTTTTAACCATTATTCCGTAGAATTCTTTTTCAAACTCTTCATCTTCTACCGTTTTCAAAGCTACTTTCGGATTGTTTTTCTTGTATTCTAGGATGACCGCATTGTCGCCAATTGCTGCATCCGCATTGCCATTTAACATTTCACTAATAGCCATTGGCATAGATTCCACTGCTACAATTTTCGAACTTGTTTTACCAAGTAATCCTTGAACTACTTTATGGCCAGTTGTATTAATTTGTACTGATACTCGTTTATCTTTCAAATCTTCAAATTTTGTAACGGCTGAATCTTCTGGTACTAAAATTAATTGATTAGCGAAATAGTAAGGGTCTGAAAAGTCATATGTTTCTTTTCGTTCGTCTGTAATCGTAATTGACGAAACGGCAAAGTCTACTTCTTCACTAGAAACTGCCGAGAATAAGGGTTCCCATCCATAATTTTTAAATTCTATTTCAATATCTAATTCTTCGGCAAGCGCATTAATAATATCAATATCTGTACCTACGATGTTGCCTTTGTCATCCATATATTCCATTGGTGCATAGGTAGCATCTGTTGCAACGATATACTTCTTATCGCCACCACCCTCGCCTCCTGTTGTTGAATCAGTTCCACATCCAACGAGAGCCAAACTTACACTAGATAAAATAAATCCTAAAGAAACTAAGCGTTTAATACGTTTCAATGAAATACCCCCTATTAATCTCGTCTTAATATGATTGCAATTATTCTAATTATCTGAATATTACAGATAATTATGTTTATTATATATGAATACTTCCACCCATACAATAGAAGATTAAAGGGTCCATTAGTAACAAGCGAGAGATCGCAAAGCATTTTGTCAAACATGAATTTGAGATATTAGACCAATCAAGCAACAAGAAAAAGACCATTTACTATTTAAAAAATAGTAAATGGTCTTCACATATTATTTTTCAAACACTTGATGAATGACATCACTTGTTTTACTATTATTTAAATTTTTGTATATACAGCTTGTTGGTTTTTTCCGTAAAGTTTCAGAGAAAGCAATTGCCAATTCAGTCTCTCCTGCTACATGGATTTCTACCCAACCTCGTTCTTTTTGTAATCGTTCAACAGTATTGCCCATACTTTTAAAGAACCTGTTTAAATTTTCTTTCAGACGGGATTCAATGAAATCAACTTTACTGCTTCCAATGACGTGGGGACCAGTAGGATCCATTTGTTTTGATTGTCCCCATTGTTCAAGGTTCGGATCGAATACATAGGTTAGTTCTTCCTTTACTACTCCCATTGCTGTATCCAAAATACGTACTTCCCCAAAACTTGGTAAAACGATCCCTGCTTCTGGATAAGCTTTGTACATATATTCTAATTGTTCAAGTTCCGGATGGTCTTCCCAGTGGAAACTTGATTTTACTGGGACTTGTACATAATGAACCGACCATAGTTCGGGATTAACGGAAGCAAAAAGGACTAGTCCTTTTCTCAAATCATCCGGGTTTTTATCAAGGTCATTGAATACTTTTTCTTTCAATATGTTTAATGATTTCAGTTCACTTTCTTTATCTGAAAGGAATTTACTTAGATCCTTAAATCCATTTTTAAGATGGATTTTCCACCCCCCATTTAAATTGTCAGGGTCACCTGGATTCGTATTTAAATACATACTTAATACTCCGCGTTCACCACTGTGAAAGTCTTTCAGCGCTTGAATTTCTTTGCTTGATAACATGAATTCATTTACCTCCTAAATAGTTCTTTACTTTGTCAGCATGCCCTAGGTTAACTAAGTTTAAAACGATTCGTTTATTTGGCATCTTAGCTATTGTTTATTTGGTACTCTGTTCATATATCCATCCATTAAATATTTAACGAACGTATCGTCTCTTACTAGCCAAGCCGCATAATTTCTTTTCAAGAAATTTTCCCCTTCATCAAAACTTTCAAATTTCGAATCGACTATGGTTTTATTTTTTTCAATTACCCATTCATGATCACTTAAAGAATATAGAAAAAAGATATCTTCCATTTGATTTTTATATAGAGAACCGGATGAAGACCGTTTTAAGTTATAACGGTTTCGCTTTGCGTCTTCTCTTAAGGGATCTAAATGAAACGTTTCGAAAACAAATTGATCATATGCTTCATTTGTAAGAGAGCTGCCCGATGCTTTAGCATGCCCACCCCCACCAAATTTACCAGCTACTTCAGAAACATCCACATGATCGTGAATCGTTCGAAAGCCTAATCGTTTGCCTCCAATATTTAAGATAGCAATATAGTCTAGATGTGGATATTCTTTGCCGAGTTCATTGCCAAGTTCTGAATGATAGGATTCAGCATAAACAATACCTGCTAGATACTTCCCTACTGGAGTTTGAACGAGTTCTCTTCGTTTTCGTCGAATATAGCGTTCGATTTTATTTTCTTCCATATCGAGTATTTTTTCTTCAAATTGATCAAAACTAAAATGTTCATTTGTCTTAAGACGATTCAACATTTTATCTTCAAATTCTTCAATTGAAATTAAATAAAATAATGCATTGAGGCGCTGAGCATGGGCATTTTCATTTTTTTCCCATTCCCATGTATCATATTGTCTAACGAGCTCTACAAATTCGGCAATGGCATCAGTTGGCTCCAATAGTTGCTTTTTAACTAGATAGTCATAAAACATTGACGTAGCTGAAGTTAACTTCCCTTCTTCATCTTCAACTACAACATGTCCCCACTCATAATCATTAAAATGTAACGCAGTTTTATGGTGATCAAGCATCTGGACTTTTCCATCTGATCGATAAAAGAGATTAAGTTTTTTTTCGTTTTCTGCATTAACGGATAAATCCGTAATAAATAAAAAGGTATTCTTATCATCATTTTCCAAGAACCATTCGACTTCGCGGTTTAGACTAGCAATCGAATTGTATCTCACCTTCACCTGTTTACCAAAAGCGAGTTTCGCTAATATACCGCATCCGACACCATCCAAATCATTATGCGTCAACAGTTTATACATATTCTTCACCTCTCATCGTAGTATGGATGTAAAAGATGAAAATTATTGATACAGATTGTACTTTTTACACGTGATAGGAAACATCATTAATGGAAAAAGGAATCAAATTCATCCGTGGTTAGTGATGAAACTTTAGGGAAGAATACTTTTGTGTTTCTATTTTTGAATGGAGGATGAAAAATTATGGCTAAAATCACAGTAGAAAAACCATATGAAGACGTGAAAAATGCTTTAGAAGAAAAAGGACATACAGTGACAATGTTCAATAGCGATGAAAATGTTTCCGGTTATGATTTAGGCGTCGTAAGAGGAATTAACGAAGGACATAGTGATGAATTCACTTTTCCGGTTGTAGCAATGTCAGGAATGTCCATTGACAATGTAGTGGAAGCCGTCGAACACCGATTAAGTCAGTCTTAAACAGAAGGGGTATTTTATACATTTGAACGCAGCAAGCACTTAACTTAAAGAACAAAAAGCTGAGCAATGGCCAACGCCTCCGCTCTGCTTTTTTGTAAAGGTAATTCTATGGATAGGAGGTGTAAACATGGATTCACAACGTGCACAAGAAATCTCTAATTCAAAAAACATGATAAGTGTCTCCTATAAAGGTGACCCTGTTTATATAGAGCATGTCGATCAAAGTAATGGGCATGTAACTATACATCCGCTTGACGATCCAACTAGTAAAAAAAGTGTTGATGTAACAGAATTAATAGAGCATTAATGGAATGACATTCCTACATTAGGGATTGCTTCTCTCCCTATAACCTGCAGAATAATAGTAATTAAATTAAGTTTAAATACATGTTGACAATACTTTCCGATAAATGCTAGTATTTCCCTTATGATTAAAAATAATTAAATTAAGCACTCTTATCAAGAGCTGGCAGAGGGATTTTGGCCCTATGACGCCCAGCAACCGACCGTAATACCGTTGTGAGACGGGGCGCATTATGCGCCAGGAGAAAATCCTGTAAGGCACGGTGCTAATTCCATCAGAAAAGAAATTTTCTGAAAGATAAGAGGCAAAGAATTCTATTTTCTTTAGCCTCTTTCTGTATGGAAAGAGGCTTTTTATATTGTGCAAGAAAGGATGATGATTTCCTGAATTAGTAAAAGTGTTCAAACAGTTTTAATAAATTACTATCCATTCACTTACGGAAAAAGGAGAAATATAATGAAAAAAACACCGAACTTTTTACTCTGTTTATTAATACTAATTGCAACAATCCTAGTTGGTTGTCAACCGAATGCAAGTAACGGTGAGGATAAAGTTAAACCCGTTAATGCATCATCTAAGTCTGCTCATCCACTTGCAAATAAAAAAATCGCATTAATCATGCAGCAAAATCTTGGTACTTTTTCAGCTCAATATATTGAAGGTGTAAAAGAGCAAGTTGCTAGTTTTGGAGGCACTACTACTGTTTTCACTTCTGAAGGTGATTTAGCCAAAATGGCATCAAATATAGATGCCGCTGTCAATCAAGGTTTCGATGGAATATTAATCGATCACGGAACAAAAGAAGCCTTAAACCAAGGTGTTGAAAAAGCTATTGAAAATGAAATTCCTGTGGTAGCTTTTGATGCAGGTGTTGACGTTAAAGGTGTCCCTGTTTTAGAGCAAGGTGACCAAAAGATGGCCGAAATGACATTGAACAAATTGAAGGAAGATTCAAATGGCAAAGCCAATATCGTGAAAATATGGGTTGCTGGATTTGCTCCCATGGAAAGAAGACAAATTGCTTACAAAGAATTTTTAACAGACAACCCTGATATCAAAGAAGTAGCAGCGTTTGGCGCTGCAACTCAAAATACTGCTCTTGATACTCAAGCTCAAATGGAAGCTATTTTAAAACAATATCCTAATGAAGGTGATATTACAGCGGTCTGGGCCGCATGGGATGAGTTTGCTAAAGGTGCCGTCCGAGCAATCGAACAAGCTGGACGCACTGATATTAAGGTATATAGCATAGATATGAGTGATGAAGATTTACAAATGATGCAAAAGGAAAAGAGTCCTTGGGTAGCATCTGCAGCTGTTGACCCTACTGACATTGGGCGAATCCAAGTTCGTTATTTATATCAAAAAATCAATGGCGAAAGCCCTTCAGATCAAGTCGTTCTTGAACCAGTTTTTGTAGATACTGAGAAACTGCCTAATACCAATGTAACTACTAATGAACTCCATGAATATATCAAAGGCTGGGGTGCAAGTGACCAAGGCTATACTGACGCGTTAAAAGAATTAGAAAATCAATAAGTTGGAATTGAAGCTGAAGCTTGTCCCGTTCAATTGGGCTGGCTTCTTCTTAATAAAGGAGAATTATTATGACGGATACTTTACTTTCAATGAATGAAATACAAAAGAAGTTCGGAAAAATAGTTGCCTTAAACCAAGCGAGTTTTCAACTTAATAAAGGAGAAATTCACGCTCTCCTTGGTGCAAATGGTGCTGGGAAAAGCACATTAATAAAAATACTATCCGGCGTATATGAACAAGATGGTGGCCAAATTTTATTGGAAGGTAAAAGCATTCGCATTCCTACTCCCAAAATCGCAAAAAAACATGGGATTTTTTGTGTATATCAAGAAGTCGATACCGCTATTATCCCTGAGTTATCTGTCGCTGAAAATATAATGCTAGATACATTTGTAACTGATAGCAAAATTTTTGTATCAAAAAGCAAACTTAATCAACAAGCACAGGAAGTCTTAAAGCAAATACAATCGGAATATATATCTGTTCAACAACCTGCTTTTCATCTTTCTTTAGCAGAAAAACAATTGATATTGATTGCCCGTGCACTTGTCCATTTAGCTAAAATCATTATCTTCGATGAACCCACTGCACCTTTGTCGGTCCATGAATCTGAACGACTATATTCCGTTGTTCGAAAATTAAAGAACAAAGGTGTCGGCTGTGTCTTCATTACTCACCGATTACCTGAAGTTTTTGAAATCTGTGATCGAGTAACTGTTATGCGTGAAGGAACTACAGTTCAAACCTTCAATACTTCGCAAACGACACAGAATGAAATCGTTGAATCTATGCTCGGTGTTTCGTTCAATAAAGAACTTAATAATCACAAGATACATATTGGAACATCATTACTAGAAGTTAAAAATCTATCTGATAGTCAAAAACTGAAAAATATTTCATTGTCAGTTTCCAAAGGGGAAATTGTTGGCATCGTAGGTTTAGTAGGTGCAGGAAAAACAGAACTTGCTAATACTTTATTTGGTTTTAGTCCGAAGAGAAAAGGCAGCATCCACTTAGCTGGAAAAGAGGTTCACGCAAAACATCCGAGCGACGCCATAAAGGCTGGAATGGCACTTATTCCTGAGGAACGCAGAAAACAAGGATTGTTTGTTTATGAATCATTGAAAACAAATGCTACCTTCCCTAATTTGAGGAAATTCACACGTAATATATTCATGAATAAAACTGCAGAAAAAGAGTTTGCTGAATCAATCGTCGAAAGATTACGCATCAAAACTAACAGTGTAGAATCACCTCTTGTTCATTTAAGTGGGGGAAATCAACAGAAAGTAGTTATTGGGAAATGGATGTCTCTCGATACTGAACTTTACTTATTTGATGAACCTACAAAAGGAGTCGACATTGGCGCCAAGGTAGATATCTTCAAACTGATTAGAGAGCTTGCTGATAAAGGTAAAGGAATACTTTATTTTTCAAGTGAAATACACGAAGTTCTCGGGCTTTCTAGTCGAATATTGGTTATGTATGACGGTCACATCGTAAAAGAATTATCGCGCGAAGAAGCAACACAGGAAAATATATTGTTGTATGCAAGTGGTGGAAAGGAAGAAATTCATGAAAGAAAAAATCATTCAATTTCTATTTAAATATGGCGCTATCGCGTTATTAATTTCAATTATTTTTTATTTTAGTTTGATTAGTGACGCTTTTTTCACTTTCGGAAATATGACTGATATTTTGAGATCAATTTCTATTGTTACATTGTTGGCTTTAGGTGTAACTTTTACATTAGTCGTCAATGGCTTTGATTTATCGGTTGGCTCTACTATGTCTCTTTCTACAGTGGTCACAGCATCATTAATGGTTTGGTACGATTTACCACTATGGTTAGTGCTCATACTACCTATTTTAGTGGGTGTCGTAATTGGCGCATTTAATACATTGTTAATAGTTGTCATCGGCATTCCTGATTTACTTGCAACACTTAGTACGATGTATATTGTAGCTGGACTTCATCGTACCTATACGGAAGGCTTCTCAATCTATAATAATATGCCGTTAACTTCGGGAGGAACAGCGCCGGGTGAACTATCACAAGCATTCCTTTGGATTGGTCAAGGAAAACTGCTAGGTCTCCCTGTTCCTGTATGGATTATGATTTTTATGGTGTTAGTCGCTTATTTAATATTGGACCACACAAAATGGGGACGGATTTTATATATGACTGGAGGGAATGCAGAAGCCTCTACCCTATCTGGAGTGAATGTTCGTAAAGTGAAATTCACGGCCTATGTAATTTCCGGTATCTTTGCTTCAATGGCAGGGATTTTATTCACTTCACGGGTTGGTTCAGGTCAAATTGATGCAGGTGCCCCACTCTTAATGGAAGCTGTTGCCGCTGTCTTTGTGGGTTACTCTGTACTAGGTGCAGGTAAGCCAAATGCGATTGGTTCATTTTTCGGAGCTGTCATCATTGGTATCTTGCTGAATGGTTTAACGATTTTAAATATGCCATATTATGCATATGATATTGTAAAAGGTTCTGTACTAGTCTTGGCTTTAGCAGTTACTTACGTCTATGCCAAGAATCGATTTGCTGGGACGTGAAGCGAAGAAAAGGTTTATTGTTCCCAGGTTTATGTCGTTAGAAATTTAAGCCTTATAAACTAAAGAACGAAACACAAAAAAATGAACTTGGAGATAACTAACCAAGTTCATTTTTTTATGTCTATTTTTCACTTAAGCTTTAACACAATTATACAATGCTAAACGCTTTTCCGACGATAGTTTTTTATCTAAATCAACAAAAACTACTTTATTTCCCACTCATTAGCTGCCGATCAATCATACAAAGATAACTCTGTTATTAAATAATAACCATATTTACCCATCACGATTGTATAACTTCTTTCTCTATTGAAATTAGTGGTTTCCCCATTAGGCTCTACAATGTTAAACTCTTCTGCAACGGTTACGATAGCCTGCTCATTCTCAATCACCACATTTAAAGCTTTGCCCGAAATAAAGTTAAACCTCACATCTTTTCCTTTGAATTCACTAATATGGGCTTTCAATCTTTCATGCGCATGACTTTCAGGCTTCACACTGTCTTGAATAAAGTTGAAATTACCATGTTCTACTGCCATCTCATAGTCATCCATAAAATCCTCTGCAAAATCCTTTAGAGTGATTTCATCAAACATGTAGTCATCCTCGTATGCATACTCGATGCTTTCATCAAAAACATCTTCATATGGTTCGACTTTAGCCACTTCTTCTCTGGACATGGGAGAAGACACCCATTGTTCAAGTTGAGCATACACGGAATGAGAAGGTATGGAAAATCCGATTGACTCATCTTCCGTCAGAAATGCTGTGTTGATACCAATAACTTTTCCTGTATTGGCATCCAGAAGTGGACCACCACTGTTACCTGGAGACGTTTGCGCGTCGAATTGATAAATTTCTTCATAGTGATACCCTGCATCAAAATTTCGGTCCATTCCTGTCAGATACCCTATAGACGCTGAATTATCAAGACCAAGTGGACTCCCGAATGCAATAACTTTAGTTCCAATTTCCGAAATCTCTTTATCCATTTCCAAAGGCTGTTTATCTATATATTCGAATACTTCAAGTAATGCCAGATCATTCTCCTCGGAAATGCCAATTACACGACCTGTCGTTATGTGGCCCATGAAGTCAGTTAGCCACACCTCCGTAAAACCAGCAACTACATGGGCACTGGTTACAACCGACCCTTTTTCATTAAATAAAAAACCTGATCCGAAACCCGCCTCGGTAGAAATGGTATATACGCGAGATTGTATTTCTTTAATCATTTCAGTTTTATCATTGGCTGACACGTCCGGATAGCCGGATGCACTTACAAAGGCTTCTTTTGAAATTGTTGCAGAAGTAGAGAAGATGCTATACGCCACACCCATAATGAACAACAACATCACTAAACAGGTGATGATGAAGTATCTCATTTTCTTATTAGATTTGACTTGATTCTCAATCAACTTCAGTCCGCAATCCAAACAATATGATGCATGTTGTTCATTATTCCATCCACATCTCCGACAAAACATTCTTATACCCCTCACTACATCTCGTTGTCTCTATCCCTAGCATAATACGTATTTATCTAAACCTACTATTTAATCATAACTCGAAATTTTTGATATTGAATAGTAGTCATATTCATTAAAAATTACCGTATAGTCTTTTTCTTTCTTGTAGGTCGTCCGTTCCCCACTGGTACTGATGCTATCGTAGACTTCAATGGTACTGACAATGGCATGGTCAGCCTCAATCACGGCATCCGTTACTTCATTCGAAGTCAATTCAAATACAGTACCATTCCCTCCAAGCAGACTGATTGACTCCTCCATTTTCTGATAAGCTTCATCAGCAAGCATGTCTTCAATATAGTAGAAATCTTCTTCCTCAATGGCCATCTCATAACTACTGCGGAAATATTGCACAAAATTAGTTAGACTCGAAACTTCGAAAATCCTTTCAATCTCGGTCTCACCAGATTCAAAATCATACTCAGTGTCGTCATGCGGAACAATTTTGGCCACTTCTTCCTCAGTCATCGGAGTATCGGACCATTTTTTCAGCAACACTTCCATTGCCGATATGGGGATGGAAAATCCTATCGTTTCATCTTCCACCATCAGCCCAGAATTGATTCCGATAACTTCCCCATTTGTCGCATCCAGTAAAGGTCCCCCACTACTGCCAGGATAGATTTGCGCATCAATCTGGTACACATCTCCATAGTTATAATCCGAATCTATAGTACGATCGAGACCCGTCAAATAGCCAATCGATGCTGAATTTTCCAGCCCCTGTGGACTGCCTAATGCGATGATTTCAGAGCCAATCTCCATGAAATTCTTACCTATGGATAAAGGTTTTTCACCTGCATAAGCATCTACCTGTATCAAAGCCACATCAAAAAATTCGGATATACCGATTACACGACCAGGGGTGTCTTCCCCCTTGTTATTGCGAACTGACACTTTCGTAAAACCTGCCACTACATGTGCATTCGTAATTACGGTCCCTTTCTTTTCAAACAAGAAACCCGAACCCATACCATCATCCGTAAAAATTGTATAGACACTTGATTGTGCTTTCTTTATAATTTCAGTTTTTTCATTCACACCAGCATCTACATGTGCCACAACACTATTGACCAAGGCAGCCGGTAACATCGCCATTTTCTCTGAACCATTCAAAGAATGGAGATAACTGTATCCTGCTCCCCCTGTTGTCAGTAAAAGCACTGTTATTCCAGTCAGTAAAAAGCGTTTTTTATTCTTTTTTTTCAACTTGGATTTCTTTAGATGGTCTTCACAAGCTAAGCAAAAATCTTGATTTCTTTCATTCTCAACACCACAACGAACACAAAACATTTCCTAACCCCTCACTGTCAAATCTTGTAGTCTTTATCATACAATTTGCTAAGTGAAATAGACATGCTTTTTGTCAGAATAATTAGCTATAATTGTAATAATTGAAATTTTTGTCCATAAAAAAACGACCGAAGTTTCATTCAGCCGCTGTTAAATCCACATATTTATTAATTGAAAGTGAATGTGAAAGAATAGATCATTTCATTCACTTTGCCTTAGATTGGCTTTCTGACGTTCGTAAAGCTTCTAGACGTTCACATTATCAGATTGAAGTTCCATAACACTTGGAGCAATTGGCCAGTTTATATCTTTAGTCCATTCAAGGAGTCCAGGCAATAAAGGTAAAATTTTATTTCTATCCATATTTTTTTCTACTCTTTCAAAATCAGATTTATGTCTTGTTAGAAGATTTTCAAATTTTTCCATATATGCAACTCCAATAGTGTAATCATACAAGAAAAAATTCGCCTTAATCTTACCCGTTTGATTTGTTATCTACCCATTCTTTAAATTTTTTCCGTTCATCTTTGTCTCTTAACAAGTATCTTACATTCTTCCTCGATGTTAAATAAACCCTTATTTCCTTATCTTCTTCAATCAATTGATTAATTGTTGAAACCTTTAACATTTGTTCAAACCAATATTTCTCCTTTAACTGCTTTAAATTAAACTCAAACTTAGCATCATTAGATAGAAAATAGTATCGTATTTCACTAGCAATTTCTTTGAAAACACCCCATATTTCATTAGAGTTATAATCAGTCAAAAATATTACCACCTTTATTTTATCGGACGGAATTCTTAAATTTTTCTGCTGCGTTAGTTAAAAAAAAAACTTCTAAGGAGCTTTTGATCTTAAAATCATTTAGTTAAACAAAAATTCTATAATTGAAACTCTTTTTTAATTATTTGAGCGACTTCTTCTGCACTCAAATAAGTGTTATCTAATCTTAAATAATTTTTCTTTTCAATTTCACCCTCTTTAGAATTCAACCTACCACTTGCTATGGTACTTAGTAAATGTTGTTCAGATTGTGCAATGTTTCTTTTAGTTGGTTTAAATTCAAGTCTATGAGGTGTCGTATTCCGAACTAACCTTTCTTCTACGTTGGCCTCTAATTCAACGAAGTAAATATCAGCCCCTTGAGAAGACACTGTTTGGCACATATTGTCTATATCATCCCAATCTTCTTTTTGATTAAAATACCATACCTTAGTAAAAATCATCCCATAATTATCACTTTTGGAAAATGAATTAAATATTTCCTGACGAAATAGGTGCGTTAATCTCCACATCTCTGGACTAAATCCGAATAGTGGCTCTAGTAAATCAATAGTCATATGGTTATGAAATAACTTTAATCCTGTTATCTTTGATAATTCTTGTCCGACAGTCATTTTTCCAACTGCTTGTGGTCCAAATATAAAAACAAACTTTTTCATAATTCCTTCCTCCAAAACAGTAATGAAAAAATCTTATAAAACAAATTTTTTTATATTCTCTGCTATTAAATATTGATGTTAATCGATAATAAGCTAAAGCAACTAACGCCCTATAATCCGGACTAATAAATTGTATATATTTACATAAAATAGCTAGTATTTCTGCAATAATGTACTATTTTGTTTCGTACATATTATTATGTATACCAAAATCAGAACCCTCATAATAGGTAACTTCGCAATACGACATTTTTAATGAACCCCTGTCCCATTCACCTGGAGGTAAACTAAACTCCTTCACGTCCTAATTCCTTCTTAACCTCCACCTGTTTTAGTTCGCACTTTAACAGTAGAGGTTGACTTGGGTGACTAGCAAGTCCTTTTCTATTTACTTGAGAATCTCATGCCGAACTCTGTACAAATTGGATAGGATACAATTAGTTGGACAACGAAATTAAGGGCAAGTAGAATAATACACAACCAGTGAGGAGAATCTACTATGTCCAAAAAAAGAAGAACATTTTCAACCGAGTTTAAAAAACAAGTG